>CABRHW010000005.1 GCA_902470765.1 uncultured Collinsella sp.
AGCTGCGGAAACGCGGGGTCCGTTCAGGCTGTTGCGTTGAGATTGAAAATCAACCTCCCTCTTTTTTCAAAATGTCGCGCACCTCGTTCTTAGTAATCGGCTTTTCAAACAACGAAAGCAAAGCGAACGAAAAATCATTAACCGCACACATTCTATGGGTGGCACAACTCAGCAGTACTCTTAACCCCTCTTTTGAGCGTCCGACTTCTTTCACAAACGAACTTTTAACCAATTGAAAACCATTATCGTGCATTACATAATCGGCATCGATATTTGTATTCAGCAATCCATAATGCAACAGTTCTTCTATCGCCCTTGTCAGCTCGAGATCGCCCTGATCAAGGATAAGAGAAATGCTACAATCGGCCTCCAATAAACGGGCCAACTTAAGGTATACCAACTGGGAAACAGCATAGACATGATGGTATTCAGAATTATAGAAGTAGGCAAATGGCTCAACGAGCACGACAGAGGTCTTGGAATCCAGCCAGATTCGATCAGCTGGATTTAGACTAGTCAGCCGTCGCTTTACTTTGGTCAAATGTCCCTTATACCTGACAGCGTGAATAGAATCTAGGATCCAGGTCACCTCTGAAATATGAAGCCGCTGGGGCAAGTCAATTGTGTCGCTACCGTTTATGACTTCTTGCATATAAAAATCAATATGATGCTCATCAGATAAGGATTTTGCTTCATTTAAAGTTAAACCAGTGCCTGAAACATAATCCACTTCGAGGCGCAAATCCTCATATTGGGACTTCGGCATTACAGAGACACCATACTTATCGGGATGATTCCAAACATCCGACCCCATAACGAGACCAAAATTCGTAAATCCTCTCGTGGAATATGGAACACCACATACCTGTTTTGAATAATTCAAAACATTCTCTGTATAAGCTAAGGTGTTCAGAGCCTCTTCTTTAGTTTCGGTCGGAAAGCCAATCATAAAGAATAGATGAACAGGAATACCCGCATTGAGACAATCATGGATATTGCGATCAATCCAATCAACTCTCGTGTTCTTCTTCATTAGATCAA
This sequence comes from uncultured Collinsella sp., assembly GCA_902470765.1. Taxonomy (GTDB): domain Bacteria; phylum Actinomycetota; class Coriobacteriia; order Coriobacteriales; family Coriobacteriaceae; genus Collinsella. The sequence continues at coordinate 1,042 of CABRHW010000005.1, forward strand.
GAACTCTTTGGTTGTATGACTCGAGGCCAAACTGAATCTGCCTACATCCACTTTGGTATATCTTGTTGAAAACGTCTGTACTTAGGGTTGGAGAGAACCTCGTTTCTCCATGCCAGAAAAACGTTTTTCCCGATGCGTTTATTTCATCCGCGAGTTGCTCCATTCTTTTGCCTTCGAATGTTTCATCCACAAAAGAGAAAACTCTCGTGCCGTATTTTTCATTTAACCGACACATTATTTCAAATACTCTCGATATAGGCATCTTTCGGTAACAACCACCGGTAGCACCGGGAATGGTGCAGAAGGCGCAATGATTAAAACACTGCCTAGAGGAATAAACCGGCAATATTAACTCAGGCATGAAGTATTTAGAAAGGGCGAAGCCATCGAAATCGGGAACTGTATCGTTGATAAATGTTTGCTCAATCCGATGGTTTTTATATATCTTTCCACCTTTAGCATGGCAAAGGTTTGGAACACAGTCGAGATTGTCATCACCAGAGTCAAGAGCCTCAAGAAGACGTGCAAGCGGCTCTTCGCCGTCATACATCATTATCGAATCAATGTATTCAAAAAAGGGATGCCATTCTTTCATGCAGTCATCTGCTAAACGAGTAATGTAATTGCCGCCCAATGAGACGTGTTTAACAGATGGACATTCTTCTTTAATCAGTTTCGCTAACGTAACTGCAGAAATCAATTGGAAACAGCCGCTCACCGAAATCCCAATAAACTCGATTTTTTCCCTCTGAATACGCTTAAGAAAGGCAATTTCATAGAAGGAAATAAACGGATTATGCAAGGTATCCGCAAGCGATTTCATTATTTCTGGTGTCGAATAATAATCATAGGGCAGATCTATGGAGTTGAACGTGTATTTAACTCCATATGAGACGTGATTTATGATATAGAGTGCATTTCTAAAAATGTTTTCAGCATATTGTCTTTCTTTTAGATTAAAGTATCTCTTCGATCTGAAAATATCTTTTGCCTCGTCAACATTAAGTGCTGACTTTTGTATCAACTCGATTGTTAATTGAACATTCGAACTAAACGAATCCTTTGATTCCCGATACCTTTTACAGCACTCTTCGACATGTCTATAAGATAGGAGGTCATCGTAAAATTCCACGTTTAAGTCAACGATGTCAACTTTATATTGTTCAACCTCTTGAAGATATGACTTCAAAACAGGCAAGGCAAGATACGGCCCCACTGGACTCCATCCTGGGGGAAATACTAAAAGCGTTTTAGGCATATCAACGTCACATATTTCGCAAATAATTCAATTGAAACACAACTACCATCATAATTGAAAATACACCAAGTCCTGTAACGAGAATTGAGAACATCGCGATGCTCGTGAACAGCGAAACAAGGAGTGTTGAAATAACAACAGCAACCGATTGCAAAGACTCCCTAATTGAAAACAGGCTTATCGATTCAGATTCGTCTCTCGCCAAATCCTGCAGCGATGTTATGAGAAGCACATCTTGAATGGCGTTTCCGGCACCGACGATAAAAAGGAAAATAAACGATATCCCAGACGCATAGCGATAGCCAAACGCCAGATACGCACCGAGCGCAAGATACGTCACAAAACAATATGATTTAACGCAATCGGAACCACTAATTAAACGACCATATATTGTATTTCCGAACAACAGTCCGATTGTAAGACTACTCTGAAGGAATCCGTATTGTATCGATGACGAGTCAAATTGCAATTGCGCAATAGCTGGCAAAAGAGAATTCAGAGAGCCGAATGCCACACCACTAGAAATATCGATTAATAGGAAACCAATTGCCAAGTGCTTCGCGCTAAGATCACTAAATGCAGTCCTGTTTTTTTCATTTTTGCTTATCCCCTCTTTATCATTAACCTCGATAACCGACGGAACATCTCGCAGCAACCAGAACGACGCGGCAAAAGAAAGCGCGTCTAATGCAAGAACAGCCTCCGCCCCAAATTGAGCGACAACAAAACCGCCGGCAACTGGCCCCAGAACCATCATCAAATTCTGCAGAAACCCAAACGAATTATTAATTACGTCGCGATTGATACTATTCGTATTGGCTCTTAACAACGAGTAAAAGCAGGGCATTTCAACCGTTCGGCAAAGCGATACCGCGCACGTAATAGCAAACATACTCCATTTACTATCAACAAAAATATAGCAAACGAATAATCCCGCGCGAATTAAGTCTGCCAATCTCATGGCCTGCAGTGTCCCGATACCCATCTTCTGAGGCAGCTGCGCGAGCGCAACTGAAAACAGAGAGGGGGCAAATCTGCAGCAGACCATCAAAGCAGTTGCAGAAACATCGTGAGTTACCTCGTAAATCAGCATTGGCAAAGCAATATTCGCACACCAATTGCCTATTTCGCTTATCCCTCTAGCAATATATAGGACCCGAACCGGACGGCTAGCTCTCAATACCGTGAACATCACGATTAACCTCGTATTTCAGGCCTCGCTCATCCCTTAATAGGAATCCATAATCAACCAAGTACCGCCTCAACACGGCATAATCAGGATAGAGCTGTGACAGCACACGATTAACCTGAAGCTCCGTATAACTTGTATTTAATTCAAAGAAAGAGACGGCCCATAGCAGCATGATTCTTTTATAGCTTTCCTTTTTTGGAATTGAAACCAGCTCGCCATTCTTGAGAAATCGTTTTTTAAAGTCTATTAGCTCATCCATTCACATCCTCCATTTCATACGCATCTAATACTAAAAATGCATACGCTTTAGGTCATCGCATTCGGCTTCTATATTCGAACTAAACTCGAACTAATCTAAATGATTTGCTCAAACACTCTTCGAAAGCTCGTTTTTCACTCTGAGTAAAACGCCCTTCCCAGTCAGTCCACGAACAGGAAGGCAACTCACAGCGAGCGGAGTCGAAGCCCTCTGCCGTCGGTCGTTCAAAATGCACGACAACCTTTTCGATATCCCCATCTGTAATCAGGTCAGAATGAACGACCTCGGTACCGTCTTCGAATGTCATATACGGGTACATCACGTAAACCACCTCGCAATCGTAAATCCAGTTTAGCATCAAGCTATTGCACCAAAGACAGCAAGCCCCCTTGATGAGTTGATGGTATCTGTTAAATGTCACGTACGATTCACATCTGGTGGGTACCCTGATGGCTACATGAAGCGAAGCAGATTTACACCGGGAGGACCCCGTATGACAACCAAGTACACCGATGCGCCGCGCACGCGCGTCATGACACCGGCCGCGCTCAACAACGGCGTGCACGAGAACCATTCCATCGGACAGACCATGGCCATCGCGCCCAAAAAGGGCCTGTTTGACGACATTTCCATTCCCCAGATCATCGCCGGCGCCGCAGCTGCCGCCACGAGCGTCGCACTTGCCTCCAAGATTGGTATCGCTGGTTCAGTAATTGGCGCCGCCGTGAGCTCGGTCATCACCGTTGTGTCATCGCAGGTCTACCGCCACTTTATCTCTGCCAGCGCCGAAGCCATCAAAGGTACGCACGCCGCCGTCGACTACCCCGCCGGCGCCTACGAGCCCGTTGAGTTTAATGCCGAGGAGCACCTGGGCGGCGCCGCGACTACGCAGGAGATGCGCCAGATTGCGGGGCGCGCGACCACGGCGCGCGTTGCTCCCGACAGCCTGCGCGCCAAGGCGGCGGCAGAGCGCAGTCAGACGCAAAAGAAGGTCATCGTCTTCTCGATCGCCATCGCCATCGTCGCAGTCATCGCCTGCGCCGGCGCCATCCTTATCACCACCGCCGGTGAGGGTCTGGGCGAGCGCCCCGAGCCAATCCTTTCGTCGCGCACGACGGAAAGCGATGCAAATGGCAACACCCAGTCGCAAGACCAGCAGGCACAGACGGACGGCACGCAAGACAGTTCCACCTCTACCGATTCGTCCTCGAATACCCAAAACCAATCGCAGGGCGCCGATTCTTCTGTGAACAACAGCGGCGCGCAATCCGGCACGACCGACTCAAGCCAAACGACTGACGGTTCGCAGCCGAACACGGGAGGCCAGACGAGCGACACCACGTCGGGAACGGGTACAGCAGACAGCAACAACAGCAATTCGAGTGGCACCACATCGGGCACGGCATCTGACAGTTCAAGCCAAGGCACGACATCGGACAACTAGGCGCTGCATCCCCAGATAGGCAACCTGTACAACGGGCGCGAATCGATAGCGGTTCGCGCCCGTTTGCCTTGGGCGACGAGATGGCAAGCCCCGCGCGATGGTAAGATGCTTTGGTGTGTAAAGAGGAGATTTGCCATGAGCAAGACAATAGTTACGCCCACGCTTTCGCTGGGCAACCACATCTATCTGTATCGCCTGCTGCGCGATGCGATTGGATGCGGCAAGCAAACGTTTATGACGCAGGTCGAGGAGGCACTCGCCGCTGGTGACATGGCCGCTTATGACCTGGGCTTCGAGTCCACGCGCGAGCTGCTCGAGGAGCTCGACGACTGCATTAAGCTGACCGTCTTTAAGGGCGGTCGCCTGTATGCCACGGTCATCGCCAACGAGGCCTGGGATGCCGCCCTTGCCAAGGGCGAGGACAAGCCCAAGGCTGCCAAGGGAGCCAAGCAGTCCTACAAAAAGAAAAAACGCGGCGAGAAGGACCTCAAGGCCGTGCGCCCCAAGCACGTTAAGCGTCCCGAGCCTGAAGCCATGGTTGAAGCCGTGCCAGAATCCGAGCCCGAGGCAGAGATTGAAGTCGCTATTGAGGTAACGGCAGAAGCCGAAACCGAAACCACCGCCACGACTGATCCCGAAGTCATATCCGAGCAGGAAGCCACTGCGGAGCTCAACGAAGCTCCCAAGTCGACAACCGAAAAAACCGCCGACCAACCCGAGACGCCTTCGTTCCAAAACAGTGATGTCTTTAGCGACGAGGCCGAGGACGATCAGCCCGCCGATCAAGACGCTACCGAGTCGACGCCGAAGCCCGAGACGCCGCAGCCCGCCATCTCGCTCACGGTCGTCTATGACCCCGAGAACGCCAACGCCGGCATCACCACTATGGCATCCACGCCCATCGAAGCAAAGTCGAGCGTCGAGAATGAGAGCGCGATGCAGGTTGAGTTTGAAACTGCAGCTGTAGACGCGCCCGTCACCGTGAAGCCCGCAGATTCCGCAGTTAAGCCGGAACCGGTGCCTGAGCCCGCACCCGTCATCGAATCCGTGCCCACCTCTACTTGCGACCAAGTTCCCGCACCGGCACCGGCTTCGGTACCCGCAGCGGCCCCAACCCCCGCACCCGCAGCGCCCGCCATCCCTGAGGACTTCCCCGTCGATTTCGCAACCGAGGTCTTCTGCCCCGGCCCGCTTCTGCACCAGTTGTCGACCTATCTCCCCTACGGCGCCGACACGCTCGGCATTGTCGGCGAGTACTACTGGATCGCCCGCGAGCGCGGTACCATCGAGGCCGCGCGAAACCGCGCAAACTTCCCCCTGTGCTACACGCAGGCCGGCGAGCGCCGCGAGGTTACCGTGCGCATCCGCCGCAACACCACCGGTGGCCTCGGATCCACCTGGGCCATCGATAAAGTCGAAGAACCCGAGCAGTAACGACAAACGGCTCAAATCCAAATCAGGATTTGAGCCGTTTTTATTTGTTGATGTTGCGTAACCAACAGCGAGCGGGCCGCAAGTGCCCCAGGTTGCCGTGAAAGAGGAGCGACGCGTACTTCGGTACGCGAGCGACGGCTTGAACGGCAAGATGGGGTGCTTGCGGCCCGCGCAGCGTCGAGCAGTTACGCGGTTTGGAAAACCGCGTAACAATCTAGTCGCGCGTCAGCTTGCGGTGAATACGATGCGGCTGGGCTGCGTCCTCGCCCAAGCGCTCGATGCGGTTGGCTTGATAGGCCTCAAAGTTGCCCTCGAACCAATACCAGTTGCCCGGATTCTCGTCGGTGCCCTCCCACGCCAGAATGTGCGTGGCGACGCGGTCCAGGAACATACGGTCGTGGCTAATGACCACCGAGCAGCCCGGGAACTCGAGCAGCGCCGCCTCGAGCGAGGACAGCGTCTCGACGTCGAGGTCGTTCGTGGGCTCGTCGAGGAGCAGCAGGTTGCCGCCCTGCTTGAGCGTAAGCGCCAAGTTCAGACGGTTGCGCTCGCCACCGGAGAGTACGCCAGCGCGCTTCTGCTGGTCCTGGCCCTTAAAGCCAAAGCTCGCCACATAAGCACGGCTCGGAACCTCGGTCTCGCCGACCATCATGTGGTCCAGGCCGTCCGAGACGACCTCCCACAAGTTCTTATCGGGGTCGATGCCGGAACGGTTCTGGTCGACATAGGAGATCTTGACGGTCTCACCCACCTCAAGTTCGCCCGAAGTCAGCGGCTCCAGACCCACAATCGTCTTGAACAGCGTGGTCTTGCCCACACCATTGGGGCCGATGACGCCCACGATGCCGTTGCGCGGCAGGGTAAACGAAAGGTCGTCGATGAGCACGCGGCCATCGAACTCCTTGTGCAGATGATGGGCCTCGAGCACCTTGTTGCCCAGACGCGGGCCCACAGGGATGCGGATGTCGGTCCAGTCGAGCTTCTGGCTTGCGCGGGCCTCGGCCTCCATCTCCTCGTAGCGAGCCAGACGGGCCTTGTTCTTGGCCTGGCGAGCCTTGGGCGAGCTGCGTACCCACTCGAGCTCGGCCTCCATGCGCTTGGCGAGCTTGGCGTCACGGTTGCCCTGGGCCTCGATACGCGCGGCCTTGGTCTCCAGATACGTGGAGTAGTTGCCCTTGTAGGGATAAAGGTGACCGCGGTCGACCTCGCAGATCCACTCGGCAACGTTATCCAAGAAGTAGCGATCGTGTGTGACGGCAAGCACCGCGCCCTGGTAGTTGTGCAGGAAGTGCTCGAGCCACAGGATCGACTCGGCGTCCAGGTGGTTCGTGGGCTCGTCGAGCAGCAGCAGATCGGGAGCCTCGAGCAGCAGCTTGCACAGGGCCACGCGGCGACGCTCGCCGCCAGAGAGCACGTTAACCGGCATGTCGGAATCGGGCAGCTGCAGGGCGTCCATGGCCTGGCCGAGCTTGGAATCGATATCCCAGCCGTCGGCGGCATCGATCTCGTCCTGGAGCTTGCCCATCTCGACCATGAGGGCGTCCATGTCGCAGTCCGGGTCGCACATCTCCTCGCCGATCTTATTGAAGCGATCGACCTTGGCGATCATATCGCCAAACGCCATGCGCACGTTCTCGATAACGGTCTTGTCGTCGTCGAGCGGCGGCTCCTGCTGCAGGATGCCCACGGTGTAGCCGGGGGTGAGCTTGGCATCGCCGTTGGAGACCTCCTCGATGCCGGCCATGATCTTGAGCAGGGTCGACTTGCCCATGCCGTTGGGACCCACGACGCCGATCTTGGCACCGGGGTAGAAGCTCAGGGTCACGTCGTCAAGGATTACCTTGTCGCCATGGGCCTTGCGAGCCTGATACATCTGGTAGATAAACTCCGCCATATGTCTGTTCTATCCTTTCTACCTGCTGTTTCCCTATTCTTGATTCGCTTTAGTGGAAACGAAATGAGGGAACGAGCTCTGAAACGTAACGAAAAAGGGGCATGGTTGCCCACACCCCCTAATACTACCTGGGAAAAGTCCCCCGGAACATACTATGAACTGCGTACGCTAGTTTTCCGCAACCTTAACGAGCGGCTCGCTGCGATTTGCGCCACAACAGATACGAGTAGACGTAGACGGCTCCAACCGAACCAAACGCCAGAACCGCAATCACCGTGGCGACGACTTCACTCGAAAGCACGCTGCCTGCCACGCCCATCACAATCAGGCCAATACCCAGCACCATAAAGCAGGCGCCGCCAAAACGCTGCGTACGGCGCCAGTTCTCGGGATCGGCAAGCCCCCAGGGTGTCTTGATACCGAGCGTATAGTTCTGCTTCACACGCGGCAAGTAGTTGCCTACGCCGATGAACAGCAAACCGACAACACCGGAAATCAGCACGTTAACCAAACCGACCGCCGGCACCACGCCCCAAACCGTAAGCTCTCCCAGCCAGCTTATGGCGCACATGAACAAGGTGAAGGCGATTACGAAGCCCTGGTAGAACTTGCCCGAGGTTCGATATGCCTCACCTTTGGGGTCGATGCGCGGCACCACGCAGAACATTGCGAGAAGCGCCAGAGGCAGCACGCCGAGCGCGGAGGCCATCCAGCTAGGACCCCAACCGTCGACGGCGCCGTTCGCGCCCCAGTGCGTGGGAATCTGCGCAGGCAAGCTCGGCATCACTATGAGGTGCGCTACGACATTGGCGACGCACAGAGCGACCAGCGCAATCCACACGCGCGACGATACCCCCGTGGGGTGAATGCCCTTGTTTTCGTTATTCATCCTTATCACCTTCCGTGTTTGTAAAGCTCATAAACCAGCCAATTAAATCCTGCATGACGGTGGTGTTTAAGCTGTATACGATGCTTTGGCCATGGCGCTCGTCGGTCACCAACCCGGCGTTTTTGAGTGTCGCCAAGTGATGGCTCAGCGACGGCTTACTGATGTCAAAATGCTCGGCAAGCTCTCCGGCCGTACAATTGCCCTCGCGCAGTAGTTCCAAAATGCGCCGCCGCGTTGGATCGGCAAGCGCCTTAAAACCCTCTCCTGGCATAAGACCTCCTCTCATCATCTCTCATGACGTGCACACTATACTCAATATTTAGATGTTTGTCTAACCATCTAATCTTGTACTCATAAAAATAGCCGCCTCCGCGTAATGCGAAGACGGCCACTTCTCACGCTACAAACGTGTTTTGGAGTTGGCCAACCCGCTGCAACGGGTGCCATCTGCTTCAATCTTATGCGAACCCCGACCCCATTTCAACAAGCCCAAGGGCTCAAATGGAATCGCGATAACACCTATAATGGCAATAGCTAAAACACGATTCGCTTCCCCATCGGAGGATGTCTATGACCGAAACCGCTGCCGCTCTCGTCGAGACACGCGACACCAAGCTCGAGATCATCATGGGCCACGAGGCACTCGATAGGCTCGCCGATGCTACGGTGCTGGTGCTCGGCTGCGGAGGCGTGGGCTCCAACTGCTGCGAGGCACTCGCCCGCGGCGGCATCGGTCATTTCGTCATTCTGGACAAGGACATCATCGCACCCAGCAATATCAATCGCCAGGCCATCGCCTTTCACAGCACCATCGGCAAGCGCAAAGTGGACGTGATGGATGCCATGATTCGCGATATCAATCCCGCCGCCACCGTTATCAAGCGCACCGAATACCTGCTGAGCGACAACATCGATGATTTCTTCGCGAGCGTTTTGGAGCAGACGGACGGCAAGCTCGACTACGTCGTCGACGCCATCGACACCATCTCGGCCAAGCTCACCATTGCCAAATATGCTCAGGACCACGACATTCGTTTGGTTAGCTCCATGGGCGGGGCCAACAAGCTCCATCCCGAGTGCCTCCGCTTTGCCGACATTTTCGATACGGTACGTGACCCCATGAGCCGCATCATGCGCAAAGAATGCAAGAAGCGCGGAATCAAGAGCCTGCATGTACTGTTTAGCTGCGAGGAATCGGTTAAGACACAGCCCCGCGACCCTTCCAACATCCACGAGCGCACCGAGCTGGGAACCGCCAGCTTTATGCCGCCCATCATGGGCCAGATGATTGCCGGCGAGGTTATCCGCCAGATCAGCGGCCGCGGCACTGAGCGCGTACGCTCCGATGGCCAACGTCTGGACTAGCGGAGCGCACCGAGATGGAACCCCGGTTATTTGATGCACACTGCCATCTTGATTTAATGGCTCACCCGGACGCCGTTGCCGATGAGGCGACGGCGCTGGGCTTGGGTCTATTTGACTGCGGCGTCAATCCGCGCGACTTTTCGGCCGCAAACGAGCGTGCCTGTCGCCAACCAGGCATCATCGCCGGCGTTGGGCTTCACCCCTGGTGGCTCGCCGATGGCCACTGCGGTTTTGTCGAAGTCAATCTGCTTTGCGAAGTTGCTGCCCAAGAACGCTACATCGGCGAAGTCGGACTCGACTTTTCCGCGCGCTTTGCTGGAAGTGAGCCGCTACAAATACAGGCACTTAACCGGCTCTGCGATGCGCTCGTGCAGCATCCTCTTACCGGGCGCGTGATATCAATTCACGCCGTTCGTTCGGCAGGAGCCGTACTGGACGTCCTCGAATCGCATGGGCTACTCATCCCAAACCCCGACTCCCCCGTTATCATCTTCCACTGGTTTAGCGGTACTTCGGACGAACTCGTCCGCGCGCGTAATGCGGGCTGTTATTTTTCCGTCAACGAACGCATGCTCGCATCTAAACGAGGACGCGAATACGTGCGACAAATTCCACTCGATCGTTTACTGCTCGAGACCGATGCACCAGCGGAGGCAAACGCAGAAATAAGCGCACAGTCACTCATCAGATCGCTCGAAAGCGCCTCAGAACACGTCGCCTCGCTCAAAAAATGCGACGCAAAGCATATTGAGTCGGCGGTTTTAGCGAATGCACACTCTGTATTTAGCCTTCGCTAACCCCTGTGGTAAAAACGTCAAATATGAGTACTGCTAGCGAAATGGATACATTACTCTGAGCTTTCCGACCACCAGAATAATCTACGATTGTCCATTAACTAACACTTTTACAGTCACTCATCCTGCATTTTCGCAATCTTAAACCCCTCCAAACGCTCAAATCACGTCTGAAGGGGTCGATTTTGCTGCGACTAAATTAGTCACAGTACTCATATTTGGCTTTTTTTGACCACCGAGTCACGGGAAGGCACCAATACAGCTCCCCGGGACAGCTCGGCTATTCGACGATTGGTGCTCCGTGGCCCCAAGAACCTTCCATGCCGCACACGGTCGAGGCAAAACCGGCAGCAAAGTCGAGCGCGCGCTCGATGGCCTCGGCGCCGTCCTCACCACGCTTGGCGGAATCGAGATAGCACATCAAAAACGAAGTGAGGAACGAATCGCCCGCTCCCATGGTGTCCTTCATGTCCGTTACCGGTTTAGCCAGCTGGCGGTAATAACGCTCGCCGTCGTAAGCAATGCAGCCCTCGGCGCCCGCCGTAGCCGACACAAAACGCGGACCCAGACCCTTCACCCATGCCAGACGCTCGCGAATCTCGTCCTCACTCGCGGCATCCGCCGCACTAAAGAAAGCAAAATCGACGTAGGGCGCAATCTGCTCGTAGTACTCGTCGGTGGAGTCGTCCGAAAAGTCAAAAGAGACCGTGACGCCCGCAGCCTTCAGCTTGGGCAGCTCGCGCTCGGTAAAGCAATAGTTGCCCGAATGAACCACATCGAACTGCTTCATGTACGAAAGGTCAAAGCGATCGAGGACATAGCGCGCATCGCCACGGATACCGCCCTCGTTGGAGCCAAGGAAGACACGGTCACCGTCAACGACGGTCACGCGAGCCGCTCCGTTCTCGCCAATCATCTGCTCGCACTTGTCAAGCTCAATACCCTCATCCTCGAGGCTTGCAATGACATGCTCGGCAGCGGCGTCATTGCCAAAAATGCCCATGTATGCGGAGCGTGCGGCACCGCATTTCTTGGCATAAACGGCAAAGTTCACCGCGTTGCCGCCAGGATACATGGTGTGGATATGCTCGTAGCGATCGACGACGTTGTCGCCAAATCCGAGCGCGTTAACGTTAAATGCCATGGTATTTACCCTTCTAGTACTCGACGACGCCCATGTAGCGACGGAAATCGGGATCATGGTCAAACACCTTGCCGCGTGCGGCACGCAGCTCGCAGTTCATGGCGTAGAACAGCACCGGGTCCAGATAGGCACGGACGCTCGCCGGCACGGCTTCCATACCGTACTCCTTGGCATCGAGCACCATCAGCGTATCGGTATGCGTCTTAAGGAACGCCAGGGCGCGCTCGTCCATAGCACGGCACTCGCTGGAACCCATCTGCAGGAAGTAAAAAACGCCATCCTGAGTAGCCTCGAAGGGGCCGTGGAAGTACTCGGCAGAGTGGATGTAACTGCAGTGCTGCCACTGCATCTCCATAAGAGAGCAGATAGCGAAACCGTAGGTCTGGCTAAAGTTGGGACCGCTGCCCAGAATATAGAAGAATTCGTGCTCCTGGCAAAGCTTGGCAAAGCGATCGCCCAGCTCGGCATTTACCTTCTCGCGTGCCGGGGGAAGAATCTTATCCATCTCGGCGATACCGGCATACATATCGGCAAGATCGGCGTAGCCCTCCTGCTGATCGAGCAGCTCTGCCGCAAGCGACAGCGAAATGCCAGCGGGGACCTCGGCCTGCGGCACACCCTCGCCCCATGGGTAGACCCACGTGGTCCACTTGCCGGAGTCAATCTTGGATCCAGCGTTGTCGGTCTGGGCGATCACCGTAGCGCCGGCAGCAAGGGCAATCTCGCAGCCCTCGACGACCTCCGGGGTGTTGCCGCTGTGACTGCAGGCAATGACCAGGGACTTCTCGCCCAGACGACGCGGACGCATGATATCGAACTCGCGAGCCGTATAGATATACGAAGTGAAGGCGGTTGCCTCGCGCTGCAGAAGCTCATGAGCCGGGATCAAATCGATCATGGAGCCACCGCAAGCAATCCAGTAGACGCTGTCGAACTTGCCCTTCTCGGCAATTGCCTCTTTGATCAGATCGTGTGCGTTCATATCCAGTTCCTTTCTTGTTTGGCCCGCAATCAATGACGTTGGTTGCGTGGCCGATGGTTGTTTTAGTCAATCAGATATTTTTCGAATGCGGCCATGCTCTTGGCATCTGCCGCCGCCGGGTCATCGTAGTAACGACCGTCCGTGATTTCCTGGCCCAGCATGCCGTCGAAACCATGGGCGTTGAGTGTGGCGACGAAGGCGTCCATATCGTGCTTGCCATCGCCCCACACCAGATGGCCATACGGGTCACCGTCGATAAAGTGCATCTCGTGAATTGCCCCATCACCAAAGGCGGCAAACCAGTCCTCGAGCGTCTCGCCTGCAACGCCCATCGCGGTTGTATCAACCATGGGCTGTAAGTACGGGCTCGCGACCTCGTCAATCATGCGCTTCGCATCGGAAACCGTCGTCACAAGGTTGCTCTCCTCGGGACGCAGGCTTTCCATCGTAAGCACCAGACCGTGCTCGCCGGCATACTCCGCCAGAATGGACAAGTGCTCGCGGCTGCGCTTCCAGGCTTCCTCGCGGTCCTCGTCCCAGTCGCCCCAGCCCGAGTTGACGGACATACGGTCGCACCCAAGTACCTCGGCAAGCTCAATGCCGTGTTTAAAGTACGCCAGGCTGCGCTGTTCATGCAGCGGCTTGCGTGCGCAGTACTGCCAAGGATAGACAACATTCTCGGGGCACAGAGTACGATACCTAAGCCCACGGTCTGCAGCCTTTTTCGCCAGAACCTCAGCCTCAAAGTAGCCCGTATGGTCGAGCGTCACATGCGGCTCCGCACACCATAGCTCAATGGACTCAAAGCCCAAGCGCTGCTGCACATCAAGGAAGTAATCGAGCGACCACATGATGTAGTGGATATTCATGCCCGCAATCTGCTCGCGGCGCAGCGTCGGTTTGGATTCAGACATCTTATGCCTCCTTATTTCGATCGAACACGATTTGTCCGTCCGACATCGTCATATCAACCGCAAGATCGCGTGCGTCGCGATAATCGAGGTCGAACACATCCCGATCGAGCACGCAAATATCGGCAAGCTTGCCGACCTCAAGCGTACCCAGCTCGTCTTCGCGCATCAGGTCGTACGCGCCCCCGACAGTCCAAGCGCGCAAAAGCTCGACAAGCGTCAGCACGTTGGCCTCATTCACGGGCAGTCCGTCGTCGAAGTATCCGCCGCACGCACTGTAGATTGACTCGCCCAGGCTCGGGATCAGCAGCGGCAAATCAGTGCCACAGCACACTGTGCATCCGGAATCTTCCATGCCGCGGCGATTCCAGCTGTGCAAAAGTCGCGTCTCGCCAATTTGTCGACGCATCATCGACAGGCAATCCTCGCGCCGGTCCAGCGTCAGAATCTGCGGATAGACCTCGCAAATTCCACCTAACTTGCCAAACTCGACAAGATCGGTCGGATCAGAGTTCTCGAGATCGGTAATCGCATGGCGGCGAAGCATCCGTCCATGCTCGTCTCGAGGCAGCGAGGCATAGAGCGCCACGGTGCGGCGAACGGCGCCATCGCCCTGGCAATGCAAGGAATATCGGAAGCCGTCAGCATCAATTGCACGCAGCTCGTTCTCAATCAGATCCCACTCTGGCTCCTCGACGACCGTCTTGCCGGCAGCGCCCGCATCGGCCGTGTCCTCATAGGGGTCTATCATCTCGGCAAGCCCTGCCCATACGCCGCGATCGGTCATACGGTTGAAGCCGGAAAAACGAACGAACGGTCCCCGGAAGCGCTCTCGCGCCTTGCGGGCATATGCCAGATTTGCACCGGCACCCACCGGCTGCGACATCATGGAGACGCGAACCGTCAGCTCGCCAGATTCCTCACGGCGAGCCATTTCGTCGGCAAAGCCGTAGTAGTCATCAAACGCCATCTCCTTGATGGCGGTAACGCCGCGCTCGTTAAGCATGCTCATGTAGTCCGAATATCCGGCACGCACCTCGGGCAGCGTGAGGAAATCGCTCATCATGCGCCAGATCTTCTCGGCATAGCACGCCTGCGGTGTAAAGCCGTATCGCGCACTGGCGGCAGCATTGAGAACACAGGTCTCCGCGCCCGGTGTAAAGCAGACGACAGGGATATCGCCAAAACACTCGTCAAACACAGCTGCTGTGTTTGCGTTCTCGGCATCCGATGCCAACGTTTCGGGCAGGTTGTGGCCAAAAGCCGCCGCGCAATCCGGATGATCATCTTTCCATGCACGCAAGAGCGACACGGCCTCTTTGGCATCAGCGACGCCGGATAGATCAGACCCCAACGTCCGCAGCGCCCAGCCCGTATAGAAGGTATGCACATCGATCAGGCCAGGCATGACGGTGCGGTCGCCCAGGTCAACTACCTCGTCCGCCTGGGTCAAATACGAAGCTACCTCACACTTGGTGCCAACCGCCTCAATTCGATTGCCACGGACCGCTACGAAACCTTCGAACGGCAGGTCCCCCGTACCGGTAAAGACGCTCTTAGACGTCAGGACCGTTAAACGATCAGACATCACAACCACCTACACCGGAAGCATGCCAGAGATTGCCGTTACGATCAGGCCAAAGACGACCATGAAAATGAAGAACTTCCAAATGGTCTTCCACCATTGACCAAACGAGATCTTTGCCACGGCAAGGCCGGCAACCGTCATGCCCGCCACGGGACTGATGGTGTTGATGGTCTGATTAGCAAACTGGAGCGCGGTAACGGCGGCTTCGGGATTGAGGCCCATAAGCTCGGTCAGCGGACCCATGACGGGCATGGTGAGCGCCGCAAGTCCAGAGCTCGAGGGAACCAGCAAAGAGAGCAGGCCAAGGACGATATACATAAACGTGGTGTAGACGGCGGCAGGTGCACCGGCGAGTGCAGTAGCGAGCGCCTGGAGGATGGTGTCGATGATCATGCCACCCTCTGCGATGACCAAGATACCGCGAGCGATGCCGATGACGATAGCGGCATACGCAAAGTCGGCAATGCCTTTAACGAACTCCTCGGCGATCGTCTGCTGGTCAAGGCCGCCAAGGATACCGGCAAGCAAGCCCATACCAAGGAACACGGCGGAAATCTCATTCATATACCAGCCCTGGGTAACAAGACCCCAGACGATAATGCCCATGCCGAAGGCAAAATCGATAAGCACGAGCTTCTGACGGGTAGTGAACTCTTCCTCGATGGAGGCATCGGTCACGGAAAACTCAACACGCTTGAGCTTGTCGTCCTCGTACGTAATGGACGACTCGGGGTTTTTCTTGACGCGCATGGCGTAGCGCATGGCCCATGCGATACCGACGGCAGTGAAGATGACCCAAGAAACGGCGCGCAGCCACAGTTGCGGATTGCCCTCGATGCCAATGATGCCTTGGGCGATCAAGACGTTAAACGGATCTATGGTCGAGGCACAATATCCCAGGTTGGGACCAAGGAAGCAGATGATGAATGCCGTCATCGAGTCATAACCGATACCCATCATGATGGGAATGAAGATGGCATAGAACGGCAGGGCTTCCTCAGACATACCAAACGTAGTGCCGCAAATGGACAGCAACGTCATCGTGATGGGAATGATGAGGATGTCCTTGTTCTTGAGCTTTTTAATCACACGGCTCATGCCGGCATTCAAAGCGTTGGTCTTGGTGATGACTGCGAACGATCCGCCAATCAATAAGACGAACGCAACGACGTCGGCAGCCTCCTGGATGCCCTTAGTAGGCGCTTGCAGGACCGCAAAGATATCCTGGCCCAGATTGATGGTCTCGCCGGTCTCGGAATCGGTGTAGTTCTTATCGACCTGTTCATAGGTTCCAGCAACGGCGACTTCACGCTCGCCCGCCGCTGTCGAAATCGTCTTGCGCTGATACTGACCAGAAGGAACGATCCAAGTCAGGACCGCAAAGACAACGATCAGCAAGAACATGATCGTATAGACATGCGGTAATTTGAACTTAAAACGCCTGTTTGTCTTCTTCGCCTTCGTATCTGACATAGATACCTCCAAAGAACTCGAGACTGCATCGCATCTCGCTTCAACGCTTGCATAAGGCAAACGTTCTATGACGTTCCATAGATTACCAGCAGCTTTTCCCGTCATCAAGATTATTTCAAACTGATTGCCGTAACGCGGTTGAACGGTTGCGTTCGCGCCGTGAACGGTATGGAAACGCCCGGTGAGATGATCCACCGGGCGTTTCCATTCGCAATGTCCTAAATGTCAAAAATGTAACGAGATCCAACGATCCGCTGACGACCAATGATAAACGGCCTCCGCTGCTCATCGAAAAAGAAGGCATCCATGTAAAACAAGGGTTCGCCAACGGGAACCGCCAACAGCCGAGCGACCTCGGGCGACGCGCACGCGATCTCGAGCGTGCAGGGGTCGGTAAACGCGGGCGTACGGCCCGTCCGGTTGCGCACGAACTCAAAAATGGATTGGTTAGATAGAGGTGCCGTTGATAGATAAGCGTTGTCCTCGTAAACATATATGTTGTTCTCGAGCATGACGGGGACTCCATCGGCAGTACGCACACGCTCAACGCAAATCAAATCAGTTCCAACGGGAACACCAAAGAACTGCGCTTCGGTGGAATCCGCCGGCAGTATCTTTCTCGAAATGACGCGCGCCCCCGGTTCCATTCCGTTAACGCGGCATGCGTCCGAAAAACTCTGAACGTCATCCTTCTGGCGAATCTTGCGCTTAAGCTTGGGGGCATTGACAAACGTGCCTTTCCCCTGTCGCTTCGTTAGATAGCCCTGCTGGACGAGCTCCTCAATAGCGCGTCGCACGGTAACGCGGCCAACTTTATAGTTCTCAGCCAATTCGAATTCGTTGGGTATCCGCGCGCCCGCCTTGTAGGCACCGGAGTTGATTTCGTTTTTAATGATATCAATGACTTGTTGGTACAGCGGTATCGCTGCTTTACCGTCAGTTAGCCCTTCAGTCGATGGCATATACCCTCTCCCAGCACAATTCAGTCTAAAGCGGGCTTAAGGGCATTCAACAAGCCCTTAAGCCCGCATTAGCATAAAGTATGCTTGCTGCCGCACCAAAATGTCGGGTATTTACTCATCTGACCCGAAAAACGCGCAACTACCGCGCTCCTAAGAAAGCGTGAGCAGCTCCGGCAGCTGGTCGATAATCTTGTCCGCGGCATCCTGGCTAAAGCCAAAGCGCTCTTCGCGCTTGGCAATGACCGTCAGGCCGGCTCGCTTGCCGGCAGTGATGCCAGGCACCGAATCCTCAACGCAGCAGCAGCGATTCGCGGGCAGCCCCAGCAGGTCCAGCGCATGCAGGTAGATGTCGGGTTCGGGCTTGCTCTCCTTAAACTGCTCGCCGCTCACCACATACTCAAAGGCATCCGACAGCCCGCACGCGTTGAGCACTTCCTCGATGCTATCCATGGGAGACGAGCTGGCAAGCGCCACGCGAACGCCGCGGCGCGGCAGCTCTCGAATCGTATCCACGGCGCCTGGGTTAATCAAAGCCTGATAGTCGCGCGGACGCTCACGCGCCCACTCATCCCAACGGGCCAACGCTTCCTCGCCAGTGAAATGCCCCTTACCGGCGCGCTCAAACCAATCGACCAGCATATGCAGGAAGAACTGATGCGAGGTACCGACCTGCCCATTCAACTCCTCTTGAGTCAGGTTAAGCCCAAGCTCCTTGGCAAACGCGGCAGTCTCGCCCAGGTAGTAATACTCGGTATCGACAATGACGCCGTCCATGTCAAAGATAACGGCGTCGAACGGAAATGCGGACACGGCACCCTCCCTAACAAAAGGGCGCCTGTAAGCAGGCGCCCGAACCATGCATTATCGGCGATTCTAGCCCAGCAGCTTATCCAACGCCACCGCAATACCGTCTTCGTTGTTATCGGCGGTCACCATCTGGGCCACAGCCTTAACCTCATCGACGGCGTTGCCCATGGCAACACCGGTGCCGGCCCACTCAATCATGGACTTGTCGTTCTGGCCGTCGCCAAACGAGACGACCTCGCTGGCATCGATGCCGAGCTTGGGCAGAGCACCCTCAAGCGCACGGGCTTTGTCGATACCGGGCGCCGTGTACTCAAAGTACCAGTCGGCCGTAAACATGCCCGAAAGTGTCTGGGTAAAGGGCGCATACATCTCCTCGTGATGCGCTTGCAGATAGGCCGGGTCGCCTGCCGTCAGCAGCTTGTCTACGGGATAAGCGTCCACGACCTCATGCAGACTCTCCACCTCGCGAATCTTAAGATCGCACGCGTCGCGCTCATACTTGACGATATTCTTCTGCGAGCCGTCAGGCAGCGTGATCATGCAATGGTACGAATCCTCGACATGCAGGTCCCGACCGAGCGAGATCATGGGGATCACGTCAAAATTACGCAGGTGATCAATCAGACGGTGCAGCTCGTCAGCCGGCATGGCCTGGTCAAAAAGGACCTCATCGGTCTGAGCGTCGACCACATGCGCGCCATTAAAGGCAACTAGCAGACCGTCATGGTTTTGAAGATCGAGCTCCTGCGCCAGAGCATGTAGTCCCCATGCGGGACGGCCCGAAGCCAAAATGAGCTTAATGCCCGACTCCTGCGCCGCAAGCAGCTTCTCGCGCGTACGAGGGCTAATCACCTTCTGGTCGTTGGTGAGCGTGCCGTCGATATCCATTGCGATGGCTTTGATTGCCATATATGCCTCCCTGTCATTGAACAACCTTGTCTGAGCCATCATACAGAACACCCATCGCGACTCCGTTTACAACGGGCAAAAAGTCATATTGTCTCGAACATGAACAGCGTGTAACCGTGGGGCGCAATCGCTCCGCCCCCTACGCCGAGCCACCACATACCAAGCTGACGACGCTAAACGTGGCCGCCCCACCGACCTCATTTCATCCCGTAGAAAATAATTTCAAAATTAGTTCTTGCCAAATCAGCAAAACGAACGTACCTTAAAGAGGACCGCTCCGGTGGTCATCGTTTGATTGAGCATATTCAGTTTCAGTTTTCAGCGTGTAAGAGAAGGAAGATCGGCAAAGTACAACCCCAAACGCAATGACAACTTAATGAGGTAACTGCCACATGTGAGGCACCCAGGGCATTGCTGTCTCGATTTTGAGCACGATGCCTTCCGCCTTGCATGGGCCGTTCCATCCCGCCCCTGCAGCAACTGCCTCACGGGCTCATTGAAAACCGCATAGCACCCCAACGTCAGCACATCACCCACGGCAAGCACATCACTCACGACAACCAACACATCAACAAACAGCACGAACATCAACCGATTGGAGAAGCTATGACAAACCACCACGCTGAAGACGGCGATAAGAAAAGCATTCTGGATGCCCGCATTGAGCGAGCATATGCAAACGAATATGACGCCGCCTTTGCCGCCGCGACCATAATGAACTACGCGTCGCTACCGCTCGCGACGATCTTGGCCGACCACCCTCAACTGCTGAAGCGCTGCACAAAGATCATGGGCGACCCCGACATTCGCAAGCTGACAGACCCCTATGCCCCAAAACGCGACAACGATTCGTACGTTCTTACCGTAGGCTGCCTAGCCCATATGCTTACGGCGCTCGACACGAAACTCAAGCTCGAATGGGAACCCGACGAGCGTCATGAACTCGAAAGTAAGCGGAACACCCTGCGCACCGCACTGTTCCTTCCGTTGGACGGCCTCAAGCGCTGCAACGTCGAGCTCAATACACAGGCGCGGCAAAAGCCCGGGACCACGGGGCAGAAAACTCCAAGACCCCATGCGGCCATCGTCGACCGCAACCGATATAACCGCATGATCGCGCACTTTTCCGCCGAGGGAGCAGCCATAAGGACGCTGATCGACCTGCTGTGCCTCCTGAGCATCAACGAGCTATTTGAGGGCTATCTCGCCCTTGTTCCCGCGACGGCACCCAAGTCGGTAGCAAAGATCATCGAGACCTGCAGACGCCAGTTTGAGCGCCATCGCAATGGCAGCGAGATGAACGCCAGCATCGCGCAGTACTACGCGGCTCATTACAAAAATGACGGATGTGCCCCTGTCGAGCATCAGCTGCGGCTCGCCTACACCACGCCCGTCGCAACGCTCCATCGCTTTGGAGCCCTTGGCGCTTGCGAGCTGCACGAACAGGCAGCCTGCCCCACAACCGAGCTCGATCTCAGGCTCGGACGAACCCTGTAGCCCGCCAGCCCCTCCGCGGGCAACAATCCTATTCCACAACACAACCAACAGAAAGGAGTCCTCATGGACACCAATCATTCCCCCATCATCAGCCCCCTCACCATGCGTGAATCCGCCCGAGGTATCACGCTCACCAGCATTTATGATGAGATGCTCGCCCGTCGCGAGCTCTCCGTCATGGGAAACATCGAAACCCCGATGGCCCACGACCTATGCCAGCAAATCCGCCTGCTCGATGCCACCGACCCCAGCCGCCCCATCACCATATTTGTCGCCAGCGCCGGCGGAAGCGTGCGATCGGGTCTTGCGATCTATGACGCCATGCGCCTCGCATCGTGCCCCATCCGCACCGTCTGCCTGGAATTCGCCGCGTCCATGGGCGCCGTGATCTTTATGGGCGGCGACGATCGCCGTATGGCGCCCCATGCAGAGCTCATGATTCACGACCCGCTGATCCCCCAGGGGGCAGGCGGCTCGGCACTTGCGCTGCAGGAAACCAGCCGGCGTCTCATGCAGACCCGCAAGACCCTCACGCAAATCCTCTCGGACCGCAGCGGCCTCACGCCCAAGCGCATCCAGTCCCTCACTGCAAAAGACACCTACCTTTCGGCCGAGCGCGCCGTCGAGCTCGGCTTTGCCCACGAAATCCTCTCGACCACCAAGGAGGTCGCCCATGTCTAACCTCGCCAGCCGCCTCGCCGCATCTAAGTCCGCATCGTCCACCATCCTCGCCAAGGATCGAACGCTTTCCTGCGACACCCGCCAAACGGGACTCAACAACAACGCACTTGTGATCGGCCCCTCGGGAGCCGGCAAGACCCGAAACGTCCTCAAGCCCAACCTGCTGCAAATGAACGCAAGCTACATCGTGCTCGACACCAAAGGCACGCTCTGTCGCGAAGTGGGACCCGTGCTGGCAGCCCACGGTTACCGCGTGCAATGTCTCAACTTCGCCGACCTCAACACCGTCCCGGCCCTTGCGCCCGGCATCGAGCGCTGCGGCTACAACCCCCTGAGGCACATTCGCCGCAAGGCGGACGGCAGGCCCAACCAGCAGGACATCCTCTCGGTGGCAAAGGCCATCTGCCCCATCGAGGACAACAACCAGCCTTTTTGGGATCATGCGGCGGCAAACCTGCTGTCGTGTCTTATCGCCTACGTCACCGAACAGCTACCCGCCGACGAGCAGACGATCAGCTCGGTCATCAAGCTGATCGAGCACCTGCAGGACGGTGCCACGGGTCGATTGTTTGACGACCTGATCACGACCGACCCCCAAAGCTACGCCCTCTCGTTATGGCGGCGCTACGCCATTACGCAAAATGCCGAGCGCATGCACGCGAGCATCGTCGGCATCCTTGCCGAAAAGGTCATGTGTCTGGGATTTGACGGTGCGGCACAGCTCTATCGTGAGTGCCATCAGGTGGACTTCGCTTCCATGGGACACACCCCCTGCGCCCTGTTTGTAACCGTGAGCGATATTGACCGCAATCTCGATCCGCTGACCGGCCTCTTTATTTCGCAGGCGTTTATGGGCCTCGTTCGTGAGGCCGATAGGCAGCCCGACGGCAGCCTGCCCGTGCCCGTGCGCTTTATGCTCGATGACTTCGCAAATCTGCAGATCCCCCAGATCGACAACGTGCTCTCGATTATCCGAAGCCGCAACATCTGGGCAACGCTGCTGCTGCAGTCGACCAACCAGCTCGATGCGCTCTATGGCGAGGCACGCGCACGCTCCATCATGGGCAACTGCGACACGCATCTGGTGCTGGCGTTCCAGGATCCCGAGAGTGCCCGGGTGTTTTCCGACCGCGCCGACGCGCTGCCCAGCACGCTCATGGCGACGCCGATCGATCGCTCGTGGCTCTTTGTACGCGGTCGCACTCCCGAACAGGTCGAGCGCTTTAGGCTCGAAGACCATCCGCTCTACGGGGAGCTGCCCGAGGCGCAGCGAGGCCATGCGGAGGCCGAGATCTAGGCGCAGGGTTCTCGCAGCGCGCGGCGCCCCGGCGATGTTCCACAAAGGCCGTGCGCCCCGGGACCACGGCAAAGCAAAGGGGCCCGCATCCGATAGGATACGGGCCCCTGACTATAAGACGCGATGCGTTAACAGCAGCGACTACTTGCGATGCGCGCGATAGAACTCGATAAGCGCCTGAGTCGAAGCGTCCTGCTCGGCCTTGGCGGCATCGTCGTGGAAGGCCGGGGTGATCTGCTTGGCAAGCTGCTTGCCCAGCTCGACGCCCCACTGGTCGTAGGAGTCGATGCCCCAGACCGTGCCCTCGACAAACGTGATGTGCTCGTACAGGGCGATGAGCTCGCCGAGCGCGAACGGGGTCAACGTGTCGCCGAAGATCGAGGTCGTCGGACGGTTGCCCTCAAAGCAGCGGGCCGGGACGATCTGCTCGGGCGTGCCCTCGGCGCGCACCTCATCGGCCGTCTTACCAAAGGCGAGCGCCTTGGTCTGGGCCAGGAAGTTGCCCAGGAACAGCTCGTGGACATCCTGGCCGCTGTCGGTTGCGGGATTGGCAGTGTTGGCGAAAGCGATAAAGTCGGCCGGGACCACCACGGTGCCCTGGTGCAGCAACTGGTAGAAGGCATGCTGGCCGTTGGTGCCGGGCTCGCCCCAGAAGATCTCACCGGTGTCGGAGGTCACGGCGCTGCCGTCCCAGCGGACGCGCTTGCCGTTGGACTCCATGGTGAGCTGCTGCAGGTAGGCCG
Source organism: uncultured Collinsella sp. (assembly GCA_902470765.1). Lineage (GTDB taxonomy): Bacteria > Actinomycetota > Coriobacteriia > Coriobacteriales > Coriobacteriaceae > Collinsella. The sequence continues at coordinate 24,565 of CABRHW010000005.1, forward strand.
GGAAACGGTGCAGGTACTGGCAGTACGGCAGCACGGCGTGGCTCTTGGAACCGAAGAAGTTGACGTACCAGACGTTGAGCAGGCCCATCAGCGCGACGGCGTTGTTCTCGAGCGGGGTATTGCAGAAGTACTCGTCGATGGCGTGGAAGCCCTCGAGGAACTGCTGGAAGCGCTCGGGGCCGAGCACGACGATCAGCGACAGGCCCACGGCGGAGTCGACGGAATAGCGGCCGCCGACCCAGTTCCAGAAACCGAAGGCGTTGGCGGGGTCGATACCGAAGGCCTCGACCTTCTCGAGTGCGGTGGAGACGGCGACGAAGTGCTTTGCCACGGCCTCGGCGTTCTGCTCATCGGAGCCGTCGATGGCGCCCTGGGCCTTGAGCTGCTCGAGCATCCAGGTCTTGACCTCGCGGGCGTTGGTGAGGGTCTCGAGCGTGGTGAAGGTCTTGGAGACGATGATCACGAGCGTGGTCTCGGGATCCAGGCCCTTAAGCTTCTCGGCCTGGTCGTTGGGGTCGATGTTGGAGATGTAGCGGCAGTCGATACCGGCGTCGGCATAGGGACGCAGAGCCTCGTAGGCCATGACCGGGCCCAGATCGGAGCCGCCGATGCCGATAGACACCAGGTGCTCGATCTTCTTGCCGGTAACGCCCTTCCACTCACCGGAGCGCACGCGCTCGGCGAAGGCATACATGCGATCGAGGACCTCGTGCACGTCGGCGACGACATCCTGGCCGTCGACGATAAGCTGGCCCTTCTCGCTTGCCGGACGGCGCAGCGCGGTGTGCAGGACGGCGCGGTCCTCGGTGGTGTTGATGTGCTCGCCGGAGAACATGGCGTCGCGGCGCTCCTCGAGCTTCACCTCGCGGGCAAGATCGCACAGCAGCTTGACGGTCTCATCAGTCACCAGGTTCTTGGACAGGTCGAAGTGCAGGTCACCGGCGTCAAAGCTCAGCTTGTTCACGCGGTCGGCGTCAGTGGCGAACCAGGCCTTGAGGTCGATGCCCTCGGCCTCGAGTTTCTCCTGATGGGCCTCGAGCGCCTTCCAAGCGGCAGTCGACGTAGCATCGATAGGTGCGGCAACAGTTGCCATAGAGTCCTCCTCAGCATACGGGCGCACGCCTCCATGCACCCGGACATTCAGATGGCACTATTCTAGCGCAGGTCAAGACTACAATCAGCGAGCGTTGCCAATCGGCCCCCAAACGGCAACCGACCAAAAAGGGACAGGCTTATTTTGGCAGGTCAAACGCTTTACCAACCAAAAATAATCCGTCCCTTTATGGCACATATTAGGCCGCGGCGCAGACGCTACCGAGCAACTCACGCAGAGGAGACCCGATGCCCTTCAGAAGTTCGGGCGCGATAATGGCAAAAACGGGAGCCTCGCCGGCGCCCACGACAGCAGGCACCTTGCCCTCCGAGACAATGCATCCATAAGGCACAAAGCCGTCTTCGCCGGCATCGAGCGCCGCCATGCGACGCGCGAGCTCGCGCGCAAAGCCTGCAGTATCGGCATCGCCAATCGCCAGGACAAAGTCCACGCCCTCGTCGGTCGCCAGGGCCACGGCTTCGTCGATCAGCTCGTCTCCCCCGTCGCCCTCAACCGAGCCGCAGCGAAAAAGCACGCGCTCGAGCAGAGCTCGATCAAGCGAGCCGAGCGCCGCCGAGACAAGCTCGTCGCGCGCATGCTTGTCGCCTCCCAGCACGACCAGTGCCTTGGTGCCGCCATAGTGGGCAACCAATCGCCCGCACCAGCGAGCCACATCCCCATCCGCAACCAAGCGCGTCGGCATACCAAACCCATAATTGACCATCTTTCCCACAACCCTTCCGTGCGTATAGGCGGTATCGATCGTTAGGCTCATGCTACGAAGCGAGCTTTTCCGAGCTGTTTCGCGCTCTTTAGGGCTGCGTTAAAAACCCGATGCAGCCGCACGACCATACCCGCCAAAAAGGGACAGGTTTTGACGGTGTCCAGTCGAGCGGGTATTATCGAACAGGTATTCGATAAGAACATGTGTTTGATGGGAGGATGCGTGGCGCACGAGCAGCACACCTACATCTGCATCGACCTCAAGACGTTTTATGCCAGCGTCGAGTGCGTGGACCGCGGGCTCGATCCACTCACCACCAACCTGGTCGTTGCCGACGAATCACGCGGACGCACGACCATCTGCCTCGCCATCACACAGGCCATGAAGGACCTCGGGATACACAATCGCTGCCGTCTGTTCGAAATTCCCGATGGCATCGACTACATCACGGCCGTACCGCGCATGCAGCATTACATGGAGGTGTCGGCGAAAATCTACGGTATCTATCTGGAATACGTCAGCCCCCAGGACGTGCACGTCTACTCCATCGATGAGTGCTTTATCGACGTGACGCCCTATCTGGACCTCTATCACACCGATGCGGAAGGGTTCGCCTGCACGCTGCGCGACGAGGTCCTCGCGCGCACCGGCATCACGGCGACGGTCGGCATCGGCCCCAACCTATTCCAGGCCAAGGTAGCGCTCGACATTACCGCCAAGCACGTACCCAGCCGCATCGGCATACTCGACGACGAGGCCTTTCGCAAGGAGATCTGGCCCCATCGTCCCATCACCGATATCTGGGGCATCGGTCCCGGCGTGGCAGCCCGCCTCGAGAAATACGGCGTCTACGATCTGATGGGCGTCGCGGCGCTCGACGAAAACCTGCTTTACGACGAGCTCGGCGTCAATGCCGAATATCTCATCGACCATGCCTTCGGGCGCGAGCCGACAACCATCGCCGACATCCAAGCCTATCGCCCGCAAGCAACTTCGACCACCACAGGACAGGTGCTCTCGAAGGGTTATGCCTACGAACAGGCCTATACCGTCTTGCGCGAGATGGTCGATGCCGCCGTGCTGGATTTGATCGACAAGCACGTGGTGTGCGACAGCATCTCGCTCTTTGTGGGCTATGCAAGCGAGCGCGCCGACATCCGCAGGCTTGATGCCAGCGGCACTGCACAATATGTGGACGGATGCGGACACCTGCGCTCGAGTACGTCGAGCATCGAACCCACCGCAACCGCCGGCCCCGAGCTCGCACCCCGTGCGCCCAAGCCCGTCCAGCGCGATGACGAACGGCGTCGTCTGGTACGTGAGGCGCAGGCAATCGATGGCATCTTCGTGGGAGAGCATGGCGGCAAACCGCGCGGTGGCTATGCCGCACTCTTTGCGCACTCCAACGCCTCGCGCAAGCTGCCCGAGCGCACCAATTCGTTTAAGAAGATCATGGGATATTTCGATGAGCTCTGGGCACAGACTGTCGATCCCAAACGAACGGTCAAGCGCATCAACCTGGGATTTGGCAATCTGGTGCCCGAGGAATTTGCCACCATCGATCTATTTAGCGATATCGAGGCGGATGAGCGCGAACGCGACCTAGCGCGCGCCGTCCTGGCCGTGAAAGGCAAGTACGGCAAGAACGCGCTCGTCAAGGGATTAAGCTTTACCGCTGGCGCCACCGCGCGCGAACGCAACGATCAGGTAGGAGGACATCGTGCCTAAGTCCCAACAACAGCCGATGCGGCCACCGACACCTTTTGAACGCCTAGCGGACCCCGAGGGAAGACGTCGTTCCGCCGACCCAAAGCTCACCGCCAACGGCACCGTCCGTGCCGGCCGTGCCGCGCAGTTTATGCCCTTTGCCGCCCTCACGGGATACTACGAGCTCGTGCGTAAACAAGAGATCACCGCCGAGCCAAAATGCGAACTCACAGAAGAAAAAGCCCTCGAGCTTTCGCAAAAGCTCGAGGGCCTCAAACGCGGCGACTTGGTGCGCGTCACCTATTACGATGCGTACGGCTATCGCACTCGCACGGGCATCCTTGATGAGGTGCTCCCTGCGTTCAAGCTACTCAAACTCAGGGATATCGCCATCGACTTCGACGACATCCAGGACATCGAGCTACGCGGACGAGCCTAGACAAGGACGCGCATCCAGAGCGACGCTTACAGCGTCATGACGTAGTAGCCCGCGTCTTTCACGGCCGTCTCGAGGACATCACGATCAACCGGCTGCTTTGAGCGCACGCGTGCCGTGTGGTCCGCATACGTCACCGTTGCCCACACGCCATCCAGTGCATTGAGGGCATTGGCTACGTTCTGAGCGCAGCCGTCACAGCTCATGCCGCCGATGAGCAGCTCATCGCTATAGGGATAGTGCGATGCATCGGTATCCACCACAACAACCTTTTTGGCCTTCTTGCCGCTCGCACCATCGCTGCAACAACTCTTCCCGTGTGTCGAAGCGGCAATGCGACGCAGTCCAAAAAACATGCCGACGGCAATGACGGCCAGCACGATGAGATTCGCAGGGTTGAGCAAGTCACTCATGCGTTCCCCTTTCAAGTAACACTATCTAGATACCCCCATGGGGTGTCACCATCTTAACCCAAATTCATGTCCGTTCGGTCAATTAGTTTCCCTCTTCAAACTTTTTTGTTGACCATGGCTTACTTTCGTGTATAAGTTTTCCTAGGCTAACAACTGAGGACCCGAAAGGAGCATCGTGACTCGAACCATTGACATCCCAACATACCAAACGGCCGTCGTGCGCAACTGCTCCCCTACGCTCGCAGGTATCAAGCCGGCTTCGCTCTTTACCTATCCCGGCGTTTACGCCAACCAAAACGGAAAACCCGGCGCCGCCCATATCGAAGAGCGACGCTCTCGCCTGCTCGCCGTCATAGCCCAATGCAACCGCGAGCTCCAGCCACTCGGAATCCATATGAGCGTTTTGGTCTGGCGCCCCTGCGGAGCGCTCATCTATGTGTATCGCCCTGCGGACCTCATGCGATACCTCTCCGACCCCCGTGCCACGACGGCGCTAGCCGCCGAAGGTTACGATGTCCACAACCTGCCCGCATCCCTGGTGCATCTCGCCGCGCGCATCACGCTGGCAAGCAGCAATGCCGCAGAAAGCGCCTATGACGGCAGCGTCTGCGCACTCGCGCGAAATAGGCGCTGCGATACGGGGTGCATATGCGAGTTCCCCCACGAAATTGGCTATTTTTTGGGCTATCCCTACGAAGATGTCCATCAGTTTATCGTCCAGCACGGCGAAAACTATAAGGTCCTTGGCGCATGGAAGGTATACACAAACGTTGAGCAGGCGCTCACGACCTTCGATTCCTATCGCGCATGCACGCAATACCTTACCTACATCTATCAACAGGGCTGCACCCTGGGACAACTTGTCCAGGCAACCCGATAGAGCATACAAGACGCGGCCGCACGCCGCACAACCGAAAGGAAAACATATGAGCAAGATCGCCGTCGTCTACTGGAGCGGTACAGGCAACACCGAGGCCATGGCAAACTTCGTTGCCGAGGGTGCAACCGGTGCCGGCGCCGAGGCAGAGGTCATCTCCTGCGCCGACTTCTCCGCAGACAAGGCCGCCAACTATGACGCCATTGCCTTCGGCTGCCCCGCCATGGGTTCCGAGGAGCTTGAGTATGACGAGTTCCAGCCTATGTGGGACGAGGTCAAGGAGACCCTCGGTGACAAGAAGGTCGTCCTCTTTGGCTCTTATTCGTGGGCCGAGGGCGAGTGGATGGACAACTGGAAGGCCGATGCCGACGAGGCGGGCGTCAACGTCGTCGATTCCGTCATTTGCTACGATGCGCCCGATGATGAGGGCGAGACCGCTTGCAAGGCCCTCGGAGCCGAGCTCGCGTAACGAACCCAGGGCCTCCAAAAGAGCCTGCATCAAAGCGCATCCTCATCCCTACAAAAGAGCGGGGGCTGGATTCAAGTCCAGCCCCCGCTCTTTTGTAACGGCAGTTACATCAACCGGCTACGAGATATTGCCCAAAAACGCCTTGGTGCGTTCGCTCTTGGGATGGTCGAAGACCTCGCTCGGCGTGCCCTCTTCCACGATAACGCCGCCGTCCATAAAGACGACGCGGTCGGCGACGTCACGGGCAAAGCCCATCTCGTGCGTCACGACGATCATGGTCATGCCATCGCGTGCCAGGTCGCGCATGACACCCAGAACGTCGCGAACCAGCTCGGGATCGAGCGCCGACGTGGCCTCGTCAAAGAGCATCACGTGTGGATTCATCGACAGGGCGCGGGCGATGGCCACGCGCTGCTGCTGACCGCCCGAAAGCTGACTCGGCATAAAATCGATGCGCTCGGCCAGACCGACCTTAGTGAGCTCCTCGACGGCAATCTTCTCGGCCTCTTCCTTACTGCGCTTGAGCACCTTTTGCTGCGCAAGCATGACGTTCTTTTTGACCGACAGGTGCGGAAACAGGTTGAACTGCTGAAACACCATGCCCAAGTGCGTACGCACCTTATTGAGGTCAACACCCTTGGCGCACACATCCACGCCCTCAACGACAATCGAGCCACTCGTGGGATGCTCCAGACGATTGATGCAGCGAAGCATCGTCGACTTACCCGAGCCCGAAGGACCCAGGACTACGACGACCTCGCCCTTGTGCACATCCAGATCGATATCGCGCAGGACCACGTTATCGCCAAAGGCCTTCTGGAGGTTCTTGATGCTGACGACGACCTCGTTCGAGTTATTGGTTTCGCTCATGATAGGACCTCCTTACAGACCGGCGATGTGATCGGCAGGCGTCGCGACAACCTGTCCGGCGCTCTTGGCGGGACGCTTCTTCTTGGTCTCGGTCGTGCCCAAAAGCCTTGCCTCAAGACCGCTCACCAAGCGAGCGAGCGGCAGGGTGATGACCAGATAGAACAGGGCGGCAACCACGTACGGTGTAATGGAGCCCGTCGTGGCCACGATGGTACGGGCGTTCATGACGATCTCGACCACACCCACGGCGGCAAGCAGCGACGTATCCTTGTAAAGCAAGATAAACTCGCTGGTCAGCGTAGGCAAAACATTGCGGAACGTCTGCGGAATCATAACGTAGAGCAGCGTCTGGAAGGCGTTCATGCCCAGAGAGCGAGCAGCCTCGTTTTGGCCCTTGGGGATCGATTGAATACCGGCACGGAAGATCTCGCACAGGTACGCAGACGAGTTCATGGCCATGACGATGACGCCCAAGACATAGTCGTCCACCTTGACGCCGGCCAACGGCAGACCGAAGAACGCGATATAGATCTGCAGGAACGCCGGCGTACCGCGAATGATATTCACATAGATGCCGGCAAGGCAACGCAGGATGCGCGACTTGGAGATGCGCATGAGCGACAAGGCAAAGCCAAAGGGGATTGCCAGCGGAAACGCCACGAGCACGATCGAGAGCGACATGAGGAAGCCCTTAAAGACGATCGGCAGGCTTTGGACCAAAATGACCGGGTTTAAGAACAGGCGCAGAAACATATTGGAGTTCCACGCCTCGACCCACGGCTGCTCCTTAAGGTCGGCCAGGAAGTTATCGAATGCCGTCACGCCCTTAATCTCGACGGGAGGAATCTTGGAGATCTTCTTGGTCGACCCGTCAGCGAGCGTATAGGTGCCGCTAAAGGCCTCATCGCCGCCCTCGACGGGGAAGGTCACGCCGTAAACCTCGACGCGGAAATAGCCGCCGGCAGGCGCCGTCTCACCAAAGTCAATCTTGAGCGTCTGGCCGTCAGCCTTGCACGTAGGTTTCATGGGCGTACGATCCATGAGGTCCTCGCCCGAGAGCATCGTCAATCGCGTGTCATCGGTACCAAACGTCGTGCCGTCGACAAACGTCAAAGAAAGACCGCTCAGCTCCTCGTCGGCATCGGCCTGAACTTCCCAGGTAATGCGGGTCTCGGTGCCACCGACCACGTCGCTACCCGAACCGGTATTGGGTCGGGCGGTGATCTTTGCGGTCTCAAGCGCCTGGGCGGTCGTGGGCACGCAGGCCCCCGCGCACACCAGGGCGAATGCCACAGCCAAAGCGCAGGCTAGCTTTTGGAGCATCGAGGGCAGTGGATAGCTCTGGCCCATAGCTCCTTGGTTCAATCGAGACAAGGTGGCTCCTAACGTTTAAGTTGCCGACATAACGGGACGGGATGACGCCCATTCAAGAAGCGCAAAGGCCCTTTCCGCCAAAACGGAAAGGGCCTACGCGCAATCAAGCATCTATTTACTTGATGTTGTACTTAGCCATGAGGGCGTCAACGGTACCGTCGTCGGTCAGGTCCTTGATGGCCTGGTTGATGTCGTCCTTGAGCTTGGTGTTGCCCTGGTTGATGGCGATGGCGTACTCCTCGCCGGTGCTGACCTGCTTGATGGTCTGGCAGGTGTTGAACTGCTCGGCGGTCAGCTGGCTAGCAACGGAGCGGTTGGTGACTACGGCGTCACCCTTATCGGACTGCAGGGCGCTGAAGCACTCGGTGGCGTCCTTGTAGGGGACGATCTTGGCCTTGGGGAAGTTCTCCTGGGCAAAGGCCTCGGCGGTCGAACCGGACTGGACGATGATGGTAGCGTCGGCGTTGTTGAGCTTCTCGCTGTAGTTATCGGCCGTGATGTCGGTGTTATCGACCTTGGTCACGATGGCCTGATCGTCCATGTAGTAGGAATCGGAGAAGGTGACTTCCTTCTCACGCTCGGGCGTGTCGGTGATAGCCGCGATGGAAACGTCGTACTTGGCGCCCGAAGCGACGCCGGGGACGAGCGTGTCAAAGTCATTGTTGACGTACTCGACATCCAGGCCCAGCTTGTCGCCGATAGCCTTGATAAGCTCAAGGTCAAAGCCCTGATAATCGCCGTTGTCATCCTTGTACTCAAACGGAGCGTACTCGGCAGAGGTGCCGACGGTCAGCGTACCGTCCTTGACGAGCGCGTACTCCTTGGAGCCGTCGACCTTCTCGACCTTAGCGTCGTCAGAGCTGCTGGAACCGGCATCAGAACCAGAGGTGGCGTTGGACGAGCCACAGCCCGTCAGTGCGAGGGCGAGCGCCATGGCGCCCGTGGCGGCAAATGCGCCAAGCTTCTTGAGCTTCATAATCAGTCTCCTTCCGGTGACCCCGTTTGATTCAGAGGTCTGCAAAAACTGATGGCTATTATGCACCCGCTTGGGAGAATCTGCAATTAGAAAACTGATTGAAACAAACCCATAACGTGAATGGAACACTCCACTTTGTGACAGTCATTACTGCTGCAACAACCTTAACAGTTTGATTTCAGCCGCATAACCTGCAAGTTCGTTCGGTGTCTCCAAAATGAACGGCAATGCGCGCAAGCGGCTATTCGATACAATATTCTGCATAACCTGCATACCGCCGCCAAACTCTTCACTACCCAGATAACCCTTACCGATGCATTCGTGGCGGTCCTTATGGGCGCCGCAAGGGTTCTTCGAATCGTTGATATGTACGGCATGCAAGCGGTCGATACCCACCACGCGGTCGAACTCGTCGAGCACACCATCAAGATCGTGGACGATGTCATAACCGGCGTCATTCACATGACAGGTGTCCAGACACACGCCCAGCTTGTCCGATAGCTCTGGACGCCTGGCAGCAACACCCTCGATAATGCGCGCCAGCTCTTCAAAGCTGCGGCCCACCTCGGTGCCCTTGCCGGCCATGGTCTCGAGCAGCGCCGTCGTCTGCTGCCCCTCAAACATTACCTGACACAAGGTGTCGACGATCATCTGAATGCCGGCATCAGTCCCCTGCCCCACATGCGCGCCGGGGTGGAAGTTGTAGTAGTTGCCGGGCAGTGCTTCCAGACGCTGCAAGTCCTCGGCCATTGCCTCCAAGGCAAACTCGCGCGCCCGCTCTTTGGCAGAACAGGGGTTGTAGGTATAGGGGGCATGCGCCACGAGTGGGCCAAAATCATTTTGCGCCATAAGGTCACGCAGGGCCGCCACATCATCCATATCAAGGTCTTTCGCCTTGCCACCGCGCGGATTGCGCGTAAAGAATGCAAAGGTATTGGCGCCAATGGATAGCGCCGTCTCCCCCATTGCCCGATAGCCCCTCGTCGTCGAAAGATGACACCCAATCGTCAGCATCTCCAGCTCCCCCTCATCAGTTGCGGTGAAATACGGTCTATTGGTGCCTTATTTTGGCGCAAACAGACCGTATTCCACCGCAACTTATAAAAGGGGCATCAGAGATGCGGGCCACCAAGTACCACGGTCGCCAGCGTCATGATCCCCTATGCGTCAGCACCAAGTCCTAGAGGGCTAGACGGATTGCATCGATAATGCGCGCGCAGCGCTGTGTGGCGGCAAGGGGCATGACGGGACTCTCGAGTTTCCCCGCCCGGATGAGCTGGGTCGCATGCTGGATTTCGCCGTAGAAATCATCAACCTCAAACAGGGCATTTATTTCGAGCATTCGCCCGTCGGAGTACTTCACATGGGCGAGCTCGGGGCGATGGAGGCGCTCGATTTCCAACGAGCCCCGCTCACAGGCAATCGTTAAGCGGCTTTCATACGCTGCCTTGCCGTCGCACACCATATGAATGGGTATGCCGCCGACGCTCATACGAATCTCATCGGCCCAATCCACGCGGCCGCCCGATACGTCACGCCAGCGAACTTCACGAGACGAAACATCACACGCACCCGAAAGCAGATCCTCAAACCACCCGACCGCATAGCAGCCCATGTCATATAGACAACCACCCTGCAACGGATCGAGCAGATAACTCGAAGGGGGCTCACCATAATCAAGTTTTTGCACGCTTTCGATCGAGACGATACGACCGAGCTCGCCCGACGCAAGCAAGCCCTTCACGCGAGCGCGCATCGGGCAAAACCGATTCTTCATCGCCTCCATAAACGGCACACCGCGCTCACGGGAAACTGAGGCGATCGCATGGGCCTCTTCTTCATTCAAAACGGCCGGCTTTTCGCACAGTACGGCCTTTCCCGCGCGCAGCGCGCGACAGACCCAATGCGCATGCATGCCATGCGGAAGAGCCAAGTAAATTGCGTCGACATCGGGGTCGGCAATCAGCGCATCATAAGCCGCATCGCCGCCATCGTCAGCCGTGGCATAACTGTGCGCGGCATCAATCGAAAACGCCCTGCAAAACTCCTCAACATGCGAAGGAGTGCGACCGGCGGCAGCCACAAGCCGTGCCCCGTCCACCTCCTTGAGCGACGATGCAAATCGATGCGAAATGCGCCCAGCGCCCAAAACGCCCCAACGAACCTCACGCAAATCATCACATGAATCCCGATGGCCCACGACAGCCCCCTTCAGTTGCGGTGGAATAGTTCCTGTTTGGCCCCTATTTTGCCGCAAACAGGAACTATTCCACCGCAAGTTATAAAAGGGGCATCAGGAGCGCGTTTTGCAAAAGGCTTTAAGTGCGGCCGTTACGGGGCCAGGCTGGAAACGTCGGCACACATCATCGAGACGCTCGGGAATATCGATGTGCTGCGGGCAGTGACGTGCGCATTTGCCGCACTTGACGCAATTGCTCACCAGCTTGGGCTCGTTCGTCCGCACCGCGCTCGCCGTAAAGTATTGAGACAGCCCCGTAAACCAACTATGTGCGTAGCTCGCGTTGTAGGCACCAAAGCAGCCGGGAATATTGATGCCCTTGGGGCACGGCATGCAGTAACCGCACCCCGTACAGGGCACGCGATTCGATTTCTCAAACTCTCCCAGCACACGTGCGATGGTATCGAGCTGCTCCGTCGTCATCGAATCCGACAGCGCACGATCCGCCAATGCCGCGTTCTCGTCCACCTGCGCGGTATCGGTCATGCCCGAAAGCAGCATCGTGACTTGAGGATGGTTCCACACCCACGAAAGGCCCCAAGCAGCCGGCGTCTTCAGGTACGGATCGCGTACGTCATCGAGCACGGCGCGGGCCCGCGGAGGCAGTTTGCCCGCCAGGCGTCCACCCAAAAGCGGTTCCATCACAAACACCGCGAGCCCGCGCTCGGCGGCTGCCATGAGTCCTGCCGTTCCCGCTTGGTATCGCTCTCCAGCGTAGTTGTACTGGATCTGGCAAAAGTCCCAGTCATACGCGTCAAGCATCGTGAGGAAGTCCGCCGCACTGCCGTGGTACGAAAAACCTATCTGGCGAATACGCCCCGCAGCCTTTTGGTGCGCAATCCAGTCCTCGATACCCAACGCTACCACGCGCTCCCACTGCGCGGGCGAGGTGATGTTGTGCATGAGGTAGCAGTCGATATGGTCAGTCCGCAAACGGCGCAGCTGCTCGTCGAAGAACCGATCGAAATCCTCTGCGCACTTGCACGAAGCGTGCGGCAACTTAGTCGCCAGCAACACCCGGTCACGCAGCCCCAAGCGCTCAAGTGAGGCGCCCACGCATACCTCGTTACCGGGATAAAGATACGCGGTATCCAGATAATTAATCCCCTGCTCTACCGCACGGGAGATGATGGCATCGGCCGTCTTCGCATCGGGGTGCCCCGGCGCACCGGGAAACCTCATGCAGCCCAGACCCAGAGCGGATATTCGGTTACCACTTTTGGGGTCAACACGGTATTGCACGGCCCCTCCCTTCGCCATCAGCGCCCCGGCAAGGCGAAACACAATGGTCACGCCATCGAAACACATTGGAATCGCAATCGAGAACGTATCGTAACGTAGCAGAAATCGAGCCGTCACGACACCGCTTTAACATCAGCAAAAAGCCCGATGAAAGGAGGCAAGCGTGACCACGCGTGAGGACGCCTACCTCTACCCCGGAGAGCAGTACATCCTCTCGGTCGACCGTTACCAGATCGAGGTCATGGACCATCTAGACGAGCTTCCCGCCACGGGCGCTGTCATCTTCTGCACCTTCCCCAAGGTCCGCGATGGCGTCGGATACCCCGCGCGCGTTTTTGCGGTCTGCCCCGCAGCGTAAGCTCCACGCGTCCATTCATTTAAAAATCGCCACCCTGCATGCACAAGGTGCGCTGGCGGCATACAATCCATCAGGCGCCCCTTACGCGGGCGCCTTTTATATGGGGAGATAATTCACATGCAGATCAACAAGGTCACCTTTATCGGCAAGGGCGGCGTCGGGCTACTCTACGGCAGTATGATCGCCCAGGCACTCGGCAACGACGCCGTCGAATACGTTATGGATGACGCCCGTTTTGAGCGTCACGCGGGCGATGCGCTCACCGTCAATGGCAAGCCCTGTGCGCTCAAGTCCGTCCGCGCCAGCGAGGCAACGCCCGCCGATCTGGTCATTCTCACGGTCAAGACGACTGGACTCAACCAAGCACTCAAGACTATGGAGCGCGTCGTGGGACCCAATACGCTCATCGCCTCGCTGTGCAACGGCATTACGAGCGAGCAAAAGATTGCCGAGCGCTTTGGCTGGGAGCATACCGTTCTTGGTATTTGCCAGGGCATGGACGCCGTGTTCCTCAACGGAGAGCTCACCTTTACCAATGCGGGCGAAATCCGCTTTGGCGCGGCGGCCGGCACCGAGCTCGCAACCGTCACCGCCATCGACGAGCTCTACACGCGCTGCGGCATCGCCCATACCGTCGAGAGCGACGTTGCGCACCGCATGTGGGCCAAACTCATGCTCAACGACGGCATCAACCAGACGTGCATGGCCTACGGCGGGACCTACGGAAGCGCCACGGAGCCGGGCTCCGAGCAGCGTCGCTGCTTTGTTTCTGCCATGCGCGAAACGCTTGCGGTCGCCAACGCCGAGGGCATTGAGCTGACCGAGGCAGACCTGACGCAGATGGTGCACCTCATCGAGGGAATCGACCCCACCGGTATGCCCTCGATGGCGCAGGACCGCATCGCGCAACGAAAAACCGAAGTCGAGGAGTTCGCGGGCACCATTTGCCGCCTGGCCGTCAAACACGATATCCAAGTGCCGCAAAACGATTGGCTCTATCAGCGCATCCGCGATATCGAGAAAAGCTGGTAGCGCCCGGCTCACCACGTCAACAGGCTCAACAGCAAAGCCGCCACAAGGAGCACTCCCCTTACGGCGGCTTTCATCTTCATCTATAACCAGTAGTCGATGTCCCGACGGTTAGAGCTGCGACTCCGACGCCTGGTCCTCATCGTCGCGACAAAGGACTACACCCGCACTTCCCAGCAGTGCGGCCGCGACCAACGCACTGACCACGATAGAGGCGGCCCCACAAGACCCCTGCATGCCCGCAACGAGCGCGGCCGTAGGACCAAGGCAGCCAAGCACCAATGCGACGGCGGCAATGGCAATATCTCGAGCGTTCACAAGACCACTTCCTCCACGAGAAAGACCTTATTTCTCATGAACTAGTGTGCCCCGCGCCCATATGCGCGACGTACCGTCACGGTAAGGGCTCTGTTAGCTCAAACGCATACATAGAACGGGCGTCCTTACGTTGCCCTAAAGCTCGGTAAAGACGCCCATCCGCCAAATATCCGTGATGCAGAAAAATTACCAGCCAGTGTAGTAGTCGGTGGTTCCGGCTGCGCAGCCGGAGTCATAGACCTTGCACTCGCCCTTGGATCCGGTAAACGTGGAGCCCTGAGCCTTATCGCCCGCGGCCACGACGTAGTAACCATCGGAATCGCGCCAAAAGCCCTCGGAATCCTGGGTCCACTCGCCCGTGCGGTGGTGATACAACACGTTGCTGCTGTAATAAGTCTCGCGGCGGCCGTTATAGTTATTGACGCCGCTCGAACGCGTCAGGCCCGAGCCGTTCGCGTAATACGCAGCAGACGCGTAAGACGAGCCGGAGCCGGCGTTGCAATACGAAGCCTGAACGGCCTCAGCGGCCTCGGCTTCGGCTGCGGCAGCCTCGAGCGCCTCGCGCTTGGCATCCTCAAGCGTAGAGCGAAGCTCGTCGAGCTCGGTCGACTTGGCGTCGACCTCCCCCATCGTCAACAGGCTACCCGCACCGTCGATGCAGCCCTGCAACACAGCGCGCTCGTCATCGGTAGCATAGTCGCCATACATATTCATAATGATCTGAGCGCGCATCTCCAGGGAATCGCGCTTTGCCCCCATCGAGGCGTTCCACTCCTGCATAGAGCCATAACCGTCGCCGCGGTAGTCGACGGGCTGCACCAGCGTCGCCTCGGACGGCGTAGATCCAACCGTATCGGATAGTGTTGCCGCGTGGGCATCAGTTGCGCCGGCGCCCGCCAAAAGTGCCACGGTCAGAGCGGCGGAAAGGGCGGCGGCTTTCGGTTTTCGTGAATCGATCCTCATGTAGCTGGAAACCTC
Organism: uncultured Collinsella sp.; assembly: GCA_902470765.1. GTDB lineage: Bacteria > Actinomycetota > Coriobacteriia > Coriobacteriales > Coriobacteriaceae > Collinsella. The sequence goes on from CABRHW010000005.1 coordinate 39,668, forward strand.
CGTAGTGCGTTTTTGCTGCGTTTGAGCTGCGTGTGATTCGATCGCGCTGCATAGTACCCCGAGTAAATCGCGACCTGCGGTTTTACTCAAAAGGCGCACGTCAATTGCGTAAAACTCACATCCTCTCAACAGGAGTTTTCCACATCTCGATTGCATAAAGCATGCCAAAAACCCTGTAACAGCGCCCTTCCTATGCAAAAAAGGCGCCTGTGCAACCATTGTTCGCACAGGCGCCTTGAGCAGGCATTTTATGCAGTTATACCTATCGAGTCGCAAGGGGTCCTTGCACAAGTCGCCTTACTCGTCCAGCGCGGCGAAGGCCTGCTTCAGATCCCAAATGATGTCCTCGGCGTTCTCGGTACCGATGGAAAGACGGATCGTGGAGGACGTGATGTTCTGCTCGGCGAGCTCCTCGGCAGAGAGCTGGGAGTGCGTGGTGGTAGCCGGGTGCACGACGAGCGACTTGACGTCGGCCACGTTGGCGAGCAGCGAGAAGACCTGCAGATGATCGATGAACTTCCAAGCCGCCTCCTGGCCGCCCTTAATCTCAAAGGTAAAGATCGAGGCACCGCCGTTGGGGAAATACTTCTGATAGAGCTCGTGATCGGGGTGCTCAGGCAGGCTCGGGTGGTTTACCTTGGCGACGTGGCTGTCACCAGCCAGGAACTCAACGACCTTCTTGGTGTTCTCGACATGACGGTCAACGCGCAGCGACAGAGTCTCGGTGCCCTGGAGCAGGACCCAGGCGTTGAACGGGCTGATGCAGGCGCCCTCGTCACGCAGCAGGATAGCGCGAACATAGGTTGCGAAGGCGGCGGGACCGGCAGCCTCGGCAAACGAAACACCGTGGTAGGAGGGGTTGGGCTCGGCGATCTGGGCGTACTTGCCGCTCGCCTTCCAATCGAAGTTACCGCCGTCGACGATCACACCACCCAGCGAGGTGCCGTGGCCGCCGATGAACTTGGTTGCGGAGTGGACGACGATGTTGGCACCATGCTCCAGCGGACGGAACAGATACGGGGTGCCGAAGGTGTTGTCGACGACAACCGGTAAACCGTGCTTCTTGGCGATCTCGGAGATGGCGTCGATGTTGGGGATGTCGGAGTTGGGGTTGCCGAGCGTCTCGAGGTAGATGACCGTGGTGTTGTCCTTGATGGCGCCCTCGACCTCGTCCAGGTTGTGGGCATCGACGAAGGTGGTCTCGACGCCAAACTGGGAGAGCGTATGCTCCAGCAGGTTGTAGGAGCCACCGTAGATGGTCTTCTGAGCCACCACGTGGTCACCGGCCTGGGCAAGAGCCTGCAGGGTATAGGTGATGGCAGCAGCACCGGAGGCGACGGCAAGACCTGCCACACCACCCTCGAGTGCGGCGATACGGTCCTCGAAGACGCCCTGGGTGGAGTTGGTCAGACGGCCGTAGATGTTACCGGCGTCGGCAAGACCAAAGCGATCGGCGGCGTGCTGGGAGTTGCGGAACACATAGCTCGTGGTCTGGTAGATAGGCACGGCGCGGGAGTCGGATGCGGGATCGGCGCTCTCCTGGCCAACGTGAAGCTGCAGGGTATCGAAACCAAAGGTGTGCTCGGGGTTGTTGATGAACTGGCTCATGATGATCTCCTTGATCGAACAAAAGTTAATAAATTAGAGAGAAGTAAGTCGCTGTCTCCTGATCACGCCGACGGGCGCAAACAGGAGCCCGGCATTCGTCTTGGTAAGCAATTCATATGCGGGCCTCCTTTCGCATCCCGGTTCCGTGGTTGGCTTAATTACCTACCGCCTTTGTGTGTTTTGAATAGTACGGGCATTGCTTCGCTCGGTCAATCACTTAAAAGCGCTAACCTGTTATCGGTTTTTTAGATAACAATCGAAAGGACGGATGCCGATGACCCTCCAGCAGCTTCGCTTTCTTATCGCCGTGGCAGAGTCCGGTTCGATCAACGCCGCAGCTCAGCGCCTCTATACCGCACAGTCCAATATCTCCAACGCCGTCAAAAGCCTGGAACAGGAACTCCATATCGAAATCTTTACGCGCTCTAGCCGCGGTGTTGCACTCACCAACGACGGCACCGAGCTTTTGGGTTATGCACGCCAGGTCGTAGAGCAGGCCGACATGCTCGAGGCCCGCTACGAGGACGGCGGTACACCTCAGGCCCGCCTTGCCATCTCGGCCCAACACTACGCGTTTTCGGTCGAGGCCTTTGTCAACGTAGTCGAGCGCTGCCGCGACAGCAAGTTCGAGTTCATCATGCGCGAGACCACCACATCGCAGATCATCGATGACGTCCGCGCATTTCGCAGCGACATCGGCATCCTCTATCTGGACGACTTTAACGCCCGCGTTCTGCAGAAGGCCTTCGCCGATGCCCGCGCAAGCTTCCATCCCCTATTCGACGCGACGGTCCACGTATTCGTCAGCGAGCGCCACCCGCTCGCACGCCGCCCTCAGCTGTCCCTTGCCGACCTCACGCCCTATACGCGCTACAGCTTTGAGCAGGGAACCTCAAACTCCTTCTATTACGCCGAGGAACCTTTTAGCTATATCCCTTGCGACCGCAACATACGAATCTCGGACCGCGGAACACTTACTAACTTACTTATCACGTCGAACGGTTACACCCTGTCGACTGGTGTCCTCTCCAATGAAATGCAATGGGGTATGGCATCGATCCCGTTAGCAGACGCCCCAACGATGCACGTAGGCTATATCATGCACGACGAGCGCAAGCCCTCTCCCCTCTTGCAGCAATACCTCGACGAGCTCAACCGCATCATCCACGCCAACTAACCGTCGGAAGACGGGGTAGAAATCGTAGATTGCTAGCCCCCAGCGGGCATGGCGCTACAATGGTCACTCGCACGAAACGTACCCAACGAAAGGAACCATGTGAAGGTCATCATCTATACCGACGGCTCGGCCCGATCAAATCCGGGACGCGGCGGCTACGGCGCCGTGCTCAAATACACCAACCCCGCCGGCAAGACCTTCACCTCCGAGCTTTCGCGCGGCTACGCCAAGACCACCAACAACCGCATGGAGCTCATGGCCGTTATCGTGGCGCTCGAGGCACTCAACCGCCCCTGCGACGTCGAAGTCCATTCCGATTCGCAGTACGTCGTCAACGCCTTCAACAAGCACTGGATCGACGGCTGGAAAAAACGCGGCTGGAAGACTGCCAACAAACAGCCCGTCAAGAACCGCGACCTGTGGGAGCGCCTGCTCACCGCAAAGAGCAAGCACAAAGTGGAGTTCATCTGGGTTAAAGGCCATGCCGGCCATGAGCTCAACGAGCGCTGCGACGAGCTTGCCACCACGGCGGCCGACGGCAGCAACCTCGATATCGACGCCGGCTTTAACGAGAGCGACCTGTAACGGCGTTTTCGCACGCTATTTCCTGTCCCCTCGCGCTACACTCATCCTGTAAACCGAACAGCACGAGGGGGATACATGCTGCGTATAGCGACCATCGGCACATCCATGATTACCGACGACTTTATCCAGGTCGTCAACGCCAACGACCAAGCCGCGTTCGTGGGCACGCTCTCGCGCGATGCGGATCGCGGCGCCGCCTTCACCGCTAAGCATGGTGGCGAGCGTAACTTCACCGCGCTTGACGAGCTTGCGTCCGCTGCCGACGTCGACGCCGTCTACATCGGCAGCCCCAATGCGCTCCACTACGAGCAGGCTCTCGCCTGTATCGCCGGCGGCAAGCACGTTATCGTCGAAAAGCCTTTTTGTGCCACCGAGGCACAGGCGTTCGAGGTCTTTCGCGCAGCCGAGGCGGCGGGCGTCGTAGCCCTCGAGGCCATGCGCCCCCTCCACGATCCCGCCTTCCACGCCATCGAGGACGCCCTGGGCGAGATCGCCCCCATCCGCCGCGCCTCATTGCGCTTTGGCAAGTATTCCTCGCGCTACAACGAGATTCTCGCGGGACGCGCCACCAATATCTTCGACTGCAACATGGCATCGGGTTCCCTCATGGATATTGGCGTCTACACCGTCGAGCCCATGGTCGAGATCTTCGGCATGCCCTCCGGCCTTACGAGCATGGCTACTCTGCTCGACCCCACCACGCAAGAGCTCACCCATGGCCCCATCGATGGCTGCGGTTCCATCCTCGCCAGTTATGGCGGAGGCCGCATCTCCGTCGAGCTCGCGCACTCCAAAATTACGAATGACCTGCTGCCCTCGCAGATCGAAGGCGAGCGTGGCACTATCCAGATCGACCATCTGTCCACGCCCCGCAACGTCCGCATCGACTATCGCGGCGACGTCGTACGCGGCTCGGCGACCGAGGCACCGCGCGAACAGGGCGAGAACGGCCACGTGCTCGACCTGCCCAAATCGAGCAACACTATGGAATACGAACTCACAGACTTTATCACCGCCATCGGCGGCATCGATAACGTTAAGGAAGAGATTTGGGAGACCCCGGCGGGACGCCACGAGCTTGGCCACTACCGCGATGTCACGCTCGTCTCGCTGCGCATCATGGATGCCGTGCGCCAGCAGGCCGGCATAACCTTCCCGGCCGACGCAGGCAAGCAGGCATAGCGATGGGCCTCTTCGATACGTTCTTCTCCAGCGTCACCGGCGGCAGTCGAGAGTCTCAAAAACCATCAAACGTCGAGCTCGAGCTGCGCCGCAGACTTACTGTGCTCGCAAGCGACGAGGCCACTCTAGACACTCCCCTGCGCTATTTCCTGCGCTGGGCGGGGCAAGTCCAAGGCGTTGGCTTTCGCTTTACCAACGCCAACCTCGCGCAGGCACGCTCCCTCACCGGCTGGGTGCGTAATATGGAAGACGGCTCAGTCGAGATGGAGATACAGGGAGCTCCGGCAAATATCCTATCTCATCTCGAGGCGCTTCATGCCTCCTACGAGCGCATGGGAACGCGTTTTCGCCTCGTAGACGCCCAGGCCCGAGCCCCACTTGCCAATGAAGACGGTTTCACGCCTCGTTATTAGTATTGTGTGCTAAATACGGTATCATTTACCTACGACCGTTGATAGAAAAGAGGCGAGGCGCATGGCGGTGCAAAGAAGGAATACCAGGCAGCGAAAGCTGGTTCTTGACGCCGTGCGCCAAAGCTATAACCATCCCACCGCCGACGAAATCTACAACGTCGTGCGCGCGCAGGATGACAAAATCAGCCGCGGCACGGTCTACCGCAATCTCAATCTCTTGGCCGACGCCGGCGAGATCCTCTCCATCAAGACGCCGGGCGGCAGCCGCTTCGATCGAACGGTCGAGCCGCATGCGCATATCATCTGCACCTCGTGCAGCCGCGTCATCGACGTACCGCTCCCCTTCGATGCCCAGCTCGACGCCAAGGCGTCCGAGCAAATCGGCTGGCACGTCACGTCGCACTGCACCATCTTCGAGGGTCTCTGCCCCGACTGCCGGTAGATGTTTGGGACATGCCTACTCGGCAAGCAGGCGACGCAGCTCTTCTTCGACCGTGCGCACGTAACGGACGCGGTCGTTGATGTCGCGCATGGTGGGGTTGCAGTTCTCCATCAGATAGGGATGGCCCACGACGTTGAGCATGTCGCGGTCGTTTTCGTTATCGCCAAACGCCATCATCTCATCGGGCGAAATGCCCAAGGCACGACCGTAATCGGCAAGCGCGGAACCCTTACCCGAATCAAAGCCGATAAAGTCCGTCCATTCGGTTCCCGACGTCATCACATCAACCCGATCGCTAAAGCGACGCACAAAATACTCCAGCGCCGCCGGCTGCTCTGTCTCAGGCGTTTGAAACGCAATCTTAATGACATCCTCGTCAATGTCCTCGGGACGGTCGACCACCGCCACATCGCAATGGACCTCGTAACGCAAATGGTCGACGAACGCATCGTTGCCGCTTATGGTGTAAAGGTGCCCCTCACACGAAAGGGTCACGTCGGCATGGGGATACGCAACCACGGCATTCGCGATATCCATAGCAAGGCTACGCTCCATGGAGCGCTTGACAACGGCACGCCCCTCGCTCATCACCAGGGCTCCGTTCTCGCATACATAGGCGAGCTCATCGGCCACCGGGGTAAACAGATAGCGCAAGCTCGCATATTGACGACCGCTCGCCGGCATAAACACGATACCGCGACGATGCAGTTCATCGATGAGCTCAAAGGCCTCGGAACGCGGCTCGTGCTCCCCCGGATGCAGCAACGTGCCGTCCAAATCGCATGCAATCAGCTTGATTCCCTCAAGACCCATATGCTTTCCCCCAAAGCACCTCATCAACAGTAAGACGGACTTTGAATAGCTGCCTCTCAAAGTCCGTCTTACTCATACGCACGTTAACCGCGCGCCTTTTTTACGATCGTAAAGTCTGGAGCCATACTCACAACGGCATCCGCCGCACTCGACGCAAAGCGCCGGTCCGCATCGAGTTCACGGGTAACTACCGAGAGCCGAACGCCCTCGACGCCCCGGAGCATGCGGCCCAAAACCGGCTGCAGCGGCGTATACATGCGCACGGTATACTCGTCCGAATCGCCTCGAAACAGCGGCGCATGCATATTGCCGATCTCCCAGCATACATGCGCAAGCGCAATCGGGTCCATGCGGTCGACTTCAACCAGATAGACTTCGGCACTGCGTAGGCGCACGACAACCGCCACGGGCACCGTGTCCGAGCGGTCGATGACAAGCACATCGCCATCGGCAAGGCGATCGCCATCGGCAGCGCCCAGCCGAATATCGACCGTACGCCCCAGCTCCGTCACGCCCACAAATGTGCGGGCATCGGCCTGGTCCCAATCGAGTAGTAGCTCATCGACCTCAAAGACACCGCCCAGCTCCCGGCGAAGCAAAAGCTCATAGGACGGGTCGTTGAGATTTCCGAGACACGCTGTCGAAACCAGATTCACAGGCATAGCCTAGTCCTCGACCTCAACGAGCTCGATATCAAAGTTGAGGTCCTTGCCGGCCAGCTCGTGGTTGGCGTCGAGCGTCACGGCCTCGGGCGTTACATCGATGACCACAGCAGGGACGGGCATGCCGCTCGGCGTGGACAGGAAGAGCTTCATGCCCTTCTCGATCTGCTCGATATTGGGAACCTGCTCGGCCGGGAAGGTCAGGACCATCTCGGGGTTGTGCTCGCCGTAGGCATCGGCAGCAGGAATGTGCACGGTCTTCTTCTCGCCCACCTGCATGTCGACAACAGCGGCGTCGAAGCCCTTGATCATCTGACCGGCGCCGCAGGTGAACTCCAGCGGCTCGCCGCGATCGTAGGAGCTATCGAACTGCGTGCCGTCATCGAGCGTGCCGCGATAATGGGTCTTGACCTTCTTGCCCTGGTTGGACATGGTAACCTCCGTGATAAGGGCGGCGCACAACGCGGGCCGCCGTGAACATATGGCGCTAACTATACCCTAGTCATACAATTCAAAGACAGTTTGCAAAGAAACGCTGCAACCGGAGGAACCATGGCATATCCCGTATTTGACCTACACTGCGACACCGCCGACCGCATCGGCTGGGCCACGCTCGATCTCGACCTGCGCTTTACCGCCGGCACCGACGGTTATTTCCCCGGCGACGAAACGCATCCGCAAGATTTCGACCTCATCGAGGGCAACGCCTGCGCCATCTCGCTCGCAAAGATCGGCAACACGCCGTGGGCACAGTGCTTCGCCACGTTTGTCCCCGATGAGATTCCCACCGCCCACGCCGCGCGCTTCCAGGCGCAGATTATGGCGCACATGAGCGGCCAGGCAATGCTCAACCACGACCGCATGGTCAACGTACGCAGCGCAGCAGACATTCGCCCCGCGCTCAAAGACGGCAAGGTCGCCTGCATCCACACCATCGAAAACGCCACGTTCTTTGCCGAGGGCCCCGCGCTGATCGAGGTGCTTAAGAGCCTGGGCGTGCTTATGTCGTCACTCAGCTGGAACGCGCAGGGACCGCTCGCGAGCGGCCACGACACCCACGCCGGCCTCACCGTCGCCGGCATCGAGGCACTTACGCAGATGGAGCACGCCGGCATGGTACTCGACGTCTCTCATCTCAACGATGAGTGCTTTGACGAGGTTGCCGCCCGCGCCACGCGTCCCTTCGTCGCCAGCCACTCCAACTCCCGTGCGGTTTGCGGCGCCAAACGCAACCTTACCGACGACCAGTTCCGCACCATTCGCGACATGGGTGGCATCGTCGGCCTCAACTACTGCAGCGAGTTCCTCTCTAGCGAAGCGACCAAAGAGACCGCCGCAGACGTCACCTTCGACCAGCTGGCGGCACATATCGAGCACTGGCTCGACCTGGGCGGCGAGGACGTCATCGCGCTCGGCGGCGACTGGGACGGCGCCACTGTGCCCGCTTTCCTCTCCGATGCCAGCAAGATGCCCGAGTTCCAGAACATGCTTTCCAAGCATTTTGGCAAGACCGTGATGCAAAAGCTCTGCAGCGACAACGCGCTTGCCTTCTTCGAGCGTTATTAATTTCACATCCCCCGAGCGGGCCGGCATGCCGAACGGTCGACATGCCGGCCCGTCCCCAATCTGAAGGACCGCTTTTGACGCAGCAGTTTACGATTTCCGTATCCCGACCGGATGGGACGCCCATCCCCGTCGTCGTTACCAAAAAGCGCGTCAAGAACTTCAACCTACGCGTCACATCGAGCGGTGAGGTCCACGCCAGCGCACCGCTCGGCGCCAGTCGCGAGCGCATCGAAGCGTTTGTGAAGCGCAACAGCGCCTGGATTATCAGCCGGCTTGCCCAGCGCGAGCAACGTCAGACGACGGCACGAGAGCCGCTCAGCCCCTCGTCCATCATTGCGCTTTGGGGCAAGCCCATCACGGTACAGGACGCACTCGATCACAACTTTGCATCACCCGCACCGCGGCCCAAGCAGGCCACCTTCGCAAGTTTTATGGGTGCCGACGAGCCAGACGAACGTCCGCAGGCCAAGTGGAACGCGACCCTCGACGGCTTAACGCCCAGTGAGATCCAAGCCCATATTGACCAGCTCTATACGTCCGAAGTCACATCGGCGCTGCGTGATATGGTGCACGCATACGAAATCGCAATGGGTGTCGCCGTTTCCCGCGTTTCCTTGCGCAGCATGAAAACGCGCTGGGGATCATGCACGCCCAAAACCGGCGCCATTCGCATCGCACGAGAACTTGCCGCCTATCCCATCGAATGCCTCGACATGGTTGTCGCCCACGAGCTCGTCCACCTGCTCGAGCCGAGCCACAATCATCGGTTTCACGCGCTGCTCGACACGTACTGCCCCAACAACAGGGCTCTGTCGCAGCGGCTCAAGCAGCCACCCATAGAGACGTATTAGAACCGGTTAGCGCACACGCTCGATCTCGACGCCACAGCTTGCCAAGGGCAGGCCAACAGGCGCCCACGGCTTATCGAGCTTGATGCGCACACCAAGCAGCGAGGGATAACGACGCAGCAGCATCTGGGCCGTACCTTCAGCTGCCGCCTCGATGAGCTTAAACGTATGCTCGCGCAGATAGCCATCGACATCGTGGCACACCGAGCCGTAGTCAATCGAAGCGTCCAGGTTATCGTGCTCTCCCGCTGCACGCAGGTCAGCATAGAGCACCAAGGACACGATGAATTTCTGGCCCAGCGCGTTCTCTTCGGGATACACGCCGTGGTTAGCAAAAACCTCAAGACCTTCAACGGTGATGCGGTCGGCATGGCGCAGATCGTCATAGTTCACGTGGGGCACCGCCGTTGCGGTGGATATTTCGCCCCTTCCACGGCGGGCGAGCTCGGCGCCTTCAGTCTTGGTTGCATTCTCGGGCAGTTTCTTGTTGCTCATCGCGATCGTCTCCTTCGTTTAGAACCCCGACCGCGTAAACTAACTACACGCGAATCGACAGGTTCTTTTTATCATCGCTCCAGTTGCAAGCATTGCGCGCGGGGCATGCAAAGCAGGCGCGCGACGCTTTGTCGGCTGCATAGAGCAGGCGCTCGAGCGGTTGGCTGTTCACGCGCAGCTTTCGATGGCCCAGAATGGCCGTCTTAATGGCTGCGGCATCGGCCGGCTCAAACGCTACGTCATCGGGCATACCGCCGAGAATCGCATCAGCGACGCGTTCGCTTGCAACATCATGGGATATACCCGATTCATACTGTTCATCTTTGCCGATATCGTGAAGAAGTGCCGTGGCGTAGATGACCTCGCGGTCAAATTCGAGCTGTTCCTCGAGATTCTTGATCCACATAATGCGAGCGACATCGAGCAGATGGTCAATACCGTGACGGCAGAAGATGCGCCCCGATTCCAACTGTGCAATGTTGCCCAGGTGCCGCCGGAACAGCCCGTTGGCACAAATGTAATCAATGCGAGGCATGGCACCAAAGGGAGTCAGGCCCGAAGCCATAAAGCCGCGACGCGGCGTCCCCTCATCGGTTTTCGATGTAAAGTCGTTAACGACCCTCATGGTTAGCGGCCCAGCATCCTAAAGAACCGCTCCTCGAGCGCGGAATCGGTCTCAAAGACGCCGCGGCGAGCGAGCGTCACGGTCTTGGTGCCGGGCTTCTGCACGCCGCGCATGGTCATGCACATATGCTCAGCCTCCATGAGCACAATCGCTCCCTGGGGAGCGAGATAATCCATGAGAGCGTCGGCAACCTGCGCACACAGCTGCTCCTGCAGCTGCAGACGACGGGCATAAACCTCAACCGTGCGGGCGAGCTTGGAAAGCCCAGCCACCCGACCGTTAGGGATATAACCAATGGCGGCCTTGCCATAAAACGGCAACAGATGATGTTCACACAGCGAGTAGAACGTGATGTCGCGCTCGATAACCAAATCGTTCGAAGCGACGGCAAAGGTTTTGGACAGGTGTTCCTCGGCACTCTGGTCCATACCGCCGGCGATCTCACCATACATACGGGCAACGCGCGCCGGGGTCTCCAGCAGGCCCTCACGAGTTGGGTCCTCGCCTATGCCCTCAAGCAACAGCTTAATGGCGGCCTCGACTTTTTCCTGATCGACCATCTGGGCCTCACTTTTCCGATTTCACGTTCGCACTATGGTACCACGCCCTTCGGCATCGACCACAAGCTACATAGTATGGGTCGAATAGACCGGATCATCACGCCAAAGTTCAACCGCATCACAAAGCGCAACGCCCTCGCGCTCAGCACGGGCGCGCGTGGCATTCATATCAATCACGCGCTGGTTACTCGAGCCCCTAAAGCGCAATGAGATATCGTACAGATCCTGAACAAACGGGCCATCCACCAACATATCGAGGCAGGCAAGGATACGGTCCGTCACCTCGGTATGGTGACGACCACCCGGCATAAGCTCCTCGAGCACGTCGCCGGTAAAACACCAAATGGTTTTTCCTGACCCCGCAGGATACGCGGCACGAACACGCTCGACAAACTCAACGAGCCCCGCCTGATTCTCGGGCTCCATAGGCTCGCCGCCCAGAATCGTCAGACCATCGATAAAGGGATGGTCGAGGCTCTCGATAATCTTGTCCTCGACGGCACGATCGAACGGCTCACCCGCAGCAAAGTCCCACGCGACAGAGTTAAAGCAATTCTTGCACCCACGACGGCACCCGCTCACAAACAGAGAAGTACGAACGCCTTCCCCATCAGCAATGTCGAAATACTTAATGTTCGCGTAGTTCATAGGTAACTCTCCCGGGAGGTCGGGACATATCATCCCGTCCTCAAACATTCTCGGCCTTCGGCCTGCGAAACTGCGGGCGGGACGATATGTCCCGGCCTCATGCAAAAGGCAACTCAATGAACGAAACGAACATCGAGTATAGGGTTCGAGGTCCAATAAAAACTGGGTTGCGGCTCAACCGCCATCGCAAGTAAATTGCAGCTGCAGCTCGAATTATTTCCGCTAAGAACTTCGAGAAGTGAGCAGACCGCATGCTACATCTCAGCTACATCAACTTGGCCGCCCCGTAGCGAGGCCCCGGACCTTTGCTCGATATGAGTTCCGCACGAACAGGAGGCGCCAGTGGCGCCTCCGTCGTGAGCCAGGACTGTCCGAAATAGCGAGCAAAGGTCCGGGGCCTCGCTACGGGGCGGCCTGGGATGGTTATTAGAGATGCAGCACGCGGTCGCGGATCTCCTCGGTTCGGCCCTGGTTCCAGAACTGGGTACCGATGTAGCCGCACGTACGACGGGCGACGTTCATCTTCTCCTGATCGCGGTTGCCGCAGTTGGGGCACTCCCACACCAGCTTGCCGTCATCCTCGACAATCTTGATCTCGCCGTCGTAACCGCACACCTGGCAATAATCGCTCTTGGTGTTGAGCTCGGCGTACATGATGTTGTCGTAGATGTACTGCATCACGCGGATGACAGCCTTGAGGTTGTCCTGCATGTTGGGAACCTCGACGTAGGAGATGGCACCGCCCGGCGAAAGCTGCTGGAACATACCCTCGAACTTGAGCTTGTCGAATGCGTCGATCTCCTCGGACACGTGGACGTGGTAGCTGTTGGTGATGTAGCCCTTGTCCGTCACGCCCGGGATGATGCCAAAACGACGCTGCAGGCACTTGGCGAACTTGTAGGTCGTCGACTCAAGCGGGGTACCGTACAGCGAGAAGTCAATATCGCTTTCGGCCTTCCACTCCGCGCACTTGTCGTTCATGCGCTGCATGACGGCCATGGCAAAGGGCGTGCCCTCCTTCTCGGTGTGGCTGTGGCCCGTCATGTACTTGACGCACTCATACAGGCCGGCATAACCCAGACTAATGGTGGAGTAACCGCCCACGAGCAGCTTGTCGATCGTCTCGCCCTTCTTCAGGCGGGCGAGGGCACCGTACTGCCAAAGAATCGGTGCGGCATCCGAAAGCGTACCCATCAGACGCTCATGACGGCACAGCAGGGCGCGGTGGCACAGCTCAAGGCGCTCGTCGAAGATCTTCCAGAACTTATCCATGTCCTGATGCGAGCTCAGCGCGACATCGGGCAGGTTGATGGTCACAACGCCCTGGTTAAAGCGACCGTAGTACTTGGGCTTGTTCGGGTCATAGTTCAGCGCGTTGGCCACGTTGTTAAATCCGTTACCGGAGCGGTCGGGCGTCAGGAAGCTGCGGCAACCCATGCAGGTATAGCAGTCGCCGTTGCCCGCGGTCTCGCCCTTCGACAGCTTGAGCTCGCGCATCTTCTTCTCGGAGATGTAGTCGGGCACCATGCGCTTGGCGGTGCACTTAGCAGCCAGCTGGGTCAGGTAGAAGTACGGGGAATTCTCGTGAACGTTATCGTCCTCGAGTACATAGATGAGCTTGGGGAATGCCGGGGTAATCCACACGCCGGCCTCGTTCTTAACGCCCTCGTAGCGCTGGCGAAGCGTCTCCTCCACGATCATGGCAAGGTCGTGCTTCTCCTGAGGCGTACGGGCCTCATTGAGATACATAAAGACCGTCACGAACGGCGCCTGGCCGTTGGTGGTCATAAGGGTCACGACCTGATACTGAATCGTCTGAACGCCGCGACGGATCTCGTCACGCAGGCGGTCCTCAACAACCTCGCGGACCTTTTCGGGAGATGCGGAAACGCCGAGCTCCTCGAGCTCGCGGGCGACCTCGCCGCGAATCTTTTGACGGCTCACCTCGACGAACGGGGCAAGATGGGTCAGCGAAATCGACTGGCCACCGTACTGGGAGGAAGCAACCTGGGCGATGATCTGCGTCGCGATGTTGCAGGCGGTCGAGAAGCTGTGCGGCTTCTCAATCAGCGTACCCGAGATAACAGTGCCGTTCTGGAGCATGTCCTCCAGGTTCACCAGATCGCAGTTGTGCATGTGCTGGGCAAAGTAATCCGAATCGTGGAAATGGATCAGGCCCTCATTATGGGCATCCACGATCTCTTGGGGCAGCAGCACACGCTGAGTCAGGTCCTTGGAGATCTCGCCGGCCATGTAGTCACGCTGAACGGAATTGACGGTCGGGTTCTTGTTGGAGTTCTCCTGCTTGACCTCTTCGTTGTTGCACTCGATCAGCGACAGGATCTTGTCATCGGTCGTGTTCTTCTGGCGCTTCAGGCTCTGAACATAGCGATAGATGATGTAGTGGCGGGCAACCTCGTAGCAGTCGAGACGCATGATCTCGTCCTCGACCAAATCCTGAATCTCCTCGACCGAAACAGTGTGGCCCGCGTTCTCGCATGCCTCGGCGACGTTTTGCGCCGCGTAAACCACCTGGCGGTCGGTAAGACGAGAGCTCTCCTCGACCTCCAAGTTTGCGGCACGGATGGCATTGACGATCTTATCGATGTCAAAGACAACCTCGGTGCCGCTGCGCTTGATGATCTTCATCCTCTTGCCCCTTTCGCATCGTAGCCTCATCGCGCTTCAGAGCCAAACGATACCCGGCAGGGCTTGCCCCTGTCTTGCGGCGCCGTCGCGCAATCTGTGTTCTCGATAAACCATAGGCCCTCATGCGGACAATCCTCGCAGCCAATCAAGGGGCTCAAAGATCTATCCAAATGGGGCGAATAAGGTTCTCGTTCTCTGTCCGTCATCTATCATACGACAAAGAGGCATCTATATCCTGTATTCTTTTTTTAGGTCAAACACAACATATAGTGTTTCAGCAGGTCAAAGCAATTAGTCATTTTGCAGACGCATTAATTATGAGGGGTTCTTGGCAAGTCGGTAAAACGTTACCAACACGGCTACCTGCATGGCAGTTATAAAACCCCCTTAGTCAAGCCGCTGACAAATCCTACCAAAACCAAGCCACTCACGCCAAAAGAATCCAAAAGATTATGCTTGACCAACATGTTGCGGTCACGATCGGCCAGGACGTGCGCAATCTGCCGGCACCCCTACGGGATGCGAAGGCTATCGCATACAGACTTTGGATCAGTATTTGGTGGTTATTTGGCGGCGTACTTGGCGACATAAAACAAAACAGCCCAGAGACATAGCCTCTGAGCTGCGAACATTTGGTGGGCGTTAGAAGATTTGAACTTCTGACCTCTTCCGTGTCAGGGAAGCGCTCTCCCCCTGAGCTAAACGCCCAAATGGAGCGGACAACGGGGCTCGAACCCGCGACCCCAACCTTGGCAAGGTTGTGCTCTACCAACTGAGCCATGTCCGCTTACGAGGATTAATCTTACGTGATACCCGCATCCTATGCAAGAACTTTTTTTGAAAAGTTTTGCGACGCCCTCGCGAACCTCGCAAAGACATCAGCCACCACGGAAGGCGCAGGCAAACGCAAACTCGCCGCAAGAGGCCCCTACATCTCACCGAGCATAATCCAGGCAGAGCTGTCCTGCGCGAGCCTGCCGTCTGCAAGCGGTGATGAGGTGAGCAGGACCCTGCCCGCCGGCAGCTCCACGGGTGCTGCACCGAAGTTCGTCACACACGCCCAGCCATTGTCGCGGCGATAGGCGATGACGCCGCCCTCAGCGCCCTCGGCGCCATCCGCAAGGCCGGTGCGCCCGTCAAGATCGAGCCACACAAGATCGTTGGCGCACCCGCGCAGCTTGCGCCGCAGCCAGAGAGCGTCACGATAAAGCGCAAGCATCGATGTCGGATCCGCTTCTTCCCTATCGGCGGCGTAATCGGAAAACCATGCAGGCTGCGGCAGATGGGGCGCCGCATCGGCGTCCGCCGGTGAAAACCCAAACGATCCGCCATGCGCGGGATCGTCCGCCGCCACCCACGGCAGGGGCACACGACAGCCGTCGCGCCCCTTCTCACGCTTCGGTCCGTGCGTATTGGTCGCAGTAGGGTCTTCGAGTGCAGCCCACGGGATATCAGCCACCTCAAAAAGGCCGAGCTCCTCACCCTGATACACGTATGCCGAACCCGGAAGCGCCAGCTCAAGCAAAAGGGCCGCCCGCGCGCGGCGCTCGCCGAGTTCACGGTCCTCGTCATAAGACGACCCGTCGCGTAAAAGCCAGTCGAGCGCAATCTGGTGGTAGCGCGTCGCCTTGATTTGCGGCAGGGCATAGCGTGTCGCCACGCGCGGCACGTCGTGGTTGGAGAGTACCCAGGTCGAGGCGGAATCGGATTCGACGGCTGCCTTCAAGCCCTCCTCGATTGCAGCGTGCATGTCATCATAGGCCCAAGTGGCCTTGGCAAACTCAAAGTTAAATGTCTGACCAAGCTCGCTGGGGCGCGCGTAGAGATACTGGCGCTCGGGCAGCACCCATGCCTCAGCAACGGCGCTGCGCGGCGGATTATAGCGGTCGAACACGCGGCGCCACTCGCGATAGATCTCGTGGACCTCGTTGCGGTCCCACAGCGGATGGGTGCCGTCGTCAACCATGTCATCGCCCTCGGCGAGATGCCACCGGTCGAGGTCATCGCGGTCGAGATCCTTGGCGAGACCTTGCGCCACATCAATGCGAAAGCCATCGACGCCTCGATCGCTCCAAAACGCCAGGACGTCGCAAAAGAGCGCATGAACCTCGGGACATGACCAGTCAAAGTCCGGCTGCTCGGGCGTAAACATGTGCAGATACCACTGACCGTCCGCAACACGCGTCCAGGCGGGGCCGCCAAAGTTGGCATTCCAATTGGTGGGAGGCAGCTCACCGTGCTCGCCGCGACCATCGCGGAAGATATAACGGGCGCGCTCGGGCGATCCGGGGCCGGCGGCAAGAGCGGCTTTGAACCAGGGGTGCTGGTTGGATGAATGATTAGGCACGATGTCGACGATAACCTTGATGCCGCGCGCGTGAGCCGCAGCGATCATGTCATCGAAGTCGTCAAGCGAGCCGAGACGTGGGTCGACATCGCAGTAGTCCGCCACATCATAGCCACCATCGACAAGAGGCGATGGGTAAAACGGGCTCAGCCAGATGGCCTCGATACCCAGTCGCTCAAGATAGTCCATCTGCTGGGTAATGCCCGCGATATCGCCCAGACCCGAACCAGTCGAGTCCTTAAACGAGCGCGGGTAGATCTGATAGATCGCGGCATCGGACATCCATGAGCGCGAAGAAGACTTTTCCGTAGCCATGGGGCGTATCTCCCTTGCAACGAGGTTATGTGAGATGTCCACGATGATACGCCCAAAGCGGACATTCGCGGCAAACAACGCCACAGCCACGACCCAGGAAGCTCGCTCCCTCTCGGGTTCGAGCCCAGTCGATGGATACGAAAAAGCCCGGCTACCGTAGTAGTCGGGCTGCTGCGTTTGGAGCGGACAACGGGGCTCGAACCCGCGACCCCAACCTTGGCAAGGTTGTGCTCTACCAACTGAGCCATGTCCGCATATGTAAAACAAAACGGGCGCCGGAGCGCCCGGATGTTGCCTGGAGGCGAAGCCCGGATTCGAACCGGGGGTAAAGGCTTTGCAGGCCTCTGCCTTACCACTTGGCCACTTCGCCGAAAAAGGACCGCCAAAACGGTCCGGAAATGCAATGGAGCGGACAACGGGGCTCGAACCCGCGACCCCAACCTTGGCAAGGTTGTGCTCTACCAACTGAGCCATGTCCGCTTGCGGGTTATTAATTTACGCGAGTTGTCCAAAAGACGCAAGTACTTTTTTCAAAAAACTTGTCTGCCGCATGTTCTTAGTAGCCAAACGCGCTAAAGCGATTGGCTAGGCACACGATTCCAGCGCTCCGCTAAACAGCTTCACCATCTGCACGCGCGTGCCGGCGCCGTCCGTACGACGAGCAACCTCCACGTTATCGACGAGCATACGCATAAGCTTGATACCACGGCCGCGTTCCTCAGATGCGACCGGCTCGCTCGTTTCATCGATAGAATAGCCGGCACCTCGATCAAGCACCTCAACCACAACGCGATCGCCATAGGCTTGAACCGTCAGGACGCACCCGATACCGCCCGCATGGTCATAGGCATTACCCAGCGCCTCCCCCGACGCCAATGCGACATCGTAGCGCTCGTCACGGCGCAACGGAAGCGATTCAAGGAGTTCGGCGATGCGATGTCGGTAGTATGGAAGATTCTCGATACCCTGACGGACCTCGACGCTCTTACTCCAGCGAGGCAGCTCCCCCACCGGAATAGCGGGAATAGACTCCCGTGCCGGCCCCGCGACATGAAGGATATCGACAAGACGAGCAATCTCCAAAAAGCGAACAACTTCACCTGATGCATTGACGAGCGAAAGCAAGCCTTCTCGCCTCATGAGCTCACGAGCGCGCGTAAGCAGGAATGCCAAGCCCGTCGAATCGATAAAGCTGACAGCCTGACAGTTGATGACGACACGACGCACGCCGCGGCCAATCAAAGCATCCAACCGCCGACGCAGCGCAGGCACCGTGGCGATGTCGATATCGCCTGGTGGCGTCAAAACCGCTATGTCATTCCACTCATTCATACGACCATGGTTCCCCAAAAAAGCCCACTCGATGCATTCGTTTCCCCAACCGTACGGATTCAGCCCGCCCAGCGTCGTCTATGAACGACCCCGTAAAAACTCAAGGGACACCAATGCAATGTCATCGTCCAGCGCCGATTCGGTAAATCGGTCAAGCTCGCCCAAGACCTTGCCGCAAATGCCCGACACGCCCTCCCCCGAAACAGAAAGCAGAAGGTCGCGCAAGCGCTGCTCGCCAAAGAACGCTCCGGTACGGTCGCGGGCCTCAATCGTTCCATCCGTATACATGAAGAGCATGTCGCCAGGAGCGAACGTAAACACGCCTGTCTCGTACACCATGCTCTCAAAGGCACCGATTACGCCCGATTGGCATCCAAGCAGCTCGACCTCTCCCCCACGAGTCTCGCCGCCACCCAGCGGCATCGACTCTGGCCTGATGACCATGGTCGGAGGATGGCCCGCCGAACAATACGTTGCGCGTCCGGCTTTAAGGTCAATCTTGGCGATAAAGGCTGTCACGAACGTCTCGACCTTCGAAAAGCCCATGAGCATGCTATTGAGCGAGCGTGCCATGCGGGCCGGTCCAGCGCCCTCCCAGGCATATGCCGTCAGGGCCGTCTTGACGAGCGCGGACATCGATGCGGCCTCAATGCCTTTGCCAGACACATCACCCAGAATCATGACGGCGCAATCGTCGGGAAGACGGATGAGCGTATAGAAATCGCCGCCGACCAACGCCGAGTTCGTGGCCGACAGGTACACCGAATCGGTTGCGATACCCGGAACATCCCCCAGGGAATTTCTCATGCCGATCTGGAGCGTCTGAGCGATATGGCGCTCCTCGCGCTTTTGAGATTCGCCTTCGTAGATCAGTTCAAAGTCATGCGCCAAGTGCACCAAGTAGTCATATTCAAGGTCATCAATCGGCTCTTGGCTACCATCACGAAGCAGCAGCGCGCGCGTTGTCGGTCTCTTCGCAACAGAAGCAGGGACAATCGCGTCGTTACTGTGCTTGCCATCACCCTCAGAGCGCGGGCGCCCCGCCTCGATGCCGGAGTCGACGTAGAGACCTTGACAAGGCAGACCGTGTGCCCTAAGCCAGCCTCCCATAGGCATCGATTCGTCAACGCGAGTTATACGGACGTGTTTAAGGTCCTCGGCACTCGTGCCGCCCAAAACAGACGCCTCAAAGCCATCAGGGCCAGCCCCCAGACGTGCCGCTGGCGCCGTCGTGGAAAAGAAAAGCTTCTCGGGATCGTCCGGCAAAGCAACGCGACTGCCGCCTTCAAAATCTATGACGTAGGAATCCAGACTGGCGTCATACTCAACAGGGCAAAAATGGCAGTTGAGCATATTGCAGATCTCGGACGATACCGCCTGGGTAGCCGCGACGGAATCGTCTAGAAAGGTAAACAACTCATCACGTAAGACATTGAGCGAGCGGCCAAGCTCGGCCGTGCGACGAGAGCGAAGACTCGATGCCATGCCGACCAGTTGGATAGACAGGTAATCGCAAATGACCTCAAGTACATTAACGTCATAGGCGAGCGGTGCCTGGGGGCGTTTCCAACCAACTTCCAACACGCCAAGGATCTGCGTACCGTAAAAAACGGGAAGACAGATCTCGCTGCGGTACGGAGGCATATCCTGCATGCGCAACAGGTGCTTAGAACGATTATCCAGGTCCATGAACATACCGGAGGCGGCCCTATCGCCCTCAAGGTCCTGCTGAATCGACAAGCGACAGGCACGCGACTCGCGAAGAACATACGTCGGAATGCCCGCGCCATACGGCAAAAACTCGGGCAGGTAGCTGTCGTGCAGCTCCTTGGAGACACCGCGAAGCTTAAAACCGCCGCTCTCAGAAAAATAGATAGCGGCACCCGAAGCATCGAGCGTTCCTACAAGTTGGTTTAAAACGGTATCAAGCAGACTGGGTAACTCATCGGAGCCCACAGTGCTCATAATGACCGAGAGCGTGCCAGAGAGGCGCTTGTTCGCCACTCTAAGCTCCGATAACGCACGCTTGAGCTGACGGTCGTGCGAATACTGTTCTTCGATGCTATGGAGCGCCACCAGGACACGTGGCGCGCGGCACCCAAAGATGCGTGGAGGCGTTACGGAGCCCGCACGAACCAAGACGGGGATAAAGGAGCCGTCACTCAGCTTGAGTATCAGTTCGTTCTCGGAGCCATCAGTTTCAAATGGCAGACGATGTTCCGTCGCACGTTCAAAAGCGGATGAGTACAGGACGTCTTTAACATCTCCACCGATGACGTCGGCGCGTTCCTCGCACATCAAACCAAGTAAGCGATTATTCACATGCAGAATGGTTCCGTCGAGCTCACAGATGATGACAGCATCGCTCGTGATCTCGACTAGTTGGGCAACGTCTGCCCACTCGTTGCGTTCAAGCGTTTCCATCGTGGACCCCACCGTCTATCGGTAACAAAAAAGCCTCCGAAGAGGCTTCTCAAATGCGATGGTGTCGGAGGCGGGACTTGAACCCGCATGACCAAAAAGCGGTCACTAGCACCTCAAGCTAGCGCGTCTGCCAATTCCGCCACTCCGACATGCTATGTTGTTGATTCGCAGTTCGTTTTGTTGGACCCGCGCGTTCAACGAGGAAGATAATAACCTATGATTCGAGAACTGTGCAAGCACTTTTTTCAAAAAAGTTTACGAATTTGTAAATGCGCTGGTAGATCTATATGTTCGGCCCCGAATCGGTGTTGCCTCCCGGCGCGTCCTCGGGCATGAGCGATATTTTGCTTCGCACTTCGTGCTGCAAAATATCGCTCCCCCCTGCGGAATGCGCCGGGAGGCAACACCGATTCGGGGCCTGCAAATACGTACTTCAGGCACAGTTCTCAAACATGTTCTGGGAGCTGATGCAAATTTGGTGGCTCGGCTTTGCCGAGCCCTTATATGAGGAGGCCGGAGCTAAAGCTCCGGCCTCACTCAATTTCTCATCAGATTAAGTGAGCGATCGAGGAATCGCACTCCCCCTGCCGAGTTGCCGCAGGGCCCGCCCTGAAGTTACTTTTCAGAACACTCCGCAGGACGCAAGAAACCCCCGCCGCACGAAGTGCGCAGCGGGGGTTTCTTGCATGTCCGAGGACGTTCTGAAAAGTAACTTCAGGGCGGGCCCGGACGATAACAACCGGCTACAGGTCGATGTGCGATTCCTTGATCGGGAACGGCTCCGCGAAGTGGCACGCGCAGCAGTGACCCGGTGCGACTTCCTTAAACTCGGGAAGCTTCTCAGAGCAGATGCCCTGCGCGATGGGGCAGCGCGTGTGGAAACGGCAGCCGGTCGGCGGATCCAGCGGTGACGGCGGATCGCCGGCGAGGATGATGCGCTTACGGGTCTTCTGGATATCCGGATCGGGAACCGGCACGGCAGACAGCAGCGACTGCGTGTACGGATGGTGAGGCTCGCTATAGAGCGTCTTCCAGTCCGAAACCTCAACCATCTTACCCAGATACATAACGGCAACGCGATCGGAGATGTGCTGCACGACGGACAGGTCGTGAGCAATAAACAGATATGCGGTACCGAACTTGTCCTGGAGTTCCTTGAGCAGGTTCAGAACCTGGGCCTGAATGGACACATCCAGAGCGGAAACCGGCTCGTCGCAGATAATCAGCTTAGGCTTCAGCGCAAATGCACGGGCAATGCCGACACGCTGACGCTGACCGCCGGAGAACTCATGAGGATAGCGGTTAATGTGCTCGGGGTTCAGTCCGACAACGTCGAGAAGCTCGCGGACGCGCTCAATGCGCTCCTCCTTGGTGCCCACGCCGTGAATGGTCATGGGCTCGGAGACGATCTCGCCGATGGTCATGCGGGGATTCAGCGAAGCATAGGGATCCTGGAAGATAAACTGCATCTCGCGACGCATGTCCTTGATCTCATGCTTGCTCATCTCGGCAACATCTTTACCCTGGAAGAACACTTTGCCTGCCGTCGGCTTGGTCAGGCGCATGATGGTACGGCCCGTGGTGGACTTACCGCAACCAGACTCGCCGACCAGGCCAAAGGTCTCACCCGGATAAATCTCGAACGAAATGTCATTCACAGCAGAGACGACACGCTTGGAGAAGCGCTTGGCGAACATGCCGGACTCAGCGGGAAACTCCTTAGAGAGGTGCTCGACCTTCAGCAGCGGAGTGCGCTCGTTGGTATCTGCCATTACGCCTCGCCTCCCTTCTTGGAATCCTTGCGCGTACGGGACGTCTCAGGAGCGTTCTTGAGGAACTCGGGGTCACCGGAGTAGTGGCACGCAGAGTAATGACCAGACTCGGTGACAACGCGCTCGGGGCGCTGCTTGCGGCACTTGTCCGTCGCATAGGGACAACGAGGCGAGAAGACGCAGCCCTCAGGCAGGTTCATGAGCGAAGGCGGGTTGCCGTGAATCGGCGTAAGCGGCTTCTTCTCTTCGATGGCCTGCTCCGGGATGGAGCGGATAAGGCCCCAGGTGTAGGGGTGGCGGCTCTCGTAGAAGATTTCCTCAGCAGTACCGAACTCGACGGGACGGCCTGCGTACATAACCATGATCTTATCGGCCATATCGGCAACGACGCCCAGGTCATGGGTAATCATGATAATGGCGTTGCCGTTCTTCTCCTGCATCTCCTGCATGAGCTCGATAATCTGAGCCTGAATGGTAACGTCCAGAGCCGTCGTGGGCTCGTCGGCAATCAGGATATCGGGATCGCAGGCAAGAGCCATAGCGATCATGACACGCTGACGCATACCGCCCGAGAACTGGTGCGGATACTCATTGACGCGCTTCTCGGGCTCGGGGATACCCACGAGGTCCAAAAGCTCGGTGGCACGCTTGAGCGCCTCCTGCTTGGAGTAGCCACGGTGCAGACGAAGGCCCTCGCCCACCTGCTTGCCGATCTTATAGACCGGGTTCAAGGAGGTCATAGGATCCTGGAAGATCATCGCGATATCGTTACCGCGAATGTGCTGCATCTCTTCCTCAGTCATTTCGAGGATAGAACGACCGCGATAGCGAACGTCGCCGCCCTCGATCTTTCCCGGAGGCATCGAGATAAGACCCATGATGGTCATGGCGGTCACGGACTTACCGGAGCCGGACTCACCGACGACGCCCAAGGTCTCGCCGCGATCGAGCGTGTAGGACACACCGTCGACAGCGCGAACGACGCCGTCCTCGGTATGGAAATACATCTTAAGGTCATCGACCTCGAGCAGATGCTGGCCCTCTGGAACCGGCTGGTCCTTCAGGTCCACATAGTTCTTGTTCTTCTTCATCCTTATGCGTCCTTCATCTTGACGTCGAGGGCGTCGCGCAGACCATCACCCAGCAGGGTGAAGGCGAGCACCGTCGAGAGAATTGCCAGACCGGGCATGATCATCATCCAGGGAGCGGTCAGAAGATACTGCTGACCGTCCTGAATCATGGAGCCCCACGAAGGCGTAGGCGGAATAACGCCCATGCCGAGGAAGGACAGAGCGGACTCGGTCAGAATGGCGCCACCAATGTTCATGGTCGCGTAGACCACGATGGAGGCGACGGAGTTCGGGAAGATATGACGCACGACGATACGAGCATCAGATGCACCCATCGCGCGCGCAGCGTCAACATAGTCGTTTTCCTTGACCGTCAGGATCGCGGATCGGAAGACGCGCGCAATCGAAGGCCAGCCGAGAATACCGATGGCGATAAAGACGTTCTGAAGACCACGGCCGATTACAGCGATCATGGCGACAACGAACAGCACGTACGGGAACGCTAGGAAGATGTCCGCACAGCGCATGATGATCGTATCCCAGATGCCGCCGTAGAAACCCGCCAGAGCACCCATGACCAGACCGATCAGCGTGGAGATCGCGGTGGCCATAATGCCGACGGACAGCGAAACGCGTGCACCGTAGATAACACGGACAAGAATGTCACGACCAAGAGCGTCGGTGCCAAACGGGTGCTCTGCACACGGAGCCAGCAGCGACGTCTCGGCCATGGTGGTCGAGTCGGAAGCCGTCGGCGAACCGAGCCAGGGCTTAGCCCACAGATCTGCGGTCAGTGCAACCACAACGACGATGATGATCCAACAGACACCGATAACGGCGAGCTTGTTCTTACGAAGACGCTTAAAAGCGTCGCCCCACAGCGTGCGGGACTTGGCGGGAGCAGATGCGGCCTTGGTGGCGGTAGCCTGCTCCTGAGACTGAGAATCAGTTTCCTGCATGAGACGTACCTCCCTTAGGCCTTATCCGACGGACCGCCAAGGCGGATGCGCGGGTCGAGGAATGCATAGCTAATGTCGACGAGCAGGTTGATCACCATGACGACGACAACGATGAGCGTAACGCCGCCCATAACGATGGGCCAGTCACGCATGCTAATGGCGCGATAGACCTCATTGCCGATACCGGGCCAGTTAAAGACCGTCTCGGTCAGGATGGCGCCCGAAAGCATGCCGCCAAAGTCGACACCAATATAGGTAACGACGGGGATGAATGCATTCTTAAGCGCATGCTTGACGATGATCGCGCGATTGGAGAGACCCTTCGCCTTTGCCGTACGGATGTAATCCTGGTTCATGACGTCAAGCAGCTGCGAGCGCATAATGCGGGCAGCATAAGCGGTCGAAACCGAAGCCAGCGTAATGGTCGGAAGCACATAGTGCATCCAAGCCTGATACTGAGAGCTGGAACCGCCGGCACCCGAAATCGGCATGGAGAATGCGCCGCCGGTGGCATCCTTGAGGATGATGCCAAAGAACAGCTGCAGCAACATACCGAGCCAGAAGGCCGGGACGGCAACGAGGATCGACGTGGTGAGCGTTACCAAAATATCCCAGAAGGAATAACGCTTTACCGCCGAAATGATACCCGCACCGATACCCATGATTGCCTCGAGCACGATGGCGCACGCGGCAAGTTTGACCGTATACGGATACTTCTGGGCAAAGATTTCCGTAACCGGCAGCTTGCGCTGATACGAATTGCCCAGATCGCCATGAAGCAGGCCGTTCATGTAATACAAGTAACGGTCCACGAGCGACGTTTGAACGGGGTCGCCGTTCTCGTCAAGAATCGCGTTGCCGTCCTCGTCCGTCTGGACCAGGTGATAGCGGACGCGAAGCTGAAGCTCCACCTCGGGGGACAGAGCCTTGTCTCCACCGATCAGCTTGATCGGATCTCCCGGCACAATATTCTGGAGGGCGAACAGAATCAGCGTAACGCCCAAAAATACCGGGATGAACTGAAGCACACGTTTAACGATGTACTTACCCATACCACTCCCCTATCTAGGGATTAACCTAAATGGGATGCCGATCGCCAGACCGGCATCCCAAAATTACCATCAGCCAGTTTACCCCAGGTTAGGGAGAACTGTATGTTTCCCATGAGGTCTACGTAAATACTTGACCCTCACGGAAGCTGCAAACTCTTTAGGCGAGCTCAGCGGTACCCAGCTCGGCATGCTTCTGCGGATCGACATAGAGGTGCTTGATGCGATCGGAGCCGACGATGGTGTGCGTGTAGAACATCACCGGGATGACCGGGCAGTCGGCAGCGACCATAGCGTCGGCCTCCTGCATCTTAGCGACGCGCTCATCGTCGTCAACAATGGTACGAGCCTCGTCGACCTTGGCGTCGAACTCGGGGTTGTTGTAACCAGAGCGGTTATCGCCACCGAGGGAATCGGAGTGGAACAGCGGATACAGGAAGTTGTCCATGATCGGGTAGTCGGCAATCCAACCCAGACGACCGAACTGATAGTTAAAGTTCTGATACTGCTCGAGCAGGGCAGACCACTCAGGGGTATCAGAAGTAGCGGTAACGCCCACCTTGGCGAGGTCGCCGATGATGGACTCCATGATCTCCTTGTGGCCACCGTCCTGGTTGTAGGACAGAGTCACGTTAATGCCACGATCGCCGTTAGCGTCAGCGGGAGCAACCTTGTCGAGGTACTCGTTAGCCTTGTCGACGTCGTAGGCGCAGAACTCCCATGCGCCCTCCTTGTAGCCATCGATACCCGGAGGAACAATGCCGTCGGCGGGGGTACGGGTACCCTTGAAGATAGTCTTGCAGATGGCCTCACGGTTGATGGCCAGGGAGATACCCCTACGCAGGTCGGCGTTGTTGAACGGCTCGGCCGTGTTGTTGCAGGTCAGATAGTAGGTGGAAGGCTCGGAGCCGAGCAGCAAACGCTCGCCGTCACCCATGGTGTAGCCGTCCTTGGACACGCCGCGATCCTTCTTGGCGGCGTCGATCTGAGCAACGGGAACGTCGCAGACATCGAGGTTACCGGCCTGGAACTCCTTGTAAGCGGTCTCCATGTCCTTGATGACCTGGAAGTGGATGCCATCAATCTTGGCCTTGTCGCCATAGTAATCGTCGAACTTCTTGAGGTTGATCTCCTGACCATCCTCCCACTTGCCGTCCATCATGAACGGGCCGTTACCGACCGGTGCAAGGTAGAAGCTCTTGGCATCGGACTCGGCACACTCGGGAACCGGGGCCAGAGCCGGGTGAGAGGCGACGAAGGGGAAGTCGGCGTAAGCGGAAGACAGCTTGACGACGAGGGTCTCATCGTCGGGGCAAGTAACACCGCTGAGCTCGGTAGCGTTACCGGCAAGCAGGTCGTCATAGCCCTCGACCATGGAAAGGTGATAGGAGACCTCGGAAGGGCCGTACTCGGTAGCGATGGCCGACTTGGTGTTGACCAGACGCTCCCAACCGAGCTTGAAGGACTTGGAGGTAACGTCGTCACCGTTGTGGAACTTGGCCTTCTTGATCTTGAAGGTAAACTCGGTGGAATCGTCGTTGGCCTCAAAGGACTCGCAAGCCAGCGGAACGATCTCGCCCTTCTCGGCGTCATAAGAGGTCAGAGAATCAAAGAGCTGGTACTCGACCTGAGTGCCCTGGTCCTCCTGGACATTGTAGGGGTCGATGCAGACCGGGTTGTTGATGTAGAAGTTCAGCGTCGAACCGGACTCAGAACCGGAAGCGTCGCCGCCCTTCTTGCCACATGCGGCAAGAAAAGCCATGGAGCTCGCAGCAAGGGTGCCGCCGACAAAGGCGCGACGACCCATAACGGGCTGGTGGAACATAGA
Source organism: uncultured Collinsella sp. (assembly GCA_902470765.1). Classification (GTDB taxonomy): domain Bacteria; phylum Actinomycetota; class Coriobacteriia; order Coriobacteriales; family Coriobacteriaceae; genus Collinsella. The sequence continues at coordinate 67,037 of CABRHW010000005.1, forward strand.
ATCAGCCATGCCATCCTCCTTATGAGATAGGACAAAGAAATGTTCAGTCGGACACATATCGAGACAATCCGATCCGAACCATCAAAACGCCGACCGTTGCTATGGCTGGTTATGCACAACAGACCAACGTTTCTTAATACAGTAGCGCATTTTATGCACGATTTGGGGCTAATTCCGGTCAACGGTCGAGAATTTCTTTAGTTGGGCGAAGTATGTGGGGATATTTTGACTCTGTTACAAATATGTAAACAAAAAGGGTCCCGCACTCGCGGGACCCTTTTCAAGTATTTATGCGGCTCGTACTTAGTAGCCCACGATGCCCTGCGGGAAGAAGAACATGCACAGCACGACGCACACGGCAAACACGACAGCCATGATGACGGTCAGGCGGTCAAGGTTCTGCTCCATAACGCCCGTGGCAGAGCTGGAGTTATACAGCGAGCTAGCAATCATATCCGACACGCCGGTGCCCTTACCGGAATGCATCAGAACGAGAATCGTCAACGCCACGGCAGAGATAGCCCAAACGACAAAAAGAAGAATCTGGAACGGACCCATAGATAAGCTCCTTAATAGAACAATTCAAACTCCAGTACTGTACCACAATCCCCCGCTCTCCCCTACCTGCCGCTCGGGAACGAGGTAGAAATGGCAGAAATACCAAAAGGGGGTTGTCCGATTGTGGACAACCCCCCCCCTTACTAGAAAACGGTATTTGTTTTCTATTATGCCTCGGTGGCGAGCACGCGGCCCGTCATCTCGGCGGAAGGCTCCAGACCAGCCATAGTGAGCATAGTCGGGGCGATATCGGAAAGACGACCGTCCTCGATACCGGTGAGCTGTGCCTTCTCATCAACGATAATGAACGGCACGCGGTTGGTGGTGTGAGCCGTAAACGGATGCTTGGAACCGTCGGAAGCAACGTCAAACATGTGATCGGCGTTGCCGTGGTCGGCGGTAATCAGCGCAAAGCCGCCCTTGGCGAGAATCGCCGGGACAACCTTGGACAGGGCATCGTCAACAGCCTCGACGGCCTTAACGGCAGCGTCGAAAACACCGGTGTGACCAACCATGTCGCAGTTCGCGAAGTTCACGATATAGAAATCAGCGCGATCCTCGTTGATGGCGGCGACAAGCTTCTCGGTAACCTCAGGAGCGCTCATCTCGGGCTGCAGATCGTAGGTAGCGACCTTGGGGGAAGCGACGAGCACGCGCTCCTCGCCCTCCTTGGGCTCCTCGATGCCGCCGTTGAGGAAGAACGTCACGTGGGCGTACTTCTCGGTCTCGGCGGTATGCAGCTGCTTCAGGCCATTGGCGGCGATAACGTCGGCCAGGACGTTCTCGGGGAACGTCTTGGGGAAGGCGACCTCGACGTCAAACGTCGGATCGTACTCAGTCATCGTCACAAAGTGCGAAAGCTTAATCTGCTCGCGCTCAAAGCCGTCGAACTCCTTGTCCGTGAACACGCGGGTCATCTGACGAGCGCGGTCAGGACGGAAGTTGAAGAAGATGGCCGCGTCGCCCTCGTGGATGCCCTCGTTGTGGGCAACGAAAGGCTCGACAAACTCGTCGCCGCGCGGATCCTTCTCGTAGTAGGCCTTGATACCAGCCACGGGGTCGGTATCGGCATCGGACGCGTTGACCATGACGTCGTAGGCGCGCTGGATACGCTCCCAACGATTATCGCGGTCCATGGCCCAATAACGGCCCGAGACGGTGGCAACGCGAACGTCGCAACCGGTCTCCTCGGAGATCTTGGCCAAGAAGGCGCAGAACTCACTCATGTAACCGGCACCGGACTGCGGGTCAACGTCGCGGCCATCCATGAAGGCGTGGACGCGAACGGTCTTGACACCATGCTCGGCAGCCATCTTGACCAGAGCCTCGACGTGGTTCATGTGAGAATGAACACCGCCAGGGCTCATAAGGCCCATGAGGTGGAGAGTCTTGCCGTCAGCCTTGACGTCGTCCATAGCCTTGACGAAGACCTCGTTCTTGGCGATGGAGCCATCCTTGATGGCGTTGTTGATGCGCGAAAGCTCCTGGAACACGATGCGGCCGGCACCGATGTTGAGGTGACCCACCTCGGAGTTGCCCATCTGACCGTCGGGAAGGCCCACGTCCTCGCCCGAAGCGCCGAGCGTAGTGTGGGGATACTTCTCGTACAGGCTATCAAGGAAGGGCGTCTTGGCAGCGGCGACGGCGTTCTCGCCATCGGCCGGAGCAAGGCCGCAGCCGTCCATGATGATCAGGAGTGCAGGAAGATGACGCTGTGCCATATGTCCTACTCGCCTGCCTTGACGACCATAGAGGCGAAGTCGGCAGCCTTGAGCGAAGCGCCGCCCACGAGGGCGCCGTCAACGTCGGGTTTGGCGACGAGCTCGGCAATGTTGCCGGGCTTGGCGGAACCACCGTACAGGACGCGGATGCCGTCGGCGAGCTCCTCGCCAAACATCTCCTTGAGGGTCTCACGGATAGCGCCGCAGACCTCCTGAGCGTCCTCAGCAGTAGCGGTCTTGCCGGTGCCGATGGCCCAGATGGGCTCGTAGGCGACGACGACCTGCTTGGGGCAGGTGATCTCAAGACCAGCAAGGCCAGCCTTGACCTGGTTCACGACGTGCTCGACATAGGTGCCGGCCTCGCGGACCTCGAGGGACTCGCCGCAGCAGAAGACGGGAACAAGACCGGCGGCAACGAGGGCCTTGGCCTTCTTGTTTTGGTCCTCGTCGGTCTCGTGGAAGTAGTCACGACGCTCGGAGTGGCCAATGATGCAGTAGGTGCAGCCAGCAGACTTGAGCATGTCGCAAGAGGACTCACCGGTGAAGGCACCCTTGGCCTCCCAGTACACATTCTGTGCACCGAGGGCGATGGGGGCAGCCTGAATGCGGTCATGAACCGTGGTGATGTCGATGGTCGGAGGGCAGACGAGCACCTCGACGCCAGCCGGAACCTCGGGAAGAGCCTGAGCCAGCTCGTCGGCGAGCTTGGCGGCCTCGGCGACGTCGTTGTTCATCTTCCAGTTACCAGCGATAAGAAGGGTGCGATTAGGCATCGAGAAGCGCCTCCACTCCGGGCAGGGCCTTACCCTCGACGAGCTCCATGGAAGCGCCACCACCGGTGGAGATCCAGCTCATCTTGTCGGCCAGGTTGAACTTGTTGACAGCTGCGACAGAGTCACCACCGCCGATGATCGAGGTGCAGTCAGCCTCGGCGACAGCCTCGGCGATAGCCTGGGTGCCGTGAGCGAAGTTGTCGAACTCGAAGACGCCCATGGGGCCGTTCCAGAACACGGTCTTGGCGCCCTTGACAGCCTCGGCATAGAGCTCCTCGGTCTTGGGGCCGATGTCCATACCCTCACGATCGTCGGGGATAGCGTCGGAAGCGACAACCTCGGGGACAGCGTCCTCGCCAAAGTGATCGGCAACACGGTTGTCGATGGGGAGCAGGATCTTGACACCCTTCTCCTCGGCCTTCTTGAGCATCTCGCCGGCGCGCTCGACCCAGTCCTCTTCCTTGAGGGACTGACCAACGGACAGGCCCTGAGCCAGGAAGAAGGTGTAGGCCATGCCGCCACCGATGATCAGGGTGTCAGCGGAGTCGATGAGGTGATCGAGAACGCCGATCTTGGAGGAAACCTTGGAACCGCCGACGATGGCGACGAAGGGGCGCTCGGGCTCGGCGAAGATGCCGGTCAGCGTGTCGACCTCCTTCTCGAGCAGGAAGCCGGCGACGGCAGGCAGGTAAGCGGCGGGGCCCACGACGGAACCCTGGGCGCGGTGAGCGGTGCCGAAGGCATCGAGAACGAAGACATCACCATAGGAAGCGAGCTTCTTGGCGATCTCGGGATCGTTCTTCTTCTCACGCTTGTCAAAACGGACGTTCTCGAGAACGAGGACCTTGCCCGGCTCGACGGCGGCGACAGCCTCAGCAGCCTTCTCGCCGTAGGTGTCGGCGACAAAGGCAACGTCGAGACCAGAGAGCTCAGCGAGCTTCTTGGCGACGGGCTCGAGGGACAGCTCGGGCTGGAAGCCGGTGCCCTCGGGACGGCCGAGGTGGCTCATGAGGATGACGCGAGCGTTGTGCTCAACGAGGTAGTTGATGGTGGGCAGGGCAGCCTTGATACGGGTGGTGTCGCCAACGACGCCATCCTTGATAGGCACGTTAAAGTCAACGCGGACGAGAACGCGCTTGCCGTCGACATCGATGTCGCGGACGGTCTTCTTGGTAAAGGCCATGTTTGCTTCTACCTTTCGTACATGTCTGCCTCCCATTACGGCAGACGATTTCTTATAAAAAGGGCGCGACCCTAGGGTGTAAGCCCTATGAGGCCGCGCCCTTCTTTAGACGCTCAACGAGCTATTCGCTAAAAGCTAAATTAAGCAACGAACTTCTCGAAGTACTTGATGGTGCGGACCATCTGAGAGGTGTAGGAGTTCTCGTTGTCGTACCAAGAGGTGACCTGAACGAGGGTCTGGCCGTTGCCAAGATCAGAGCACATGGTCTGAGTGGCGTCGAAGATGGAGCCGTGGGTCTCGCCGATGATATCGGTGGAGACGATGTCGTCCTCGTTGTAACCGAAGGTCTCGGAGATGGTGGCAGCGTAGGCCTTCATAGCAGCGTTGACCTCGTCGACGGTGACCTTCTTGTCAACGACAGCGTAGAGGTTGGTGATGGAGCCGGTCGGCGTCGGGACGCGCTGGGCGGCACCGATGAGCTTACCGTTGAGCTCGGGGAGAACCAGGCCGATAGCCTTGGCAGCACCGGTGGTGTTGGGGACGATGTTGACGGCGCAGGCGCGGCTACGACGCTTGTTGCCCTTGCGCTGCGGGCCGTCGAGCGGCATCTGGTCGCCAGTCCAGGCGTGAATGGTGGTCATGATGCCGGACACGATGGGAGCGAAGTCGTTCAGACCCTTGGCCATCGGGGCGAGGCAGTTGGTGGTGCAGGAAGCAGCGGAGATGATGTTGTCCTCAGCGGTCAGCGTCTCATGGTTGACGTTGTACACGATGGTGGGCAGATCGCTGCCAGCCGGAGCGGAGATGACGACCTTCTTGGCGCCAGCGTTGATGTGGGCCTGAGCCTTAGCCTTGCTGGTGTAGAAGCCGGTGCACTCGAGAACGACGTCGACGTCGAGGTCGCCCCAAGGCAGGTTGTTGGCGTCGGCCTCCTTGTAAATCTTGATCTCCTTGCCGTCAACGGTGATGGAATCCTCGCCAGCAACGACCTCGTGATCGCGAGCGTAGTTGCCCTGCGTGGAGTCGTACTTCAGCAGGTAAGCGAGCATATCGGGAGAGGTGAGGTCGTTGATAGCGACGATCTCGGAGCCCTCATGACCGAACATCTGACGGAAGGCCAGACGACCGATGCGACCGAAGCCGTTAATAGCAACCTTTACTGCCATTGTGTCTCCTTTCGTAAGGCCCCCGCAAGCTACAGCGCCTGCCGTTGAGGCCCACAAACTAACCACTCGCCTAATATACCTTTTTTTTGACTTGAATTTCACGAGAATGCTCGAAATTGAAAATCAAATTTGCGTTAAAACGTTTTAAAGAATAAAATAACAGCTAAATCCGTATATAAGTCGATACTTTAACCTACCTTTTTGCTTCAATGAGCTTTTCAAGCCGTAAAACACGATGGTAGAGGGCCGACTTCGACAAGGGAGGGTCAGCCATCTCCCCTAAATCACGCAGCGAAAGATCGGGGTAGCGCTCGCGAAGGTCGCAAAAGACCGCCAAGGCATCCGGAAGCGTATCGCGCAGGCCTCGCTGCTCGAGCTCATCGATAAGCGCAAGCTGATGTTGGGCGGCACCGGCGCTTCTGGTCTGGTTGGCGAGCTCGGCGTTCACGCGACGGTTCACATCGTTCTTAACCAACTTGACCGCGCGCGCCTCCTCAATCTCGGCAACGCTGCGCTTGGCACCAATCAGCTTTAATAGATGCTCGATTTCCTCGGCGCTCTTAATGTACACGGCATATGACCCCCGCCGCGCATTAACACGAGCATGGGCCCCAATCTGCTCCAACAGATCGCAAAGCCCCTTGGCATATTGCTCGCCCTGCACCGCGATCTCCAAATGAAAGTCGCCGCGGGGATCGGCCACGAAACCGCCGGCGATGAGCGCGCCGCGGATGTAGGCAAGCCTGCAGCAGGGACGGGCAACGATATGTCGGGGTACGCCGGCGACAAGTCCTCCCCTACGGTCGAGGATACCCAGCAGCACCAGAGCCTTATCCAGGTCTGGCTGATCAGGCAAGGTGATGAGGTAGTTTCGAACCTTATGCAAGACCGATTTACGAACGGTGAATTCCGTTTTGAGCTTAAGGATGCGATGCGTCAGTGTGATCATCGTGCGCGCGACGGCTCCCGTCTCGGTCGCGACTGTCAAACGATACCGCCCGGAGCCGGCCAGCGAAAGTGTACCGCTCACACGCGTCAAGGCGGCAAGCGTCGACAAATCGCAGTATTCACATTCGGGTTCGCAGCGCGCGAGCTCGTCGCGCACCTCAGCGGTAAACGACATGCAGGCCTATGCCTTCGTGTTGGCGCGTGACAGGTCGCGGTGGGAGATGCTCACATGATACTGAGCGCCTTCCAGGTAACGGGCCGTGGCCTCGGCAATGGCAACGCTGCGGTGCTGGCCGCCCGTGCAGCCGATGGCGATAGAAAGCTGCGGTTTACCCTCCGCGATATAGCCCGGCATAACCGTATCGAGCAGCTGTGTCCAAGCCTTCCAAAACTCCTGCGTCTTGGGATGGTCCAGAACAAAATCGGAGACCTTTTTATCGAGACCGGTCATCGTGCGCATCTCGGGATCGTAGAACGGATTAGGCAGGAAGCGGACGTCGATCATAATGTCCGCCTCGACGGGCATGCCGTGCTTAAAGCCAAACGAGAACACGTGGACGTCCATGAGCTGCTGGTCGGACAACTCGGAGAACGCCATGCGCAATTTGTTGCGCAGGGCAGAGGTGCGCAGGCGGCTCGTGTCGATGATCATATCGGCTCGATCGCGCACACCCTGCAGCTGCAGGCGCTCGCGCTGAATGGCATCGGCCGTAGTCTCCCCCGGCTTGGCAATGGGATGGCGGCGGCGGTTTTCGCTATAACGACGGATCAGCACCTCGTCAGAGGCCTCGAGAAACACGATGTCACAGCTCATCTCGCGCTCCTCGAGTGCGGCAACGGCATCGAGCAGCTCATCGAACAAGCCCTGGCTGCGCAGGTCACAGGTGACGGCGAGATGCCTGCCCACGCCCGTATTGATGCCGACGAGCTCGGCAAGCTGGGCGATGAGACGCGGAGGCAGGTTATCAATGCAAAAATAGCCCATGTCCTCGAACACGTGCATGGCCTGTGTGCGGCCCGATCCGGACATTCCGGTGATGATGACGATATCGGGGATGCGCTCCGAGCGCTCCGCCGCATCCATGACATCTCCCTTTTGCATGTGCTGCCTCCCGAAAACAAGCGCGGGACCCAGCAACCCGGATCCCGCGCGGTCAATTGCCTATATTGAGTATACCGCCCCGAGCGGATGCGAGGCTTGTCTTACGCCTCAAGTGCAGCCTTGAACCAACTCGTAATACTCGTGGGGTGCGTGATGGCGGTGCCGACGACAACGGCCCAGGCGCCAGCATCGATCGCGGCGCGAGCCTCCTCGGGCGTATGCACGCGACCCTCGCAAATGATAGGAAGGCCGGGGAATTCCTCAGTCGCCTGACGCAGGAGCGGCAGGTCGGGGCCATCGGCCATGGTGCAGTCGATGGCGGCGACGCCGTGAGAAAGCGTGGTGGATACCAGGTCAAAGCCCATATCAACAGCACGGCGAATGTCCTCGATGGTGGCACAATCCGCCATCAGGAGCACACCCTCCTCGTGCAGCGGGCGGAAGGTATCCTCGACCGTCTTGCCATCGGGGCGCGGACGATCGGTGGCGTCGATCGCCACGATATCGGCACCGGCAGCAACGCAGGCGCGAGCGTGACGCAGCGTCGGCGTGATGTAAACGCCCTCGTGCCCATCCTTCCACAGGCCGATGACGGGAACCTCACAGCGACCCTTAATGGCGGCAATGTCGGCAAGGCCCTGGCACCGAATGGCGGCGGCGCCGCCGAGCTCGCAAGCGCGAGACATTTGCGCCATGGTCTCGGGCGTACGAAGCGGCTCGCCCATATACGCCTGAACGCTCACAACGAGCTTGCCCTTCAGGGATTGAATCAAAGGATCGACGGTCATAAGGCTGCAACCTTTCTTAGAACAGCCTCCCGAGGCGTGTTGTCTCGGGAGGCTCCTACAGCAGATACTTTTACTTCAACGAGGCAAGAAGATGCTCAGCGGCACCGATGAGCGGAGCATCGCCCTCCAGAGAACCGATGAGGATCAGTGTGTTCTGAAGCGGATCGAGCGCCTGGCTGGCATAGCCCTCGTGCACCGAATCCTTCCACGTCTGCGAACGCCAATCGGGACCTTGGTGAATCACGCCGCCCGAAAGCACGATGACCTCAGGGTCCAGGATGTTAGCGAGCGAGCCCAAGCTGGCCCCCAGCGCAAAGCCGGCGTCATGGATGACCTCGGTCGCCTTTGCGTCGCCCGCACGGCACAGGTCGTTCACATCGCGACCGACCGAAGGACGGCTGGGGTCGACGCGGCCAAAACGTTCATCGTACATTCGACCAATGGAAGTGCCCGAAGCAACCGACTCCAGATGGCCGGAACGCCCGCAGGCGCAGGGAATGCCGGTGGCAGCCGAGCACTCAATGTGGCCCATATGACCGGCAGCACCATGGAAGCCCTGCATCACGCGGCCGTTCTCGACATATGCGCCGCCGATGCCCGTGCCGATGCCCAGGCACAAGACGGAGAACTTGCCCTTGCCGACGCCCCAGTGGGCCTCGCCCAGAGCATGAGCCTGCACGTCGCCCACAACGGCAACGGGAAGACCGAGGTCCTCGCGCAGACGCGGCCCCAACTGAACGCCGGACCAGCCGGGCATGATCTCGTTGGCATACGCGATGGCGCCCGTCTTGGGATCGACGACGCCGGCGGCACCGATACCGACGCCAAGGACCTCGACATCAGGATTCGCCTCGAGAGCAGCCTTGATGGACGCCTCGATACGCTGGAAGACGGCCTCGCCGCCCTCCTGGGCCTCGGTAGGAACCTCGGCCTCAAAAACGGGATGGGGCACACTACCGTCAGCCGGGTACTCCATGATGGCGGTCGCGATCTTAGTTCCGCCGATATCGACAGAGCAGACGTACTTGTTCTCCATGTCACTCTCCTTAGGAGATAAAAAACAACTACAGGAAATGCGCCGTCAGGCTAGCCGTCACAGCGCGGTAAAGGTTTTCCAGGTGCCCGAGATCGCCGAGAAACCGTGTGACCATTGACCTAATGGGTCATGGCCGCACGGTTGAACGGCGAGGTCGGGTGCCTGGGAAAGCTTTAAAGGAGACCGTTGTCCTGAAGGACCTTCTTAATCGCCTCAACGTTCTCGCCGGTCATGGCCTTCACCGGGCGCGGCATGGTCGGGCTGTCGAAGATGCCCATAAGGTTCATAGCGGTCTTGAAAGCGCCGACGCCACCGGCATAGCCCTGGACGCCCGAGGTGACATCCCAGATGTGCGAAATCTCATTGAGGCGATCCTGCTCGGCCTTGACGGTAGCCCAGTCACCAGCCTGAGCGGCCTTCCACTGACGCACGTAGCCCTCGGGCTCAACGTTGGCGAGACCCGGGACGGAACCGTCGGCGCCACCGAGATAGGCGCCGTCGACAACAACCTCGTGACCGGTGAGAATGCTCATCGGATGGCCGTTCTTCTCGTTCTCCTGAACGAGGTAGCGGAACGAGATGTCATCACCCGAGGAATCCTTGACGCCAGCAAGGACGCCCTCGGCGCCGAGCTTGGCAAGGAGCTTCCAGGGGAGCTTGGTGTGAACGCAGACGGGAATGTCATAGGCGAAGATGGGCAGGTCGAGCTCCTCGTGCAGGATACGGAAGTGCTCCTCGACCTCGGTCATGCCCTGCAGGGCATAGAACGGGCAGGTGGCGACGAGGGCATCGGCGCCCAGCTCCTGAGCGACCTTGCCGTGCTCGATCATGCGCTCGGTCTCGGTATCGATGATGCCGACCAGAACGGGCACACGGTGGTCGACGATACGGACGGCCTCGGCGATAATCTGGCGACGACGCTCGTCGGTGGAGAAGACGACCTCGCCCGAGGAGCCCAGGAAGAACAGGCCATCGACGCCGGCATCGATCATGCGGTTAATGCTGCGCTCAAAGGAGGCAACGTCGAGCTGGTGATCTTCGGTATCGGGAACAACGACGGGAGGGATAACGCCGGTGAATTTCTGAGTTGCCACAAGAATCTCCTTAGTTGTCTGGCGGGCGACCCTGTGCCACCCACTCTTGTTGGCAGTGTCCAGGCCGTCTAGGCCAAAGAACACGAGTAGAACGTTTGGTTAAAGAAGTCGACGACTTCGTTTTCGAACGCATTGATGCGCTCGTGAGCGTATTTGGCATAGATGATATGCCTCCGGTCACACTCAAGACCGTTGAATACGGCAAACTGGCCCTTGGGGTCGCTCGCGGCATCCATGAGCGATGTGCCCATGAGCACCGATCCGCGCACCCGAGACGACAGCGCCTCAAGGCCGCCAGGAAGCGGATTGGCAACCGCCGTGCAGGCGAGGCCCCGCTCGTCCAGAGCAGAAACCGTCAGCGCGACTCCGCCGCCAAGACCCTCGCCCCATGCAAAGATGCAGTCGGGGTCCATGCCATCAAGATTGCGCGCCACCTTCGCCAGCGCGCAACCCCAACGGACGCGCTCGACAAAAGCGGGCGAAGAAATCCCCCGCTGCAGGTCGTCCGCACCAGCAACATCGTCATCCAGCGCGAGGACGGCATACCCCATGGCGGCAAATCTCGTCATGTGATGCCAGCCGCGCACAGGCCGATCAATGTCGTGGAACATCAGGCACAACGGCACGCGCTCAGATACTCGGGCACGACCGACAGGCTCGATCAAACGAGCGTGAATCGCACCGTCACCGAGCTCAAAGGAGACCTCCGAGTAACGGGCGCAGGGGTTAACAAAGTCAATCGCCGTAATGGCCAGGCCTTGAATCTCAAGATTCGAAGCGTATGTCTCTAAATCAGAAACATCTGCTTGGACATCACCGCGCCAGTCCCGATATTCTGCGAGCCTTGACGAAACCGTTCCAGGAATTCCCACGAGCCCGGGGGCAATCAGCTCGTCAACATTGCTCTCGCACTTAGACATGAGCCTCCCCTCCCTTGCAGAAAAACGGAATGATCAAATCGTCAAAATCCTGAATCTCCTCGTGGCCAAAGCCCTCAAAGAACTCATGACGCTTTTCACAGGTCAGGTTGTTATAGACCGCAAACTGCGTCGCTGGCGGACAGACGATATCGGCTGTGCCAGTGCCAAACAGCACGGGGCATTTGACCATAGGGGCAAAGTTCTTGGAATCGAAGTACGCCAGCTTGGCATAGGCTTCGTCAATACGAGTCGAGTCCTCGTCAAACCAGCGAGACCAATAGCGCAGGCCCTCGTAGGCAATGTCGTCGGCATCCAAATCCCAGACCAAGCGGAAATCTGACAGGAAGGGATAGAGGATGGCGGCACGATTGATAAGCTCGTTGTTAAGCGCACAGGTCGCAATGCCCAAACCGCCGCCCTGCGACGCGCCGTTCACAAACACACGCGCAAGATCGATGCCCTCGAGCTCGCGAACGATGCGGCACAGGATGCGAATATCTTGGTGTAAGCGGACATAGTAGAGGTTGGCCGGGTCGCCGTCGATACCGGCGACGATATGACCGGCAACCGTTGTGCCCTCAAATCCACCAATGTCCTCGGAGGGACCTCCTTGGCCGGGGCAGTCGAGGGCGATGAGTGCCATGCCCATGCCCGCAAACGACGCCTGCTCAAACCAGCTGCGGCTTGCACCCGGATACCCATGGAACTGAAGTACCAATGGCACGGGCTCGTCCGAGACGGGTTTAAGGTACTTGGCATGCAGGCGCGCGCCACACATGCCGGTATACCAGAGGTCGAAAAGCTGGCAGGTCGCGGCATCGGCGACCGATGCCGTCTCGATCGCATAGTCAAGCCCGACGGCGTCGGCCTCGGCCATGCGATCCTTCCAAAAGAGATCGAAATCTGATGTACGGGGCATGGCGCCTCGATATTCATCAAATTGATGTTGTAGCTCCTGAGCACTTGGCATGGCTCGTGAACCCAACCTTTCGAAATCGCAACGGAGGTGCGCCCGGCAAGGGAACCGGGCGCACGGGAGGGAAAGCGAGGCTACTCGCCGAGCTTGGGATGCAGCAACGACGGCGCAGCGCCGAGCAGCATCTTGGTGTAGGGGTCCTGGGGGTGCTGGAAGACCTGCTTGGCCTCGCCCTGCTCGACGATCTTGCCGCCATTCATAACGATGATGTCGTCAGAGATATAGCGGACCGTCTGGATGTCATGGCTGATGAACACCATGGCCAGGCCGAGCTCCTTCTTAAGGTCGGTCAGCAGATTCAGAATCTGCGCGCGGACTGAAACGTCCAGAGCCGAGGTGGGCTCGTCGGCGATGATGGCATCGGGGTTCAGCGACAGGGCACGGGCAATTGCGACGCGCTGGCGCTGGCCGCCCGAAAGCTGGCCGGGAAGAACCTCGGCAGCGGAGCTGGGCAGACCGGTGAGCTCCAAGAGTTCCTTGACGCGCTTCTCCTGCTCGGCCTCGGTACCCAGGTTGTGGACGCGCATGGGATCGAGCAGCTGCTCGCGAACGACCATGCGGGGGTTGAGCGCCGTGGCCGGGTTCTGGAACACGACCGAGATGACGCGACCCATGTGGCGACGGTCCTCGGCGGTACGTTTGGTAACGTCCTTGCCCTTAAAGTAGACCTTGCCGCTCGTGGGGGCCTGCAGGCCGCACATGACGTTGGCGGTGGTGGACTTACCGCAACCGGACTCGCCGACGATGCCGATCGTCTGATCGGGCATGAGCTTAATCGTTACACCCTGGACGGCGTGAACCAGGTTGGGGTGCAGAATCGAGCCGGTACGGGTCCTAAAGGTGACGCGGACGTCATCAAGGAAGATGATCGGCTCGACGCCGTTGTCTGCGGTCTCGCTCATCTACATCACCTCCGCGTGAGGGGTCAAACCATTTGCCTTGAGCACCTCGTCGGGGAGCTCAGAATAGAAGTGCTCGGTGCCAGGCACGCGCTTGAAGACCGGACGGGTGTCCAAGCCAATACGCGGATGGCTCGAGCGGGGCGCGAAGCGATCGCCCTTGGGGAAATCGCGCGGGCTCGGAACGGCGCCGGGCACCTGGTGCAGGCGACCTGAACCGCTCTCGATGGACAGAACGGAACCCAGAAGACCGCGGGTGTACTCGTGGATCGGGTTGGTGAGCAGCTCCTTGGTGGGCGCCTGCTCGATAACCTGGCCAGCGTACATAACCGTGATGTTATGGGCAACCTCGGCGACCAGAGCCAAGTCATGCGAAACGAAGATCATGGCGAAGCCGAGCTTGGCCTGAAGATCGTTGAGCAGCTTGATGACCTGCTTCTGGACGGTAACGTCCAGAGCGGTCGTGGGCTCGTCGCAGATGACCAGCTTGGGGTCGCGGGTAAGGGCCATAGCGATCAGGACACGCTGACGCTGGCCGCCGGAAAGCTCGTGCGGATAGCTCTCGAGCGTGCGCTTGGGATCGAGGCCGACGAGCTCCAGGAGCTCCTCGGCGCTGCGGGTTCCGCCGCGCTTAGTGAGCTGCTTCATCTGGGCAGAGATGAGCATGGAGGGGTTAAGCGAGGACAGGGCGTCCTGATAGACCATAGCGATATCGGTACCACGCAGGCCGAACCACTCCTTCTTGCTCATCTTGAGCAGGTCGCGACCCTCCCAGAGAACCTCGCCGGAAAGATGCTCGTCATCGTCGGTCAGGCCCATGATGGCCAGCGTGGTGATGGACTTACCGCAACCGGACTCGCCCACCAGGCCCATGGTCTGACCAGGACGGACGTCAAAGTTGACATGGTCGACGACGTTGATATCACCGTGATGCTCAAACTGGATGCAGAAGTCACGGACCGAGAGAATCGGTTCGACAGACTCGTCGGGCACATGGCGATCGTCACGCTTGAGCTCGACATCGCGAAGGGCGCCAAGGCGATCGGAGAGGGACTGGGCCTGCTCCTTGTAGGCGCGAACGGGGTCGGAGACCAGCAGATCGGCCTCGCGACGCTTGGAGGAATCGGTGGGATCCAGGGCGGCGGAGGGAGCAGCGGCCATGGCGTCGGTAATGCCCTCGGAGAGGATGTTGAGCGCCAGGCAGGTGATCATGATGGCCAGGCCCGGGAACAGCGCCTGCCACCAACGGCCGGCGAGCACGCCGCCGCGGGCGTCGGCGAGGATGTTGCCCCAGGTAGCGGTGGGCTCCTGGATACCAGCGCCGATGAAGGTCAGCGAGGCCTCGAAGATGATGGCGTCGGCGACCAGGGTAACGGTGAAGACCATGATCGGGGCGATGCAGTTACGCAGAACATGCTTGATCAAAATCCACGGAGCCTTGGCGCCGGAAACGATAACCGCGCGGACATAGTCCTCGCCGTACTCGGACACGATGTTGGCGCGCACGATACGGGCAATCTGCGGAGTGTACATAAAGCCGATGGCGAAGATGATCGACGGCACGGAGTTGCCCAGGATGGAGACGAAAACGGCCGCGAGGGCGATGCCCGGGATGGACATGATGATGTCCAGGATACGCATGATCGTCTCGGAGACGGCCTTGCGCGAAACCGCTGCAAGGGCGCCCACGACCGAGCCGCAGACCAGAGCCATGGCAGTGGCGCCAAAGCCGATAATCAGCGAGTAACGACCACCGTAGAGCATACGCGACAGAATGTCGCGACCCTTATCGTCGGTACCGAAGATAAATCCGTTGCCGGGAGCCTGGCGAGCCGTAAAGATCTCGACCGGGCTATAGGGGGCAAGAAGGGGCGCCAGAATCGCAGTCAGGGCGACCAGCACCAGCACGACGGCGGCAATCTTAGAAGACAGCGTCATCTTCTTCCAGCCACCGAGCTTGAGCCCCTTGGAGGCAGCCTTCTCGAGCTGCTCGGTTTGCTTCTCTCGAATCTTTACCATAATCTACACCGTCCTGATGCGCGGGTTGATGAGCAGGTAGAGCATGTCAACCACGATGTTGATGATGATGAAGGCAAGAGCAACGACGATAACGACGCCCTGAACCAGGTTCGCCTCGTTGCCCTGAACGCCCTGCAGAATCGCGGTGCCCATGCCGGGGAGGTTGAAGATAACCTCGATGACGACGGCGCCGCCCATGAGGTAACCGATCTTAAGACCGAGGGTGGTGACCGGGGTGATCAGCGCATTGCGAAGAACGTTGATGCCGACGACGACCTTCTCGGGAACGCCGGCGCCGCGGGCCATACGGACATAATCCTTGTCGAGCTCCTCGACCATGGCGGTACGCACGATACGAGTCATCTGGCCCGTCAGCGGAAATGCCAAGGCGATAGCGGGCATGATCATACGTCCCAGATAGCCAACCGGATTCGTGGTGAAGTGAGGCAGAGCACCCGATGCCGGGAGCACCTTAAGGTAGGAAGAGAACAGCAGGATCAACAGAACGGCAAGCCAGAACGACGGGGTTGCCAAGCCGGCGATGGAAAAGACGCGGATCACTTGGTCCGGCCATTTGTCGCGATACAGTGCCGCGATGACGCCGAGCAAAAACGAAACGACCGCACCGATGGCAAGACCGATGAAGGTCAGCTGCATCGTGACGGGCAGGGCCGTGGAGATGCGCTTGGCAACGGAGTTGCGAGCAGCACCATAGGTGCCCATGTCGCCATGGATCAAATCGCCCATATAGCGCACGTAGCGCACGGGCCAGGGGTCGTCCAGACCATACTTCTCATGGTACTCGGCAACCGCCTCGGGCGAGGCACCGTCACCCAACGCCGTGTAGGCGGGGTCGGTCTTGGAGAACGACATAAGGAAGAACACCAGGACGGTGACGCCCAATGCCATGATCGGCAGCGCCACAAGACGCCTTCCAATCAAACGTAGCAAGTTGTTCACGTTCTCTCCCCTTTCTTTTGTCGGTAGGACCAACTGGTATATGAGTACGGATACTCATTACAAGACCCGAGCGACATCGTTGCCGCCCGGGTCTTTGTTTCAACTATGAGGATACGGTCCCAACGACCGACATCCTGCATACAGACTCAAGCGAGTCTTACGCCTTGACGGTCGCAACGCCCCTGAAGGACATGCTCGTCGTGCCGATGCCCTTGAAGCCATCAAGGGCCTCGCCGTTGGGTGCAGTGGACGGATCGTCCCAGGAAGCGGAGACGGTCTTGACGTGGACAACGGGGTACAGAACGGCGTTGTCGGCAATGATGTCGAAGCACTCGTTCCACTTCTTCTGCTGCTCGTCGCCCTCGGCGGCAAGAGCCTCGTCCATGAGACCGTGGAGCTTCTGCCACTCAGCGGACTCCTTCCACGGGCAACGGGTCTGCATCCAGACGTTGTCGCCGTACCACCAGTTGAGCAGCAGGTCGGGGTCGGCGCCGAAGCAGGAAGGATCGCCAGGGGCAAGGAGGATATCGTAGGCCTCGCCGCCGTCGATGGCAGCGTAAGTGGCCGGCGAGGTATCGGTCTGGATGGTCACATCAAAGCCGAGAGCGTCGAGGTCGTTCTTGACCTGGGCGGCCATGCCCTTAATCTGCTCGTTGTCGGTGGTGCGCAGGGTGATGGCACCCGGGGTGACGCCAGACTCCTCGATGAGCTTCTTAGCCTTCTTGGCGTCGGTCTTGTACACCGTGGAAGCCTCATGATAGTTGGTGAAGCTCTTGGGCAGGTAGCAGCTGGCAGCGGTGGCAAGGCCGGCGAAGGTGTTGCTGACCATCTTCTCTGTGTCGAGCGCATACATGACAGCCTGACGGACCTTGACGTTGTTCCAAGGCTCCTTGGCGACGTTGAACATGATGAAGCGGGTGCCGAAACCCTGAACGTTATCGATCTTGCAGCCGGCGCTCTCGAGCTGGTCGACGGCGTCAGCGGTAACGAGCTCCATAACGAGCGTGGAGCCCTCCTGCTGAGCGGTAACGCGAGCGGTGGGGTCGGTCAGGATGCTGTACTGAATCTTCTTATCCTCGGCAGCGTACTCACCGTTGTACTCGGGGTTGGGAACCAGGGTGATCTCGGTATCGGAGATAGAGTCGTACATCCAGGGGCCGGAGCCGATCGGCTGCTTGGCGCGATCCTCCTCGGTCTGGGTGGCCGGGGTAACGCGGACGATGGCCAGACGATCCTTGAGCAGGGAGAAGTTGGGGACCTTGGTCTTGACCGTCACGGTGCTGGCGTCCTTGGCCTCGATGGACTCGAAGGGCTGGAAGAACGGAGCATAGGTAGCGGAAGCGGCGCAAGCGGTGTAGGAGGCGACGACATCGTCAGCGGTGACCTCGGTGCCATCGGAGAACTTGGCGCCCTTGCGGATGGTGACCTCGAAAGTGGTGTCGTCCACAGACTTGGGATCGTCGGTGGCGAGCTCGTTGAAGGTGCTGTAGTCGTGGTAATCGATGCCGTAGAGGCCCTCGACAACGTGCCAGTTAGCACCCAGACCCACAGCGGAGCCGGTGCTGGCGGGATCGAAGCTGGACGGAGCGTAAGCGGAACCAGCGGTGATCACGCCGCCGCCACGGTTAGCGGAATCGGTGGAACCGGAAGCGGAACCCTCGTCGTTAGAGCTGCCACCGCAGCCGGTGAGACCAAGCCCTGCGACAGCAGCGACGCTGCCGGTGAAGCCGAGGAACGAACGCCTGGACATACCCTTGTTGATGATGGCCATGTCTTCTCCTATCAATAGAGAATCTTACTCGGGAGCATCTAGACTTGCCCCCGCGCAACTTGCGGACGATATATACCTTACCTACCGACGAACCCAACTGAGGTGCCGCGCTCGGCGACCGATACATACATACGCTTGAACGGTATTTACTACCGTTCACCGAATTCGTTGACAAACGATTCGCCAGACAGTATGTATCGGCGAGGTGAGATATCAGTCTTCGTCAACCCGCAGGATAGCAGGGTTTTCGCTTGGGTTAGTCAAACGTTTTAGCGTTAATAAAACCCGAAACCAGCAGGCAATCATGGCGAAATAAATGGTTGAAAATCGCGCAATCATGTATATCAGTTGTTTAGGCTCGTGTTTAGCTATCGGAATGGCCAGCCGCCGCCTCGGCGCGCTCGGCATTCCACGCAACGAGCGCCTCGTGGACCGCCTTGGCAACATCGGCAGGTATGCCGCGAACTTCCGCGATCTCTTGCTCGCTCGCCGCGCGCAAACGCTTCATCGAGCCAAAATGGCGCATAAGGGCACGTTTTCTGGTGGGTCCCACGCCTGGAACGTCATCGAGTACCGAAACCGTCATGGCTTTATCGCGCAATTCGCGATGGAACGTGATGGCAAAACGGTGCGATTCATCGCGCACCTGTTTAATTAGATAGAGCGACGCGGACCCGGTCGGCAGCACGATGGGAGTCTCGTCCCAAGGCACGAAAACCTCCTCATCGGCCTTTGCCAAGCCACAAACTGGTATATCGAGCCCAAGAGCCTCAAGTTGCTTGATTGCAGCGGTCAATTGCGGCTTACCGCCATCGACAACGAGCAAATCGGGGCGCGAACCAAAGCGCTCGTCGGCCATGCGCTCGGGAGCATAACGTCGTCCCAAAACCTCGGACATCGACACGAAGTCGTTTGCCTCGTCCAATTCGGCCTGAATTTTAAAACGACGATACTGACTCTTGTCGGCGCGCCCGTTGGTAAACACCACCATCGAGGCGACCGTAAAGGTGCCATGCAGTGTAGAGATATCGAAGCACTCGATACGCAACGGCGGCGATGGCAGCGCCAACGCACTTTCGAGCTCCAGGAGCGCTTGATTGGTGCGGTCGTCAGCGTACCCCGTTCGCATCATGTAGCGCATGAGGGCATGGCGCGCATTTTTGGATGCCATATCGAGCAGACGGTGCTTTTCGCCACGCTGCGGCCTATGGAGATGGCAGGAACGCTCACGCTTGCCCGCAAGCCACTCCCCCAGCGCCTCCGCATCCTCAAGCTCGACGGAAAGGTTGACCTCAGCTGGAATATCAGCCGTCTCGTCGTAATAGCGCTTAAGAAAGCCCGACTGGAGCTCTTCCTCGTCAACATCAAGACCCTTGTCGAGAATGAACTCGCAGGTGCGAACTGTTCGGCCCTCGCGAACGACGAAGACGCAAGCGGCGGAGATGGTCTCCTCGCGATAGAAACCGATGACATCGATATCGACACTGGAGGGAAAAACGACTTGCTGACGATCGTCCAGACCCCTGATGACCTCCAAACGACGTTTGACGCGTGCCGCGCGCTCAAAGTCGAGCGCCTCAGCGGCATCCGTCATCTCGGAGGTCAGCTCATCGACGACATCCTTGCGATGGCCCGACAAAAAGCGCTCGACACGCTTGACGTTCTTAGCGTAGTCTGCCGGGGAAATCGCGCCGACACACGCACCCGGGCCACGCCCGACATGGTAGTCAAAGCAGGGGCGCCCGTTTTGCGCGCAAATCATATTGACGATGTCTTCCTCGCCCTTGTGGGACTCGACGATACGGCGACAACGACGCCACTCCGCACAGGATGCGGAGCAGATGGGGATAACCTTGCGCAGCGTATCTATCGTCTCACGTGCCGCGCGGCTATCGGTATAAGGTCCAAAATAGCGCGTTCCCGGCTTATGACGCTCACGCGTGTATTTGATAGCGGGATACAGGTCGCCCTTTGTAATGGCGATAAAGGGGTAGCTCTTGTCATCCTTGAGGTCGACGTTAAAGTACGGATGGTACTGACCAATCAAATTGCGCTCGAGCACCAACGCCTCGTGCTCGGTCTCCACCACGATATAGTCAAAGCTCGCCACCAGCTGCATCATCAGCGGGATCTTCTGGCGCTCGTCCTGCAGCGTCACGTACTGACGCATACGGGCGCGCAGGTTTTTCGCCTTGCCCACGTAGATGACATCGCCCTTGGCGTCTTTCCAAAGGTAGCAGCCGGGCTGCGTGGGAACGCGCGAAACCTGCTCGGCAAGCGTTGGAATGTTGTCGTGACCGGCCACGCGCACCTACTTGCGACGAATCAGTGCCGAGACCTCGGGCATCTTAAGGACGACGGCAAGGCCAAAGGTAACAGCAAGCGAGACGACACCCGCAACGCAAACGTAGCCAAGAGTAATCAGAATCGAGCCGCCAAGTGCCCCGACAAAGTGCTCAAGCGCCCACATGACGCCGGCGCCTGCGGCAGCACCCAGGCCACCGAGCAAAAGGCCAAAGAAACCGCCATGCAGGATAGATTTAACCTGAAGACCACGCAGACGACGACGCAGCCACCACAGCGAGCAACCGACCAAGATCACGTAGTCGACGACATACGAAAGCGCGATTGCCGGCATACCGAAGCCCAGCACAACGCCAAACAGCAGAACCGAGCCGGCCTGGCCGATGGCGGAATACAGACAATAGCGGCTATAGGGCTTCATGTCGAGCAAGGCAGAGAAGCTCTTCTGCATCAGCACGACCACGCCGTAGAGCGGCAGGGAAAGTGCCAGGTAGATAAGGAACTCCGACACCAGCGCCACACCGGACTCATCGAACTTGCCAGCGCAGTAGATCATGTTGAGCGGACGCGCGAAGACAATCAGGTACAGCGCGAATGGAATCAGGAAGAACAGCATCTGGGCGACGCCACGCGAAATGCCCGTGCGGACGCTGTCGTAATCCTTCTCCTGTGCGTCGTGAGAGAGCTCGGTATAGAGCGCCGTCGAAAGCGAGGCGGCAATCAGCGCGTAGGGCAGCGTGTACCACAGGCGCGCATAGGCGATGACGGAAGGACCAGTCTCGGGCTGGACCACCAGCGCAGCAGCGTTGGTGATAGAAGTCGAGACAAACATGCACACCGTGGCGAGCAGCGTCGGGATACCGAGCGCAATCGTCTGGCGCAGTGCGGGGTCCTTAAAGTCGATATGGATATGGGGATGCACGCCGTGCTTGCCAAGCGCGGGGATCTGACATGCCATCTGAACAAAGACACCGAGGGTCGTACCGGCCGCAATCAAGATGATGCCGGCACGTTCGCCAAACTGTGCGGACACGGGCGCAAAGCCCATAAAGCTCGCAATGACGATCACATTGTTGAGGACCGGGGCAAACGTCGACCAGAAGTAGTCGCGGTGTGCGTTGAGGACGCCCGAAAACACCGAGCCCAAACCATAAAACAGAATCTGGATGGCAAAGAAACGGAACATGAACGCAGCGGTATCCATGCTGCCGCCGTCACCCGAAAGGAACGATTGCGTCCAGATAAAGCCCGGGGCGAACACGGTCCCCAGCAACGAAATGCCACCCAGCACCAATAGCAGAATACCGAGCAGGTTGCCCACGTACTCGTTAGAGGCCTCGCGACCCTGCTCACGCCTCACGCCCATGTACACGGGCAAAAACGCCGTCACGAGCATGCCGCCCATCACGAGTTCGTAGAGCATATTGGGCAGGTTGTTGGCGACCTGATAGGAAGACGAGAGCAGCGACATGCCGATAGCGGCCGCCATTGCCCACGTGCGGATAAAACCGGTGACGCGAGACACGATGGTCAGGATGGTCATAAGCCCGGCGGAACGACCAACCGTGGAGTAGTCCGACGAGCCCATGTCGTCAGTGTCGTCTCGCGACGAAGAAGCTTCGGATGAGGGTGTCTGAGGCGCAGATTCTTTTGCAAAATGAGCTCCGCACTTCAATTCTTCCTGCGGCATCGCTCAGTCCTCTCTCGTAATCGGGGCGACCGTCGCCCCGCAAAATGCAATTAAATCATCAGGTGCAAGCTCAAGCTGATAACCACGCTTGCCTCCCGAAATAAAAATGGTATCCCAAAGGACACATGTCTCATCAATGAGCGTCCGGTAGCGTTTTTTCATACCGACCGGACTGCAGCCGCCGCGAACGTAGCCAGTCGCCGCAAGCAAATCCTTCACATGCATCATGGCCAAGGACTTCTCCCCCGCGGCACGCGCGGCGGACTTTAGATCGAGCTCGTCGGCAACAGGGATGCAGCACACGACGTGGTCGTTGGACGGCGTCACGCAGACCAAGGTCTTAAATCCTTGTCCGGGCTCCTCGCCAAGCTGCTCCGAAATCGCGACCCCCAGGCCCGCCGACTCATCACCATCGTCTTCGTACGTATGTAGAACATAGGAAATGCCGGCGCTTTCCAGCTCGCGCATCGCATTGGTTTTTGGCGTCTTTACAGCCTTTGCCATGGCATATCCTTTCCCTCGCATTCGGACGCAAGGATTAAGTATATGTCCAATTCGGCTGCATACGTCACTTCGACACAGCAAGCGCCATCGAATCACAAGGAGTCGATGGCGCCCATAAACTGAATCGCCTATTTATTGAGCATCAAGTTGAGCCTGACGCTCCCGGTCACGCCTGAGCAACGGCGCCAAAAACTTGCCCGTATAACTCTGCGGACAGTCCGCAACCTGCTCCGGTGTGCCCGAAACCACGACGGTTCCGCCGCCGTTACCGCCCTCGGGGCCCATATCGATCAGGCGGTCGGCAACCTTGATGACATCAAGGTTGTGTTCAATCACCAGCACCGTGTTGCCCGCATCGACCAAGCGCTGCAGCACATCGAGCAGCTGGCGGACGTCCTCAAAATGAAGGCCGGTCGTCGGCTCATCCAAAATATAGAACGTCTTGCCCGTCTGGCGTCGATGAAGCTCCTTGGCGAGCTTCACACGCTGCGCCTCGCCGCCCGAGAGCGTCGTAGCGGGCTGGCCCAGGCTCACGTAGCCCAAGCCTACATCGTACAGCGTCTGGAGCTTGCGCTTAATCTGCGGGATATTCCCAAAGAAGGCCAGTGCCTCGGTGACGCTCATGTCGAGCACGTCCGAGATGGTCTTACCACGGTAGGTGACCTCAAGCGTCTCGCGGTTATAGCGTTTGCCGCCGCAGACCTCACAGGGGACATAGATATCGGGAAGGAAGTGCATCTCGATCTTAATTTGTCCGTCGCCCTTGCATGCTTCGCAGCGACCGCCGCTCACGTTAAAGGAGAAACGTCCCGGCGAGTAGCCGCGCGCCTTCGACTCCGGCGTACTCGCAAACAGCGCGCGAAGATCATCCCACAGGCCAATGTACGTAGCAGGGTTGGAACGCGGCGTGCGGCCAATCGGCGACTGGTCGATATCGATAACCTTATCGATACACTCGATGCCCTCGATTTTCTTATACGGACCCACAGGGCGCGTCGAACGGTGAATGGCATTCGTAAGGGCAGGTGCGATAGTGTCGGTAACCAGGGAGCTCTTACCCGATCCCGACACGCCGGTAACGACCGTAAGCGTACCAAACTCGATCTTGGCGGTAACGTTTTTGAGGTTGTTGGCGCGGGCGCCCGTGATCTTAAGGCAGCCGCGACCGGGCTTGCGGCGCTCATCGGGAACCCGGATCATTCGTTTGCCGGTCAGATAAGCGCCCGTCATCGACTCGGGACACGCCATGATATCGGCAGGCGTTCCCGCCGCGACTACGTGTCCGCCGTTCACGCCCGCGCCGGGGCCCATGTCGATCACATAGTCGGCAGCACGAATCGTATCCTCATCATGCTCGACGACGATGACGGTATTGCCGATATCGCGTAGGCGCTCAAGCGTCTTGATCAGGCGCTCGTTATCGCGCTGATGGAGGCCAATCGATGGCTCGTCCAAAATGTACAGGACACCCATGAGGCCGGCGCCGATCTGCGTTGCCAGGCGAATGCGCTGGGCCTCGCCTCCGGAAAGCGTCGCCGAGGCACGATCGAGGGTCAGATAGTCGAGTCCGACATCGACCAGAAAACGCAGGCGCTCCAGGATTTCCTTGACGATGCGTCCGCCGATAAACTGTTGGCGCGCGGTGAGTTCCAGGCCCTCAAAAAACTCGAGCGACTCACGGCACGACAGACAACAAACCTCGTAAATGGACTTGCCGCCCACGGTGACGGCGAGCATCTCGGGGCGCAGACGAGCACCATGGCAACTCGAGCACGGCTCCTCGCGGATGTACTTCTCCAAGCGCGCCTTGGTGTTCTCATTCGTCGTCTCGGTATAGCGCTCGTACAGGATATTGCGCACGCCCGAGAACTTGGTGTCCCACTGGCTGCGGCGCCCATCGAGCTTTTGATAGTCGACCGAAATCTTCTGGTCGCCCATGCCGTCTAAAAACGCGCGACGCACCCGCAGAGGCAGATCCTCCCACGGCGTATCGACGCTCACCTTGAAGTGCTTACAAACCGCAGCGAAAATCTGCGGATAGTAGTTAGAGTTGCCAAACAGGCTGCCAAAGACCCCGTCGGCGATCGACTTCGAGGGGTCTTCGATTAGGGCCTCGGCATCGACCGTCTTCTTAAAACCCAGGCCATCGCACTCGGGGCACGCGCCATAGGGCGCGTTGAACGAGAAATCGCGCGGCTGCAGGTCATCGATGGAGTGTCCATGCTCCGGGCACGCTAACGCCAGCGAATACTCCAGCAACTCGCCTTCGGTCCCCTCGGGAGCGTCGCGGTCGGGCAGCAAGTATACGTTCACATTGCCGTGCGCCAGCGCAGTCGCCTGTTCAACGGACTCGGCGATACGGCCCAGCGAGTTCTCGCGAATCACGATGCGATCGACCACGACCTCGATATCGTGCTTGAACTTCTTGTCCAGATCGATCGGATCGTCGAGCGAGCGCACTTCACCGTCGACACGCACGCGGCTAAAGCCCTCGGCGCGAAGGTCCTCAAACAGTTTGGTGTACTCGCCTTTTCGCCCGCGTACCACCGGTGCCAGCACAAACGCGCGGCGGCCCTCCCCCGCCGCCAAGACCTTGTCGGCAACCTGATCGGTCGTCTGACGCTCAATGACACGGCCGCATTCGGGACAGTGCGGGGTGCCCACACGGGCGAACAGCAGGCGCAGATAGTCATAAATCTCGGTTACGGTGCCAACCGTCGAGCGCGGGTTCTTGGATGTCGTCTTTTGATCAATTGAGACAGCCGGCGAAAGGCCGTCGATTGAATCCAAGTCGGGTTTGTCCATCTGGCCCAAGAACTGGCGCGCATAACTCGAAAGGCTCTCGACGTATCGACGCTGGCCCTCGGCATAGATAGTGTCGAATGCCAGCGAACTCTTGCCCGAGCCAGAAAGACCGGTAATGACCACGAGTTGGTCACGCGGAATGGAAACATCGATATCACGGAGGTTGTGCTCACGAGCGCCGCGAATAACGATAGAAGAATCAGACATGGAAGCTCCTTGCCTCCTATTGCATCGAACCATACTGCCGATGAGTTTAGCGCACTCGACGCGCACAGATGTTCGTAATACAAGATTCGCAGACCTTTAGCTTTGCGTATCGGGCGCTTTGTTTCTCGAAATGCCGTGGAAAGGTTACAGTAATCTAATACTGAACTTAATTTGCTGTACCAGAGGAACGTCCATGACCGAAGATATCCCCCTTGAAATCACTTCGAGCGACATGGCCAATCTGCCCATATCCATCGCCGTCCTTATCGTGGCCGCCGTCGTCGTGCGCGTGTATTTTTCAATCAAACGCAACGAAAAGCCACCCATTGCCCGCGTCTTTTGGTGCGCGACGCTCCTCATCCCGCTCGGCGTGGTAGCTGCATGGGTTACGAATCAATTGCTCGTAAATGAGGGCAGCTCCCTATGGGTCCTTTCTTATTCGGCGCTCGGTGCTGCCGCCGTCATGCTTCTTGTCGAGCCCTTGGTTTCGGGACTTATCGACCAAACCGACCTTGCGACGGGAACAGTTGCCTGTATTTGCCGTGACATCCTTGTCATCGCCGCTGTTTCAGCGCTCTCGTTCGTTTCACTCGAAATTGCCTGCAACGAAACGTTCTATCGCATTCCCGCCAACTCATTCGGGTTTTCCGTCGGGCTGCTCGCGACGGTTCTGCTCTCCCTTTATTTGCTGGGACAGCGTCATGGAGGCGTCATGGCCCTCGTGCCCGTCGTCTGTTGCATCCTTGGCATTGCCGAGCACTTCGTCATAACGTTTAAAGGCGAGGCCATCCTGCCAAGCGATATCTTGGCCCTTGACACCGCAATGGAAGTGAGCGAGGGATACGAGTTTACCTTTACCGCCGGAATCGTAACCTCTCTCGCCCTGCTGGAGATTTCCCTGGGGCTTCTTTCGCTCATCCGACCGCGAAAGCTCCGTACGCCCACCCATGTCTTCCCCGCTATCGCCGCTAACCTCTGTGCTTTTCTGCTAGTGACCGTTGTGGGGCTCTCAGGCTTTTCCAACATCGACTTGGAGCAGGCGCTGGATTTTGGATTTGACCGTTGGCAGCCCATCACCACGTATGCGTCTCAGGGTTTTATCACTTCGTTCACCGAAATGGTCAACGAGTTGCCCATTGAGAAGCCCGAAGACTATACGCCCGATGAGGCGCAGAGCATCGAGCAGGAGCTCGCCGCCGTCTACGACAGCACATATGGCTCGAGCGAACAGCGCGCGGCGGCCGTTGCCCAGTTCAATGAAATCAAGCCGACGATTGTTGCCGTCATGAACGAGAGTTTTAGCGACCTTTCGTGCTTTGAGCAGCTCCAGACGGCCGGGTACACCGGCCCCGCATTCTACAACTCGCTTCCCGACACACTTGTTCGCGGCACCATGCTCGCTTCGGTCGCCGGTGGCGGAACGGCGAACTCCGAATTCGAATTTTTGACCGGAGCGACAACGGCCTTTGTCGGATTAGGCAAAATCCCCTATCAGCTGTATCAGATGAATGGCGTCAACAGCCTGGCAAAGGACCTTAAAGAGCTTGGGTATACCACTACCGCTATGCACCCGCAAAACCCCGTCAACTACCATCGAGATAAGATCTATCAGCAGCTGGGCTTTGGAGACTTTCTTTCAATCGGCGATTTCGAAGGTGCGCCCTATTACCATGCCGGCGTATGCGACTACGCCACCTACGACAAGATACTCGACCTGCTTAGAACCGACGAAGCGCCGCAGTTCATCTTTGACGTCACGATGCAAAATCACGGCGGCTACGACTATGGCACCGTTCCCGCCGAAGAGCTGACAAACTATTGGGTCGAGGGAGCCAGCGAGGGCGCCAATAGCGCGCTCAACACCTATCTCACCTGCATCAACGCATCTGACCGGGACCTCGAGTACTTTATCAACGAACTCCGCAATATCGGCAGACCGGTTGTTCTTGTCTTTTTTGGCGACCATCAGCCGAGCGCCGCAACGACTCTCAACGACGAGCTGTACCCTCAGGAAGATACGGCAAGCCACGCTTTCCGTATCTATCAGTCGACATATCTCGTCTGGGCTAACTATGAGATCGCCGGCAATACCGAGCTCAACGTCTACGACACCGTCGGGGCAAACGAGATTGCAGCCATTACCCTTAATAAGATCGGCGCCCCGCTCACCAATTACCAAAAGGCCCTGCTTGCGACAAGGTCAGATGTGCCCACCATCAATGTCGCCGGCTATCTCGGTGCCGACGGGCTGCGCTACGACTTGGAATCGGAAGACAGCCCCTACGCCTCGACGATCGACAAGCTGCAGCGCATGCAATACCTCGAGTTCGCCAGCAAAGTTCAGTAAGCCCGCCCATTCGCTTGGGCCCATCGTATTGCAAGCACGCTCGGCCCAAACGCATCGCAAATGACTCCCGCTCGCAAACGAGGGTACAATGACGCTCGTGTCACATCGCGGGGCCCCGGCCCCAGCATATACAAAGGAGTCATACATGGGTTGCGAACACGCACAGGCCGCCGGCGGACAAACGTCGCCGTCGCAATTTGAGGAGAACACGCTGTCCGAGGTCAAGCGCGTCATCGCCGTGCTTTCCGGCAAGGGCGGTGTCGGCAAGTCATTTGTCACCGGTGCCATCGCCACCGAGCTTGCCCGTCACGGCCACAAGGTCGGCGTCCTCGATGCCGACATCACCGGTCCCTCTATCCCCAAGATGTTCGGTATGAGTGGACGCCACGTCCATGCCCTTGGCAACCTTATGCTGCCCGAAATCTCCGAGCACGGCGTCAAGGTCATGAGCTCCAACCTGCTGCTCCAAAACGAGACCGACCCCGTCCTTTGGCGCGGTCCGGTCATCGCAGGCGCCATTAGGCAGTTCTGGAGCGAGACCTCGTGGGGCCCCATCGACTACCTACTGGTCGACATGCCTCCGGGAACAGGCGACGTCGCGCTCACCGTCTTCCAGTCGCTGCCGGTCGACGGCATCGTCATCGTCACGAGCCCGCAGGATCTGGTCTCGATGATCGTCGCCAAGGCGGTCAACATGGCCGAGAAGATGAACGTCCCCATTCTGGGCATTGTCGAGAACATGAGCTATATTGAGTGCCCCGACTGCGGCAAGAAGATCGAGGTCTTTGGCAAGAGCAAGCTCCCCGAGGTCGCAGAGCGCTATAACCTCGACATCTTGGGCCAGCTTCCCATTAATCCGGCACTCGCCGAGGCCTGCGATAAGGGCGAGGTCGAGACCGCGCTGCCCGATGGCATGTTGCCCAAGGCAGTCTCTGCCGTCGAGGCTATTACCCCGCACGAGACCGACGAGGCCTAAGTGAACACGAGCGCCCTCTATGACGTCTTGGTAATCGGCGGCGGGGCTTCAGGCCTCGCCGCCGCCATTACGGCCGCACGCGCTGGCAAAAGCGTCTGCATCGTTGAGCGCGATGTCGCCTGCGGCCTCAAGCTCCTTGCGACCGGCAACGGCCGCTGCAACCTCTCCAACGAATCGATTGATCCACAGCGGTATAACCACCCCGCATTCGTCGAATCCGTCATGGGCCCCCAGCCCGAACAAGAGCTTATGGGTTTCTTCTCCTCGCTGGGCATCATGACAACCTCCGAGGAAGGCCGGCTGTACCCGCGCTCCCTTCGCGCCGAATCGGTGCGCGACGCGCTTCTCAACGTTTGCGACCGCCTAGGTATCACCTTAATCTGTGGAGCCAACGTTGCCTCAGCGCACAAAGCTTCTGAAGGCTGGGCACTCCAAATAGACCGTCCAGCGCGGGCGCTCAAGGCAAAAAAGCACGATGGCCGAAAATCGGAGCTTCGCTCGCTTCGGAAAGCGCTCGCCGATGTCCCTCGCAAGAACGAGGCCCTGCAGGCACATGCCGTAATTATCGCTACGGGCGGCAACCCCACCGGTATCGCCGATACGTTTCGCCTCCCCCTCACTTCGCTGCGCCCCATCCTCTGCCCCGTATCGGCAACGGTCGTTGGCGATCGGGCGGCACTCAAGACGTTGGATGGTCTGCGCGTCCGCGCCCGCTTGACGCTCGCCCGCAACCACAGTGAGCTCTGGCACGAAAACGGTGAAGTGCTGTTTCGAACCTTCGGCATCTCGGGTGTCGCTGTCTTCAACCTCTCCCGTCGTATCCAGCGCGGCGATACGATCCTGCTCGACGTTTTCCCCGACCTCTCCAAAGACGAGCTGCTCGATATGCTCAACCGGCGCGTTGAGCTGCTCGGCGGCTTTTCGCCCCGCGATCCCCATTGGCTCGACGGCATGCTCGCCCCGCAACTCTCCCGCGTCGTCTGCACAGCGTTCGAGCAGTGCCATCCAGGCTCCAACGATGTCATCCACCTGGTCTCGATCCTCAAACACTTTAAGTTGCTCGTCGAGGGAACAGCCGAGGAGCGCTCAGCGCAGGTCACGCGTGGTGGCATATCTGTCGAGAGCATCTCAACACCCAGCCTACGCGCGCGCAGCGTTGTCGACGCCCCGCTTTACGTCTGCGGTGAAGTGCTCGACATCGACGCCGATTGCGGAGGCTTTAACCTTGCGTGGGCCTGGATCTCGGGCATTCGTGCTGCAAGCAGCCTGTAGCCGCGCAGTCTATAATCAAAAACGCATTCGGGCCGTCTGGGATACCGGACGGCCTCTTTCTTGCCTCTAAGGAGACCTCGATGATTGAAATCACCCAAGTCAACGCGTCGCTCGATGAAGCCGGCGATGAAAATGCCTGTCTCATTGTTGGCAAGCGAGTCGCCAAGCGCGTCCTACGTTGCAAGGACTCCGAGATCAAGTCCATCGAGCTCCACCGCAAGTCAATCGACGCTCGCAAAAAACGAGACGTCCATTTTATCCTGAGCTTTCGTGTTGAGCTGACTAGTCCCCACCTCGAGCGAGAAGCGGTCGACAGCGTTGCCGAGCGTGACCGCTCGCGCGTACGCGCGATAGAAGACGATGAGCCTTCATTCCCCTCCCCCGCCTCCGACGCACCTCAAGAACGCCCTGTCGTTGTCGGCGCCGGATGCGCCGGCCTTTTCGCTGCGCTTACGCTCGCCGAAGCAGGTCTTAAGCCCTTGCTCATCGAGCGCGGCGACCCGGCATTTCGCCGCTCGCGGGCGATCGACCTCTTTCTAAAGGAGCGCATCCTCGACCCCGAGAGCAATATCCAGTTTGGTCTGGGCGGCGCGGGGACCTTCTCGGACGGCAAGCTCAATACGGGAACAAAAAATCCCGCCCATCGCCTTATCCTCGAAACCTTCGTCGAGGCGGGTGCGCCCCGCGATATTCTGTGGGATGCCAAGCCGCACATTGGCTCCGACATCCTTCCCACGGTTGTCACCGCTATATCCCAGCGCATCGAGCAGCTCGGAGGTGTCGTCCGTTATCGAACGAAGCTCGTCGACATTCGCATCGACGTGTCTGGCGCCATCACTGGTATTGATGTCCAATCGTCCCAAGACGCCGCTTACGAGTCAATCGAGACAAAGCACCTCATCCTCGCCTGCGGGCATTCTGCTCGCGATATTTTTGAGCTCCTTAAGGACCACAACGTGGCCCTCGCACAAAAGACCTTTGCCATGGGCGTTCGCATCGAGCATCCGCAGCGCGACATCGACCGAGCCCAATATGGAGCCTCGGCGGGACATCCTGCCCTCGGAGCAGCCCCCTACAAACTTGTTGCCCATCTTTCCAACGGCCGCAGCGTGTTCTCGTTTTGTATGTGCCCCGGCGGGCAGGTTGTCGCCGCCTCTTCCGAGCAGGGCCACCTGTGCGTCAACGGGGCCAGCCTCAATGCCCGCGACGGACGCAACGCAAATGCCGCCCTGCTCGTTAACGTCACACCCGAGGACCTTCCCAACGATGACCCGCTCGCCGGCATCGAGCTCCAGCGTGCCTGTGAGGCGGCCGCCTATCGCCTGGGCGGTTCCAACTGGAACGCACCGGCACAGCTCGTCGGAGATTTCCTCGCAAGACGTGCCAGCAAGGCGCCCGGAAAGGTAAAGCCCACCTATCCGCTCGGTGTGACCTGGACGGCAATTGACGAAGCCCTGCCGCAGCATATCGTCGAGTCGCTCCGCTTGGGACTTCCCCTACTCGGAAAAAAGCTACGCGGCTACGACCGCCCCGACGCCGTTCTTACCGGCGTGGAGACTCGTTCGAGCTCACCGGTCACTGTCACCCGAGACCGAACGTGCCATGCCGTGTCGACCCCGGGCCTCTACCCTTGTGGTGAGGGAGCTGGATATGCCGGCGGCATCATGAGCGCGGCCACCGACGGCATCCGTTGTGCCGAAGCCCTGATCGCAGACCTCTAACGCACGAATTCCAGCGCGCAAAAGACACAGGCCCCAAGCTCCACAGGGAACTCGGGGCCTGTTCGCTATTTCTTAAACCGTGCACCCTGGCGTTTTCTGCCCGATGCGAACGTGGAACCCTTGCGGGCCTGCGAACGTAAGCGCTCAATCGTCTCGTCCTCAGACGCACCCTCGAGCATCGCCCGAATCTGAACGACGGCATCGCGCAGGCGCGCCGCCTCCTCAAAGTCCATGGCGGCAGAAGCGTTGCGCATATCCTCTTCCATGGTTTCGACGATCCGCACAAGCTCGTCATGCGGCAGTTCTTCCAACTGCTCCGCAAGTGTCTGCTCGGGCGCCACCGTTTCCGGCACGCCACCCTCGCCCGACTCATCGGGCGTATAGAATGCGCCATGGCCAAGAGAGTCGCCCTTCGAGCGCCCCTTGGAACCCACGGTTTTTTCGGCCTCGGCAATAAAACTTGAGATGTCGTTGATGGCCTTGCGCACCGTCTTGGGCACAATGCCATGCTCTTCGTTATATGCCATCTGAATCTCGCGACGGCGCTGCGTCTCCTCGATGGCCTCTTTCATCGAATCGGTCACAACGTCCGCATACATGATGACTTCGCCATCGGCGTTACGGGCCGCGCGGCCAATCGTCTGAATCAGTGAACGGCGGTTGCGCAAGAAGCCTTCCTTATCGGCATCGAGAATTGCCACCAGTGAGACCTCGGGAAGGTCTAGGCCCTCGCGAAGCAGGTTGATGCCAACGAGAACATCGATCTTGCCCTCGCGCAGCGTTCGCAGGATCTCGACACGGTCCATCGTCGCTGTATCGGAGTGCATGTAATTGACCTTAATGCCGGCATCAAGCAGATGGTCGGTCAGGTCCTCGGCCATGCGCTTGGTGAGCGTGGTCACCAGCACGCGCTCCTTGCGGGCAACGCGCTCGCGAATCTCGTCTTCAAGATCGTCAATCTGCCCACGAACCGGACGCACATCGATCTTGGGGTCGAGCAGACCGGTCGGACGAATAATCTGCTCCACGTCGTTTTGGCTCACCCGCAGCTCGTAATCGCCCGGCGTGGCCGAAACATAGATAAACTGGGGTATCCTTGCCTCAAACTCATCGAAACGAAGCGGGCGATTATCGAGTGCCGAGGGCAGGCGAAAACCGTGTTCCACCAGCGTTACCTTACGCGAGCGGTCGCCTTCATGCATGCCGCGGATCTGCGGCACCGTCACATGGCTCTCGTCGATGATACAGAGCATGTCCTTAGGAAAGTAATCGATCAGGGTAAACGGCGGCTCACCCGGCTTGCGACCGTCCAGATGACGCGAGTAGTTCTCGATGCCGTTGCAAAAGCCCATCGTCTCGAGCATCTCAAGATCATAATCGGTGCGCTGCTGCAGACGCTGCGCCTCGAGCAACTTGTCGGTCGCCTTGAGCTCCGCCACGCGCTTCTCGCACTCTTCGCTGATCGATTTCAGAGCCGCCTTGACCTTCGGCTTCTCGGTCACGTAGTGCGATGCCGGCCATACGGGGATGGCCTCGTACTCACGAAGCATCTCTCCGGTGACCTCATCGATCTCGGCAATCAGCTCGACCTCGTCGCCAAAGAACTCAAACCGCAACGGATGCTCGGCATAAGGCGGATACACGTCGACAACATCGCCGCGCACGCGGAACGTGCCGCGTGCCAGATCATAGTCATTGCGATCATATTGAATGTCGATAAGTGCATGGATAAAGTCATCGCGCTCGAGCGGCACCTTCTTGTCGACGTTTGGAGCCAGACCCGCATAGTCCTCAGGAGAGCCAATGCCATAGATACACGAGACCGATGCGACAACGATCACATCGCGTCGAGAGAGCAGTGACGCGGTCGCCTGATGGCGCAGCATCTCGACCTCTTCGTTAATCGAGGAGTCTTTCTCGATATATGTATCGCTTTGCGGCACATACGCCTCGGGCTGATAGTAGTCGTAGTACGAGACAAAGTAGACCACAGCGTTGTTGGGAAAGAACTCTTTGAGCTCGCTCGCAAGCTGAGCGGCGAGCGTTTTATTGGGAGCCATGACCAGCGTCGGCTTCCCCAGGGCCTCAATAGTCTTAGCCATCGTGAAGGTCTTGCCCGAACCAGTCACGCCCAGTAAAACCTGATAGCGATCTCCGTCCCTCACACCCTGCACAAGCGACTCAATGGCCTTAGGCTGAGAACCTGCAGGCTCATAAGGAGATACAACCTTAAATGGCACCTCAGAGCCCTCAACGCCAAAACGTTTGAGCTCTCCTCCAACACGCTCAACTTCAAATTCCGCCATGGATACTCCTAACTCATATATCTGCAGTATACGCAGGCGGCAGGCATAGTCCTATACGAACCGATCGGGATAGAGGGTCTTGTAGCGAACCCAGGCATTATTGACACGAATCAGATACGCCTGCGTCTCGGGAAAGGTGATTGCATTATGAAGCGACGTGTTCTGCTGCGCCCATCCGTCGACATTGCCCATACCGGCGTTATAGGCGGCAATGGCACTATCCGTCGACCCGTTGAAATAGGTCAGAAGATACGAGAGGTATGCGCAGCCAAACTCGATGTTCGTAGCGGGATCGTTAAGGTTGTCGGCTGAATACTCGCTACCATCGACAAGACCTTTGGCAATCATATCCTGGGCAGTCACGGGCATCAGCTGCATCAATCCCTGAGCACCCTGATTCGATTCGGCCTTGGGATCCCAATTCGATTCCGGCTTAATGACAGCGCACACCAGATACGGATCCAGATTATGCGAAATACTGGATTGCTTTACATATGCCTCGTAGTCAATCGGATACAGCGGCTTAAAGAAAGCGGCAGGAGCACACGAGTAAACGAATGAGATAAGACCGAAGGCAAAAACGGCAGCCAGCGGTATAAGGCGATACCACGCAAAGAAACGTGTCTTAGGCATCGGCATCCTCCTTATTCGCAGTGTCTATAAACCCATGGTATGCAAGCCATGAGTCAAGCTGCTCAAAGAGCGAATTACCGCCTGCGGCATTATCAATCACCGTTGTAGCGAGATTGCACAGCGCAGACTCATCGGGCTGGCAAGCAGAACGGGCATCGAAATCAGATGGCTCCATGCCACGCTGAATAGCACGCTCGCGACGAACTGACAAAGGGGCGCTGATGACCAGAATTTCATCAGCCAAACCAAATGCATCCTCAAAACCAGTCGGGGCAGAAACCTCGACCACCGCAAAGGGATAACGGGGAGATGAAACCGTACAACAAACCGGATCGAGAATCCTGAGCGAAAGCTGTTCAATCAGAACGGGATGCACAATGCCATTGAGCCGTGCGACCGAATCAGGAGAAGCGAAAGCTCGAGAAGCGAGGATGCTGCGGCGAATGCCGCCTTCCTCATCCAAAATATCCCAGCCAAATTCTTCCGCGAGGGCATTGACGATATCGGAGCCTGGCACATACAGCGATTTGGCAAGCTCGTCCAGATCGATAAGCATGGCGCCATGAGATTCGAGATAGCGGCAGGCAGTCGACTTACCCGAAGCAATATTGCCCAAGACAAAAACGGTAAACATCAAGTCCTCCCTAACGCCAATGGGAGTTATTATCGCGCAAATACAAAAGAAGGACTCAAAATACAGCCAAACAGTAAGACAAGCTAAAAGAAGGCGAGTTCTTGTATTACAGCTCTCTATAAAACGCAAAAAAGGGGGAGGCCGCGAGGCCTCCCCCTTCTTCAAGTCATCAGACGGCTCGGTGCCGTCCACCGGTCAGCGGCGCCCTGGCCTCCCACGGGCTGGCCC
>CABRHW010000006.1 GCA_902470765.1 uncultured Collinsella sp.
GCGCAACGCGTTGCGCTGAGTCCTGAGGCTGTTGCAATGAAAATGAGAATCAAGGTAACCATAGTCTTTGAACGGATGTGTCTCTATGGACGCATTCGCTTGATTTTGGTTGGGCTATATTTATGAAGGGACATGCCACCATGGGTTTCTTTTCTCGCCTGATGGGCGGTTCGGATGAGCAGAAGACTGCAACTTCCGAGTTCGAAATCCTCGCTCCTGTTTCCGGCGAGCTTGTTCATCTAGAAAATACCAATGACCCCGCTTTTAGCAGCCGTGCCGTGGGCGATGGCGTTGCCGTGGTTCCCCAAGAGGGAACGGTGTGCGCTCCTGTTTCCGGTACCGTCGCGGCGCTGTTCCCGACCGAGCATGCACTGGGCATCATGTCCGACGACAGCTCTGCTCAGGTGATGCTGCACATCGGAATCGACACTGTTAAGCTTGAGGGCAAGGGCTTCCATGCGCTTGTTGCCCAGGGTGACCATGTCGACGCGGGCCAGCCCCTCGTCGAGGTCGATTTCGACGCGGTTCGCGCTGCCGGCTTCGATCCCACGGTCTTCGTTATCGTGTGCGAGCGTTCGGAGAACTCGACTCTTCGTGAGCATGCTTCCGGCCCTGTTGCTGTTAAAGAGCCTGTCTTCTGGCTTTCCGAGTAAATTCTTATGGTGGGTACCGTGGTTATCAAGCGAGTTTTTAACAACAACGTCGCAATGGTCACTTCGGACGATGGCTCCGAGCTCATCGTCATCGGTCGAGGCCTCTGCTTTGGCCGTCATGCCGGCGATGCCATCGACGAGGCGTCGATCGAAAAGACCTACGCGTTGCAGGAGGGAACTTCTCAGGATTCGCGTACGATTGACCGCTTGGCACATCTTTTGGAGTCCATCCCCACCGTCAACCTCGTGATTTCCGAGGACATCGTTCAGATGCTTCGTCGAGAGCTCAATGTCGATATCAATGACAAGATCCTCATCGCTCTCGCAGACCATATTAGCCTCGCCCTCGATCGCGAGCGCAAAGGCGTTCCCTGCGAGAACCCGCTGCTGCTCGAGATCCAGCAGTTCTATCGCAAGGAGTACGCGCTTGCGGGCCGTGCCCTTCAGATTATTAAGGACTATCTGGGCATTGAGATGAGCGAGGAGGAGCAGGGTTTCATTACCTTGCATATCGTCAACGCCACCATGCCGCAGCGCTCTGACCGTCTAATCATCTCGGTCCAGCTTGTTCGCGACGTGCTCGCGATTGTTTCCAAGCGCTATGCTACGACCCTCGATGACACCTCGCTGCCTTACGAACGTTTCGTTCGTCACCTGCAGTTTTTCGCACAGCGAGCGCTCGATCCTACGGCAGGGCAAATCAACGGAGACGCGCTGTTCCGAATCGATGAAACGGCGTATCCGTGCGCATTCTCGTGCGCGGACGCCATAGCCGCCCACTTGTCGTCTACCTATAACGTTGTCGTTACCGATGCTGAGAAGAGTTATCTCGCATATCACATTGTTAACCTGCTTGGAGAACCTGGTCTCTAGGCATAACGTGCCCACACATCGATTGATATAAGGCAAGGCTCGCGGTCTTGTCCAGGGCACATCTGTCTTAATTTGCGGAAAAGGAAGGGGAGTACCGCTATGACCGCAAAAAAGAAGTTCAATTTCAAAGCGCCGTTGGAGGTGTTCGCGAAGTCGATCGTTCAGCCGATGATGTATCTCTCGGTTGCCGGCATCCTGCTCATCGTGGGCATCATTCTGACCAACAAGACCATCTGCGCTTTGGTCCCCGTACTGGGCTCCGGTCCGTTCCAGCTTGTGGGCGCCGTTGTCTATCAGTCGCTGATGTTTATCATCAACAACCTCTCGATTCTGTTCTGCGTGGGCATCGCCGGCGCCATGGCAAAGAAGAACAAGGGCCATGCTTCGCTGATTGCCCTGATGTCGTTCTTCCTGTTCCTGCAGGCTAACAACATCGTGCTCAACGCCACCGGCTCTCTTGCCGATGCGAGCGGCATGCTCGGTCTTACCGGAACCGGCCAGGCCACCGTTATGGGCATTCAGGTGCTCGATACCGGCGTGTTCGGCGGCATCATCCTTGGTTGCATCACCGGTGCCGTGTTCAACAAGTACTCGAACAAGCAGTTCCCCATTGCCCTTTCGATGTTCTCGGGCGTCCGCTTCCCGTTCCTGATTATGATCATCATTTCCTGGACCATGGGCGCTGGCTTCTGCATCGTTTGGCCTCCGGTTCAGGGTGCCATCTCCTCCGTTGCCGGCATCATTAAGGAGTCGGGCAACATCGGTCTGTTTATCTACGGCATGCTCAACAAGCTGCTCGTTCCCACCGGTCTGCACCACCTCATCTACACCCCGTTCCAGTTCTCCGATGTGGGTGGCACCCTGACGCTGGGTGATCAGGTTATTGCCGGCGCCTATCCCATCCGTGTTGCCGAGATGGCAATGACGGGCCAGCCCTTCTCCGACAGCACCTACTTCAACAGCTACACCTTCAACAACCTGTGGCCCTACATCGGTATCGGTCTCGCCTTTATCGTCACCGCTTACAAGGGGAACAAGGATAAGACCAAGGCCGTTATTATCCCGCTGATCATCACCGCCGTGCTCTCCTGCGTGACCGAGCCCATGGACTTCCTCTTTGTCTTTGCCGCTCCCGTGCTCTTTGTCGTTCACTCGGTTCTTTCCGGCATCTTCCTGGTCCTGCTCAAGGTCCTCTCCGTGCCCGCTTCGACTGCAGGCGGCATCATCAACATCGTGGTTTCCAACCTGGTCCTCGGTGTCGATAAGACCAACTGGCCGGTTATGCTGGTGCTTGGAGTCGTCAACGCCGCTCTGTACTTCTTCCTCTTCACCTTCCTTATCAAGAAGCTCAACCTCCACACGCCTGGTCGCGAGGAAGAGTCCGAGCTTGCCGAGTCCGTTGCCGAGGGCGAGGCTGCCGCGTCTGTCGCGGTGAAGCAGGGCGCTGTTGCCGCGGCTCCCGCAGAGGGCGTCGATGCAGGTATTGCCGACCTGGTCGCAGGTCTTGGTGGCAAGGACAACATCGAGGAGCTCGAGAACTGCTTTACGCGTCTCCGCGTGAACGTTAAGAACCCGGACCTCATCAATGAGGACCTCATCAACCACGTGCCCAACAGCGGCATCAACCGCAACGGCAACAATATCCAGATCATCTTTGGCATGAAGGTCGCCGAGATGCGCGACAAGGTCGAAAACGCAATTGAGAAGGAGCAGTAAACAATGATCATTACTCTGTGTGGTGGCGGATCCACCTTTACCCCCGGCATCGTCAAGTCCATCGCCCTGCGCAAGGACGAGCTCGACGTTGACGAGATTCGTCTGTACGACATCAACGAGGAGCGCCAGCGCAAGATCGGCGTGCTCGTGGACTGGATTTTGCACGAGGACCTCGGCCTGGACATCAAGCTCACGGTGACCACCGACAAAAAGACGGCTTTTACCGACGCGAGCTTCGTGTTTGCCCAGATGCGCGTGGGCGGCTACGCCATGCGCGAACAGGACGAGAAGATTCCGCTGCGTCACGGCTGCGTGGGTCAGGAGACTTGCGGTTGCGGCGGCCTTGCCTACGGCATGCGCACCATCTTCCCCATGGTCGAGCTGATCGATGACGTTGAGAAGTACGCCAAGAAGGACTACTGGATTCTCAACTACTCCAACCCTGCCGCTATCGTCTCCGAGGGCTGCCGCGTGCTGCGTCCCAACGCTCGTATCATCAACATCTGCGACATGCCGATCGCGATCATCGACGTGGTTTGCGCCGCGCTCGATATCGACAAGAAGGATGTCGAGTACGATTACTTTGGCCTCAACCACTTTGGTTGGTTCACCTCGATCCGCCACAAGGGCGAGGAGGTGCTCCCGCAGCTGCGCGAGTACATCAAGGAGCATGAGATTCTGCTGCCCGACTCTTACCTCAAGGGCATGGGCTCGCTCATGGCAAAGAAGCCCGAGGAGGCCGTCGACGAGCACCCCGAGCAGAACCGCCACACCAAGGGCAGCTGGTACTACGTCTGGAAGGGCGAGTACGAGATCATGGAGTGCTTCCCGGAGTACCTGCCCAACACGTATCTGAACTACTACCTGCAGCAGAAGGAGTTCGTCGAGCACTCCAACCCCGAGCGCACCCGTGCTAACGAGGTTGAGGAGACGCGTGAGAAGAACCTCTTTGATGGTATCGACCATTACGAGAAGACGGGCGAGATCGACGAGAGCACGTTCTATGCGGGCAGCCACGGCGACTGGATTGCCGATCTGGCTATCGCTCTGAAGAACGACACCAAGCAGCGCTTCCTGGTCATTTGCGAGAACAAGGGCGCCATCCCCAACATGCCCTACGACGCTATGGTCGAGCTGCCTGCCTACATTGGCAAGAACGGCCCCGAGGTCATCAGCCGCGACAACATTCCGCTGTTCCAGCAGGGCCTCATGATGCAGCAGCTGAACTCCGAGAAGCTCATTGTCGAGGCTACGATCGAGGGTTCGTACGAGAAGGCGCTTAAGGCCTTTACGCTCAACAAGACCGTGCCTTCGATGAAGGTCGCCAAGGAAGTTCTCGACGACATGATCGAGGCCAACAAGGGTTACTGGCCCGAGCTTAAGTAAAAGCAACAGGGTCGCTGGCCGCATACCTGGAGCAATGCCCCGTCCACGTGATTGCGTGGGCGGGGCATTGTCATTTGGTAACGCGTTTTACCAAATATGGCATTTATCTGCGGTAATGTTCTATTTCACCGCCGAGGGTGACATTTCATACCGCCTGCCGAACTGCGTGGAGACCTAACAACTTTTTAGGTCAGTGTTGTGCGTGTAGCAACTTCGCCCGGCCTCGCCTCCGGGCTGCCATGTGAGAGGGGATCTTATGGCTCGACTGCACGTAATGGAACGCAGCCACGCTCAGGCCGTCATGGACGACCTGCACGATGCGCTCGGACGTCGTCTGGCGGTGAGTTCGCTCGCCCCGTGCCCCGTTGAGTTTACGGCAGCGCTCGTCAATCTGTGCTCCACCCAGAGCTGCGGCAAGTGCACGCCCTGCCGCGTGGGCCTGAGCGCGCTGAGCGACCTGCTCGCCGATGTGCTCGAGGGCCGCGCCGACGAGTCCACGCTCAACTTGATTGAGCGCACCGCCCGCACCATCTACCTTTCGAGCGACTGCGCCATCGGCTACGAAGCTGGCGCCATGGCACTCACGGCCATTCGCGGCTTCCGCGACGATTTTGAGCATCACATCCGCGAGCACTCCTGCGGCTTTGACCGCGAGGCCCGCGTCCCGTGCGTTTCGGGCTGCCCGGCGCACGTCGACATTCCCGGGTACATTTCGCTGGTCGAGGCCGGCCGCTATGCCGACGCCGTCAAGGTCATCCGCAAGAACAATCCGCTGCCGCTCGTCTGCGGCCTGGTGTGCGAGCATCCCTGCGAGATGCACTGCCGCCGTGGCATGGTCGACGACCCCATGAACATCCTCGCCCTCAAGCGTTTTGCCGTCGAGCACAGTGACCTCAACGACCACAAGCCGCATGTAGTGGACAACACCGGCAAGCGCGTCGCCGTGATCGGCGGCGGCCCGGCCGGCCTTTCCTGCGCCTACTACCTGGCCGTGATGGGCCATAAGGTGACCATCTTTGAGCAGCGCCACCACCTGGGCGGCATGCTGCGCTATGGCATCCCCAGCTATCGTCTGCCGCGCGAGCGCCTGCAGGCCGAGATCGACTGGATCTTGAGCGCCGGCATCGACGTTGAGCTCGATCACTCCGTCAACGGCGAGGAACTTGCCCGCCTGCGCGACGAGTTCGATGCCGTCTACCTGGCCATTGGCGCCCACAGCGATAAGAAGCTCGGCCTTCCGGGCGAGGAAGCGCTCGGCGTGGAGTCGGCCGTCAAGATGCTGCGCGCCATCGGCGACGACGAGCTGCCCGACCTGAGCGGCCAGCGCGTGTGCGTCATCGGCGGCGGCAACGTGGCCATGGACGTGGCGCGCTCCGCCGTGCGCTGCGGTGCCGAAAAGGTGAGCATCGTCTACCGCCGTCGCATCTGCGACATGACGGCCCAGGACGCCGAGATCGCCGGCGCCCAGGCCGAGGGCTGCGAGGTGCTGGAGCTGACGGCCCCGCTCGCCATCGAGACGGGCGAGGACGGTCGCGTGAGCGGCCTGCGCGTGCAGCCGCAGATTATCGGCGAGCCCCGTCGTGGGCGTCCGGCCCCGCGTGCCGCCGCCACGCCCGAGCGCGTCATTCCCTGCGAGCGCGTGTTTGTGGCCATTGGCCAGGACATCGATTCCAAGCCGTTTGAGGAGATGGGCATTGCCTGCAAGTGGGGCTGCGTGGTCACCGACTCGGACGGTGCCGTGCCCAACTTCGACGGCCTCTTTAGCGGCGGCGACTGCCAGACCGGCCCCGCCACCGTTATCCGCGCCATCAACGCCGGCCGCGTGGCTTCGGCAAATATCGACCGCTACCTGGGCTTCGACCACAAGATCAAGCTCGACGTGGAGCTGCCGACCGTCCAGTTTAAGGGCAAGCACGAGTGCGGCCGCTGCGAGCTGGGCGAGCGCGAGGCCGGCGAGCGTATTCACGATTGGAATCTGGTCGAGCAGGGTCTCACCGAGCAGGAGGCGCGCCAGGAGGCGAGCCGCTGCCTGCGTTGCGATCACTTTGGCTTTGGCGCGTTCCGCGGAGGGAGGAACCTGGAATGGTAGAGCCCAACAACACCACCGTCAGCGACAGCACCGAAAACGGAGCGCATAACATGGTCAAGCTCACTATCGATAATTGCGAGGTCGTGGTGCCCGAGCACACCACGATCCTGGATGCGGCCAAGTCCGTCGGCATCCAGATTCCCACCCTGTGCTACCTGCGCGATCTGAACGAGATCGGCGGTTGCCGCGTGTGCGTGGTCGAGGTCGAGGGCTGCGACCAGCTGGTTGCCGCCTGCAACAACTACGTGCTCGACGGCATGGTGGTCCATACCAACAGTCCCAAGGCCCGCGAGGCCCGTCGCACCAACGTGCAGCTGCTGCTGTCCCAGCACGACTCGCGCTGTACGAGCTGTGTGCGCAGCGGCAACTGCAACCTGCAGACCATCGCCAACGACCTTGGCATTTTCTATCTGCCGTACGAGCAGCGCCTGGCGCGCGAGGGCTGGGACTTCGATTTCCCCATCATCCGCGATAACGACAAGTGCATCAAATGCATGCGCTGCATCAAGGTGTGCGAGAGCGTGCAGGGCTTAGGGATTTGGGACCTGACCAACCGCGCCACGCATACCGCCGTGGGCACCCGCGGGCGTGCGCCGATCGGCAAGACCGATTGCGTCGCGTGCGGTCAGTGCATCACGCATTGCCCGACGGGCGCCCTGCGCGAGCGTGACGATACCGAGACCGTGTTCGATGCTCTCGCCGATCCTGACAAGATCGTACTGGTGCAGATTGCGCCGGCCGTGCGTAGCGCCTGGGGCGAGGAGCTCGGCATTCCGCGCGAGGAGGCTACCGTCGAACGCCTGGCTTGCGCGCTGCGCCGCGTGGGCTTTGAGTACGTGTTCGACACCGACTTCTCGGCCGACCTCACCATTATGGAGGAGGGCTCCGAGCTGCTCGAGCGCCTGGGCGCTGCCTCCAAGGGCGAGGGCGACAGCCGCGGCTGGCCCATGCTCACGAGTTGCTGCCCGGGCTGGGTACGCTTTGTGAAGGCGCGCTATCCGGAGTTTGTCGACAGCCTGTCCACGTCCAAGTCGCCGCAGCAGATGTTCGGCGCCATTGCCAAGACGTACTACGCCAAGGTGTTGGGCGTGGAGCCCGAGCGCCTGTTCGTGGTGTCCGTGATGCCGTGCACGGCCAAGAAGGCCGAGTGTGCGCTGCCGAGCATGGTGGGCGAGGGCGGCGCGCCCGATGTGGACGTTGCGCTGACGGTGCGCGAGATGGTACGCATGATTCGCGCGAGCCACGTGAGCGTCGACACGCTTACCGAGGAGCCGCTCGATACGCCGCTGGGCTTCGGCACGGGCGCGGGCGTGATCTTTGGCGCCACGGGAGGCGTGATGGAGGCCGCCGTGCGCTCGGCCTATTACCTGGTGACGGGCAAGAACCCCGACGCCGACTTCTTTACCGACGTGCGCGGCCTGGACGGCTGGAAGGAAGCCGTGGCCGATATCGATGGCACCAAGGTGCGCGTCGCCGTGGCGCACGGGCTGGGCAACGCCGCCCGTCTGCTCGACGCGATTCGCGCCGGCCGCGTGAGCTATGACTTCGTTGAGGTCATGGCGTGCCCGGGCGGCTGCGTCGGTGGCGGCGGCCAGCCCATCCACGACGGCTGCGAGTTGGCAGCTGAGCGCGGCCAGGTGCTGTGGGGCCTGGATGCCGCTGCGGA
This sequence comes from uncultured Collinsella sp., assembly GCA_902470765.1. GTDB lineage: Bacteria > Actinomycetota > Coriobacteriia > Coriobacteriales > Coriobacteriaceae > Collinsella. Next base: position 8,384 of record CABRHW010000006.1, read on the forward strand.
CATTCGCTTCTCGCACGAGAATCCCGATGTCCAGGCGTGCTATAGCGAGTTTTTGGGCGAGCCGCTCTCACCGCTGGCCGAGGAGTTGCTGCATACCGACCATCACGCATGGACGATGCCTAACGAGGGGACGTGCTAGCGATGCGCGCGTTTGATTTTGAAATGTCGCGCCGGGGGTTTGCCTCGGCGCTCGCCGCGGGCGCCTTGTCGCTTGCGCTCGCGGGCTGCGGCGGCGGAGCTGCGGGGGCGGGGTCTGCTGCGGGCTCGGCTGCCGGGTCTGCCGCTGACGGTGCCGCTGCCGAGCCGGTCGAGGTGCACGTCGCGTCGCTCAAGGGCCCGACCTCGATTGGCTTGGTGCAGTTTATGGACCAGGCTGCCGATGGCGAGACGGACAATGAGTTCGACTTTGCGATCAACACTGCCGCCGACGAGATTGTGCCCAAGGTCATTCAGGGCGATATCGACATTGCCCTGGTGCCAGCCAACGTGGCGAGCGTGCTCTACAACAAGACCGAGGGCGCTGTGCAGGTCATCGACATCAACACGCTGGGCGTGCTGAACGTTGTGACGGGCGACGCGAGTGTGGCCTCGTTTGGCGATCTGGCGGGCCATACCGTCTATATGACGGGCAAGGGCGCCACGCCGGAGTACGTCATGAACTACCTGCTGGAGCGCGCGGGCCTGACCGGCCAGGTGACGCTCGAGTTTAAGAGCGAGCCCACCGAGGTGCTGTCGGCCCTGCTTGCCGATCCGTCTGCTGTGGGCGTGCTGCCCGAGCCGTTCAAGACCGCCGCCATCGCCAAGAGCGAAGGCAAGCTGTCGGCTCCGGTAAGTCTGACCGATGTGTGGGATGAGCTGGCAGGTGACACGGGTTCGCACCTGCTGACGGGCGTGACCGTGGTGCGCCGCACGTTTGCCGAGGAACATCCCGAGGCCGTGGCGGAATTCCTGAGCTGCCACGCGGCGAGCGTTGAGGCCGTGAACGCGTCGCCGGCGGACTGGGCCCAGGCCGTGGTCGATGCGGGCATCGTGGATAACGCCGCGATTGCCGAAAAGGCGATTCCCGGGTGCATGCTCGTGTGCCAGACGGGGAAGGACATGAAGGCGGCGCTCGGTGGGTACCTGCAGGTGCTGGCCGACGCGGACGCGAGTGCCGTGGGTGGTAAACTTCCGGCTGACGATTTCTACTACTTGGAGTAGCCCGTGCGTGCGTTTGCTCGACAAATGACAGAGCGTATGAAGGCGGTGGCGGCAGCAGGTGCCGTCGCCGCCTTTTGGCTTGCCGTGTGGATGCTGGTGGCGGCGCTGGTGGCGCAGCCGCTGATTTTGCCGGGGCCGGGTGCTGTTGCCTTGGCGCTGCTGCGCCTGGTGTGCGATGGCGGTACCTGGGCGATTTTGGCGGGCTCGGGCGCGCGGATACTAAGCGGGCTGGCGCTTGCCGCGGTGTGCGGCGGCGTGCTGGCGGGAGTCTCGGTGCGGTCGCGTGCGTTTGCGCACCTGGTGGCTCCGGCACTGTCGTTTGTAAAGGCGACGCCGGTTGCCTGCGTGGTGGTCCTGCTGCTCATTTGGTTGGGGTCGGCACGTGTGAGCATCGCGGCGGTCTTTTTGATGGCGCTGCCGGGCGTATATTTCTCGCTGGTCGAGGGTTTGACGCAGGTTGATCAGTCACTGGAGCAGATGTTTCGTCTGCATGGAGTGCGGGGCTGGCGACTGTTTTGCGCTCACACCTGGCGCGAAGTCCTGCCGTTTGTGCTTTCGTGCGCCCGCGCCGTGATCGGCATGAGTTGGAAGGCCGGTGTGGCGGCGGAGCTCATCGGCATGGCGACGGGCACCGTGGGTGAGCGCATCTATCAGGCAAAGCTTTTGATTGAGACGGCCGATCTGCTGGCGTGGACCGTGTTGGTCGTGGCGGCATCGTGGGCATGTGAGCGCGTGCTAGTGTGGCTGCTGCGGGTTTCGGGGCCCGTGGCGTGGCATGTTGCCGTGCGGGCGCATGGGCATGGATTGCGTGGGCGTGCGGGGGCTGCGAGCGATGGCACTTCAGCGGAGCTTGCGCTTGCCGTGGGCGATCGCGCGCCCTGGGCGCCGGCGCTGGATGGTCTGGTGCTCAACGTGCCCGCGGGTGGGCGTATCTGTGTGATGGGCGCTTCGGGCATGGGCAAGTCGACGCTGCTTTCGTTGGCAGCGGGGGAGTGCGCGCCGTGCTCGATGGTGTTTCAGGATGCACGCTTGGTCGAGTCCGCCGCGGCGCTGGATAACGTGCTAGTGTGCGCCGATGCACGCGTGGACGCCTCGAGTGCTGCGGCCCTGTTGCGCCTGCTGGTGCCGGGGGTCGATGTACATGCTCGCGTGGCCGAGCTTTCGGGCGGGCAGCGCCGTCGCGTCGAGATCGCTCGAGCCCTGCTGTGCCCGGGCGGCGCGGTGATTCTTGACGAGCCCTTTACCGGTTTAGATACCGCTGCGCGCGACGCATGCGCCGAGGTCGTGCTCGACTTGCTCGACGGCCGTATGCTGCTGCTTGCCTCGCACGATGTCGCCGACGCTCAGGCCCTCGATATCTCGGACATCATCACGCTCTAAATACTAACTCAGCAACAAAATGATTCGTTTTCCTCCGCTCCCATGGGGTCGGGTGTGCTATTCTATCTGCGGGTTAATACTTAGGAATACCAAGTAATACCAACGCAGCAGAAACAAACTCCGGATGCGGGCCAATCGGGTTGCCTTCACAGCCCGTCGCCCAGCCGCGTGGCCCGCATCTATCCGCACCACCGTCGTTTCAAAAAGGAAGCGCCATGGCAGAACACATGACCCCGGTTGTCGCGAAGGTCTTGCCCGAGGAAAAGGCGGCCTTCGCGGCGGCAACCCAGCTCGTGGGCACCACGCCGTCCAACGCCATCCGCATGTTTATCGCCGCGTTCAATCGCTGCGGCACCTTCCCGTTCGACATTTCGCCCAACGGGGCTTTTGGCGCTGCGCCCGATTCTCATCAACAATGACTGTCCCCAAGTGCCGGGTTTTGAGGAGGTTGGCATGCTCAATGCGCTGGTTTGGGCGCTTGCCTGTTTTGGTGTCGTCGCTGCCGATATTGCCCTGAGCATTGTTTTGTTCTCCGCGCTGGACATCGTGTCGGCACTGACGGGTTTCCCGATCGACAATCTCGATATTCAATGGTTTCAGGCCGCCGCTCAGACGGCGTCGTTTTTGATGGCGCTGCTGTGGTGGCGCTATCTGTGGCCCCGCTCCTTCATGGCGCGCCGGCAAGGTGAACGCCCGCTCGGCGGGGGAGCAAATGCTGCATGGAAGCGCGTCGCATGCGTTGTCGTGATCGGCCTATCCATGCAGGTGGTCATTAGCTACCTATGCGACGGCGTGCTGTCGCTGCTGCCCGAGGTTGCGGCGGACTATAGCGAGCTCGTCGAGGAAACAGGCTTGGGCGATACCAACCTTCTTGCCGTCCTGACCACGGTGCTCGGCGCTCCGTTTTGCGAGGAGTTGCTGGTGCGCGGCATTGTTTTTGAGTTTTCGCTACGAGCGTTTAATCCGCAGTGCCACCCGCTTTGGAAGCGCAGGCGTCGTGCGAGCGCGCAGGACGGCGCCATGGTGCCCTGGGCGGCACCAAGCACGTGGGGTATCGCCGCGGCGATTGTGCTGCAGGCGGCAATCTTCGGTTTTATGCACATGAACTGGGTGCAGGGCTGCTATGCGGGTGCCGCCGGCCTCATCTTTGGCTGGGTGCTCGTGACCACCGGAAAGCTCCGCTACACGATCCTGCTGCACTTTGCCTTTAACGCCGGGTCGTACCTGATGGGTCTGTTGTGGTTTGTGAACACACCGCTCGACGTGGTAATCACGGTCGCTATCGCCGGCGTCATCCTCGTTGAGGCTATGCGCTCGCTGCGCCACGCGTGTGGGATGGGCGCAGCGAGCGCGCCGCTGCCCTAGTTGCGACGCCCGCCTCCGTTGGCGCCCTGACGCCCCTGAGCTGCACGGTTGCGCCCGGCAGTGTTCTGTGCACGCGACATGCCGCCGTGCCCCTTGCTGCCTTTGGGTCCCTTGCCGCCAGCGCCACCGTGCGGCTTGCCGCCTTTCTTGCCGGTGCCATGCCCACCGCCAGCAGACGTCTCACCCGGGCGCGGCGGCACGGGGCGGATTAGACAGTGTTTGGTGTAGCCGATCAGGTCACGACGCCCGTCTTTTTCCAGCGCCTCGCGCACCAGCTTGTAGTTCTCGGGCTTGCGATACTGGATGAGCGCGCGTTGCATGGCCTTCTCGTGCGGGTCGCGTGCCACGTAGATCGGCTGCATGGTGCGTGGGTCCACGCCGGTGTAGTACATGCAGGTCGACATGGTGGACGGGGTGGGGTAGAAGTCCTGCACCTGCTCGGGCATGTAGCCCATGTCGCGCACGGCCTCGGCAAGGTCCACAGCTTCCTTCATGGTCGAGCCGGGGTGGCTCGAGATTAGGTATGGCACCACGTACTGCTTGAGTCCGTATTCGCGGTTCAGGCGTTCAAATTTACGGCAGAACGCGTCGTAGACGGCGCGGCTCGGTTTGCCCATCACGGAGAGCACCGCGTCGCTCACATGCTCGGGCGCTACGCGCAGCTGGCCCGAGACATGGTGCTCCAGCAGCTCGCGCAAAAACTCGTCCGAGGCGTCGGCCATGGTGTAGTCAAAGCGGATGCCGCTGCGGACGAAGACCTTCTTGACGCCCGGCAGCTGGCGCAGATCGCGCAGCAACTGTGTGTAGCCGCTCTCGTCGACCACCATGTTCTTGCACACACTCGGCCACAGGCAGCGCTTGTTCTTGCACACGCCATGCTTGAGCTGTTTGTCACAGGCAGGGCGGCTAAAGTTAGCCGTCGGTCCGCCCACGTCGTTGATGTAGCCCTTAAACTCGGGATCGCGCGTGAGCAGCTCGGCCTCGCGCATGATCGAATCGTGGCTGCGCATCTGCAGCACGCGGCCCTGGTGGAAGGTGAGCGCGCAAAACGAGCACTCGCCAAAGCACCCGCGGTTGGAGCTGATCGAAAACTTGATCTCGGCAAAGGCCGGTACGCCGCCCGCCGCGTCGTAGTCGGGATGCCAATCGCGGGCGTAGGGGAGCTCGGCGACCTCGTCCATCTCGTCGGTGGTGAGTGTTGCCGATGGCGGGTTCTGCACCACATAGACGCTGTTGGGATAGGGCTCTACCAGGCGATGACCGGTGATGGGGTCCATATTCTGCTGCTGCACGTTAAAGCTGCGCGCGTAGTTGAGCTTGTCGGCGGCAAGGTCGTCCCAGCTGGGCAGCAGGTCGTAGTCGTAGACCTCGTCGAGCGAACCCGTGCGGTAGACGGTGCCGTTGATATAGGTGATCTGGTCGACGGGCAGCCCCGCGTCGAGCGCGTCGGCGATCTCGACAATCGCGTGCTCGCCCATGCCGTAGATGAGGATGTCGGCGCCCGAGTCGAGCAGTACCGAGCGCTTGAGCTTGTCCTGCCAGTAGTCGTAGTGGGCCAGGCGGCGCAGGCTTGCCTCGATGCCGCCGATGATGATGGGAGCGTCCTTGAACGTCTGGCGGATGAGGTTGCCATAGACCGTGACGGCTCGGTTGGGACGGCGCCCCTCCTCGCCGCCGGGGGTGTAGGCGTCGGAGTGGCGGCGGTGCTTGGTCACCGAATAGTGGTTGACCATGGAGTCCATGTTGCCGGCACTGACGAGAAAGCCCAGGCGAGGCTCGCCGAGCACCGTGATGCTGGCGGGGTCGGTCCAGTCGGGCTGGCAGATGATACCCACCTTGTAGCCGTGCGCGTCAAGGACGCGGCTGATGATAGCCATGCCAAAGCTCGGATGGTCCACGTAGGCGTCACCGCAGATGTAGACAAAGTCGCACTGGTCCCAGCCGCGCGCATCCATGTCGGCGCGACTGACGGGGAGGAACTTATCGCGGCCCGGACGCCAGGGGCGGGCGGGCGTCGCTTGGGAATGCTTGGTGCGGGCGACCGTGGCCTGCGCCTTACCGCCGCGCTTTTGCTGCTGGCCCTGTTTGCCCTGCTGACTGCGCTGGTTGTTCTGAGCGTGCTGAGGCTTTTTTGCCACGATCCCTCCCGGTGTTTGTATGCTGCACGTAATTGTAACCAGTCTTTTTGGGACGGGGCTAAAAAGACTGGTGGAGTACATGGGCTGGCGGATCGGCGTATCGATGCGGGTGCCGTTTGTTTCCAGACTGTGTATCCGCGCGTTGGGGAGCCCGTCTCGCGCGCATGCCATGTTGTCAATGGGTTACAGTATGAACGGCGGCTATGTTTCCGCCAACGCACGAGAGAGTCGTCAACAAGGAGGATGCACGACGATGCAGCGTGCCAAACAGATATCGGAGTCTATTGAGCTGGGCATCATCTTGGCGCTCGCCGGTGGCTTTATGGATGTGTATTCGTACATTGGGCGCGATCATGTTTTCGCCAACGCGCAGACGGGCAACATCCTGCTCGTGGGCGTGAGCATCTCGGAAGGCAACTGGGCACTGGCGGGGCGCTACTTCTTCCCCGTGGTGTCGTTTGCTGTGGGCATTATGCTTGCCGACCTGGTTCACGAGCGGTTTGGCAGTGTGATTCACTGGCGCCAGGTGACGGTGTTTTTTGAAGCCGTTATCTTGCTGGGCGTGAGCTTTATCCCAGGCGGCGGTTACAACCTGCTCGCCAACTGCCTCACCTCGTTTGCCTGCGGCATGCAGGTCGAGAGCTTCCGCAAGATCCACGGTCACGGCATCGCCACGACCATGTGTATCGGCAACCTCCGCAATGCCTTGCAAAACGTGGACGACTACATCATCACCCACAAGCGCGGCTTTTTGGAAAACGGCCTGCTGTATTTTGGCGTGATCTTTACCTTTGTGTTTGGCGCCGTGTTGGGCAACTGGTGTATTGAGCGCATGGGCCTGCACGCCATCGTCGTGGCGAGCGTGCTGCTGTTTGTCGCGTTTGCCATCATGTTCATCGACCGCGAGCGCGACTTGCGTTTTCGCTGGAAGGTTGCGGCCGAGGCTTGGAAAGAGGGCTGTCGAAAGTAACCGAATGCGGCAAAGGGGTTGTCCCTTTGCCGCAATATTTTTCATCTTCTGTTGAAACGCTTTAACAATTTTGACGTTCTCACGTGTTTTTTGTTTCAAAAGCGTTAGGATGGGACTCATAGCGTGGGGCGTAATGGGTGCCCCGCACACGATGGGAGGCTATCAATGGCTAATCGTTTCGTTCTCAATACCATCTCTTATCATGGTTCCGGCGCTATCAAGGAGATCCCCGGCGAGCTCCAGCGTCGCGGCTACAAGAAGATCTTCGTCTGCTCTGATCCCGACCTGGTCAAGTTTGGCGTTACCGCCAAGGTGACCGACGAGCTCGACGCCGCCGGCATCGCTTGGAGCCTCTACTCCGAGATTAAGCCCAACCCCACTATCCAGAACGTCAAGGACGGCGTCGAGGCCTTCAAGGCCGCCGAAGCTGACGCTATCGTGACCATCGGTGGCGGCTCCTCCATGGACACCGCCAAGGCTATCGGCATCATCATCAACAACCCCGAGTTTGCCGATGTCCGCAGCCTCGAGGGCGTTGCTCCCACTAAGAACCACGCCGTGTTTACCATCGCTGTGCCGACGACCGCCGGTACCGCTGCCGAGGTGACCATCAACTACGTCATCACCGACCCCGAGAAGGTCCGCAAGTTCGTGTGCGTCGACACCAACGACGCCCCCGAGGTCGCCGTCGTCGACCCCGACATGATGGCTTCCATGCCCGCCGGCCTGACCGCCTCCACCGGCATGGACGCTCTAACCCACGCCATCGAGGGCTACACCACCAAGGGCGCTTGGGAGCTCTCCGACATGTTCCACTTTGAGGCTATTAAGCTGATCAGCGAGAACCTGCGCGACTCCGTCGCCGAGGCCAAGTCCGGCCAGCCCGGCTCCGGCCGTGAGGGCATGGCTCTTGGCCAGTATGTCGCCGGCATGGGCTTCTCCAACGTTGGCCTGGGCATCGACCACGCCATGGCTCACACCCTGTCCGCTCACTACGACACCCCGCACGGCGTCGCTTGCGCCATGCTGCTGCCGATCGCCATGGAGTTCAACAAGCCGGTTTGCGCCGAGCGTCTGGCCAAGGTTGCCGTCGCCATGGGCGTTGACACCACGGGCATGAGCACCGACGAGGCCGCCGACGCCGCTATCGCCGCCGTCAAGCAGCTTTCCGCCGACGTGAATATCCCGCACGTCTGCGAGGCCATGAAGGCTGACGAGATCGAGGTCCTGGCCAAGGACGCCATGGCCGACGCTTGTTTCCCGGGTAACCCGCGCGAGGCGACGCTCGACGACGTCATCGAGCTCTTCAAGAAGATCTGCCCGGTTGCCTAACTTGGTTCGGCGGGCCCCTGCCCGTTAGCCCCACAATCGTCCTCGGACATGTCGGAAGCCCCCGCTGCGCACTTCGTGCGGCGGGGGCTTCCTCCGTCCTGCGGAAAGATTGTGGGGCTAACGGCAGGGGGCCGCCGGCTCGTTATCGTGGCGGGCGCAGTCCTGGCGAGCTCGATGGGTCATCTCGCTAGGTAAAAAGATGGCTCGCGGTGGTATTGTTGCTGTGGGTTTAATTCGATATGAAAGGGTGACTTTGGTGTCCAAGATGGATTCTACGCTCTCCTATATTACTGACCAGTTGAAGGCGCTTACCTCGATTGCTTCACCTACGGGCTATACCCGTGCGGCTACTGACTATCTAATGGAAACGTTGCGCGATATGGGCTTTGGCCCCGAGCGCTCCAATAAGGGCAACGTGTTGGTTGAGCTTGGTGGCGAGGGTGAGCCGCTCGTACTGGCGAGCCATGTCGATACCCTGGGCGCCATGGTACGCTCCATTAAGGACAATGGCCGCCTGCGTCCCGCGACGCTTGGTGGGCACCAGTGGTCCACGGCCGATGGCGAGAACTGCACCGTCTACACGCGTGACGGCAATGTCTACACGGGCGTGGTCCTCAATACCGAGCCTTCGGCGCATGTGGCCGATGAGCCGGTCAAGACCATCGAAAAGAACATGGAAATCCTGCTCGACGAGAACGTTGACAGCAAGGACGATGTGCTCGAGCTGGGTATTCAGACCGGCGACATCATCGCTATGGACCCGCGCACCACGGTGACGGAGAGCGGCTACATCAAGAGCCGCTTCCTTGACGACAAGCTGTCCGCGTCGATTCTGCTGGGTTTGGCCCGCGCCGTTGCTGGCGGCGAGGTGACGCTTTCGCGCAAGGTATCGCTGCTCTTTACGGTGTACGAGGAGGTCGGCCACGGCGGTGCCTTTGTGCCGGACGACACGCGCGAGATGATCAGCGTGGACATGGGCTGCGTGGGCGACGACCTGGGTTGCACCGAGCGCATGGTTTCGATTTGCGCCAAGGATTCGGGCGGTCCGTACAACTACGACCTGGTGACCACGCTGTCCAACATCGCGCGCGAGCTGGAGCTCGATTACGCCATCGACGTGTACCCGCATTACGGTTCCGACGTCGAGGCCACGCTTTCGGCCGGCTATGACATTCGCCATGGCCTGATCGGCCCAGGCGTGTATGCGAGCCACAACTACGAGCGCAGCCACATCGACGGTGTGCGCAACACCTACGAGCTCGTTCGCGCCTACGTCCAGCGCTAGGGAAGTAGTTTGCGACTCGGCTGACCAATCGCTAAGGCCCGATTTCTCGGGCCTTTTTTCGCCTTAGGTCGTTTAGTATTATGATGTATGTAATATGTTAACTAAACGCGTAAATTACTTAACGAGGTGATGCGGCATATGAATACATCTGAGTACTTATCTATGGGTGATGCCGCCCGCCTGTTGGGCGTTACGAAAGCCCGCATATCGCAACTTGCCGCATCGGGAACGCTCGCGTGCGATATTGTGGGCGGACGGAAGATGGTTGAGTATGATTCTGCGCTCGCTTATCAAAAGGTCCGCAAACGTGGACGCCGTCCTGCGGCCGATGTGGGGCGCAAGTTTACGCTGATGTCGGCCGACCATGAGGTCGCGCATGTCTCATTTGATCCGACACGTGAGTTTCCCTTCGAAATCGCCGAGGTGCTCGATGCGCAGAGGATGCCGTTTGGCACGTGCTCGAGTTCTTCTCCTACGGTGAATAAACGGGAGCTCAACGTGTGGTGGAGCCATCGGTCGGTGCCTGACGTCCGCCCCGGACTCGTCTCGCGCTATCGTGAACTGGGAATTGCCAGTGGCATTGAGGTGCCGGTTCAGTGCCTGGGCCTATCGCTTTCGGATTGCTATTGGCTGCGGCCGGCCGATTGCGCCGAACTCAAATGGCAAAACATCAATTACTTTGAGAACGAATTTGAGCGATCGGCGCCCGAGGAGCGTTCGGGTTGGCTGGAGGGCATCGGTCTTAAAAATCCTGATAACACGTCCGAGGGCGAGCTCCCTAAATCGTGGATGATTCGCAACGGTGTTCGCGTTCTGGTCAAGGGATGCGGCATGGACGACCAACGACCCTTTAACGAGGCGGTTGCAACGGCTCTGCATCGTCGCTTGCTGTCGGAGGGCGAGTTTGTTCCTTATACGGTTGAGCGGATGTTCGATGGCCCTGCGTGCCTGTGCGAGGATTTTCTTGACGGCCGCGAGGAATACGTTCCGGCTGTTTACGTTAAGGGCGCACTTGGTGGCCAGCGGGGAAACTCGACATACGATCGATACTGTCGCTGCCTTGGCAAGCATGGTGCCGATGAGGCCGCTGTGAGAAAATCTATGTCGCAGATGATTGTCTGCGATGCCCTTTTGGCCAACAGCGACCGCCATTGGCGAAACTTCGGCATCATCCGCAATGTCGACACCCTGGAGATAAAACCTGCTCCGCTGTTCGATAGCGGCAACTGCCTGTGGTACAACGTACCAACTGCCGTGCTCGCAGCTGGGGAGTTTGGGTTTTCCGCTAAGCCGTTTGGGCCCGACCCTTCCGTCCAGCTGGCGCTTGCGGATTTGCTCGATTGGTTCGATTCATCGCGGCTCAACGGATTTGTTGATGAGGCGATCGAGATTCTTTCGCAGAGCAAATGGGCCACGGCGGAGGGTCGACTCGAGGCCATCCGCCGCGGCCTCGAGCGTCGCGTAATCGAGGTTGGTGCCGCTGTTGAGGTACTTCGACACGTGCAGCGATAAACCCGCGGCTACTTAAGTGCGCCGGTCACGGTGCCGCCGCCCAGGACGATGTCGCCGCGGTATATAACGACAGCCTGGCCGGGGGCGATGGCGCGCTGCGGCTCGTCAAAGGTCAGCAACATTTGCCCGTCTTCGCCGCGCGTAAGGATCGCTGCCTGGTCTTTCTGTCGGTAGCGGTACTTGGCGCCCACGCGGATGCCGCAGGCATCCAGCTCGGCTTCCATGTGGTCGGCAGGGGCGCTCCAAATCCAGTCGTTGGCCGTGAGCGCCGTGGCCGTCAGGTCCTCGGCCTCGCCCAGATGCACGGTGTTGTTAGCGGCGTCGACGCCCGTCACATACACAGGATGCGCCATCGCGACGCCCAGGCCTTTGCGCTGGCCGATGGTGTAGCGCAGCGCGCCGTTGTGGCGCCCGACCACGCTGCCGTCGCGCCACACAATGTCGCCCGGTGCAGCGGGATGTCCGCAGCGGCGCTCGATATAGCCCGCGTAGTTACCGTCTGGAATAAAGCAGATATCCTCGCTTTCGGCCTTCTGGGCGTTGATGAAGCCCTGCTCGGCGGCAATCCGGCGCACGTCGCGCTCCTTGTCCAGACCCGCCAGCGGAAAAATCGTGCGCGCCAGACGCTCCTGCGTAAGCGAATACAAAAAGTAACTCTGGTCCTTTTTGGGGTCCTCGCCGCGATGCAGCTGCCAGGTGCCGTCTGCCGCCTGGCTTGTTTTGGCGTAATGGCCCGTGGCGATGTAGTCGCAGCCCATGTCCAGCGCTGCATCGAGCAGCGCGCCAAACTTAATGTGGCGGTTGCAGATAATGCACGGATTGGGCGTCAGCCCCTCCTGGTAGGCGTTCATAAAACGCTCGACAACGTTGCGGTCGAAGGTTTGCTGCAAGTCGAGCACGTGATGGGGTATCCCCAGGCGCTCGGCGACGGCCTTTGCATCGGCGATGTCGTGGTCGACCTTACTCATGCCCGTGGCGGGATCGGGCGCGGGGCAGGTGAGGCGCATGGTGGCACCGACACATTCGTAACCCTGACTTTTGAGCAGATACGCGGTCACGCTGGAATCGACGCCGCCGCTCATGGCGACGAGCACGCGCTTGTTGTGCATGAGGAGGTTCTCCTTGGTGGCATGTGGCCAAAAAAGAAAAGCGGCGCGGGAGGCTGGTTCCGCGCCGCAGACATTGTAGCAAGTTCGGACGTCTCGTGGGGCATCCTGTTGGGATGAGCTCAGGCTGCCAGAAGAGAGGGGAGACCGGCGTGCCTTGGACTCGTTCTAAGAACGAGAAGCTCTAGTCCTGGAAGAGCGCCGTGGACAGGTAGCGCTCGCCGGTGTCGGCGAGCAGCGCCACGATGGTCTTGCCTTCGTTCTCGGGGCGCTTGGCCAGCTGCAGAGCGGCCCAGACGGCGGCGCCGGACGAAATGCCCACGAGCACGCCTTCCTTGTGGCCCACGGCGCGGCCGGTGGCAAAGGCGTCGTCGTTCTCGACGGGGATGATCTCGTCATAGACCTGGGTATCGAGGACGTCGGGCACAAAGCCGGCGCCGATGCCCTGGATCTTGTGCGGGCCGGCCTGGCCCTTAGAGAGCACCGGGGAGGTGGCGGGCTCGACGGCGACGACCTGAATCTCGGGGTTCTGCTCCTTGAGGAACTCGCCCACGCCGGTCACGGTGCCGCCGGTGCCAACGCCGGCGACGAAGATGTCGACCTTGCCGTCGGTGTCGTCCCAGATCTCGGGGCCGGTCGTGGCCTTGTGGATGGCGGGGTTGGCGGGGTTCACAAACTGGCCGGCGATGATGCTGTTGGGGGTCTCCTTCTGCAGCTCCTCGGCCTTGGCGATGGCGCCCTTCATGCCTTTGGAGCCGTCGGTGAGCACGAGCTGTGCGCCGTATGCCTGCATGAGCTTGCGGCGCTCGACGGACATGGTCTCGGGCATAGTGATGATCACCTTGTAGCCGCGGGCCGCCGCCACCGAGGCGATGCCGACGCCGGTGTTGCCACTCGTGGGCTCGATGATGGTGTAGTCGCCACCGCGCACGAGCTTGCCGGCCTTCTCGGCCTCGTCAATCATGTTCTTGGCGACGCGGTCTTTGACGGACCCGGCGGGGTTGAAGTATTCCAATTTGACGAGCACACGGGCCTTGAGGTCCTCGTCGGCCTCGAAGTGGGTGAGCTCCAGAAGCGGGGTGTGGCCGATAAGCTGATCGATGGACGTGTAAACATTGCTCATGGTGAACCTCCAAAGTGTTCAAATGACTGGATACCGTGTGGTTTTACGGTGTGTGTGGCAACGAAACCCACAAACCTTATAGGTTGTTCGTTTTGCTGTTGGCAAGCATAGTAGACAGTAAAGCCTAGTAACGCAATAGGAAATAGAAGATTATTACGAGTCGATTAACCATCTTGACGGGAATAGGTATTTTCAAAACCAATTTTTCGGCTAGAATTTCTACGAATTAAAAGACCGAAAGGCAGCTATATATATGTTGGTTTCCACAAAGGGCAGATATGCCCTGCGCGTTATGGTCGACCTGGCCGAGCACCAGGCGGCCGGTCGCATCCCGCTCAAAGAGATCGCGGCGCGCCAGGGGATTTCGGAGAAGTACCTCGAGAATATTCTGGCGACGCTCGTGCGCGCCAATATGCTCTCGGGCATGCGCGGCAAGGGCGGCGGCTACGTGCTTACGCGCCCGCCCGAGCAGTACACAGTGGGCGAGATCTTGCGCCTGACCGAGGGCAGCCTGGCGCCGGTCGCCTGCCTGGATGGCGACTGCAAGGGTTGCTCGCGATCTGATGAGTGCCCCACGCTCGACGTGTGGAAGAACCTTGACAAGCTCATCAACGACTACCTCGACGGTGTGACGCTCGATCAACTTGTCGCTCCCAATGAAGGCTACGATTACGTCATCTAGCCCACACCTGCCATGTGGGGACAGGGTGGAAATGGCAGATTCTCTCGCCCTTTGAGACTTGGCAAATAAGAAGGCCGCCCATTTTTGTGATGGGCGGCCTTCGTTTTGGGCTGTTGAGACGGGCGCGGCCGGAATGGCCGTTTTAGCCCTCGGCGATGCTGTCGAGGATGCTGCGCATGATGGACACCAGGATGCTGCCCATAAAGGCCGATCCAAAGCTGGCGATGGAGATACCCGCGCCCAGCAGATTGACCGACAGATAGCTGGCCAGCTCGAGCATAAAGCTGTTGACTACGAGCTGAAAAATACCCAGCGTAATGATCGTGAGCGGCAGCGAGATAACCGTCAGAAACGGCTTGACGAGCGAATCGACGATGTTCAGGAACAGTCCCACGAAGGCGAAACAGACCCAGGCCTCGGCAAAACCGAAGGGCTGGATGCCGGGGACGAGGAACGTGGCAATCGCGATGGCGATCGAGGTAAAGAGCCAGTTAAGCATAAAGCGCATGGTGTGAATCCTTTCTTGCGCAGGGTGCGTCGGTGTCGCGTGAAGCGGTTTGCTGCGGCAGCTTGGACGGCCGCTCGGGTGTGCCGCCTTGTTCGGCCGCCCATTGTCTCAGATATTCGTGGAGCTTACGTGCGCATTCGGTTTCAAAACGGCGTTCGTCCTGAAAAACGCGCCGCTGGCAGAGAGTCTTGTCGCTTTAGTTTGGTGGTGTGCTACACTGCTACGGGCAAAAGCCACAGGCGTTGCCCTATTGCATAGAACGGGCGAACGATGCCCGATGTCAGTATCAACTTCGATGCCTTATGGCGGGTTTGGCGGTGATCGATGAATATCGAGAACATGTTTGACAAGCCTGATGTCAAGCAGCTGGTCCACGCATTTAGTCTTTTGGATGACGAGAAGGATATCCAGGCGTTTTTGACCGATATCTGCACGCCGCGCGAGATCTGCGATCTTTCGCAACGTCTGCAGGTTGCGCGTTATCTGGATGAGGGCGAGCCTTATGTTGAGGTTCAGGCCCGCACCGGCGCTTCGTCCACTACGGTGAGCCGCGTTTCAAAGGCACTCAACGGCGAGTACGGTGGCTATCGCAAGATCCTCATCAAGCTGGAGGATGGCGAGTAGGCCAGCGGTAAAAACGAATTGCGCAGAACCGTCCCTTCGGGGGCGGTTTTTTGATCCTTTGGGTACGGAGGAAAACGGATCACTGGGTTAGACTGACCTCTTCGGTGATCCATTTTCCTCCGTCTCCAAGGGGTCAAATCTGTTGGCGTGGGGCAAATCTGTCCGCGCGGGCGGGTAGGATGGAAACATTGAATATTGCGAACGGTTTGAGTGGAGGACCATGCCTGTTCGAATCTATACCACCAACGCCGGCGCGGATTTGAGCGATGCCGAGGCGGCGCTGCTTGCCGACCTTATTGCCCGCCACGGGCGTGCCGTGCTGCTGGCGCCAACGTTTGCCGAGCTCGACCTGTGCCGTCATGATGCGGCGGAAGCCGGCGTTTCGCTGGGTATTGACTACAAGACGCCTACATCGTGGCTTCGCTTGCTTTGGGAGCTTTTGGGCGACGGGCGCGGTTTCGTCGACAACCTGCAGCGCCAGATGCTGTTTTCGGACATGGTAGCGCGCCTCGACGACGCCGACCTGCAGCCGCTTTCGCGCAGCCATGGCACGGTGCGTATGCTCGCGCGTATGGCTCGCGATGTGCTGCCGGGTGTGGCAGGGACAGGCACCGAGCGTTGCTGCGACAACGTTTGCAAGCCCAAGCCCAAAAGCGACGCCGAGGCTCGCGTGTTTGAACTTTTGTGCGCCTATGCGCGCGGTTTGGACCGTCGAGATATGGTCGAGCCCTGCGAGGCGGCTGACATTATGGCCGGCGCTTTGGCCGACAACCTGCCGGGGTGCGCCCGCGCCGTTTGCGTGCGCGGCGTCACGTCATTTACGTATAGCCTGCTCGGGCTGCTGTCTGCCGTGGCGAACAATGGGGGAGAGGTCGTCGTGCTGCTTGCCCGCGAGCAGGCGGCGATGCGCGAGGAGCTTGCCGCGGCATTTGATGCCCGCGGCGTGCTGTTTGAGGCCGCGCCGCTGGGGGAGGGTGCCGCCGCGCCCCAGACTGCCTCCAAGTCCGCTGCTCAGCCTGCCTTTATTGAGGTCGCCGGCCCCCATGCCCGTGCCCATGCTTATGCGGACGTCATCGATAAGTTGGTGAAAGCGCACAAGGAGTCCAAGGACGATAAAGCTGCTGCAACACCCGCCGACCCCGTACGCGTGCTCGTTGTTTCTGCCCGGGCACCCCAGCTGTTCGGCGAGCTTGCCGCTCGTTTGGCGGCGCGCCACGTTGCTGCCGAGACGGCCGAGTTCACGGCGTTTTCCCAATCCATTGCGGGCAGGCAGTTCACGGCGCTCGCCAACCTGATCGAGCGTATGAAGGCCGCCGACGAAGGGGCAGCTTCTAAGACTGAGTGGTGGCCCGCTCCGGAGCTTACCGACTGGATTTACAGCCCGCTTTCGGGTGCCGACGCCGCCAGCGCGCGCACGTTCGACAAGAATATGCGACTGTCGCGCAGCAAGACCACTGCGGGCGTCAAGAGCCTGCTGCAGAGCGTGCAGGGCCAGGTGAGGGGCGCGCGTAAAGCGGCGAGCGACGAGAACTGGTTTAAGAACGTGCCGTGCGTGATCTCGGACGTGTTCCAGGCGCTGTGGCGCGACAAACCCGTGACGGCGCTCAAGGCCATGCTTGCCGTTGCCGAGGCACTGCCCGATCGCGCACTTGGCGGTCTCGACGGTCAGGCCCGTCGCCAGGCGGAGGTGGCCCTGCTGCGCCACGTCATCGACATCCTTATGAATGGCGCCCGTGCGCTCGACGTGTCGCAGGCCGCGACCGTGCCCGTGCTCGATGACATTCGAACCAAGGTGGACAAGCGTAGCGCCGCCTACGATTACGAGACCTACGAGGTTGACCGTGCGCCACGCGCCCAGGTTCGCTTTGCTTCGCTTGCCGATGCGGCGGCTCTGCGCCCCGGCAGCTACGATGCCGTGCTGTTTGCCGACGTCGACCTGGACAGTTATCCGCTCTCACATGAGGAGGGCCCGCTGGCAACGCTGACGGCAGAGTTAGATCGCAGCGGTGTGACGCTTGAGCCTGCCGCCTTGTTGCGCGTGCGCTTTGGCCGCGCGATGCAGGCCGCGCGCGGTCCGGTTGCGCTTGCCCGCGTGACGCACGATCGCCAGGCGCGCGAGTGCTACCCGGCTGCCGTGTGGACCGAGTTGCGGGCGCATGCCGAGGCCGCTAACGATGCTAAGGCCGCTGACGCCGACAAGGCCGCTGACGACGCTAAGGCCGTTGGCGCCGACAAGGCGAAGTGCGTGGGTGAGGGCGATATCGTAAGGGACTTCGATCCCGCGGCAGGCGAAGGTCTTAGGCGCGAGCGCGTGACCTGCGAAGCTCCTCAGCATCTGAGCGATGAAGCCATTCCGTACCTGGTTCTGCGTCGCCGCGATGGCGAGGGCGAGAACGCGCCGCTCGTGCCGCGTCTGACGTCCGCCTCGCAGATTGAGGCGTATTCGACGTGCCCGCTGTGCTGGTTCGTGTCATATCGCGTGAAGCCCCAGTCCATCGATGCGGGCTTTGGCAACATGGAGAAGGGCAACTTTGTCCACGACGTGCTGGAGCACCTGCATGCCCGCCTGCCCCAGGAGGGCATGGAGCGCGTGACGCCCGAGAATCTGCCGCGCGCTCAGGAGCTGCTCCGCGAGGTCTTTGACGAGACGTTGGCCGAGCACGCCGGCAAGCGCGGCACGGAGGGCCCGCTGGTGCCGCTCTCTGCGGTGGAGGAGCGCCAGGTGGCCGAGATCTTGCCGCAGCTGGAGGGCGTGCTTGCCTACGAGTCCGAGGCACTTGCCCCCTTTGCCCCGCGCTACCTGGAGTTTGCCTTCAACGAGCTCAAGGTCGAGTATGCCGGTTGGCCGCTTGGCGGGCGCATCGACCGCGTGGACGTGGACGCCGAGAATCGTGCCGTGGTGATCGACTACAAGCATCGCACGGGCGTTGAGGAGTTTAAACTCGCCGACCCCACGGTGCGCGACGAGGAGTCGGGCGCGGCGCCCATCGACGATCCGCGCTGGTTGCCGCCCCATACCCAAACGCTTATCTACGCGCAGGCCATGCGCCGGGCGCTGGATTTGGACACCCGTGCGGCGCTCTATTTTTCGACCAAGGGCGGCAAACCGGCGCTGCGAGGCGCCGCGAGCGCCGAGCTGCTCGAGGAGGAGCGCGGCGACGGCCGCATCCCGGGTCTTAAGAAGGGCTTTCCCGGCGAGGGTGGCAGCATGGACTTCGACGCCCTGCTCGATCGCGTGGAGACCGGCATTGCCGAGCGTCTGCGGGAGCTTGAGGCAGGCAACGTTGCCGCCGTCGATCCGACGTCGGCTCAGGCCACGCATGCGCGCTGCTCGTATAACCACGAAGGAACGTTTGTAAGGAGGGACGTGTAGACCATGGATCTTTCGACTTTGATGCCGCAACAGCTGCAGATCGTCAAAACGCTCGACCGTCCGCTGTTTGTCTCGGCGGGCGCCGGTTCGGGCAAGACCTTTACCCTCACGCGCCGCATCGTCTACGCGCTCTCGCCCGAATCCGGTCCGTTCGTCGAGCATCTGGACCAGGTGCTCGCCATCACCTTTACCAAGGATGCCGCGGCCGAGATTCGCGACCGCGTGCGCCGTGCGCTTATCGACGAGGGCATGGACGAGGAAGCGCTGACCGTCGACGACGCGTGGATCTCGACCATTCACGGCATGTGCTCGCGTATCCTGCGCGCGCACGCGCTGGAGCTGGGCATCGACCCCGAGTTCACGGTGCTCACCGATACCGACGAGCTCATGGATCAGGCTGTTGAGCATGTGCTGGCCCGCGCGACGGCGTCCGATGCCGCCCCCGAGCTCGCGGCATCGCTCAAGGCCCTCTACGCCTGGTATCCCATGGCGGGCGAGGGCGGCCCCTTTGGCGCCGGCACGACCATCAAGGGCCTGGTGCGCGACCTGCTGGAGCTGTCGAGCCAGCTGCCGGGTGGTATGGACGACGTGCGCGTGGCGCGCGGCCAGGCCGATACCTCGGCCCTTGCCGATGCCTATCGTGCGGCTCTGGGCGCAAGCAAGGCCGCGACCGAGAAGGCGCAAATGGCGCTCGATGCCATCGACGCGTTCGAGGCGAGCGGCAAGACCATGGCCGATGCGGCGCGACTCATGATGTCGTGCACCATGCCGCGCGCGAGCAAGGCATTCCCCAAGGAGCAGGTTGAGCTGCTCAAGGCCGAGGCCGCCGATGCGTTTATCAATATCGTGCTTGCCTGCGGTGGCCCGGCGCTCGATGCGCTGGTGGGCCTGGCCCGTTCCGTGGAGGCCGAGTATCGCGCGCTGAAGGCTGCCCAGTCCGCCCTCGATAATAACGATCTGCTGCGTATGGCCTACGAGGCCCTGCGCGATTACCCCGCCATCCGTGCTGCGTACGAGGGCCGCTTTAAGATGGTCATGATCGACGAGTTCCAGGATACCGACCAGATGCAGGTCGATCTGATTCGTTACCTGACGGGGGCGGGGGAGCGCGCGCTGTGCACCGTGGGCGATGCGCAGCAGTCGATTTATCGCTTCCGCGGCGCCGAGGTCGAGGTGTTCCGTCGCCAGGAGCGCAAAGTGGGATCGACGGTGGCGTCCGAGACGGTCGCCACGCCGGATGTCCCCACCGGCGAGCTCGTCAAGCTCGTGCGCAATTTCCGCAGCCATGACGAGGTGCTGCGTTACGTGGCACGCGTCTTCGACGGCGATGACGGCGGCCTGATGCAGGGCTTTTTGGATCTTGAGGCGAGCGACGGCCGCAAGGACACGCTGGTGGCAGACGCCTCGCGTCGCCAGGCGCTCTTTGTTGCCGGCGGCAGTACGCAGGAGCGCACGCAGGCCAAGGCCCGTGCGATCGCCGAGCGATTCCGCGCGCTTGCCGATGCCGGCCAGCCCCAGGGCGGCATGGTGCTGCTGCTGGGCCGCATGACCAACGCCGACGTCTACGCACAGGCCTTCCGCGACCAGGGGCTCGACTGCGTCATCGCGGGCGGCTCGGTCTTTGCCCAAGCAGCCGAGGTGCAGACGGTGCGCGCCCTGGTTTGTGCGCTCGCCAATCCGGCCGATACGGCGCAGGGCCTTATGCCGCTGCTCGCCTCGCCGATGTTTGCGCTCGGCGCCCAGGAGTTCCTGGCGCTGGCGACCAAGCTCGATAGCGAGACGGGGGAGACCTCGCGCCGGAATATCGATGCGGGCATCATGAGTGATTTCGACGTGCCGGGTTTGCAAGACTTGCCGCTCGTGACGCGCGCCCGCGAGGTGCTGCGGTATGCGCTTCGTCGCGTGGGCCGTGATTCGTTCGCCGCCATCGCGCGCGACGTGGTCAACGCCTCCGGCTGGTTTGTGCGTCTGGCACAGCGTGGTCCCGAGGGCAAGGCCATTGCCGCCAACGTGCTCAAGGCGCTCGACGCCGTGGCCGAGGCGGAGGCCGATTTCGGCAACTCGCCGCGTTCCATCGCGCTGGCCTTCGACCGCTTCTTGGCGGGCAAGGAAGCTCCGGGTGCCCTCAACGAGGAGGGCGACGGGGCGGTGCGCATCATGACGGTGCACGCCTCCAAGGGTCTGGAATATCCGGTCGTGGCGGTCGCCGAGTGCTTTGGCGTGCGTAAGTCCTCGGGTGCGGCACAGATGGGTCGCGTCGAGGGCGGAGCGCAGGTCGTGGCATTGCCGGCACGCTTCGACGGCGTTAAGCTCGCCGATGGTACCTTTGTGAAGGGCGACGACGTCAAAAAGCAGTTTGAGCATGCGTTTAAGGGTAAGGGCGCATCGCTATGGTTGCCGCCGGAGCTCATGGAGGACGTCTGTGCGACGGGTTCTCCCGCCGAGGCATTTGCTCGCCTGCGCAACGACGACCTGCGGCTTTCGCTCGAGGAGCGGGCCCGCTTGCTCTATGTTGCCATGACGCGTGCGCGCGAGCTGGTGATCTTGGCGATGGATGCCGGTGTGAGCCGCGGCAAGGTGACGGCGCCGATCTTCGACGTCGAGACCGATCTGACCTACGATGTCCTTCGCCGCATCCTGCCGACCGACAGTCTGGACATGCCGCAGCTCGATAGCGACCGTTTGGTGTTCGACAACTCCCAGCCGGGCGACTACGAGCTCATTTCGCTCGCGGACTTTACCTTTGGCGAGCAGGCGTTTGAGGCCAACGCTTCGCTGGATGCCGAGGGCAGGCTTGTCCGCGGCGATGCGGAGCCGGAGGGTGCCGGTGCAGATGCCCGCGCCGCCGTTCCCGGTCCTGCCGACTCCGAGCCCGATGCGTTTGAGCTCGTGTATCCCCAGGCGATGGGCGTGCGCATGGGCGTCTGCCCGTATCCGGTGCGCGATTCGTACAGCTACTCGTCAATTGCCGCGGCGCTGCATGCCGAGTCCGAGGACCGTGCCGCCGAGGCACACGTGCCCATGGACGAGGCCGGCGATGATGCGGAGTCGGATGGTTCCGAGATGACGGATGCAGACGTGGCCGCCGTTGAGCCTACCGGCAACCCCATGGCGCTGGGCTCGGCCTTCCACGCTGCCTGCCAGTGGCTCATCGAGATGGGTGCCGATGCGTTGCCCGCTGAGCGTGCCGACGCCCTGGCTCGCCTGTGGCGCCTGACGCCGGAGCAGCGCGAACGCTTCGACGTTGCCCTGGACCGCTGGCTCAAGTCGGCTGTTCGTGCCGACCTGCTCGCGTGGCCGTGCGTTCGCGCCGAGGTGCCGTTCTTTTCGCTGGGCTGCGAGGACGAGGACATCGCCCGCTACGGTGCCTATGCCGAAGGCGCCATCGACGCTTTGGCGACGAACCCGGCGGATTCGTCACGCGCGCTGGTCATCGACTACAAGACGGGCGGCACACCGGACGAGACGCCGGAACAGCTGCAGGAGAAGCACGCCCTGCAGGCGCGCGTCTACGCTGATGTTCTGCACAAGGCGGGCGTTGAGACGGTGACGGTCAAGTTCGTTCGCGTGGAGCAGGCGAATCCGGCCATCTTCGTCGAACCCGCCGAACCTCAAGTGGTCACCTACAATCTCTAGCCCTCAGATAACTTGCGGTGAAATAGTTCCTGTATTGCGGCCCAGGTGGCCCAAGCGGGAACTATTCCACCGCAACTGCAAGAGGAGCCGTGTTGGTTTGGCTAGGTTCGGGTGCAGTCCGCACCGTGGGGTAAAATCGTTCAGTCAGAACACGAACCCGCATCGGAGCTCATCACATGGCATTCGTCCATCTGCACAATCACACTGTCTTTTCCATGCTCGACGGCGCAACCCGTATCCAGGATATGGTCAACCGTGCCGTTGAGCTGGGCATGCCCGCTGTTGCCATTACCGACCACGGCTACATGTATGGCGTGCCCGACCTGGCGCTGGCCTGCGACGCCGTCAACCACAACACGCCCGAGTACAAAACCTGGAGCCACGACAAGGCCTTCTTGGAAAAGGACCGCCGCGACGAGTTGGTGGAGCCCGATCCCGAGGAAAACCCGCGCGAGCATGCCCAGTATGTGAAGGACATGGCCATGTGGGACGAGAAGGGCAACATCGACGAGCTCAAGCCGCCTCTGGTCATCAAGCCCATCTTTGGCTGCGAGGTTTACTTTACGCCGGACGAGACGCTCGCCCGCGACCATAAGCCCGAGCTCTACCACATGATCCTTCTGGCCAAGGACCAGGAGGGCTACGTCAACCTGATGCAGACGGTCTCCGAGGCCGCCGTGCAGGGCTTTTACTACAAGCCGCGCGTGACGCTCGACAACCTGCGCCGCCACGCCAAGGGCATGATCTGCACCAGCGCCTGCATCGCGGGCATCATCCCCAAATACATCGACCGCGGCGACATGGAAGGCGCCATCAAGTGGGCTGAGACCTTCCGCGATACCTTCGATCCCGGCGACTTCTACATCGAGATCCAGGAACATGGCATCACCACCGACAACGGCCTGACCGACGAGCAGATGGACCGCACGCTCATCGATATCGCCAAGCAGGTGGGCGTCAAGGTCATCGCCACCAACGACTTCCACTACCTGCGCCGCGAGGACGCGCCGGTGCAGGACGTCATCATGTGCATCGGCATGAACGCCAAGGTCGACGACCCCAACCGCATGCGCATGACCGGCTCGGAGTTTTACATGAAGACCGAGGAGGAGATGCGGGCGATGTTCCCGTATTGCCCCGAGGCCTGCGACAACACACTCGAGATCGCCGACAAGTGCTACGTCGAGCTCGACTGGGGCTCCATCATCCTGCCGCGCTTCCCGCTGCTCGATCCCGGCGAGACGCACGAGAGCCAGTTCCGCCGCGAGTGCGAGAAGGGCCTGCGCCAGCACTACGGCGACGACTGGGCCACGCGCGAGATCGGCGGCGTCAACATCAAAGAGCGCTTTGAGTACGAATACAAGGTCATCTGCGACAAGGGCTTTGCCGCCTACTTCCTCATCGTTGCCGAGTACGTGCAATGGGCCAAGGACAACGGCATCGGCGTCGGCCCCGGCCGTGGCTCGGCCGCCGGCGCTATCGTCGCCTACGCCATGAACATCACCGCGTTTGACCCGCTCGAGAACGGCCTGATGTTCGAGAGGTTCCTGTCCCCGCAGCGTACCGAGATGCCCGATATCGATATGGACTTCGACGATGAGCGGCGCCTCGAGGTCGTGGAGCACGTTCGCCAGCTCTATGGCCCCGAGAAGGTCACCCACGTCATCACCTACTCGACCATCAAGGCCAAGCAGGCCATCAACGACGCCGCGCGCGTTCTGGATTACCCGGTCTACATGGGCCAGCGCCTGTCCAAGATGGTCTCGAGCGACCCCAAGGTCAAGCTCAAGCAGGTGCTCGAAAAGCAACCCGGCAAAGAGGATCTGTTTAACCCCGACTTTGCCGAGGCCTATAAAAAGGATGACGACGCCCGCCGCATCATCGACACGGCGCTCTCGATCGAGGGCCTCACCCGTGGCGAGGGCGTGCACGCGTGCGCCGTTCTGATCTGCCGCGATCCCGTCAACGAGCACGTACCCACCAAGCTCGATACCAAGGGCGGCGTCGAGATTACCCAGTACGAGGGTCATACCGTTGCCGACATGGGCCTGCTCAAGATGGACTTCCTGGGCCTGCGCACGCTGACGGTTATCTCTAAGGCCAAAGCCAACATCAAAAAGAACTTCGGCATCGACATCAAAGAGGAAGAGATTCCCTTTGACGATCCCGAGATCTTTAAGCTCATGGGTTCCGGCCACACCGCCGGCGTCTTCCAGGTCGAGTCCGCCGGCATGACGGCCACGATCAAGAACATGAAGCCCACCGAGTACAAGCACGTCGTGGCATTGATCGCCCTGTACCGCCCGGGCCCGCTGGGCGCCGGCATGGTTTCGTCCTACATCAACCGTATGAACGGCAAGGAGCCGGCCGTCTCCTATGACGACCGTCTGGACGACATCTTGGGCGAAACCTACGGCACCATGGTCTACCAGGAGCAGGTTATGCTCATCTCCGTCGAGATGTGCGGCTTCTCCAAGGGCGAATCGGACTCGCGTATCCGTAAGCCCGTGGCTAAGAAAAAGATTAAGCTGCTCACGTCGACGGTGCTCCACTGGGAGGATGGCTCGGACGAGACCACCTACGACCACTGGATGAATGGCGCTATCAAGAACAACTACACGCGCGAGGTCGCCCAGAAGATTTGGGACGATGTTCTCGAGTTCGCATCTTACGCCTTTAACAAGTCGCACTCCGCCGGCTACGCCATTCTGGTTATGCAGACGGCCTGGCTCAAGGCGCACTATCCGCATGAGTACATGGCGGCCGTTCTGACGTCCTATACGGGCAAGACCGACAAGATCGTGCACTACGTCTCGGCATGCCGTCACGACGGCATCCCCGTGCTTTCGCCAGATGTCAACGAGTCCGGTACCGAGTTCACGGCTACCAAGGAAGGCGTGCGCTTTGGTCTGGCCGGCATCCGCGGCGTGGGCACCGGCGTGGCGCAGGCGATTATCGCCGAGCGCGAGGCGGGCGGTCCGTTTAAGACGCTGCACGACTTTGTCGAGCGCGTGGACTCGAGCCAGGCCAACCGTCGCGTGATCGAATCGCTGATCAAGGCAGGTGCCTTCGACTCCACGGGGTATCCGCGTCGCCAGATGATGCACTTTGTGGACAAGAACAACCCCGAGAACATCATCGACGCCGCGGTAAAGCGCCAGAAGGATCGCGCGAGCGGCCAGACGTCGTTCTTCGATATGTTTGGTGACGTTGAGGGCTCGGGCTTTGAGGTGAGCGTGCCCGATCCGGATGGCCAGGAATGGGACCGCCACCTTAAGCTGAGCCAGGAGAAGGAGGTTCTGGGCATCTATGTCTCGGACCACCCGCTGCGCCCGTTTGAGTATGCGCTCAGCAAAGCGCGCGACTTCTCGTTCTCGCAGATCGATACCGGCTACGAAGTGCAGAATCCCACGGGCGGCACCATCAACCAGGAGATTCCCGAGGGCAAGGCGCTGTGGTGGGCCGGCATGGTCTCGAGCGTGTCCAAGCGCGTGACCAAAAACGGCGACCCCATGGGCATCGTGCAGCTCGAGGATATGGAAGGCGAGGCCACGGTCGTGGTGTTCCCCAAGACCTACAAGGAGGCCGAGGGGTATCTGTACGGCGAGGTCGATCCCGAGACCGGCGTGCAGCTGTCTGACGCGTTTGTGCGCATTAAAGGCAAGCTCGAGCGCTCGGACCGCGGCGACCAAATCATCGCGCAGGAGATCGTGCCGCTGGAGCTCAACGAGGAGAACAACAAGCCCAAGGTGTTTGAGGTCATGGTGCCCAACAGCCGCTTTAGCCAGGGCAACATGGCGCGTCTTGCCACGGTGCTCACCACCAACCCGGGCGGCGACCGTGTGGAGATCTTTATCGAGCAGGTGGACGGGCGCGTGCTGCGTGCCGAGGTACCTGCTAAGGTCAACGCGCGCTCGATTCCGCTGCTGGCCGAGGCCAAGGCCATCGTGGGTAACCAAGGCCGCGTAACGGTTATCTAAGGGCGACCTTGCTGGTCCGCGCGAGATTGGAGGAAGTGATGGCGCAGGGGACGTTTGTGCAGGCGCTCCGGAAAGAGGCAGCGCTGAGCGGCACCTTTATGAAGGGCCGCTCGCTCATGCTCAACGGCGCCGTGTTGTCGATTGAGGACAGCGGCTCGCGCTTCTCCAAAAACGTGACGGTTGAGGGTGCAGTGCGCGGCTCGCGCGGTGACCTGTATAAGACGCACGTGGCGCTCGACATGGACGAGCACGAGGTGATCGACTACGACTGCGATTGCCCCGCTGCCTATCGCTACCCCGGCATGTGCAAGCATGCCATCGCCACGGCGCTTGCGTACCTGGACGCCAGCGGCATTGAACCTGTTGAGGGGCTGCGCATACCGGTTCGCACGTTTACGGCGGCGCCCAAGCAAGCCGTGCGTCCCGCGTCCGCCGCACCGGCGGTCAACCCTAACTTTCCCTTCCCGGCGCCCGTCCCCACGAGCCCCAGCCTCATGGCGGCGCTTTCCGATCTTTCGGACGCGCGCATGGATGAGTTGGCGGGCATGCGCCGCAAGCTCGCCGGTGCCGTTGATCCCGACGCCCCCAAAGCGGCATTGGAGCCCTCGTTGGTGCCGTACTACAATCCGCTGTTCGCCGACCGCTTTAGCTGGGCGCTCGAGTTCCGCATTCGCTGCGGTTCGGTGTCCTACGTGGTCAAGGATATCGACGGCATGGCCGACGCCTATGTTCGAGGCGGCACGTTCTCGTACGGCAAGAAGCTCACGTTTGTCCATACGCCCGAAGCCTTCGACGAGGTTTCGGTGCGCCTACTCGACCTTGTTGTGGCAACGGTTGTGTATCTGAGCGACATCACAAGTTCGCGTTCGGCGTCGTACGATTTTGCACGCAGCGGCTTTGTCGCCGAGCGCCAGCTGCCGCTGTCCGAGCATGACATCGTATACATGCTGGACTTGCTGCGTGGCCGGACCATTTCCTTTGAGCCCGCCTGGTCGCGGGGAACGACGACGCATCGTTCCTACGAGGTGGCGGTAGAGTTGTCGCCGGTGGGGGAGGACGAGGTCTCGGCAAAACAACCGCCGCTCCTTGCCGCCAAGATCGCGCCGGCGGCCGGTGGCAGCTACGACTTGCGTCTGCCCGCCGATATGTACTGCTTTGCCTCGGGCGACGTTGCCTATCTGGTCGACACGCACCGCGCGCGCCGCGCCGATGCGATGTTTGCCCAGCATGCCGCACCGTTTCTGTCGCGTCTGCTGCCTTGTCGCACGCCGGTCCATATCGCCGCCGAGCAGGTGGGCGAATTCTGCCGCATGGCACTGCCCGTGCTGCGCGAATACACTGACCTCACCGCTCCCGCCGTGCTCGACACCGTGGCGCCCGAGCCGAGCTTTGCCATGGCAATCGGTGTCGACGACGGGCTCGTGACCTGCAAGATTACGGTTGCCTACGGTGATTGGTCGGCAGATCTCTTTAGCCTGGGTGCTCCGGGAAGCCCCTTCGAAGAACAGCACCCTGGTGTGCCGCCGCGCGACGAGATAGCAGAGTTTCGCGTTATGGACACGGCGGCCCTGTATTTCGACTTTTACGAGGGCGGCCTGGCGTTTGAGGAGCGCGACGACGAGAGCCTGTTCCACTTGCTGACCGAGGGCCTGTCTGCCCTGTCCGAGCTGGGCGAGGTCATGCTCAGCGACCGCCTACGCCAGATCTCGGTGCGCCCTGCGCCCAAGCTTTCGGTGCGCGCGACCGTCAAGAGCAACCTGCTCGATGTCGAACTGGGCGCGAGCGGTCTTTCGGCGGCAGATCTTGCCATCTATCTGGACTCGTACAAGCGCCACCAGACGTTTGCGCGTCTCACGTCGGGCGACATCGTGCGCCTGGACGAGGGTGCCCGCGCCGCGTTTGGTCTTGCCGAGGACCTGGGCGTCGATGCCGTCGATCTGCTCGACGGCGTGTCGCTTCCCGCGTCGAGTACCCTGTTTGTCGATAGCATGCTCGCGCGCACGCCGTCGCTCGAGGCCGATCGCGACGCTGCATTCCGTCGCACCGTCGAGCGCTTGGATACGCTCGGCAAGATGGACTTTACGGTGCCGGTCTCGCTCAAAGCCACACTGCGCGGCTATCAGGTCGACGGCTACCAGTGGCTCGGCTCGCTTGAGCACCTGGGCCTCGGCGGCATCTTGGCCGACGATATGGGCTTGGGCAAAACACTGCAGATGATCGCGCATATCCTGGCGCGCGTGGAGGCGGGGGATGCCAAGCCCACGCTCGTGGTGTGCCCTGCGTCGCTTGTGTACAACTGGACCGCCGAGCTGGAGCGCTTTGCGCCTTCGCTCGATGTGTGTGCCATTGTGGGCTCCAAGGCGCAGCGCCGCGTGCAGATAGCCGGCGCCGACGAGCATAACGTGGTCGTGACATCGTATGACCTCATGCGCCGCGATATCGACGAGTATGCCGAGCAGGACTTTGCCCGCGTTGTGCTCGACGAGGCCCAGTACATTAAAAACCCGCTCACGCAGGTAGCGCGCGCCGCCAAGCGCCTGCCTGCCGGCGTGCGCTTTGCCTTGACGGGCACGCCCATCGAAAATCGCCTGTCTGAGCTCTGGAGCATCTTCGACTTTTTGATGCCGGGCCTGCTTGGCACGCGCGAGTCGTTTGCCAAGCGCTTTGAGAGCCCGGTCGAGCACGCCGAGGGCGATAGCGCCGCTCGTCTGCAGGCGCTCGTGTCGCCGTTTGTGCTGCGCCGTGTAAAGGAAGATGTGGTGGCCGATCTGCCCGAGAAGATCGAAGACACCGTCATGGCGCAGCTCACCGGCGAGCAGCGCAAGCTCTACCTGGCCAACCAGGACCGCATCGCCCAGCAAGTGCAGCATCACGAGGTATCCGAGTTTAAGAAGGACAAGCTCAAGGTACTCGCCGAGCTCACCAAGCTGCGCCAGATCTGCTGCGACCCGCATCTACACTACGAGGACTACAAGGCGGGGAGCGCCAAGCTCGACGCTTGCATGGAGCTCGTGCACGGTGCGCTCGACGGCGGGCACCACATTCTGCTGTTCAGCCAGTTTACGGGCATGCTCGATATCATTGGCAAGCGCCTGGCCAAGGAGGACATCGGCTTTCTTAAGCTCACGGGAGCTTCGTCCAAGGAGAGCCGCGCCAAGATGGTCGCGCAGTTCCAGGCGGGCGAGGTGCCGGTGTTTCTGATCTCGCTCAAGGCGGGCGGCGTGGGCCTCAACCTGACGGCGGCCGATGTGGTCATTCACTACGACCCGTGGTGGAACGTGGCCGCGCAGGACCAGGCGACCGACCGCGCGCACCGTATTGGCCAGCAACATACCGTGACCGTGTACAAGCTCATCGCCAAGGACACGATCGAGGAGCGCATCATGCAGATGCAGGAGTCCAAGCGCGACCTGGTCAACAGCGTGCTCGGCGGCGACGGCATCTCCTCGGCGCTGTTTACCCGCGAGGATGTTCTGGCGCTGCTCGGCGGCGACGGGCACTAACCCGCTCGGGTGGGGCCGCCAGGGCGGATAGCGCACGTTGCCCCATCGTCCCCGCTCGTTATGTGTTCATTTGCGATGTCGTGGATGGTTCGCTTGCCTTTGGGCATAAGAACCTCAAGAACATCGGCACATCAGCAAAGGAGAACATCATGGCGAAATTCTTTAAGGACCCCGACGGCAAGCTCATTGCCGCCCTTGGCAACGACGTTGCAACCCCTGCCGGCTGCACGGAGCTGACCGCGAACACCGAGGACGCGGCGCACGAAAAGCACGTGCCGGTCGTTGAGAGCGAGCGCGACGGTCACGTGATCCGTGCGCGCGTGGGCTCGGTCGAGCATCCTATGGTGCCCGAGCACTACATCGAGTGGATCGCCCTTGAGGCCGAGGGTCGTCTGGAGGTCCATTACCTCCAGCCCGGCATGAAGCCCGCGACGTTTTTTGCCGGCGGTTCCAAGACCGGTACCGTCTATGCCTATTGCAACCTGCACGGGCTGTGGTCCGCGACGTTCTAGGAGCGCGCCCCCGCTCGGGGTATCATAGCTAGCATATGCACATGCGAGCGCCGATTGCGTCATGCGGCCGGCGCTTTTACTACGACAACGATGGTTTACGACGGAAAGGGCTGAGCCATGAAGCTCGCACTTGCACAGATCGATATGCGCCTAGGTGATATTGAGGGTATCTGCGGTCGCATCGAGGACCAGGCGCGCCTGGCCCACGAGCGCGGTGTGCGCGTGCTGTGCGTGCCGGCTCCGCTCTTTATGGGGACCCTGCCCGGCGGCCTGGTGGGTGCTGCGGACTTTGAGCACGACATGCTTGCCGGCTTGACCGGCGTCGCCGAGCGTATCCAAGAACTCGATATGATTTGCATCGTGCCCGCGGCGGTTTCGTTTGAGGGCCAGCCCCTGCTCGATTATATGATGCTCAAGGACGGTCGCGTGGTGCCGGCCCGTTCGAGCATTGCCCTGCAGCGCGGTGGGAACGGCGATGCCCGTTGGGCACCGCCGGTGTTTGACGTGGACGGCGTGCGCATCGCGGTGATTTTTGACTTGGACCGCGAGCTCGAGATGCTGCCGACCGGTGTTGACCTCATTGCGTATTTCCAATTCAACGCGTTTGATATGACCGACCGCGAGACCGCCGCGATCGCCGCCGTGCGCAGCGGAGCCTACCGCAAGATCGCATCTAAGCGCAGCGTGTGGTTTGCCTGCATGGCGCCGGTCGGTGCGTACGACGAGTCGGTGTATACCGGCGGCTCGTTTGTACTCGACGACTGCGGCCGCGTGGTGGCCCAGGCGCCGTGTTTTGAGGAGAGCCTGCTGGTTCAGGAGATTCAGCGCGGCGTGATGCTCGATGCCTTGGAGGACCACGAGCTGCCCGATTTTCGTTCCGAGGAGTGGTTGTGGCAGGCGCTGGTGCTCGCCGTTCGCGATAACGCCCGCGCCCGCGGTACGTCGCGCGCCGTGGTGGCGCTCGAGGGCGACCTGCCGTCGTCCCTGCTGGCGGCGCTTGCCGTCGACGCCCTAGGTCCGCGCAATGTGGTCGGCCTGGTGTTGGGACGCAACCGCATCTTTACGCCGGCGCAGGAGGAGGCCGAGGCTGCTCGCTGTGCCGCCGTTCGCGCCATTGCCGAGCGCCTGCATATTCGCACGGTTGAGCGCGATGCGCCGGATGCCGCGCGTGTGCTCGACCGCGATGTGTCGGCGGGCGACGCCGAGCGCCTGCGCTCTCGCACGCTGGGCCTCATGCTGGAGGATACGGCGCTCGAGCTGGGTGCGATGGCGTTGAGCCCGCTGTCCAAAACTGAGTACGCGCTGGCGGCGCCCGCGCTTTGCGGTGGCTACCAGGGCGATTATGCGCCCTTTGGCGACGTATACCTGTCGACGCTCGAGTTTGTGGCGCGCGTACGCAACCGTACGTCTGCCGTGGTGCCGCAGGAGCTCGTGACGCTCAACGCGGTGGAGGATTGCATGGAGCGCGTGCTGGCGCAAGCGCTCTCGACGCTCGACGGTCCGGTCGACATGCTCGACCGCGCGGCGCAGCTGCTCGGCGGGCTTGAGCCGGGCGAGGTCGATGGCACGCTCGAGGCGCACGTGGACCGCAATCGATCTTTCGACGACATTCCGATGGCTGCCGGCAAGCCCGAGGCTTGCTCGCTGCTGCTGATGCTCGTGCGCCAGGGAGAGGCGGCTCGCCGCCAGCTGCCGACGGCGCCGATCGTCTCGGCCCGTTCGTTTGTCGAGCGCGCTTGGCCGTATATGCTCGCGTGGTCCGATCTTGGCCTGAGCGGTAAAGAGCGCATGACGGTCGATGCGCTGGCGCGCGCCGAGGTGAACCGTTTTGCCGACGAGGACACAAGCGAGCGCATGCGTGGCGAGATGATGGGCATATTGGGTGACCTGTTGGGTATTTCGCCCGAGCAGATGGAGGAGCTGCGCTCCGAGGATGGCCAGCGTCGCCTGCATGAGGGTATGAAGAAGTTTGAGGGCGAGGTCCAGGACGCCATCGATAAGATGATGGGCGGTCAGGGCGGACCGCAGGGCGGGCCCCAGGGCACGCCGATGCCGCAACCGCCGGTGGATCCCCGACAGTTCCCATTCTTCAGCCAAAACTAACTATGGGACGGGATTCGCTCCCAACCCCGATACTTCAACTAAGCATCTTGGCCCCGTTGTGTTATTCTAGAACAGACGTTCGTGAATAGTGCGCGGGGCCTTGCCTTGCGATGTGCTTGTGGCGAGGGGAGGCTGGCTTGGTTATCTTGGGTATCGACCCTGGTTTGGCCCATACGGGTTGGGGGATTATCGAGGAGCGGCGCGGCGAGGTTCGCTGCCGTGCCTACGGTTGTATCGAGACCAGCGCGGGCAGTCCGCTCGCGGTGCGTCTGTCGCATATCGCCCGCGACCTCAAGGGCGTCGTCGAACGCTACCGTCCCGATACCGCGGCTATCGAGAGCATCTACTTTGGCGCTAATGTCCGCTCGGCCATCCCCACGGCGCATGCCCGTGGTGCCGCGCTCGTGGCGCTTTCGGAGTGCGCGCTCGAGATTGGCGAGTACACGCCTATGCAGATTAAGCAGGCTGTGGTGGGCACCGGTGCCGCAGATAAGCGGCAGGTCGCCTACATGGTTCGTACGCTCACACAGCTCGATCACGACCCGCATCCCGACCATGCAGCCGATGCCCTAGCCTGCGCCATCTGCCACGTAAACCTCAGCCGCACCCGTGCCCTCACCGGTGGCGAGTTCTATCAACAGAGAGGAACCGGATACTGATGATTTCCCAGCTCCATGGAACGCTTGTCGAGGCCACGATGAGCTCGGCCGTTGTCGATGTGTCGGGCGTGGGCTTTGAGCTCGGCATCTCGGGCAGCACCGCGGCCACGTTGCCGACGCCCGGCGGCGAGGTTCGCCTCTACACGCGCATGCAGGTGCGCGAGGACGCCATGACGCTCTTTGGTTTTGCCTCCAAGGACGAGCGCACGATGTTCGATCGGCTCGTGTCCGTCTCGGGCGTCGGTCCGCGCTTGGCGCTCGCCGTGCTCTCCACCTATACCGTGGGACAGCTGTATTCCCTGATAATGGCCGAGGATGACAAGGGCATGGCCAAGGTGCCCGGTGTGGGCAAAAAGACAGCGCAGCGCCTCATCTTGGAGCTCAAGAGCACCTTTGCCAAGGACAAGGGCTTTGTGCCGGTCGACGTGATTCCCGGCCAGGTTGCGATGCCGGTTCCCTCCGCCGCTCCCTCGGCGATCGATGACGCCCGTGCGGCGCTCCTTTCCATGGGCTTTAGCCCGCAGGAGACCGATGTTGCCCTGAGCGGGTATGATGGGCAGGATATGCGTGTCGAGGATCTGCTCGGCGCGGCGCTTAAGCGACTCGGAATGGATGCGTGATGTGGGAAGCCGATGACTCTCAGGACCTGTGGGCGACGCCCGGCAACTCGCCGGCGGCATCCATGGCGCATGGCGAGCGCATGGTGGGCTCGGAGCTGACGCCCGAGGACCTTGATGTCGACCGTACCCTGCGCCCCCAGCGCCTGGATGACTACTGCGGCCAGGAGCATATCAAGCAGAGCCTGCGCGTGCTGATCGAGGCCGCGCAGAGCCGCGGCGAGACGCTCGACCACGTGATCTTCTCGGGCCCTCCGGGTCTGGGCAAGACCACGCTGGCTACGGTTATCGCCAACGAGCTGGGCGCTCAGATCAAGACGACGAGCGGTCCGGCCATCGCGCGCACCGGCGACCTGGCGGCCATCCTGACTAACCTGCAGCCGGGTGATGTGCTGTTTATCGACGAGATCCACCGCCTCAACCGCTC
Source organism: uncultured Collinsella sp. (assembly GCA_902470765.1). Taxonomy (GTDB): domain Bacteria; phylum Actinomycetota; class Coriobacteriia; order Coriobacteriales; family Coriobacteriaceae; genus Collinsella. Next base: position 42,419 of record CABRHW010000006.1, read on the forward strand.
GGTCGAGGAGGTCCTGTATCCTGCGATGGAGGACTTTGCCCTCGATATTGTGATCGGCAAGGGTCCGGCTGCACGCTCGATTCGCCTGGATATCCCCAAGTTCACGCTGGTGGCGGCAACGACTCGCTCGGGCATGTTGACCGGCCCGCTACGCGACCGTTTTGGCATTTCGTATCGTCTGGATTACTACACCGTCGAGGAACTCGCCCAGATTGTGACACGCTCGGCGACCATCCTGGGCGTGACGATTGACCATCCCAGCGCGCTCGAGATCGGCTCGCGTTCGCGCGGCACGCCGCGTCTTGCCAACCGTCTGCTCAAGCGCGTGCGCGACTATGCGCAGGTGCGCGGCAACGGTCCCATCGAGCTCGATATCTGCCGTCAGGCACTCGAGTTCTTTGAGATCGATGAGCTCGGCTTGGACTGGATGGATATTCGCATTTTGGAGACGCTTGCCAAGACGTTCTCCGGACGTGCCGTCGGCCTGACGACGCTTGCCAGTGCGGTGGGCGAGGACCCGGGTACGCTCGAGGATGTCTACGAGCCCTATCTGCTGCAGTGTGGGTTGATGATTCGCACGCCGCAGGGTCGCCAGGCAACCCTGCGCACATTCGAGCATTTGGGTATCGAGCCGACCCTGTAGGAATGGGCTTGTTTTAGCGCATCTGTAGGCTATCGCTGGGCATCGGGTAAACATATCGCCGTTCGTCGGTTACGGGCGTTTTACTATTGCGCGCGCGTGCTATGCTGGATTGGTCTTTTTCTCATCCGGTAACGAAAGGACCGCCCATGCCTACTGACATCGAAATCGCACGTTCTGTTACGCCGCTGCCTATTACCGAGGTGGCCAAGAACGCCGGCGTCGACGTTAAGCATCTGATTCCGTACGGCTTTGACAAGGCAAAGGTCGACTATTCCCTGCTCAACGAGCCAACTGATCACCAGGCCAAGCTTGTCCTCGTGACCGCTATCAATCCCACGCCCGCAGGCGAGGGCAAGACCACCACGACCATCGGCCTGGCCGACGGTCTGCGCCGTCGCGGCGTCAAGAGCGCCGTGGCCCTGCGCGAGCCTTCGCTCGGCCCCGTGTTTGGCGTGAAGGGCGGTGCCGCCGGTGGCGGTTGGGCCCAGGTTATCCCCATGGAGGATATCAACCTGCACTTTACCGGTGACTTCCATGCCATCGGTGCCGCTAACAACCTGCTGGCAGCCATGCTCGACAACCATATTCAGCAGGGCAACCAGCTCGGCATCGACGTTAAGCGCATCACCTGGAAGCGCGTTGTCGACATGAACGACCGTCAGCTGCGTCATGTCATCGACGGCATTGGCGGCAAGGCCCAGGGAGTGCCGCGCGAGGACGGCTTCGACATCACTGTTGCCTCCGAGGTCATGGCAATCCTGTGCCTGTCCACGAGCATCAATGACCTCAAGGAGCGCCTGGGCGAGATTGTTGTCGGCTACAGCTATGCCGGCGAGCCCGTCCGCGCCCGTGACCTTAAGGCTCAGGGTGCCATGGCGGCCCTGCTCAAGGACGCGCTCAAACCCAACCTGGTTCAGACACTCGAGGGCACGCCTGCGTTTGTCCACGGCGGTCCCTTCGCCAATATTGCCCACGGCTGTAACTCCATCATGGCCACGCGTATGGCCATGCGTTTTGGCGATGTCGCCATTACCGAGGCCGGCTTTGGTGCCGACCTGGGTGCCGAGAAATTCCTCGACATCAAGTGCCGCATGACGGGCGTTCGCCCCAGCGCTGTCGTGATTGTCGCCACTGCCCGCGCGCTTAAGTACAACGGCGGTGTCGCCAAGGCCGACCTCAACGAGGAGAACCTCGAGGCCCTCAAGGCCGGCATGCCCAACCTGCTGCGCCACGTCGACAACATTCAGAGCGTCTATGGTCTTCCCTGCGTGGTCGCCATCAACCGCTTCCCGACGGACACCGAGGCCGAGCTTGCGCTCATCGAGTCCGAGTGCCAGAAGCTCGGCGTCAACGTTAAGCTTTCCGAGGTCTGGGCCAAGGGCGGCGAGGGCGCGCTCGAGCTGGCCGATGAGGTCATGCGCCTGATTGAGCAGCCGAGCGAGCTCAAGTTTGCCTACGAGGACGGTGCCGATGTTGCCGATGCCCTCGAGGCCGTTGCCACTAAGGTTTACCGCGCCGACGGCGTCGACTTTACGCCGGCTGCCAAGCGTCAGCTCGCCGAGCTGCGCGAGAACGGCTTTGGCAACCTGCCGGTGTGCGTGGCCAAGACGCAGTACAGCTTTAGCGACAACGCCAAGGCGCTGGGCGCTCCCGAGGGCTTCCGCATCACCGTGCGCGAGCTCAAGGTTTCCGCCGGTGCCCACTTTGTGGTCGCGCTGACCGGCAGCGTTCTGACCATGCCTGGCCTGCCCAAGGTTCCCGCGGCCGAGAACATCGACGTCGACAACGACGGCAACATCACCGGCCTGTTCTAAGCCTGCTACTCATAGCCGCTTGTCCGCCCCGCCGCGCCAACCAAGGCCCGGCGGGGCTTTTTCCTCCGTCCCCAAGGGATCATTTTTTGCGGCGGTAATGTTGCGCAACAAGAATGGGGATTTCTCTCGTACGGTGTAGTTGGAAGAACTGCGCGGGCGCATTGCGGCTGCGGCGAGAGACGGGAGATGCGATGTATTGCACCAAGTGTGGAGCTCAGATACCCGATGGCTCCACGTTTTGCACGAGCTGCGGGGCCCGCGTGGGTGGCGCCGAGGACCAGGCGGAGCCTGTGGCGTTTCCGGTAGGGGACGTGCCGGCGGCCGCTCCTGCGGGGCAGCACGCTCCTCAGGGTGTTTCGGCTCATATGGCGGCGCAGCCTCGTTATGAGGAGCCTATGACCGAGCCTGCCGAGGCTTCTCAGGCGTTTGTTCCGACGCCTCAGCCCAAGAAACCCAAGCACAGGGGCCGTATCGTCGCTGCCGTTATCGGCGGTGTTGCCGTTGTCGCCATCGTAGCGGCAATCGTCGTCGTGCCGCGCATCGGCTCGTCGTCCGAGGTGACTTCGGGCGGCAAGGGCTACGTTGTCTGCGCATGCGAGACCAAGGTGCTGCCCAAGAACAGCAAGGGCAAAAAGCTTAAGAGCTATACCGTTGAGTTGGCGCCCACGAATGGCAAGGGGAAGAGCTACACCATTAAGGTCGATGGCGAGGACGGCTTTGCCATGGAGGACTTTGGCGAGCTGCCCGACCAGAAGTACCAGATGACCATCACCTCGGGCAAGGGCAAAAAGAAGAGCACGACCACCATGAAGGTCGACTACGCCAAGGAAGGCTCGGACGCTCCCAAGAACGTTGAGCTCACGCAGTCCAAGAAGGAGGCCAAGGCCTCTGCCAAGGCGGCGGTCAAGACGGCAAACGAGCTGTTCACCGACAAGATCCTCGAGTACCAAAAGAAGTACGGCGAGGGCGAGGCTGTTGAGATTGATGATTCTTCGATGTTTGGAACACGGGGCGTTGCCTACGCTAGGCTCATCGATTTTGACGGCGATGGCCAGGACGAACTGTTGATTGAGTACTCTGACGAGCCGATTGAAAATGACAATGGCGCCACTGCTGCCAAGGTAGAGGTCTGGGCTTATCGCGATGGTGAGATCGAGAAGGTATACGAGCCCGACACTCAGGTTTACACCATGTGCGCTGGCGTCTCGCTTTACGTATACGAATATGATGGCACCTATGGATTCAAACGGTATCTGCATGATGGGGAGACAATTAATTTCAAAGACGTCCCTAATGGCTTTAACCAATCCCATGATGGCTACGAGTGCGAATTCAACGCCTATGACGGCAAGTCATTTAGCGCCATTGTTGGCCCTGTGTCGATTGACGATTCGAAGGTGGAAGACATCAATGAAGTGCGTGAGTTTGACGCTGAGTTGTTCAGCAGCGAGGAAGTTGTAGCAAAAAGCATCGCAACGGTGGCTACGACGCTGGAGCAGCTGAAGTCGAAGGACGATGACAGTGCGCAGGTGAGCTACGAGGCCGTCTCTGCCACGCAGGATGTCAACTTTACGGCTGCGGTTGGCGAAGGCCCGCTGGACCCGTCTCCCGATGACACATGCCAGATTACGGCTACGTGGACCTATCCTCAGGTGAAGGGCCAGGGCGCGGGCGTCGCCAAGTTCAACAAGGACATGGTCCAGCTTGTTGCGGACACGCTCGACGCGAGCAAGCAGGCTTCGATGGATGACGAGGACAGCCGCGTGACCATGATGTATACCGCCGAGATCGTCTCGATCGATGGCGATATTGCCTGCGTGCGCACGTTTACCGACAGCTATCAACCTCCGTATCGATCGGAACGGGTGACGAGGTCGGTGTACTACAACCTCAAGACGGGTGAACAGGTTTCGCTCGAGGACTCGCTTGCGCAGCACGGGCTCTCGTTCGATACCCTCAAGAGTGAGGCCAAACAGGCGATTAAGACGGCAAAGCCGGATATGGACTCTGTGTCCGAAGACAACATCGACGATGACGATAACTACACCGAGGACCATTTCTACTACGACGGCAAGGGCTATATCGTTGTCCTCGATACTGGCGAGTTTGACTGCATGGCATGGGACACGCACGACTTGGTTGCGCACGCATTCGACTCGAGCTATTCCAGTGGTCAGGACGTGACGCCCGAGCGAGCCAGGGCTACGTACGTACCCAATGAGTAAGGTGGACCGCGAGGGATAAATTGAACTGTCCCCGGTGACGCAAAACGCAGCGCCGCCGGGGACTTTTTGATGCAAATTGGCTCCGAAACAAGCTATCTGGGCCAGCCACGCCACGAAAAGCGCCCATCTACTACGTTTGCCAGGGCTGGACCGACCATGGAGCGTTTTTTAACAATGCAGCAAGACGTTTACCTGCGGTTTTGTTAATGCAAATTTGGCTATGGTTGGCACCCTTGGGTTAAACGTAGTAGATGGGCGCAATTTGTGGTGCACAGCCCAAGAAGGGATCATTAGCCGCGCTGGAGGCCGAAGAGTTTGGCGTTGCGCTCGGCGACCATCATGTTGATGTCGGCGATTTCCATCTCGCCGTCAATGTAGGGCTGGTAGGTGCCATATGGATCGCCGGCTCCCAAGCTGCAGCTTCCGCAGTTGTCGCAACTGCCGTTACCGCAGCCCGCGAGCGCTAGCTTGATGATCTCCTCACGCTCGGCACGCGTCGTGTCCTTGATGAGCTTGCTTTTTGCCATAACGTTCCTCGATTCGATTGTGACCGTCGCCGCGCATGTCTTGTAGATACCGGCGGGCTTTGCCCATCATAGGCTTTTGCGCGGGTAGAATGCATGGATAACTTGATGCTTACGGGCGACGGAAAGGAAACGTTGCATGGACCAGGATAAGACGACCGTAATGGGTGGCTACGGCTCCCCGCGGACGGGCAATGGCGCCGATGAGACCCGCGTCGTGCCGAATCCCAGCTACGCCTCGCCCGATGCGACCCAGGCCTCGGCCGATCCCACGCGCGTTGTGAATTACGGAAACGCAGCGCAGGACCCGTATGGTGTCTCGTCGCAGAGTCCCTACGGCAACGCGGCGGCAGACCCTTATGATGACCTGCTGCAGAATCCCATTCCGCAGCCTCAGCAGACGACATATATGCCGCGCACGGCACAGCCGCGCTACGAGTCGCGCGACCGATATGCGCGCGAGCCGTATCGTGAGTATCCCAAGTCCATCCCTCAGTATGGCGAGGACGAGGAGAAGAAGCCTTCGCGTTCGTCGAGCGTGATCAAGAAGATCCTCATCGTGCTGGCGATCTTCTTTGCCTTGTCGGTTGTGTTTGCCATCGTGTCGGGCATGCTCAACAAGCGGGGCGCCACGACTGATACCACGGCCGAGCAGACCGAGACTACCCAGTCCGGCACCGTCGACCTGAGCGATATCCCGGGTCAGTACTGGTCCAACGCCAAGAAGCTCCTCAAGTCGCGCGGGGCCGATCTTTCGAACGCCGTGATTCTGACCGATGACGGCTCGACGCCCGTTGTCGATGCCAATTGGGTCGTGACGTCTGCCTACTATAACGACAACGGTAACCTCGAGATTCAGCTCACGCGCAAGGACGGCTCGTCGGGCAACGCGTCCGGCGACCAGGGCACCACGGACAGCTCGAGCTCTAACACGCTGGAAGACCTGAGCAACAAGGCCCAGGAGCTTGGGGATAAGGCCCAAGAGCTGGGTGACACGGCTCAGAACCTCGGCGATACCGCACAGAACCTGGGCGATATGGCAACGAACGCCTGGGATGCCCTGCAAAATGGCATTTCGGGCGCGCAGGGGAACTAGCGCTCGAGCGGCTAGAGCCTTAGCAGTTCAAACAAAAACGGGACGCAGGATCGCGTGACCGGGCGCATGGGCGCGTTGGTCGGCGGTTCTGCGTCCCGTTTTGCTGTCGATTACAGCTGTTCGGCCGGACGGTCGGGCGAGCTGAAGCCCGAGTCAAATGTGACGACGCACGAGACATCGGGCCGGCGCTCGTGCACGATGCGCGTGACGAGCTCCAGCAGCTCCTCGTCGGATATGTCAAAGCCGTCGGGACGCACCAGGTCAAACGAAACGAACCCGTCGTGCTCGTGCAGGTCGTGGATGGAGAGCGCGGGATCGATTTGCGCTATGCCGCGCTTGACCCAGCCACGCAGGTCGTCGCCGGTGGTGGCGATGGGGTCGCAGTGCAGCGTGATACCGATGCCCATCTGATGCTTAATATCGTGCTCGATGGTGTCCAGAATCTCATGGTGCTCAAACGCATCGCCCTCGCCGGGCATTTCCACGTGTGCGCTGGCAAATTGCCGACCGGGGCCGTAGTCGTGCACCATCAGGTCGTGCGTGCCTAGGACCTGCGGATACGACATGATCTTGTCGCGGATTGCCTGGACGAGCTTGGGGTCGGGCGCTTGCCCCAACAGCGGGCTGATGGCGTCGCGCACCAGGCCCATGCCGCTGATGCAGATGAAGATGCCCACGCCCAGGCCTGCCCAGCCATCGAGGTCAAAGCCGGTCGTCTGCGAAATAAGCGCCGCGGCCAGGACCGAGGCCGAGGCAATGACGTCGTTTTTGGAATCCTGCGCCGTGGCGATGAGCGTCTCGGAATCGATGCGGTTGCCCAGCGTGCGGTTGAACGCCGCCATCCAAAACTTGACGAGCATGGACAGGACAAGGGCTGTTATGGAGAGCGCCGAATACGCGGTGGGGGAGGGCTTGATGATCTTGGTGACCGACTCCAAGATCAGGTTGATGCCGACGGCGCAAACGAGAACGGCGACAAACAAGCCGGCGAGGTACTCGTAGCGGCCGTGACCATAGGGGTGCCCCTCGTCGGCCGGGCGGCTGGCAAGGCGGAATCCGAGCAGGCTCACGATGTTGCTCGAGGCGTCGGAAAGGTTGTTGAAGGCATCGGCGATAAGCGAGACGGAGCCCGCGAGCAGACCAGCTATGCCCTTGGCCAGGCACAGCGTGATGTTGAGCCCGATGCAGATGAGGCTTGCGGCAAAGCCCGCGTTGGTGCGGCAGGAGGTATCGACCGGCTTGCTTTCGCTGCCGGGAACAAGCGTATGTACCAGCCGATTTACAAATAGCATAACGATCGTCCTTACAATCATGTTTAAGGGGATAGTGTAGCTCGCACAGGCGCAACGTGTACCGATGCTCAGAAAATGCAGCAATGGTTTGCCGGCGCTAACGGGCGCGAGGCGGAGGTGGACGACTGCCCGCGCGCCTTCGAGTTCACTGCGCCTTCCCGTCCGACCGAGTGCTCCATTTTGGGCCACATGGGTATGGGCACGCGTCGATTTGCTCGACATACTTAATGTCGACAGCCCTGTGCAAAGGAGGACGTTTCCATGGACGAGATGTTTGCCATTAAATGCCAAAACTGCGGCGGCCCCATGTATTCGCACCAGGCAAAGCGCAGCTTTGAGTGCGCCTATTGCGAAACGGTTGTTCCGTGGCAAGCGGACGCCGGAGAGCCCAAGAGCGCCTTGGGTATCCGTCATACGCCGCTGACGGTGGTTGACGGGCTGCTCAAGCTCACGCACGTCTCGCAGCTCGAGCGCCCGGAGGACCCGGACTGGTATTTCTTCAATGCGCACTGGCGCAATCAGTCGGTCCTGGAACATCTGCTGTGGGAGGATAGCGGCACGGCGCAGGAGTTCCAAGAGGCCATGCATGTGAGCATTCCCTGTCCCTTCTGCGGCGCGTCCTTTGAGGGGTCATCGACCCAACGCGTGTTTGAGTGCCCGTCGTGCGGCAACAAGATCGGCGTTGCCGACCTGCTCAAGCCCGGTGCTTTTAGCAAGCGTCTGACCATGGGCGTTGGCGCGGAATATGTACCTGAGCAGGGCATTCCCTGCGAGATCACTCCGCAGCAGGCACGTGCCAACGCGCTGCAGCTGGTGCGTCAGTATCCCGATGCCTTTGCCGGGCACGATGTAGAAGACGCAATCCAAAACGACATGATGCTCTTCTATTTCCCCATGGCGTTGGCGGATTTGCGCATGATGGCGTCCTTCCCGGGCAAGGGCCTGAGCAAGGAGACCCTGGTGTACTACGAGGTGCTCGACTGGGCGTATCCGCGGGCAAACTACCTGGACGTTCGCCTTGTGGGCATTTTGGAGCCGTGGGATTTTGGCAAGGTGGGGCCGTTCGATCCTGCCATGCAGGAAGGTGACTTCCGCGTCGTTTCCGTCGATGCGTCTACCAAGGACCAGGTGGTCATTGATAAGCTGGCGCTCGATATTGCCGGCAACGATGCCGAGGCGGTGCTGGGGCTCAATAAAAAGAGCATCCGCGCCTGGGCGCGCAAGGCCCGCAAACATAAGGACGGCCTGGTGATGGTACCGGTCTACTTTGTCGATCGCCCGGCGTCGGATAGCCGCGACGGCGAGCAGGTGCGCATCGCCGTGAACGGCCAGACGGGTCGCGCGGCCGCGGTGGTGTTTAGCGACAAGCGCGAGACGCATGTGGTGGCACCGCTCAATCCCAACGTGTTGCTGTCGAGTGAAAGCACCGTGCACGCCACGCCCATCGAGGTCAAATACGTTAAATCGCCCTTCCTATACCAGATCGTGCGTCGTGGAGGTGGTGAGCAACCGCGGCAGGTTACAGCCGCAGCCGAGGGTTCCTACCGAGAGGAAAAGCCCAAGCGCAAGGGTTTGTTTGGCGCGATATTTGGTAAGTAGGGGAGTGGCGCTGGTTAGCCTTATGACGCGATAGCTAGGGGCACGGGGCGGCTCGCAGGGGTGCGGGCCGCCCCGTATTTGCGCGGCGACAGGACCCGCAGGCACTCCATTAAACACACATGCTCTCAGCGCAAACGTTGAGCAACATTACGTTTGCCGATAGCTATTAAAAAATGTCCGTATGCGGTAGTAGTCTAATCGTAAGGCGTTTCCCAGCCTCTCGGGTTCTAGGAAGAAGCGGATGGGAGAGTAATGCAAAAGACCATGATGGACTCTATTCCCATAAGCTCACGGTCCCGTGCACTATGGGCAAAAACGGGCGGCGCGGAAGAGCGTAACCTGTGGTCGCCTCTTTATGTTCATATGGCCGATTCTGCGGGTGTTGCGCGCAAGCTTTGGAACGAATGGCTGGCGGAATCTGTCAAGCACCAAATCGTGAGCGCATTTGGCTGTGACGACTCTTCAACGGCCACACTCGTTACCTGGCTTGCTGGTATCCACGACATTGGCAAGGCGACGCCAGGCTTCCAGTACAAGGTTTCGGAGCGGGCAGAACTTGTTGAACAAGCGGGGCTTCAGGTTCCGAGCCCCTGCATGATGAACCACCCTCCATCGCACGCCTTCATGAGTGAGGTGATCCTCGAAGATTGGCTCGATGGACGCGGTTGGGACTGCTCGTGGACATTCGGGTGCATTCTGGGAGCGCATCATGGAACCACGCCTTCGTCCGATAGCGCGCTCGACGGCATAACGAGCGCATCGCGAAATTTTCCCAACGAGAACTTGGGTGATGACGATTGGCGTGCCGTCCAAGAGGAGCTTCTTGACTGGATGTTTGAGGAGTCGGGGATGGTGAAGTTCGAGAGTGTCTTTAGCTCGGCACCCGTTCCTCAACCAGAACAAGTACTCGTCTCTGCGCTGGTTATCGTTGCCGATTGGATTGCCTCAAATTCAGATCTGTTCCCTCTTGACTCTTGCATCGGCTCTTATGACGAATTTATCAAGCGCACCGATGCCGCATGGGCTTCGCTGGCGTTGCCCCCGGCGTGGCAGGCGATGCCGGTAAAGGAAGAGGGACAAGAGCTGTTTCATCACCGCTTTACTGGTCTTCCTGAGGATACGAGCTTGCGACCAGCGCAGGTACAGGCAATGCAGGCGGCATCCGACATGGACGGCGCAGGGCTACTCATTATCGAAGCGCCCATGGGCAACGGCAAAACAGAGGCCGCACTGATGTGCTCAGAGATTATGGCTCCGAAAACCGGGGCAGGGGGAATCGCCTATCTTTTGCCGACAATGGCAACTTCCAACGCGATGTTCAGGCGTGTTAAAGATTGGCTCGAGTGCGTTCCCGATTCGCGGGGCCGCAGTACGCAGTCGATGCAACTTTTGCATAGCAAGGCGGCTTTGAACCCGGACTACGACAGCCTGCGAAGCTGGGGACGCACTTGGATGGGGGACGACGCGAAAAAGAGCGTTGAGGAAGATGTGACAGCGCACCAGTGGTTTGGCGGAAGGAAGCGTGGTCTTCTGTCGTCATTTGTTGTGGGCACGGTCGACCAGCTGCTTATGGCGGCGCTTAAGGCGCGCCACGTGCAGCTTAGGCACTTGGGCCTTGCCGGCAAGGTTGTCATAATCGATGAGGTTCATGCCTACGATGCCTATATGAATGTCTATCTTGACCGTGTGCTCACGTGGCTTGGCGCTTACGGCGTGCCGACCATACTGCTTTCGGCAACGCTTCCCGCCGAGCGCCGCAACGAGCTCATCCACGCCTATCGGGGTAGGGATAGAAAATCCACTCGTCGTGCATCAAAGCGGAAAGATATTCCGGAAGCTCCTCGTAAAGCATCAGGGTTGCCGTCGTACCCGCTCGTTACAACAGCAACCCGAAATGGAGCGCTAGACGATAGCATGTACCGAGTATGCGATGACCCTTCGATCGGAACAAACGTTATTGTCGAACAATTGGAAGACGACGATGCTACGCTGGTTGAACAATTGGAGGACTTATTGTCCGATGGTGGTTGCGCGTGCGTGTTACGAGACACTGTTTCCCGTGCCCAAAGCTCCTATGAGCAGTTGAAGACTGCCTTTGGCGATTCGTGCGTAAAGCTCGTCCATTCGCGCTTTATTGCCGTCGACCGCATGGAAAATGATGCGGAACTGCTGCGACAGCTTGGTCCCGACTCTGCCGACAGGCCCAGTAAGCTCATCGTGGTGGGTACGCAGGTGATCGAGCAATCCCTCGACATTGATTTCGACGTGATGATCACCGATGTAGCCCCTATCGACCTTTTGCTGCAGCGAATGGGGCGCCTACACCGCCATGAACGCGGGGAAAATCAGGGGCAGCGTCCGGAAAAGCTCAGGCAAGCACGTTGTTTTATCACGGGCATCGAGGACTGGGTGACCGCTCCGCCTAAGGTGAATAGGGGTATAGAGAAGGTCTATCACCCTGCGATGCTTTTGCGCAGCTTGCTTACGTTGAGGGCATAAAGCACCGATGAGGGGACGGCTATGGTCAATCTGCCTCATGATATTGCAGGCCTTGTCGAGCAGACGTATTCGCGAAGCATTGCAGCGGAAGAGCTGTGTGATGCGGGTGCGGCACCGGAATGGGTCCATGCTTTACGAGGTGCGGAAGAAGAACTGAAGAAGACAAAAGAGAGCAAGCAGCTCAAGGCAAATGCCTGGCTTCTGAGCAAGCCACAGAAGGGGACGCAAAGTCTTATTGGCTGGCTGAATGAAACCTTCTCGCTTGCAGACGAGACAAAGGCACGCGCTGCCGTTCGCGATTCTGGTGACACGGTTGAGGTTATTGCGGTCCAAGCAAGCAACGACGGCTTCACGCTGCTTCCCTGGGTCACCGACATAAAGGGGAGCCGTCCGTGTCGGGGCTATTTGGGGGATGGAAGTGAAGCGCCTGACGATGAGGTTGCCCGCCTTGCGGCGAGTTGCACCGTGAGCCTGCCATTCTGGCTATCGTCTGAGCAGGTAATTGATGCCCTGGAGGCCAAATCTCAGGCGCTCAGATGGCAAGAGTCAAGATGGCTTCAAGGCCAACTGGTCTTGGCATTTGATTCAAACCTAGATACGGTGATAGAAACGAAAGATGCTATCTATCGCATGCACTATTCGCGTAAGGCTGGGCTTGAACTTGTTGAAACAGTGAGGAAGAAAGGAGATGCGCAATGAGCCAGAATGTGAGTTTTAACCTCGTGGACGAACCATGGATCTGCGTTCGCGATTTGGACGGGGCGACGCGCGAGGTGTCACTGCTCGAACTATTTGAGCAAGCGTCAAGCATCAAGTGCTTGGCTAACGATTTACCTACACAGGATTTTGCGATTCTACGCGTTTTGCTGGCAGTGCTGCAAAGGGCAATTTCTCCGACGCTCGACGATGACGACGTTCCAGCGGAGGTTTGGGGGCGCCTATGGCGTGCGCACGAACTGCCCATCGACCAGATTCGCGAATACCTCGACGAGTGGCACCATCGTTTCGATTTGTTTGACGAGGAACAGCCTTTTATGCAGGTCGCTGGTCTGCATACGGCAAAGAACGAGTTCTCTGAAATAAGAAAGGTGATCGCTGACATACCGGATGGGGATACGCTCTTTTCGCTTCGATCAGGTGAGGGGGCGGATCGTCTGACTTTCTCGGAATCCGTGCGCTGGCTTATTCACGTTCACGCTTTTGATACTGCTGGAATTAATAGCGGAACGGTTGGCGATGCGCGCGTTAAGAAAGGGAAGAGCTATCCAATTGGTACCGGATGGTCGGGCTGTTTAGGAGGGTTGTGCTTTGAGGGCCCTTCGCTTAAAGAAACCCTCTTGCTTAATACTATTCTCTGCGGCGATGAGATAAATGAGCTGTTTTCGGACAATGATTTGCCTTGTTGGGAGAAGACGACAGCACCCGCTGGAGTTGATGATCTTACTCCGACTGGTAGGCTAGATCTTTACACGTGGCAAGCTCGAAGAGTTCGTTTGATTCCTGAGAGCGGCTACGTGGTCGCCGTGGTTTTGACGAACGGCGACAAGCTGGCGCAGATTAACCGTCAGGGCTATGAACCCATGACGGCATGGAGACGTAGTCCGAACCAGGAAAGACAGTTGAAATTGCCTCTCGTTTACCTGCCCAAGATGCATCAGCCCAGAAGAGCCCTCTGGCGAGGTCTCGATTCCGTGTTTGGCGTAAGTTCGCCAGAAGCGGACTCAACCGTTCTTGGGTCCGGGCTGAAAGGTTGGCTCTCTTATCTTGCGAGCAGAGATGCGGGATGTCAGCTCGATAATGCGCTTATTCAAGTCCACGCGATTGGAATGGAATATGGTACACAAAACTCAGTCGTCTCCAATGTCATCAATGACACGGTTGAGTTGAGTGCATTTCTCCTGTCAAGCGAAGGGGAAGACTTGGCTGCTCTTGCCAAAAGCCTTGCTTCTTCAACGTCGGACGCGGTTTTTGCCTTGGGTACCCTTGCCGCAAACCTCTGTGTAGCGTCTGGCGGAAATGGGGCAGATGAGCTTAAGGGCGCGAAAGAGAAAGCGGAGACGCGTACTTTCTTCGAGATTGATATGCCGTTTCGTCAATGGCTTGCCGGCCTTAACGAGAGCAGCAACGCGGAAGTCGAACGGAAGCGGTGGCACCGCACCGCCCGCGCGATTATCGAAGCAAATGCCAGCGCCCTTCTTCGCGAGGTTGGCCCAGAGGCAATCGTTGGGGTTCCTATGAAAACAGGCAAAGTAAACGGGTGGATGACGGCATCGCGAGCCAAGGCGATGCTCAACGCCGCCCTTAAAAAGTATCTGCCGCTTGAAGAAGACGAACCAAGAGATAAGGAGGTCTAGATATGACGGAAGCTAAGGAAAAACACCCAGAGCGGGTGATTTGTGCATTCGTTCATGGGCGCATCTGCTCGATTCAAAACGACTATCTGTCTGTCGAGAGAAAGGCGCGAGGAGCGCGAAAGCTGGCAACATTGCGCCATGCGCTTCTTATGCCCATAGGTTCAAATGCAGACGCATGGTCGCTTGAGTTCGAGGGCCTGCCTGCCGAGCTTGTGGGGAAGGGTGCCGAGCCATCGTGGGCCGAGACCGCAGTTCACGCCACACTTACACTCTATGCGGTCCATCAACAGGGCAAAACCAAGCCAATGCATGCGCCTGGTGTTGAGCATTCGTTTGGCGCGGCGGTGCGGCGGCTCGTGCACAGAGATAAAGAGCGCTACTTGAATCTTGAAAAGGGGGAAATGCCTCGAAAGTTCAGGGCTTTTATAACAGCTGATTCTATGGAAGAGACGCTTCACCATGCAAGACAGCTTGTACAACAGCTGCGAGCTGATGAGATTCCCGTTGATTACGCGCGTTTTGCAGCACAACTCTACACGCTGCAAAACCCCTACGCGGCAGATAGGGTGCGTCTTGCGTGGGGACGTGAATATAGTCGGATGTCCAAGGAAGAGCTTGGCACCGATGCCGGCTCCTCAGAAGAGTAAATAATTAAGAAATGACCAAGAAAGGACTTGCTATGAAAAAGCCTCAGTTCATCGATATCCACATCCTTCAGACCGTTCCCCCGAGCAACATCAATCGAGATGACACGGGTAGTCCAAAAACGGCATATTTCGGTGGAGTCAAGCGCTCTAGGGTCTCAAGCCAAGCGTGGAAGAAGGCCACGCGCGATAGTTTCTCCGATCTGTTGGATGAGTTCGGTCTTGGTTGGCGTACGAAGCGCGCAGCAAGCTTGGTCGCGGAAGCCGTGACCGCTATTATGCCGGACATTGAAGACGGTCAGGCCGAAGTTGCTGCCGAGAAGGCTTTGGCGGCAACGGGCGTCAAAGTCAAAGGTGGCGAAACGGGCTACTTGCTGTTTCTTTCTTCAGGGCAGATCAAAGCCCTAGCATCGTTGGCGGCGCAGGCTTTTGAAGCGGGCGCGGCTGTTGACAAGAAGCTCGCTAAGGAAATTCTTGACATCAAGAAGAAGCCGACGCTTAACAGCATCGATGTGGCTATGTTCGGGCGTATGGTGGCGGATGCACCTGATTTGAACGTCGATGCCTCTGTTCAAGTCGCCCATGCCATTGGCATCGGGAAGATGAACCCAGAGTTCGATTACTTCACTGCTCTTGATGATTGCTCGCCCGAAGACAGTGCAGGCGCAGCAATGATTGAGACAACGGAGTTCACGTCATCGACGATGTATCGCTATGCAACTATTGATGTGCTGCATCTGTGCGAAAATCTCGGTTCGGCTGCGGTTGCTTGCCGCGGCATCGAGGCGTTTTTGAAGGCGTTCATTACTTCCATGCCCACGGGAAAGCAGAATTCGTTTGCAAACCGCACGCTCCCCGGAGCGGTTGTCCTTCAACTGAGGGATACTCAACCGGTGAGCTTGGTGAATGCCTTTGAAAAACCTGTTGAGGCATCGCATGGGAAAAGTCAGATTGAAATTGGCTGTGAGCGTTTGGCCAAGCAGGAAGAGGCGATTGACAAGGCGTTTGGAACGACCCCGCAAAAGACGTTCGTTATAGCTGCATCTCCGGATGCGCAGTCTCTTCCCGGTGCCATGGGTGTCGAAGGGGCATGTGGTCTTGACGCCGCAATTGCGCAAATCTCGCAAGCGTGCGCTGCTTATCTGGCCGAAAATGGCTACCAAACCGAAGAGGTGGACTAGCTATGGCGGTCCTGCTGCTCAAATTGGCGGGTCCGCTACAGTCGTGGGGGTCGTCGAGTAGGTTCACCGAGCGCGGGACAGAGCACGAGCCGACGAAGAGCGGCGTTGTGGGCCTGCTTGCCGCAGCTTTGGGTCGTTACCGAACAGATCCCGTTGATGACCTTGCGGCACTACACTTTGGCGTGCGTATCGATCAGCCAGGAACGTTTCTAAGCGACTTTCAAACCGAGCACAAACGAAAGTGGGACTCGCAGAGCGCTCGATGGGTGTCGGGTGATGCCCTGCCTTTAACTCATCGGCATTATCTGGCCGATGCTGTGTTTGTTGCGGCCTTTGAGGGCGATTTGGGGCTCTTGCAAAGGTGTGCCGAGGCGCTTGACGCTCCGGCGTTTCCCCTGTTTCTAGGTCGCCGTTCCTGTCCACCTGCGTGCAGAGTGCGTATTGGGCTGTTTGAGGATGTGGCGTTGCTCGAAGCCCTGCACAACCATCCCTGGGAAGCAAGCGAGAGACATCAGGGCAACTGGAAGTTCCGCGACAAAGAAAGCGTTGACCTGGAGATTCTCTACGATAAACAGGGTTCTGACGAAGGCGAGGGCTACGATGTTCCGCTGCGCGACGTGCCCATCAGCTTTTCGCAGGAACATCGCCAATACAGCTTTCGCACTGTTGCCCATGCAACGGCAACGGTAAGGAACCCGAAATATGTTGGCGCGCAGGCCGACCATGACCCTTGGTCTGCTCTAGGAAAGGAGGTATAGCCGATGTTCTTTACCCAGTTCCCTATCAATATGACGCGGAGGGAGTCGCGTGCGATGCTCGCCTCGCCCTATCGCATGCATGCGGCGATTGCTGGCAGTTTCCCCTTTTCTCAGACGAGCGGGGACGGCCGCGTGCTTTGGCGCGTGGATAGAATGCCTGATGGTTGTTCTCGCCTTTATATCGTGAGTCCCGGCAAGCCGAGCTTGATAGGGCTTGATGAACAAATCGGGTGGCCCGACTGCGAACCGCAGTGGGGCACGCGCGGATACGATCCGTTTTTGGAGCGCATCTCGAACGGGCAGACATATTCGTTTCGCTTAGTAGCGAATCCGTCGCTCAACAGAAGCACGCGTGGCGGCAAAAGTGACCTGCTAAACAGCGAGGGCGAACCTAAGAGAAACAGAATTGGCCACCTGACCATTCTGGAGCAAACTGCCTGGCTCGTTGGAGCTCAAGCATATAAGGGCACCGACAAGGAAGTGCCGAGCATATTTGCGCCCGAGCGGGGATCACGTGCCCAAAGGAATGGTTTCGAGGTTTTGAGCGATGATGAGGGCTGTCCGAGCTTGATTGTTAGTAATTCCAACAGAATCTCATTTACCAAGGGTGTCCAAGGAAACAAAGTCACCTTTACGCGCGCCCAGTACGATGGCGTGTTGCGTGTGACCGATGCTGATGCCTTGCGCCGTGCGCTTGTGTGTGGCATCGGGCATGCCAAAGGATTCGGATGCGGCCTTCTCACGCTGGTTCCACTGGATAGGTGAGCGACATGGGCGATATTCCCGGCATGATCAAGACTGATTTGCGCGCACTGCCCACGATAAAGGAGCGAATGACGTTTCTTTATGTCGAGCGATGTCTTGTGAGCAGGCAAGATAGCGCAGTGAGCATAACCGATGCGCGCGGAACGGCGTATGTCCCTGCGGCTTCTCTTGGGGTGCTTATGCTGGGACCCGGGACCAATATCTCTCATCGCGCGGTTGAGCTGCTCGGCGATTCGGGGACAAGCGTGATTTGGGTGGGCGAGCACGGCGTTCGCTACTATGCGCACGGCCGCCCGCTCACCCATTCTTCTCGGCTGGTTGTCGCGCAGGCTGAGCTCGTGTCGAACACTCGAAAGCGTCTTGCCGTGGCGCGAACGATGTACGGCATGCGCTTTCCCGGCGAGGATGTATCGAATTACACGATGCAGCAGCTCCGTGGCCGCGAGGGAGCTCGGATTCGAACGCTCTATCGGCGGCTGTCGAAGCAATATGACGTTCCATGGAAGGGGAGGGAATACAACCCCGACGATTTTCTCGACGCAAGTCCAATCAATCAGGCGCTGTCGGCTGCTCATGTATGCCTTTACGGAGTTGTTCATAGCGTGATTGTGGCACTCGGGTGCTCTCCGGCATTGGGATTTGTCCACGTTGGTCATGAGCGCTCGTTTGTGTATGACATTGCCGATTTGTATAAAGCAGAGGTGACGATTCCCATCGCTTTCGAAGTGGCTTCCGATCCCCCAGAGGATATCGGGGCGGAAACACGTCGGCGCACTCGTGATGCGTTTCTTGATGGGAAGATAATGGAGCGCTGTGCTCGCGATATCAGGGGTCTGCTGCTGGGCGACTTCGAGACAGAGGACGAGCCTGATATCGATACGATGTTCCTCTGGGATGAGAGGCGCCCTACCGTTGCTTTTGGAGTGTCCTATGGCAAGGAAAACGATGTCCAGGTGGATGCCACCGAAGAGAATAACGGAGTGCTTGTGGAAGGATAACGGGTGATTGTTGTTGTCTTGGAAAAATGCCCCCTTGCACTTCGCGGCGACCTAACGAAATGGTTGCAGGAGATTAGCCTAGGCGTGTATGTCGGCAGGGTGAGCGCGCGTGTAAGGGACGAGCTTTGGAGCCGTATTTGCAAAGAATGCAAAACAGGGCGTGCCACGATGGTTTTTTCTGCACGCAACGAGCAACACCTCAACTATCGAGTGCACAACACCGCGTGGGAACCTATCGATTTTGATGGCATCAAGCTGATGATGCGGCCTTCGCCTTCGCGCATGAAGGCCCTTGGCACGAAGAGAGTGGGCTGGAGCTACGCGGCGATGCGATCGAAGACACGTCGCGGGAGCGTGGCAGCCGAAACGGACGAGCCGCGCGAATACGTTGTACTCGATGTTGAGACCACGGGGTTGGACCCAGACAAAGATGCGATTATCGAGATTGCCGCCATCAAAGTTGAGCAGGGTGTTGAGGCGGGCAGGCTCCATGAGCTTATTCGATACGATAAGGGCATCCCAAAGAAAGTGGTCGAGCTAACAGGCATTACCGATGAGATGCTTGCCGAAAAGGGGATCGAGCTTGAGCGAGCGGTGAGCGGCCTGCTTTCCTTTGTCGGGAGCCGCATAGTGGTTGCGCATAACGCTTCGTTCGATACCGGCTTCGTGCAGGCAGCGTGCGAAGAATGCGACCTAGACGATTTTGACAATGAGTGCATCGACACCGTTACACTGGCAAAGAAGAAGATGCCCGATGCGCCGAACTATCGCTTGAAGACCCTGCTCGGCCTTTTGAACCTTGACAATCAAATACCTCATCGTGCCGAGCCTGATTGCGAGGCTACCTTGAGCTTGTTTAGAAAACTGATTAAAATGGGGCCCACATCAAAGGGATAGGGTGTTTTTAGCTGGGATTTTTAAGTCTGCTCCCCGCACGCGCGGGGATGATCCCGTCGGCGATAGCGGCCAGGTAGGTATCCAGGTCTGCTCCCCGCACGCGCGGGGATGATCCCGGTGGCTCGATTCGCAAGGCGTATGGCACGTCCTGCTCCCCGCACGCGCGGGGATGATCCCGCCTCGAGTTTGGCACGCGAATACGCGGCCGCCTGCTCCCCGCACGCGCGGGGATGATCCCGCGGCGAAGCCACGGAGCGCCGCGCCATGCAACTGCTCCCCGCACGCGCGGGGATGATCCCCCTTGTTGTTCTCGCCATACTCCAAGCCGTACTCTGCTCCCCGCACGCGCGGGGATGATCCCAGCTTGCGTCGCGCCGTCAGTCACAGCTTTCGCTGCTCCCCGCACGCGCGGGGATGATCCCGACCGCATCTTCTACCAGCCGTCCATGCGTCTCTGCTCCCCGCACGCGCGGGGATGATCCCCCCAGTTGATACCGGTCTTGAAGTACACGGCACTGCTCCCCGCACGCGCGGGGATGATCCCGATGCTGCAAGGAACGACGCGCAGGTGTTCAACTGCTCCCCGCACGCGCGGGGATGATCCCCGAAAGAGACCGAGAAAGGGGTGGAGCATATGCTGCTCCCCGCACGCGCGGGGATGATCCCGGCTTATCGGTGACCCATGCGCACGGGATGCACTGCTCCCCGCACGCGCGGGGATGATCCCGCATGTGACTGGTATCTCCTTGATGGTATCGACTGCTCCCCGCACGCGCGGGGATGATCCCAGTGCCTTTCGATACCAGCTCGTAATACGTACCTGCTCCCCGCACGCGCGGGGATGATCCCTTCGAGAACCGTCTGAAACGGTGGCTCGATGCCTGCTCCCCGCACGCGCGGGGATGATCCCACGCCTATCTGCCGTGGGGTGGTGCATAGGAGCTGCTCCCCGCACGCGCGGGGATGATCCCGTGACGGTCACTCTAGTTGCATTGTAAAGCTACTGCTCCCCGCACGCGCGGGGATGATCCCATGGTCGACCATTGAAAAGCTGCTAAGGGCCGCTGCTCCCCGCACGCGCGGGGATGATCCCAATCACACCTATGACGAGCACGCGCATAGCGACTGCTCCCCGCACGCGCGGGGATGATCCCCTCTGTTGTACAGTCCTTTGTGGCGATAAAGCCTGCTCCCCGCACGCGCGGGGATGATCCCATAATCACTCACATCCAAGGAGAGCGGCCTGCCTGCTCCCCGCACGCGCGGGGATGATCCCAATGGGAAGATCGTGAACGTCGGCATACCGAGCTGCTCCCCGCACGCGCGGGGATGATCCCGACATGGCTGCGTGGGGAGTGAACAGCTTTGACTGCTCCCCGCACGCGCGGGGATGATCCCCTCGGCACCCGCGCCCAATCAGATATCTAAACTGCTCCCCGCACGCGCGGGGATGATCCCGTTGCCGCTCCCCTTTGGTAGCTTAATCGAAAACTGCTCCCCGCACGCGCGGGGATGATCCCAACATCTCCCGAGAGCTTCAGGACGTCTTGAGCTGCTCCCCGCACGCGCGGGGATGATCCCTTGCTCGTGACAGGGCTTATCGCGCTGCCGAACTGCTCCCCGCACGCGCGGGGATGATCCCTATGTCGACGGCCTCGACGTGCCGTTCAACTGCTGCTCCCCGCACGCGCGGGGATGATCCCCTGCTCATCGCAGTCACGGCTGTCGCGAAGAACTGCTCCCCGCACGCGCGGGGATGATCCCGATGCAATGAGCGGCTCGGATGTTGTAGTCGTCTGCTCCCCGCACGCGCGGGGATGATCCCGATGTATGCTTTAAAGATTATTGGCAAGCGTACTGCTCCCCGCACGCGCGGGGATGATCCCGGGAAGGAGATCACCGCTTCGGCCAAGTTCACCTGCTCCCCGCACGCGCGGGGATGATCCCACATTGTTCGCGCAACAGACCCCATCGCAGCACTGCTCCCCGCACGCGCGGGGATGATCCCGACCCCAGCTTATGCACTTTTTCCAAACGTTACTGCTCCCCGCACGCGCGGGGATGATCCCGAGGGAGGGCTTCCCGCTCCTTCCCTCGTCTACTGCTCCCCGCACGCGCGGGGAAGATCCCTTTTCATTCGACCAATTCAGCTCTCTGATTGCCTGCTCCCCGCACGCGCGGGGATGATCCCCCTGATGGAATCCGTCGTGGCGTCAAATGACGCTGCTCCCCGCACGCGCGGGGATGATCCCGCCGCTCGCTGGACTGCGATCGCAGTATCGGTCTGCTCCCCGCACGCGCGGGGATGACCCCGATGGTCTTTGTAAGCTCTGCGCACAGTTTCACTGCTCCCCGCACGCGCGGGGATGATCCACTACATGAAGGCCAACAACATCACGGCGACCGCTGCTCCCCGCACGCGCGGGGATGATCCCGGCAAGCTCTACCTAAACGCTACCTATCTCGGCTGCTCCCCGCACGCGCGGGGATGATCCCACCTCGACCGCGTCGGCCTTGATCTGCTCCAACTGCTCCCCGCACGCGCGGGGATGATCCCACAGCCATTATGGACATGAGCGACAACGCCAACTGTTCCCCGCATGCGCGGGGATGATCCCAGCAACGAGGCGAAGCGCAAGAAGACGTTCGACTGTTTCCCGCATGCGCGGGGATGATCCCATCAACGGTGACGCCCGCAAGGCATTCCTCGGCTGTTCCCCGCATGCGCGGGGATGATCCCGAATGGGCCGAGGCTTTCAACGTGAGCTTGAGCTGTTCCCCGCATGCGCGGGGATGATCCCACCCGAAAAGAAAGGTGGACGCATGAGCGCAGCTGCTCCCCGCACACGCGGGGATGATCCCAGGGTGTCGATACCGCCGACTAGCTGCTCATACTGCTCCCCGCATGCGCGGGGATGATCACAAAATAGATATATACAAAATAGATAAATATGCCTGTTCCCCGCACACGCGGGGATGATCCTTTCATTCGGGACTCGGTAGGGTTTTCGATAGGCTGCTCCCTGCATGCGCGGGGATGATCCCTGGTTGCAGAATGACGCCATCTGGTCGGCGCTCTGCTCCCCGCACGCGCGGGGATGATCCCGGGTTGAGCGCCGGGACTAGCGCCGCAATGGACTGCTCCCCGCACGCGCGGGGATGATCCCATGAGCCTGTGCCACGCGGCCTACTTCGTGAACTGCTCCCCGCCCGCGCGGGGATGATCCCGAGGAGCCTCTGGAGCGCCAACGAGGCGGCGCCTGCTCCCCGCACGCGCGGGGATGATCCCGAGTGGAGCGCCGAGTACGTGGAGCACGGCCTCTACTCCCCGCACGCGCGGGGATGATCCCGACACGTACGCCGTCCATCACGTAATGGAGCTCTGCTCCCCGCACACGCGGGGATGATCCCGGGCATGGCTTCAGCTTGATCTCGTCCATTAGCTGTTCCCCGCACACGCAGGGATGATTCCGGGTGAGTCGGTCCGGGCGTATTGCCGTCACCCTGTTCCCCGCACACGCGGGGATGATCCCTGGTAAATCTTGCCCTTGACCACGTTGGTGCCATGTTCCCCGCACGCGCGGGGATGATCCCGAGTACATGGAGCAGGTGACGAGCTTCAGCGCCTGTTCCCCGCACGCGCGGGGATGATCCCGTCTACCGCCACACTGATGACGGGCCGACCGACTGCTCCCCGCACACGCGGGGATGTTCCCTTCAAGAAGGTCATCCAAGGCGCGCAGACGCTCTGCTCCCCGCACACGCTGAGATGATCTCGCGCGGCCGGCGGTGAGCTCGTTCCGCTTGGCGCTCTCCACGGGGTCGGCGACGACCGTGGCGGGTTTCTCGAGGGACATCCACCACCTCCAATCGGCATAAAAAGCCGCCCTGTAGGACGGCTTGCGCGGCGGTAGGATTTGCACCTACGTCTCCTCAATCAAGGGCACTCTTCGTACTGTGCTACTTTCCGCGTTTCCTATTTTCCCTTATGCTGGCAACCTCATCAAGTTTTGGAGCAGTGTCGATCTAACTGGCAATCAAACGACAATATAATCTTTTCTTACTACTAGTAGGCGGCTGCCACGAGTGGTCGCCCTCGTCTGGAGTTGATGTCACCATGTCCGATGCAAACGCCGAGTTCATCGACGCGCTCATCAGGCTGTTACTAGAGCCGGTAATTTTCCCCTTTACGCTATTTCTGATTATCGCTGCGATAGCAATTATTATCGCATTCCTTAATATCCTACTGGGCGGCTAGTGACTCCCGCATCGATAAAACGGACGTAACGCCGACGTCGGTTTTGGGACGGTGCCTATGCAGTGGGCAATCAAACCTATGGCGATTTATCCTAGTGCTGCGGCTCGAAACGAGGTGTACGCTACGGTTCCGACTGCGTCACGGTTTTGTTGGAAGCAGGGCCCGCGTGTACACACCGACTTCTCCTCGGCAGGTTGTGCGACTGCCATCTGTGAAAGTAGGTTGCAGCAGATATAAATAAACGGTGGAGCGGCTGCAAAAGATCCGCCTCGCTGGGTAAAATCAAGGTGTGCCGCGGAACCCGCTCCTCAGTCGGTCAACTTTGGAAGCGCGGGCAACGCAGGTGCTATCGTCTTAAAGGGTCGGCTGCAACCGACCCTTTTCTATGACTCCCTTCGCTATCCGTTACTGCTTATATTCCCGCCAGATCGAGTAGAGGTTCCGGGCAATGCCGGTCACATACATCGAGAGGCGCAGGATTTCAAGAAACAAGTTCATAGGCTTCACCCCAATCGGAGATCGGAGCGTTGCCCGCAGGCGGATTCCGCGGCAGTCAAGATTTTACCTCACAGGCCGCGGTGGGAGACATCCTACTCACCCCCTGGTTTGGAGCAGTGTCGATCTAACGGGCAATCAAACCTCTAGCACTCTTTGAATTGAGCAAGCATCTGCCCGAAGAAGCTTAGTTCGGATGGCTCATAAATGAGCGAACCGCCGTCCGCGGTCCTGTAGACCCCGCAGGGGAGGTAACGCCCGTCGGGGAGGACATAGAGGTTGGCTTCTTCCTTTAGTCCTGCTGGAAATAGCGGAATCCCGTTTTCGTCCACTTGGAACTCGTCTATATTCGCGATCTTCCTCTCCATGATGCCACCTGGCTTGTTTCTGTTGCCGCCGCGATCTAAAACAAGCAGCTCTCAATCAGCTCCTTGCCGCGTAGGGTGTCTATCCACTCCCGTGGAATTGCATCGATACCGTATGCCGTGCCGGCGAGGGCGCCTGCGACGGCTGCGGTGGTGTCAGTGTCGTCGCCCAGGTTGACGGCGGCAAGCACACAATCTTCGTAGCTGCTGGTGTTGACGAAACACCAGGTGGCTGCCTTAAGCGTGTCACGCACGAAGCCACCTGATCTGATTTCCTGCTTTGGCACGCCTTTCAAATGAAGCGTCCACGAGGGGAACACGTCGTTCATCACGCCCCTCATCAGCTCGACAAATATGACGCATGCGTCGGTCGACGTTCTGTGGGCGTGCGTGATCGCAGAGACCTCGCGGATCTCGTTGTCCGTTGCATCGGTGAACGCCAAGGGCGAGATGCGCATGAGCGAACCGTTGCCGTTGTCGCGTTCGCCGGAGCCACCTTTGCCGGTGTGCAGGGCGCGAGCAGTCGTGCCGCCGTAATCGAAAACGCCGTCGATCGTATACTCGCCACGGGCAATCCAGCCTACGAACTTGTCGCGCATGTCTGCGGTGTCGATGTGCCCAAGCTCCCTAATCGAGTCGCAGGTAGCAAGCGTCATGGACGTGTCATCGCTCCAGGTGCCGGCGGGCTGCCCATGCGTGCCGTAGCCGATCATGTCGGTGCATTCGAACGCGCCACGAGGTCTGAACTCGTAGGGAACGCCCAGCGCGTCGCCGACGGCGAGCCCATAGATGCAGTCGCGCAGTGTTGTTTTCGGTCTGTCTGTCATGGAATGCTCCTCTTATGCCAGGGGAAGTGGAACGTCGTCGGGGGTGTCGGTCGCAACGTGCTGCTACCCTTGCGCTTCGCCATTAGTCGCTTCGTTGATGGCGCGGTACTCGGCACTCAGCTCGCGCGCCAGCTCTTCCTTACTTGGAAGATACGGCAGGTATTTGGCGGCAAACACTTGGTCGTTGTCTTCGGGCAGCGTGTACTCGACGATCGAATCGCTTTTGTCCGCGCAGAGCACGATGCCTATGGGCGGATTGTCGCCTTCATTCATGAGCTCGCGCGTGTAGTAGTTCACATACATTTGCATTTGGCCCAGGTCCTGATGCGTAAGGTCATCGGTCTTAAGGTCGATGAGCACGAAGCAGCGCATCAGATAGTTGTAAAACACAAGGTCAATATAGAAATGGCGCCCATCAAAGGTGATGCGCTTTTGGCGTGCCTCGAAAGCGAAGCCACGGCCAAGCTCCAGCAGGAACTTCTGAAGATGCGTGATGAGCGCCTGCTCTAGATCGCTCTCGCGAAACGTAGCATCGTCCGAAAAACCTAAAAACTCCAGCACATATGGGTCGCGGATGATATCCTCGGGGCGACGAGCCGGGGCGCTCTTTTGGATTTCCTGGGTGACGGCCTCCTTGTCCTTGCTGGCAAGCAGGCGCTCGCGGAACATGGTGTTGATCTGGCGCTCGAGCTGACGCGTGCTCCAACGAGAATCGGCGCATTCGTTCATATACCAGGCGCGAGCATCAGGGTCGGGAATGCGCATCAACCTGCGGTAATGAGTCCAGCTCAATTCGGGACGCAGTGAGTCCCGAATTGGAAATGCAAGATAGAACTGACGCATTTTGCGCAGCTCCCTTGCTTCAAAACCCTTACCAAAATCCTTGGTAAGTCTGATTGCGAGGGCCTTGAGCAGGGCCTCTCCATACTTGGCACGATCCTCTCCGCCCTGCTCATCAACAATGCTCTTGCCGATCTCCCAATACGCCCCAACCATCGCAAAGTTAACGGCGGTATAGGCCTTGTCGCGAGCGGCGTTGAGAATCGAGGAGACCTGCTTGTAAAAACCTTCGGGCACGATTGCCGATTCTCCACGGTTTACCAGTTCGCCCATCACTGTCGCCCCACTTTCCTCTTGTGGAATGCATCTTTATCGCATTTAGTTTAAAGCCTCGCGCGGACACAAATTGCCGTGCTGTCTGGCACCTTCGTATGTCTACCTTAAGGACATCACGGGAGTCAACAGGATCAAGGGCCGTGACGTTTTTCTGCGCAACAGACTGTTGACTGCCTGCACCTTCAGCCTCAGCAGCCGTGCGAAGGCGCAGGAATTCGTCAACGTGCTCAATATAGTGATGTGACCGGGCGCTTTCGCGAACACAAAAAACCGGGATGCAAGGAGTCGCACCTTGCATCCCGGCTGAGCTAAAACGGCGCTGCTGCATGCCGTTGGAGCTTTAGCGCTTAATCTCGATATCGTCGAGCTTAACGTCCATGGCCTCGGTCTTGGCCTTGGCGATGTCGTCGGCAAATTCCAGAGACTCCATCATGGTCTCGACGGCGTCCTTGTGTTCCTCGACGTTGTCGATGCGCACGTACACGCTGCCGCCGTCAACGTCGGTGAAGTATTCGGTCGTCACGCCGCCCGAGTGCGTGAAGTAGGCACTGCGCCAGGTCTTGCCGTTGTACTTAACGGGATCGCTCTCGGTCCATCCAGAGTTGGCCTTCCATTTGGCCTCGTAGTCGAACAGCTCGTCGGCGTTCTTGTCAGAGTCGAAGACGGGGATGAAGCGATCGCTGGCGTGCTCGCTCTCGGTGAACTTAAACTGGGCCCTGTCGGCGGTGTCGCCTGCGACGTCGGTGATCTCGACGCCCTCGGGGACCTCGACCTTAAACCAAATGAAGTCGGTCCTCATATCCACGGCTGGCTTTTCTGCTCCACCGCCACTTCCGGTAGCGCCGCCGCTGCCACCGCAGCCCACCAGGGCAACTGCGGCAAAGAGGCTTATGCAGAGGGTGAGAATCGCAAAGGCCTTCTTTTTCATGGTCGTGTCCTCCTCGATCTGTAACCGCCCATGGATTACCTGCCTTTACTGTACGCGTGGACGGCTCGCTAGGGTGGGCCATGTGTCCCATTCTGAGGGCCGGATTTGCGCCGTTAAGTGGCAATATGCGCGGACGCAAGAGAGGGGAGGGCCGATGCTGCCGGCTCTCCCCGGGGTGAGGTGCCCGTTGTTTTAAAGGGGCACGCGTACGCGGGTTCGCGTAGGCGCGTACGGGTGCCCCGTTACTTGATCTCGATGCTCGAAATCTCGACTTCGCGTGCCCCGGAAACTGCCTCTTCCATGTCATCGGGGAACTCGATGGAGTTGAGGAGTGCCTCGGCTTCTTTCTTGTGCTGGTCGAAGTTCGAGATGAGGACGTAGACGCTTCCCGGCTCAACATCGGTAAAAAGCATGGTTGAGATGCCGCTGTTGTCCTCGTATGTTCCGACGAGCCACGTCCTGCCGTTATACTCGACGGACCCGCCATCCTTCCACTGGAACGTATCCCCCTTCTTTTCCGCCTGGTCGGCGTGGGATTCCTCGGCCGTCAGCGCTTTTTTCCAAACGGGGATAAAGCGATCGGCCGAGGCGTTCTCGTCTTCGGGGAAGGTGAGCTGGACCCTGTCGGCATTCTTGCCGGCAGAGTCGCTTACGCCGACGCCCTCGGGCATCTCGACCTTAAACCAGATGTAGTCGGTCTTCTTGGCGACGGGGGCCTTTTCCTTGCTCTCGCTCTTGGGGGCGCTGCCGCCGCCCGATGCGCTCCCGCCGCAGCCCACAAGGGCGAGCGCGGCAAAGAGGGCGATGGAAAGGGAAAGGATTGATAGGGTCTTTTTCATCATGGTGGCGTCCTCCTTGTCTGCTGATGACATCACGGCGCCGCATGCTGTTGGGGTACTGATTGCGCTGGCGGCGGATGTCTCTGTGTACTGTGCGACTTATGCCTCCGTTCATCGCTTGTGGCCGTTGCGCGGCCGTTCCCCAACGGGTTCCTTACTTATAGATATGCCCCAGCTTGTGCTGCTCGGGAGTCTCGAAAGGTGGGCCATGTGTCCCATGTTTGCGTTGTCGACGCCTATCGCGTGCCATAGAAATCTGCGATGGCCAGGTGCGCTGACGCTCATGTACTTATGGGCTAGACTTAGCACCATTACGTGATCGATGCGGTTGGTCGGCGATTCCGCCCGACCGATGTATATGACTTGAAGGTGCATGCGTATGAGCCAAGAGATGATGGACAAGACCTGCCGCGGGTTTGCCGAGGCGCTGGCCGCGCGCGAGCCGGTTCCCGGCGGCGGCAGCGCGAGCGCCTTTGTGGGCGCGCTGGGTGCCTCGCTTTGTGGGATGGTTGCTCGTTATGGGGCGACTAATCCCGCGCTTGCCGATCGCGCGGACGACCTGACGCGTGCATTTGCCCAGGCAGACGAGTTGGCGCAGGAACTTGTGGACCTGGTCGCCGAGGACGTTCGTGCGTACGGCCAGGTGTCCGCTGCGTACGGTATTCCGCGCGAGGACCCAGCTCGACCGGCGGCGATTCAGGACGCGTTGCACGTGGCGGCCATGCCACCGTATCGGATCATGGATGCCTGCGGCCGCGCGCTGGCGCTGCTCGAGGACATGGCCGATAAGGGCTCGCGCCAGCTGTTGTCCGACGTGGCCTGCGGCGCCGTGTTCTGCCGCGCTGCCATGCAGGGTGCGAGCCTGACGCTCTTTGCCAACACCGCATCTATGAAAGACCGGGCGCGCGCCGAGGAACTCGAGGCGGCGTGCGATGAGCTGCTGGATACGTGGCTGCCGCGCGCCGATGCGCTGGCGCGCCGCGCCGCCGACGCCGCAAGGAAGAGGGGATAGCCATGGCCGAGCTATTGAAGGGTGCTCCCGTCGCCCGCGCGTTGACTGAGGAGCTCGCTGCTCGCTGCGCGGCTTTGCGTGAGCGCGGCGTTGTGCCGACGTTGGCCATCGTTCGCGTGGGCGAGCGCGAGGACGACCTGTCCTACGAGCGCGGTGCACTCAAACGCTGCGAAAAAGTGGGCATCGAAGCTCGTCGCGTGTTGCTGCCTGCCGATGTTTCGCAGGATGAGCTGCTGGCGGCTATCGAGGGCATCAATGCCGACCTGGCTGTTCACGGATGCCTGATGTTTCGCCCGCTGCCCGCCGGGCTTGACGAGGATGCGGTTGCCGCGGCACTCGATCCCGCCAAGGATGTTGACTCTATGACGCCGGCCTCGCTGCTTACCACGCTTTCGGGGCGAGGCGAGGGCTTTGCCCCCTGTACGGCCGAAGCCGTGCTGGCGATTCTGGATCACTATGGCGTTGAACTGGACGGTGCCAAAGTTGCCGTTGTCGGTCGCTCGCTGGTGATCGGGCGTCCTGTTGCCGCCATGCTTACGGCGCGCAATGCTACCGTGACGACGTGCCACACGCATACGCGCGGTCTTGCTGCCGAGTGCCGAGCTGCCGACATCGTCGTTGCCGCGGTCGGACGCGCGCGCACGATTGGCGCAGATGCGGCTCGCGAGGGCCAGACGGTCATCGATGTGGGCATTAACTGGGATGAGGCTGCCGGCAAGTTGGTCGGCGACGTCGATTTTGATGCCGCGGAGCCGGTCGTTGGCGCCATCACCCCCGTGCCGGGTGGCGTGGGCGCCGTGACGACAGCAATTCTCGCCAAGCACGTGATCGAGGCGGCCGAACGCGCGGTGAAATAGGCGTTTGGAGGACGTTTAGGGGGTTGGTTAGATACCCCGTGGTCAAAAAATGCCAAATATGAGTACTGTTGCCTCGTTGGTTACATATCTTTGAGGTAGTTTTGACTCACTAATGATAGTGAATATCATTAGTGAGTCTCTATTATTGAACACATGTGGAATTACTTTGTTCAACTTTTGGACAAGTGGGGACTTCTGGCGCCCTGGACGATGGAATTTGCTGCTACTAAATTGGTGACAGTACTCATATTTGGCATTTTTTGCCCACAGGGGTTGCTCAGACTCCAGTTTCGCCCTTTTTGCGTCGAAGCGATACACTGTTACCGTTTGATTTCTTCGCTCAAGGAGGATACGCATGCCGTGCACAACGATTTTGGTTGGTAAGAACGCGAGCTATGACGGTTCGACGCTGGTCGCCCGCAACGAGGATTCGTCCAACGGAGTATTTGAGCCCAAGCGCATGCGCGTGGTGCATCCCGACGAGCAGCCGCGCGTTTATACGAGCGTCCTGAGCCACCTGACGATCGAACTGCCCGATAACCCCATGCGTTACACGAGCGTCCCCGACGTTATCCCCGGTCACGGCATCTGGGCCGAGGCTGGTTTCAACGAGCTCAACGTCGGTATGTCCGCGACCGAGACGCTCACCACCAATGAGCGCGTCCGCGGTGCCGACCCGCTGGTGGACTACGTGCCCGCCAAGGGCAGCGAGGGCGAGGACGGCTACATTCCGGCGCAGCCCGGCGGCCTGGGCGAGGAGGACATGGTGACCCTGGTGCTGCCATACGCCAAGTCCGCCCGCGACGGCGTGCGCATCCTGGGCGACCTGCTCGAGCGCTATGGCACCTA
Source organism: uncultured Collinsella sp. (assembly GCA_902470765.1). GTDB lineage: Bacteria > Actinomycetota > Coriobacteriia > Coriobacteriales > Coriobacteriaceae > Collinsella. The sequence continues at coordinate 73,254 of CABRHW010000006.1, forward strand.
CGAGAACAACGGTATCGCCTTTAGCGACGTGGACGAGATCTGGTGGCTCGAGACCATCGGCGGCCACCACTGGATCGCCAAGCGCGTGCCCGACGACGCCTATGTGACCATGCCCAACCAACTGGGTATCGACAGCTTTGACCTGGACGACGCCGAGGGCGCCCAGGCTGACCACTTGTGCTCTTCCGACCTGCGCGCCTGGATGGCCGAGTGGCACCTGGACCTGACGCTGGGAGTCGAGGGCGACGGCCCGGCCGCGGTCTTTAACCCGCGCGAGGCCTTTGGCTCGCACAGCGACAGCGACCACGTCTACAACACGCCGCGCGCCTGGTACATGCAGCGCTGCCTCAACCCCAGCGATGTGTGGGACGGTCCCGAGGCCGACTACACGCCCGAGAGCGACGACATCCCTTGGAGCCGCGTGCCCGAGCGCAAGGTGACCATCGAGGACATCAAGTACGTACTCTCGAGCCACTACCAGGGCACGGAGTACGACTGCTACGGCAGCAAGGGTACGCCCGCCACGCGCGGCGCCTATCGCCCCATCGGCATCAACCGCAACAGCCAGCTTGCCGTGTTGCAGCTGCGCCCCTATGCGCAGCCGGCCTACCGCGCCGTGCAGTGGATGGCGTTTGGCTCCAACTCGTTTAACGCGCTCGTGCCGCTGTACGCCAATGTCGAGACCATGCCCGAGTACTATGCCGACACGCAGTCTCGCGTGACGTCCGAAAACTTCTACTGGGCCAACCGCCTGATCGGCGCGCTGGCCGACGTCCGTTTTCATGAGTGCGGCCGCGCCGTGGAGGACTACCAGGAGAAGGTCGGTGGCATGGGCCACAAGCAGATCCATGACGTCGACGCTGCCGTAGCCGCTCTGCCCGAGGTCGAGGTGCCTGCCGAGCTTGCACGCGCCAACGAGGCCTTTGCCGAGCGTGTTCGCGTGGAGACCGATGCCCTGCTGGGCAAGGTGCTCTACACCACGAGCTGCGCCATGAAGAACTCTTTCGCGATGAACGACAACGTGAGGTAGGGATTTCCCGTCGATCGAATAGCGCTAAAACGCTTTGTCGCTTTCGCTCAATCTTGGGTACAAGAACGCCAATGCAGTTGTTTGTGATTGGAGACAACCATGGTTATGAAACTCGATCAGCTTGTTAACGGCGCCATTAACGTGGGCTTTGGCGCTGCCGCCGTTGCTGTCGAAGGCGGCAAGAAGGTCCTCGACGACCTTAACACCAAAGGCGAGCAGGTCCGCAAGGACACCGCCACCCCCGATATCGCCCGCAGCGTGTCCGACATGTTCGAGCAGGCCGGTGGCACCATCTCCGATCTGACCGAGCGCTTGGGCATACAGGGCGAGACTGCGGCCCAGCGCGTGCTCGACGAGCTCATCCTTGCCCGCGTCCGCGTTATGACCGCCCCTGAGCGCACGGCCTTCCTAGCCCATGTGCGCGACATCGTCGATTCGGTCGAGGACAACGTGACCTCGGTGCCCGTCGAGTCCGTTGAGCCCGACGATGCGAAGGATACCGAAGAGGCCGAGTAGCAGCGCAGATGGCAGATTCCACCACCGATTACAACAATCTAGATCCTTTGGGTGACGAGGCGGCGGTTGTCGATGAGGTCGATGCCGCCGTCTCGGGCGCTCGCAAAAAGCCACGCGCTGTCGATATGGTGCCCGAAGAGCCCGACGCGATGGCGCCGGACGAGGAATACCAGCTCACGCCGGCGGGTCGTCGCGAACGCATCGGGCAGATTGTTCGCTTGGTCAAAAAGTACCGTGTGTGGGATAACCTCACGCCGGTTCGCTTGCGCCGCCTGCTCGAGGAGCTCGGCCCCATGTTCGTCAAGATGGGGCAGATTCTGGCCAACCGGTCCGAGATTCTGCCGCAGCGCTTTTGCGATGAGCTGCGCCGTCTGCGTTCCGACGTGGAGCCGGTGCCGTACGAGGTAGTGCTCCGCTGCTTGGAAGAGGAATACGGCCTGCGCTTGGGGGAGATGTTCGATGCGATCGACCCCAATCCGCTTGGTAGCGCATCGCTCGCGCAGGTGCACCGCGCTCGTCTGGTGACGGGCGAGGACGTAGCCGTCAAGGTGCAGCGCCCCGGTGCGCAGCAGGTTATGGCGCAGGACATCGATATCATCCGCTCGGTGGTGCGCATTGTTTCCAAGTTCGTCAACACCGATCAATTCGTTGACCTGCACGGCGTAGTCGAGGAGTTGTGGACCTCGTTTCGCGAGGAGACCAACTTTTTGGCCGAGGCCAAAAACCTCAACGACTTCTACGAGTTCCATAAGAGCGTTCATGGCGTGACGTGCCCTAAATCCTATCTGGACCTGTGCACCGAGCACGTGGTGGTTATGGACTACGTCGACGGCATTTCGATCGCCGATCCTGAACGCTTGGTGGCCGAGGGCTATGACTTGGAAAAGATCGGTGCTGCGATTGTCGAGGACTACTCGACGCAGGTGCTCGACGACGGCTTTTTCCATGCCGACCCGCATGCGGGAAACATCATTCTCAAGGACGGCATCGTTTACTTTATCGACTTGGGCATGGTCGGACGCATGTCGAGCCACGATCGTGGCATCGTTAAGGACATGATTTTCGCCGTGGCCGATGGTGACGTGCCCAAGCTCAAGGATTCGCTCATGCGCTTCGCCGTGACGCGTGGCGACTCGGCTGAGCTCGATCATTCGGCCTTTTTGTCCGACTTGGACTTTATCGTCGCCGACTTTGCGGGTCTTGACCTTAAAGACCTGGATATCGGCGAGTTTTTGACCTCGCTGCTAAACCTGGCGCGCAAAAACGATGTTGAGCTGCCGAGCGTGGTGACGATGTTCGCGCGCGGCATGGTGACGCTCGAGGGTTTGCTGACCGAGTACATGCCCAACGTCAACATGATCCAGATCATCCAAACCCACATTAAAAACGAGAAAAGCACCTATGCGCGTGTGCGCGATATGGGACGCGATCTTGCCGCGAGCAGCTATCGCGCGGCAAAAGGCTCGCTCGAGGCGGCCGAGTATCTGGGCTTGGCTTCGCGTATGCTCACGCGCGGCCAGCTTAAGGTGAACACGCAGATCATGAGCAGCGATAAGGCGCTGCGACAGCTGGGCGGAATTATCGACCGCATGTCGATGGCAATTGTGATCGCCGGCCTGTTTATCGGTTCGTCGGTGGTGTACTACGCACGCATCGAGCCGGTTGTGTTTGGTATCCCGGTCATTGGCTTTATGGGCTACGTGAGCGCGCTGGTGCTGGCGCTTATGCTGGGCCGCAATATCTGGCTCAACAGCCACGGCGGCAAACACTAGAGGCTGCGACCGTCACCGCATTTTCCTATCGCAAACAATAGCTTTTACCTTGGGCTTCGCCTGTGTGCGGGGCCCTTTTGCGTGATACCATTTTGACGGTAATAATCGATGGCCTAGATGGTGGTGCGGAGACGCACGAACGCGCGGTTTTCCTGCGCGTTTGGGAGAATCGGGGTGCAAGTCCCCGGCTGTACCAGTAACCGTAATTCCTCTTGGCTCGGGATGTTCGCGTCGCAGATCGGACGACGTGCCTGAGCCGTTAAGGTTAAGTCGGATCGCCTCCCATCTTGCATGCGGCTGCGGCGTATGCCGCCGGTGTGCATAGGGCTCTGGAGGGAAGGAGGACCCCGATGGGGGAACTCGAGCGTAACATGCGCGATGACGTGGGGCAGCCGCTGGGCAATGCTCCAAGTACAGACTGTAGGAGACAGATGGATATGTTCGAGGACGAGCGCCAGCGCGTTTCGCATCGCCGTGGCTCAATTGCGCGCGGCGTAGCCAAGCGCGGCCTGGTGGCATTCCTGGCCTTCGCGATGGCCTTTGGCACCACACCTGCCCAGCTGTGGGCCGACGGCGCCGAGGGCATTGCCGAGGCTGTGGCTCAGGCCGCGACGCCTGGCGATACCGGCTCTGATAGTGCCGTTTCGGGTTCTGCCGAGCAGAGCAACGCCAACGCTTCGGATTCCGAGGCGGCTGCAACTGGCACCTCGACGAGCGGAGCAGCAGCTGGCGACGATGGTTCGGCGACGGGGGAGAGCTCTGCCGCGACCGAGCAGTCTTCGACGGCATCCACTAGCCAAGCAGGTTCTGCCGCCACCGTAACGGCAGCTCAGGCCGAGAATACGACGGAGGCCGGCGATGCTGCCAAGAAGCAGGTCGAGGTCTCGTTCTCGATTATCGGCACCGATGCCGACGGTAAGGCTCAGACCTGGGTGGCACCTACGCAGCTCAAGCTCGACGAGGGCGCGACGGCTGCGGACGCTTTCGTCAAGCTGCAGCAGAAGACGGGCTTCAAGGCAGATTACGACCCGAACACGGCATACGGTTTCTATCTCAAGAGCATCACGTCTCCGACCGATGGCCGCACGCTTGCCTACGATCCGACGACTTATGCCTTCTGGCAGCTGTTCGTCGACGGCGCGTCTTCCTCGGTTGGTGCGAGCGGCGTCAAGCTCACTCAGGGGCAGAAGATTGAGTTTGCCTATACGGCTGGTAGCGCGTCCCCTGTCGTTAAGGATCAGGTTGCCGCAAATGTGACCGTCATCGGTCGCGATGCCCAGGGTAATACTCAGACTTGGGTCGATAACGCGCAGTATGTGGTGACATCCGGTTCGAGCGCGTTTGACCTTACGAAGGTCGCGCTCGAGGCGAACGACATCGATGCCGTTGCTGCGGGCTCCTTCATTCTGAGCCTTAAATACAATGGCGTTGAGCTGGGCAAGCCCTTTGACTACTCGACCTATTGGCAGCTGTTCATTAACGGCAAGTCAAGTGACTATACGGCGGACAATGTCACCATCCATGCCGGCGATACCGTCACATGGTTCTACGGTGGCTGGGGCGACCAGTTGCCGTCAGATTCTGTCCATGCTTCTGTTCAGGTCCTCGGTAAGGACGGGGACGGCAAGCAGCAGGTTTGGGCCTCGACGGGCCAGACGAGCCTCAAGGCGGGCTCTACCGCTAAGGATTTGCTGGAGCAGACTGGTCTTACCCTCCATGCTACAGAAGAGTCTTGGGGTTGGTACCTCAGCGGCATCACTTCGCCGTTCGAAGACAAGGCGTACGGCTATGATTCTGCGACCAATAGTTATTGGCGCTTCTATGTAAATGGCAAGTTCGCCGACGTTGGTGCCGGTAGCTACGAGCTCCAAGAGGGCGACGCCGTTACCTTTATGTATGCCGGCGACAGCGATGCCCTTCCTGGCCAGGTTCTTGGGTCCGCCGATATCATCGGTCCCGATGTCAACGGGAACAATACGCGTTGGGGCACGGCGAGTAACGTTTCTCTGCCTGAAGGCTCCACGGCTCAGGACCTTATCGAAGTGGTTCTGAAGGCAAAGGGCGTTGATTACAACGCCTCTCAGAGTGGCGCCTACTGGTTCCTCAATTCCATTACCTCGCCGTTCGATCACAAGGCGTATGGCTGGGATGGTGCCACCAAGAAATACTGGCACCTGTATATCAACGGAGAGGAATCCTCTTTCTGCGCCAACCAGGTCACGCTCAAGAGCGGCGACAAGGTTACGTTTGCCTATACGACCGATGGGTCGCCCGTGCCCGATCCCGACAAGATAGTCGTGGACCCGAGTGCGACGACTCCCGGTTGGGATCCCGAGTGGGCCGGTTATGGCAACAGCGGCAACGGCTCGACCGTAACGGACGCAAAGACCCCCGCGCAGGCTGCCGGTCTTAAGTGGGCCTTCGATTGGAAGGCCGAGTCCGGTCAGCAGTACGCCAACTGCAGCGAGCCTGTTATCGCCAACGGCTTTGTTTACATTGCGACCGAGAATGAGCTCATTAAGATTGACTCGTCTACGGGTAAAAAGGTGGCCTCTGCGCCGCTTGCTTCCAAGGTGAGCTACACCTCTCGTCCGATCTATACCAACGGCCTTATCATCGTTCCGCTGAACGGTGGCGCGGTTCAGGCAATTACTGCGGACAAGCTGATCTGCAAGTGGCTGACGCCCGGTTTGACGGACTTGACGCAGAGCTCCTGCACCGTCGTTTCGGACGGCGAGTACGTCTATGTTGGCACGGTCGATATCTCGTATGACGAGAACTACAACGCGACCTACGGCAACGGCTCCCTTAAGCGCATCAAGATTGCCACGGGCGAGGTTTCTTGGCAGAACATCGACGCTTCCGAGGGATATTACTGGACTGGCGCTGCGCTGACGGATAAGTACACCATTGTTCCCACGAGCGCGGGCACGCTTAAGTGCATTGACAAGGCAACGGGCGATGTCGTTTCGAGCGTGAAGCTCGGCGCGGTTGCAAACGCCGATTGCATCGCCGACCCGTCCAATGGTTCGACCTTCTATCAGATGACGCACGACGGAAAGCTCCACGTGATTTCGCTTTCGGCGAAGGGTGTGCTGAGTGAGCAGAAGACGGTTGACTTGGGTCTTACGAATAATCTGAGCGCCCCTGCGGTGTCTGGTGACAACCTGATTGTCGGCGGACAGACGGCATCTGGTTCTGCTTTGGCTATCCATAACCTGAAGACCGGTAAGACCACGATGGTTGCTGCTGCAGATGGCAAGGCTTTGCCGGCTGGGCTGAATGGCATTGCTGCTACGCCGCTGGTGAGCGTTCAGGGCGGCAAGACCTATGTGTACTTTACCGTCAACAGCGCGGATACGAAGGACTATGTCAACTACTCTGCCGGCGGCGGCGTGTACCGCTATACGCTCGGCGATGCAGAGGCGACGCAGATTTACGATGCGGCGGATCACTATCAGTACTGCGACTCTCCGGTCATTGCCGACGCCTCTGGCAACCTGTACTACATCAATGACTCGGGTACGCTGTTCAAGCTTGGCGCCGTTGAGTCCTGGACGGTCTCCTTTAATTCCAACGGCGGATCTGCCTGCGACACTAAGTTTGTCGCTACGGCCGATGGCAAGCTGGTCAAGCCTGCCGACCCGATGCGCGAGGGCTACACCTTCGGCGGTTGGTATACCGATGAGGCGTGCACGCAGGCGTATGACTTTAGTACGCCGGTGGCGGCCGACCTGACGCTGTATGCCAAGTGGACCAAGAACGCCAGCAACCCTGGCGGTAATGGCGGCTCTGGCTCCAACGGCTCCAACGGCGGCACTGGCAACGGTTCCGGCACGGGCGCCGGTACTGGCGCTGGTACTGGCTCCGGCACGAAGGGCCAGCAGGCTGGCGGCGCTATCGCCCCGGGCCATAAGCCGACGACCAAGACGACGGTGTCCACCAAGACCGAGACCAAGGAAAACAAGTCCGACAAGAAGGACTCCGATAAGTCCGATAAGAAGGACGCGAAGAAGTCTGACAAGAAGGACAGCAAGTCCGACTCCAGCTCCGACACGGGCTCTGCGGCTAAGACTGCCGCTAAGAAGCCTGCCGAGGCTTCCATGCAGGAGTCTGGTTTCAATCCGCTCGCCATTGTTGGCGTTGCCGCCGGCGTCATCGGTCTCGCCATCGTCGGCGTGTTCGTGTTCACCAAACGTCGGTAGGTGAGGGCTGTGTCCAATAAATCCAAGGACGCTGGCCCCAAGCAACCAGATTCCTCGTTCATTCAGTTCGACGATGCAAAGCAACAGGACGCCGCTTCGGCGGCGTCCGCCCCTCGCCGCAAGGCGCTTGTAAGTGTCCTTACAGCTGTCTGCATCGCGCTGATCGTCGTCTCGCTGGGTTTTGTCCACCCTTCAGAGAGCGGCGCTTGGTCCATTGAATGGATCGTCCAGACCGTGACGGGGGAGAGCGTCGTCGCCAAGGATGCCACGGGATCTGGCTCGCCTGCTGATTCGGGCAAGGCCGATTCCAAGGATTCCAAGTCATCGAATGATGCAAAAGACGAGTCCAAGGATTCGGATGAGTCCAAGGACGATTCCGAGTCTTCAAACAAGGAATCGGACAAAAGCTCAGACGACAAGAAGTCAGGCGAAAAAGGGGCAGGCAATAAAAAGGCCGAGGGCAATCAGTCGACTTCTCAGAATTCGACAACGTCTGGCGGAGCCAGCTCGGCGTCTGGTGGCTCTTCCGCTGCCTCCGATAACGGCAATGCCTCTGCGGGCGACCAGGGCGCTTCTCAGGAGCCTAGCTACGTTACCGTGACGGTCTCGGTCTCCTCGAGCGCCGTGGGCAACCCTGTCTCGTCTGGCGGTACGTTTACCTTTAACGAGGGTGCCACGGTCTACGATGCTCTGTGTGCACTGGGCCTTTCCGTAAATGCGCACGGCTCGTCGTACGGTACGTATGTTGCAGCTATCGGCGGCTTAGCCGAAAAGCAGTACGGCGGCACGAGTGGCTGGATGTACTCCGTCAACGGTGTAACGCCCATGACGGCCTGCAGCAACTACGTTCTCTCCAATGGCGACAACGTGGTCTGGTATTACGTGACGGGCTAGGAGCCTCGACATATCGCACCAAACAGGCGGTTCGGACAAACATCCGAGCCGCCCGATTTTTTGCGAATGGGACGGAGTTTCCCAATCGAGGTTCAACCGGAAAGCGCGTCCCACTCTGAAGGCGAATTCTGGGATGTAGTTTCCGGTTCGATGGCAATTGGGGAACTGCAACCCTTTTTGAGACGATATTCCGGGACACAGTTTCCGAAACAGCACCCATGGGGAAAGCGCGTCCCTTTTCGACGTCGTGGCTCGTCTCACGTGGGTTCTCGGCAAATAAAAAACCGGTTGGAACGTGAATTCCAACCGGTTACAAATGCGAGGCTATGTTTGACTGACTACGAGTGTGCGCCCTCGAGGAAGAAGCGGCGGCTAAAGTAGTTGTACCAGGTGACCAGGAACGTGGCGATGGCCTTCATGGCCTGGTAGCCGATGCTCAAAAACGTGACGCCCACAAACATGTACAGGTCGTTGAGGCCCAGGCCAATCACCGACAGGATGGTGAAGATCGTGAACTCGCGCTTGCGGCTCATGCCCTCGCGGTGATCGAACACGTACTTCATACTGAGCCAGTAGTTGACCACGACGGACGTGATGAACGAAATCGTGGTGCTCATCAAAAAGTCGAGGTGGAATAGCTCGACGAGCGCAATGAGCATACCCCAGTCGATGCCAAAGGAGATGAGTCCCACGACAGCGAACTTGAGGAACTGCTTCGTATGAGGTTGTGCCAGTGCCTTGCGCACGTAATCACATCCAATGCGTTGATGAATCGAGCAGAGGATACTTTAGAGCTTTTGCAAGGGAAACGTAAGGTCTTTGCCAAGAACTATACGAACTCGCCAAATTTTCAAGAGCTAATCCGCAAACGTGCCAAATTTGCCCGTAAACGAGTAGGGCCCGCGGACGATGCTGCGCTGAGCGCATATCGTCCGCGGGCCCTGCAACACAGCGAGAAAGCCGAACTACTTGGTCTCGTCGCCCTCTAGGAAGATCTTGCGGGTCACAAAGTTGTAGACCATGACGAGCGCGGTGGCGCAGATCTTGGCGATATTGGCCTCGAGCCCCAGACCGGCGTTGAGTGCCAGCACAATGCCGTCGTTGAGCGCCAGGCCAATCACGGACAGCACGACAAAGATGATGAACTCGCGGCGGCGGCTCATGCCCTCCTTGTGCGCAAACACGTACTTCATGCTCGCGACGTAGTTAAAGATGAGCGAGACGATAAAGCCGCTGGTATTGGCGATCAGGATATTAAGGCCCAGGCCGTAGTGGAGCAGATTCATGATGCCAAAGTCGATGACCGTGGCGACGACGCCGACGACGCCAAACTTCATGATCTGCGCAAGGAGCTTTTGCATGGTACCTGCCTTAGGGTGGCGCCGGAGCGCCGCGGGGATGACGAACTCAGCAAGTTTAGCCAATCCCCGCAGGCGGGGCTAGGCGCGCTCCTCGATAGCACCGTTTCTATATGCATCGAGCAGTTGGCGTAGGTCCTGGATCTGGCTGCGGATCTTGGCACCGGTATCGGTGTCGCTTACCATGCGGCGGCGGTCGGCCTCGTCAAAGCGGTTGGTCTCGCTCTCGATGTCTACATTGCGGGTAAGTGCCTCGGCAACCGTGGTAAAAGCTTGGTGCGACTTTAGGCGACATCCGCGCGAGCTGGAGATAAGCGTGTAGCCGGCGATGCCCGTCTTGGGGTGGTAGGCGCGGCAGAAGCCGCCATCGATGACCAGCAGCTTGCCCTCGGCGCGGATGGGCTGCTCGCCCTTGGTGGTTTTAACGGGTGTGTGGCCGTTGATGATGTGGCCAGTCGGCGAACATGCCATGGGGGCAACGCCGAACTCGCGCATGATGTCGTCGCAGGCCGAGGGCGACTTGGTAAGCGTAAAGTACGGGTCCATCGGCTCGACCCAGGTGCTCTTATCGGCGATATAGGCGCGCTCAAAGGTACGCACCAGGCGTCCGCTGGCGGGTGAGTTAAAGCCGATCCACAGGTACCACATCCAGTCGAGGGCGTCGCGGTCGCCCACGCGCCAGGCGCGGCGGGCGATGCGGTCGCAAAAATCGAGATAATCACGGCCGGCGTGCCAGGTGCCCAGGCAGTTCATGCTGCTAAAGGTGCCGTCTTCGTTGAGCGGCGCGCAGCCATGGAACAGCAGGTTGCCGTTGGTGACCTTGTACATCGAGCCGTGGCTATAGAGGAAATCGATATGGCGATGCAGGTGATCGGCGGTGACAAACTCGGACACGAGCTTGTCCATGATGTGCTGTTCCTGGGGCGTGAGCATGTAGGGGTCCGCCGGATCGACGGTGGGGAAATCGTTGGTCGTGAGCGGCCACACACTGCCGTCGGCAAGCGTGACCGTGCCGGTGTCGTGGTCGATCTTGTCGAGCAGCAGGCGGTCGGTCATGTCGAACTCGGGGTGGCGCTGGATAATCTGGCCCTCGAGCTTAAAGAGCAGGACGTTAATGGCCTTGATCAGCGGGGTGATGGACTCACCGGCGGTGTAGGTGGCATCGGCAAAGGCGACGAGCTCGCGCAGCGAGATGCCGTAGTCGTTCTCGAGGATCTCGTAATTGTCGTAGCGCAGGTTGTTGCGCAGCACCGTGGCGATGCAGGCGGGCTCACCGGCCGCAGCACCCATCCACAGCAGGTCGTGGTTGCCCCACTGGATGTCGAGCGAATGGTAGGTGAGCAGGCGGTCCATAATCTTGGCAGCGCCGCCGCCACGGTCGAAGATATCGCCCACCAGGTGCAGGTGGTCGACGGCCAGGCGCTTGATGAGCGAGGCGAGCGACTCGATAAAGTCGTCGGCGCTTGCGGTCTCTAGGATGGACTCAACGATGCGCTCGTGATAGCGCACACGATAGTTGTTCTCGTCCGGATGCGTGTGCAGCAGCTCGTCGATGATGTAGGCGTAATCGCGCGGGATAGCCTTACGCACCTTGGAGCGCGTATAGCGGCTCGAAAGCGAGCGGGCAACCATGATGAGCTGGTCGAGCATTGTCTTGTACCAGGTGGGGGAGTCCTCGCGCCGGCTGCGGACCAGCTCGATCTTCTCGCGCGGGTAGTAGATGAGCGTGCACAGCTCGCCCTTTTCGTCAAAGGAGAGCGTGTCGCCAAAGATCTCGTCGACATGTTCGCGCACGACACCCGAGCAGTTGTTGAGGATGTGCATAAAGGCTTCGTACTCGCCGTGCACGTCGCTCATAAAATGCTCGGTGCCTTTGGGCAGGTTGAGAATGGCCGAGAGATTGATAATCTCGGTAAACGCGGATTGCTCGGTGGGAAATTGTCTCGACAGCAGACGCAGATACTTAAAGTCTTGCGGGTTGCGATCGAATGCGACCATGAAACACCTTCCAATATGGTTGGTAAAACTGATAAACATCGTCAAACGTTTATCAGTATGCGCCGGCTTTGTTTCGATTTAGCGCCGGTGGCTGAATTGTCGGCTGAACGGTTTGCTAAATCGATTTAGTTGAGGTTGATATGTCGGTTAAGTGGAGACGAAGGGGATGATTTTGCTCATGTTGGCCCATGGCGGGGATGGGGATGTTGGTGATAAAGATATTCAATGCCAATGGTTCGAATTGGTAAATAGTGGACATTTGTATCGTATTTAGGCTTGCTGTGCAATAATTTGCGTAGCAATACTTAAGGAGCCTCATATGAGTGATTTTGTCCTGACCTGTGAATCCGCTGCTGACCGAACCCGTGAGTTCTTTGCGTCGCGCAATATCCCTGTCGTGTGTTTTCACTACGAGATCGACGATGTTGTCCATGACGATGACCTGTATCAGTCGATTTCACCGGACGAGTTTTTTGCCCAGATTGCCGCGGGCGCCATGCCCAAGACGTCTCAGGTGAGCGTGGGTGAGTACGAGGAGTTTTGGGAGCCGTTTGTTGCCGAGGGTAAAGACGTGCTGCACCTGACGTTGTCGTCGGGTATTTCGGGCACGTATGGATCGGCCTGCGTCGCGGCGCAGATGCTTGCGGATCGCTATCCCCAGGGCGGCAAGGTGCGCGTCATCGATTCGCTGGGGGCGTCTTCGGGCTTTGGTCTGTTGCTGGAATATGCCGCCGACGTGCGCGATAGCGGGGCTTCACTCGACGAGACGGCTGCCTGGATCGAGGAGCACAAACTCAACCTGCACCACTGGTTCTTCTCGACCGATCTGTCGAGCTACCTACGAGGCGGTCGCATTTCGGCTGCGAGCGCGATCATCGGCACGGCGCTTAAGATTTGCCCGCTTATGACGGTCGATTGCGACGGTAAGCTGGCACCGCGTGAGAAGATTCGCACCAAGAAGCGCGCGATTTCCGAGATGGCTAAGACCATGATGGCACACGTGCAGGGCGGTACGGATTATTCGGGTAAGTGCATCATGTCGCACTCGGCGTGCCGCGAGGATGCCGAGGCAGTTGCGGCGCTGATTGAGGAACAGGTTCCGCAGCTTAAAGGCAAGATTGAGATCAATGACATCGGTACTCTGATTGGCTCGCATACCGGACCTGGTACGGTGGCGCTCTTCTTTATGGGCGACAAGCGCGTGGATTAATTTGCCCCATCACATCGCTGCATGATTGTTCAAACGAAAACGGCCCGCCTCACGTTTGTGGGGCGGGCCAAGATGTTTTTGCTAGCGTTTCTTTCCGCGGAAGAAAAAGCCGTGCAGTGACGGCTTGAGGCCGCGGTTGGCGCGATGCTCTTCGACGCGCTCGTGGATCGATGCGACGCGCTCGATGACTTCGTCGGGAATCGGCACGTCGGGATTCATGTTCTCGACCTGGCTGACTTCGGCGGCGGCGACCTGGTCGATAATGGGCACATCGTCGCGCGAGATGACAGGTGTGGCGTCTTCCTTCATCTTGCGATAACGCTGCATCATGTCGGCCTGTAGCTGCTGGGCCGAAGGCGGCGTCCAGATGATGGCGTTGGCGCCGGCGGCGATGGTTTCGCGGATGCTCTCGGGCGTCTTGCCGCCCGGCGCGATAAGCGGCAGGTTGGGATAGTGCTCGCGCAACTCGCGTAGGACCTGGGGCGTGTTCTTGCCGGCTGCGATGTTGAGGATCTTGGCTCCAGCGCGCACCTTGGCGTGGGCATCGTCGTCGCAGCGAACGACCGTGGCGATGACGGGGATGTCGGCGATGTTGGTGATGTGCTCGACCATCTCGGCAGTAGCGGGGGAGTTGACCACGCAGCCCGCCGCGCCCTGCATCTCGGAGACGGCTGCCATCTGCACGGAGCGCTTACCGGTCGTAGTTCCGCCGCCCACGCCTACGAAGACCGGGCACTCGGCGACGGTCAGCAGCGCTTGCGTAATGGCGGGCTGCGGCGTGAAAGGGTAGACCGCAAAGACGGCGTCGGCGTTGGAGTTGCGGATGACCGCGACGTCGGTGGTGTAGATAAGCGACTTAATGCGACGGCCGAAGAGCGTAAAACCGCTGGCCTCCTCGATCTCGTCGGGCATGCGGAGGGCCGCCTTTCGCAAACGCCCGTCGATGGGCAGCGGCTCCATGGGGAGCAGGCCGTTGGGAGTTACGGCTACCTGGGGCTCGGTGAACTCGTCTGCGAGCTCGACCTCGGAGAAATCGACCGAGGCGACGATGTCCTCGTGAACCTCGGCGGGTACATCGATGGGAGCTTGGTCGTTTGTCGCGGCAGGCGTGTCGAAGGAGCTGGTGCCGACAAAGGCGTCGACGCGCTCGTTCAAATCGTTGAGAGTATCCATGGAGGCTCGATTCTATGCGATGGCGGCCGGCAGGGTGCCGGCAGCGTTGTGCTTGCTAAATCGTTTGACGAGTTGATTTTTCCCCGCCGCGCCATCCGTTAGACCGAAGGGTCGGCGAACGTGAAGGAGCTGTGGTGGCGGGTATTGAGGTGCTATCTTGAATGTCCCGTTTAAAAGAGAGGTGACGCGGAATGGAATTCACAGCAATGTTGGGCTCGATTGGCCTGTGTGTGGGCGCAATCGTAGCCGCCGCGGTCATCTACTTTGTGGTTACGGCCATTAAAGGCAAAAGAGCCGAGCGCAAGGAACGCGAGGCACTTAAGCAGCACCGTGACCAGCAGGACAAGCGCGCACGGAGATAGTTTGTTGAGTTTTGAATCCGTGCGCTAGCTGCGTTTTCGGATCAGGGCGATGTAGAAGCCCTCAAAGTCGCGGCTGGGCGGAATGGTCAGCGTGCCGGGCATGCCGTTGGTGATGGCCGATACGTGGCCGGTGGCGATGGCCTCGGTCAGGGCGTTGCTCTCGACGCGCGGCTCTTCGCCAGCTTCCTGAGCACGGCGCGTTTCGCTTTCGCTCGGCGTGCCGTCGAGGGGGATAAGCTCGCAGTCCATGTGCTTGTCGAGGGCCTCTTGCAGGGCATCCTCGTTTTCCTGCGGCAAGATCGAACAAGTCGAATAGACGAGCGTGCCGCTCGGTTTGAGGGCTCCCATGGCGCGGTCCAGAAGCGCGCGCTGCGAGCGGGCGCACTTGCCGAGCAGCTGTTCGGTGAGGCCGCGCAGACTCTTCTCGTTGCCGCTGATGACGGTGCCCGTGCCGGTGCAGGGGGCGTCGAGCAGGATGCGGTCAAAGCGGAAGAACTCGTCGAGCTCGCGTGCGTCGATGCGCATGACGGGCACGTTTTTTGCGCCTTGGCGGTGGAGGTTGGCTTCGAGCTTTTCGGCGCGGGGAATGCTCATCTCGCAGGCCGTGAGGTGTGCCTGGCCCTGGGTGAGGGCGGCGATCTGCGTCGTCTTGCCACCGGGGGCCGCGCACATGTCCAGGATGTCCTCGCCGGCCTGAGCGCCCAACACCAAAGGCGGCATCATGGATGACAGGCTTTGCAAGTAGATCTTGCCGTCGCGGTAGATGTCGAGGTCCCACAGGTCGGATACCTGGGCCTCGGGCAGGATGAAAGCGTCCGGGTACCAGGCAACGGTTTGGTGTGCGATGCCGGCCTCGTCGAGTGCGGCATCGATGTCTTCGGCGGTCGCCCTGAGCGTGTTGGCGCGCAGTGTGACTGGGCGTGTGGCCGCGGCGCCAAAGCCTTCGATCATGAGCTGAGCATCGGTGGGGGCATAGGCGCCGGCGACCGTGTCGACCATAAAGCGCGGCAGGTCGGCGGCGGAGTGTTGGGCGGCAAGCTGGTCGGAAAGCTCGGTAGCGGCAAACTGCCTGAGCTTGAGCTCGGCCTTGACCTGCTTTTTCTGCTTACGACGACGCGGCTTGGACATCCGTCTTTCCTTCCCATTCCATTAAAAGTAGTCAATTTGGGACGGGGCTATTTTAGCTACCCGTCCGTTTCGGCAGGCGTTGCAGTTAAATTTGGGACGGGGTAGCTAAAATAGCCCCGTCCCAAATTGACTACTCTGCCTTGGCGTTGGCCTAGTACTGGCTCTCGTGTTTGCTGAAGAAGTCGAAGCGCGGGGGCAGCGGCTTTACGCGGTGCTCGCCGGGCTTCTCGCCCAGGCTCTCCACAAACTCGTCCGTGGAGGCGAAGATGTTGTCCCAGCTAAAGAAGGCGACCGGATCGACATCGAAGTACTCGCAGATGAGCTCGCAGCCGGCCGGGACGATGCCATGCATCAGGACGGTCGCCACACGCAGTTCGGTAAAGGCGTCGACCAGGGCCTGCTTCATGGCGGAGTTGGCTGGCTCGCCCTCGAGCTTGTTGGCGGCCTTGGAGGCATCGCTCCAGCGCTTGTTGGCGGCACGCAGGTAGTCGTCGCACACGGCGAGCGCGCGGTGCGTCTCGAACTTGTACATGGCGTGCTCAAAGGCGAGGGCTGCCTGCTCGGCAGCCTCGACCACGGCAGCAGAGGCTGCGCCGGCCGGAATGCAACCGTTGCGATAGGGGCTCTCGTCGCCCTCCTTGATGGCGACGCCGTAGAAGCAACTGCGGGCCAGGCGGTTGAACACGCCGGTCAGCAGCGCGCTCTCCTTGAGGGCCGGATCGATGACGCGCTTGTCGTCGCAGGCGCGCACCTCGTTGCCGTCCTTGTCCTTGCCGGTCACGCGGGTATCGTATGCCTTGGGGCTAAAGCTCACCGGCTTTTCGGACAGGCCGAGCGACAGCCAATGCGCGCGCATCTGCTCGCAGGTGTAGTGGTTGAGCAGGTCGTCTGCCGGCGGGGGAGGCGTCTGCGAGGACGAGCTTGCCTTTTTGCCCATGTAGAGCAGGTGGTAGCAGGCGCTGACGGTGCTCTGCGTAAGGTCCCAACCCAGGGCCTCCCACATGGCGGTCTGCGCGATGCAGTAGAAGTAGATGTTGTCCTGGCCGATGAACTGGTAGATCTGAGCGTCGTCGGAGCACCACCAGTCGCGCCAGTCGAGCGAGCTGTGCTGGTAGGTGGGCGCGGGGACCTGCGTGGAATCGGCGGCGGGCTCGCCCATGAGGGCGGCATCCTGGGCGGCGACGCCCTCGGTCACGCCGGCGGCCTTGGCATCGCGCGCGAGCACGGTGCGCGTATAGCTGATGGGAGCCCACAGGCTCTCGGGCCAGCACCAGCAGGTGACGTCGGAGACGCCATCGACCTCGGGCACCGGAACGCCCCAGTCGATGTTGCCGGTGATGCGGAAGGGTACGAGCGCCTTGCCGCTGCGGAAGCGCACGCCGCCGTTGGCGAGCACCGCGTGGGCATCGTCGCGCTCCTTCCAGCTGGGGAAGGTGACGGTAAAGCTGCTCTTGTTGCCCTCGGGCTCCAGCACGGTGTGCTCGGGAAGCTGATCCTCGACGGCATCGAAGGCCTCGCGGAACTTGTTCTGGATGTAGAGCTGAGCCGGCAGCAGCCACTCCTCCATGGTCTTGGAGACCACGGAGCGAACCTGCGGGTTCTGGGCGAGCTTGTCGGTATAGGTCTTCATAAAGTCGAGGTAGGCCGGCAGGTCGAAGTAGAGGTTGTCTACCGGGCGCAGCTCGGGCACCTCGCCGGTGAGCTGGCTCTTAGGCGCGATGAGCTCCTCGGGCTCAAACTGGTGGCCCAGGTCGCACTCGTCGGCATAGGCCTTCTCGGACTTGCAGCCCTGGATGGGGCAGCGGCCGATCACCTGACGGCCGTTGAGGAACGTGCCGGCCTTGGCATCGTAGAACTGCAGCGTGGAGCGCTTGGAGATGGTGCCCTGCTCGTGCAGGCGCTCGATAATCTCAGCGGTCACCTCGTTGTGGATCTGGGCCGCCGGCTCAAGGCCCGAGCCGCCGTAGATGTCACAGCTGATGTTGTAGTTGTTGAGGGTCGCGGCCTGGCGGGAGTGATTGGACTCGACGTACTCGCTAATGGACTTGTCGTAGCCCTCGTTCTCCTTGAGCTTGCGGTAGCTCTCCATGATGGGCGAGCCATAGCAGTCGGTGCCCGAGGTGAAGATGACGTTCTCGCGGCCCAGACGGTCGCGCAGGAAGCGGGCGAAGAAGTCGGCCGGGACAAAGACGCCACCGACGTGGCCAAAGTGAAGGCCCTTGTTGCCGTAGGGCTCGCCGGCGGTAACGATGGCGCGGCGAGGCCAGCTGGGACGGTCGTTCATGGAGTATTTGGATGCCATGGGACTCCTTCGCATATGGTGAGAGCGCGGCCGGGCACAAGGCCTGGCGACGCGGTGGTCAATTCGTGCATATCGTTCGACATTATCGCACATGCGGACGGGTACGTGGCAGGGGCGCTATCCTAAGATGCTATGAATGAGATTTCCAACATACATGCGTTTGAGGACGAGGATTTTCTGCACGCTTGCTTCGTGTGGGGGATGGTCGTAGTCGGCGTGTTTGCCGTGTGTCTGGTGCCGGTTTTTATGCTGCTGGGCGGGCCTGCAGACTTGGATGCTGCTGATACGGGCGGCTGGACGGCAGTCGTGGGCTGGATAGTCGGCTTGGCGGTCGTTTCTGCTGCGTCGTTTGGTGTCCATGAGCTGGTGCATTCGGTGCTATTTAAAGTGCTGGCGCCCGCCGGCGCTCGGGTGACCTTTGGGGCAAATCTCGAAACCTGCATGATTTACGCCTGCGCCGAGGGCGTTGTGTATTCGCGTGCGCGGTACATGACGGTTTGCCTGGCACCGACGGTTGTTGTGACGACAGCGTTTGCCCTGGGGTTTGCGTTCTCGGGCTATCCGCTGCTGTGCTACCTGGCGGCCGGCTTGCATTTGTCGGGTTGCGTGGGCGATTGGTATTACGTGCGGACCATCCTGCGCGACCGCCGCATTGTCGCCTGCGAAGATACGTCCTTTGGCGTGCGCTTTTTCGGGTGAGGAGATGTCGATGAAGCCGTTGTTGCTGCATGCGTGCTGTGCACCATGCTCGCTTGAGCCGGTCCGCCTGCTGCGCGAGGAAGGGTTTGAGCCCACAATCTGCTGGACAAACCCCAATATTCAGCCTCACGATGAATGGCAGCGGCGTTTGGACGAGCTGCGCCGGTGGTGTGCCGATGGCGACATCGAGCTTATCGAGGCGGGGGAGGACCGTGAGCGCTGGGAGGCCGGCGTGGCCCCGCTGGGAGCCGACCGAGCCCGTCGCTGTCGCGCGTGCTATGCCCTGCGTCTGGCCGAGGCGTGCCGTGTGGCCCAGGAGCGCGGGTTTGAGTTTGTGGGCACGACGCTCGCCGTCTCGCCGTATCAGCTGTTCGACACCTGCAATGACGTGCTCGAGCGCTTG
Organism: uncultured Collinsella sp.; assembly: GCA_902470765.1. Lineage (GTDB taxonomy): Bacteria > Actinomycetota > Coriobacteriia > Coriobacteriales > Coriobacteriaceae > Collinsella. The sequence goes on from CABRHW010000006.1 coordinate 92,304, forward strand.
GCGGCGGCACATGGGCTCACCCCGGTGATTCGCGATTTTCGCCCGTATTACCCCGAGGCCACGCGTCGTTCGCGCGAGCTGGGCATGTATCGGCAGAATTACTGCGGCTGCCGATTCTCGGCCGTCGAGGCGGCCATGGACCGCGCCCGCATCCGCGACGAGCGCAAAGCGTCCAAAAAGTAGTTCTTTTGGGCTGGCAGCCTGCTAGGATGTAGAGCGGACTTTAACTATATAAGGAGTATCCGACGTGTCTATGCGTACCGATGATTTTGACTATAACCTGCCCGAAGAGCTCATCGCCCAGGCTCCTGCCGAGCCGCGCGACTCCTGCCGCCTGCTGGTGGTGGATCGCAAGGGCTCCCAGGCGGGAACGCCGCTGGAGCACGGCGGTACCGTTGAGCACCGCATCTTCCGCGACATCATCGACTATATCGAGCCGGGCGACGTGCTCGTCATCAACCAGACGCGCGTGATGCCGGCCCGTTTGATCGGTCGCAAGACGGGCTCGGGCGGCGTGGTCGAGACGCTGCTGCTCAAGCGCCGCGAGGATGTTGACCCGCTGGGTCACGTTTGGGAGTGCCTGGTCAAGCCGGGCAAGCGTCTGAAGCCCGGTGCCCAAATTGAGTATCGCGCCGGTGGCGCCCATGCGCCCGAGGGGGCTCCCGTGGTGCTGACGGCCGAGGTCGTCGACTTTGTCACCGATAGCCGCGGCGGCCGACTGGTGCGTTTTGAGCCGGCCGGTTGCAACGCCGCCGGCGATCCGCGCACGCTCGACGAGGCCATTCATGCTGCCGGTCACGTGCCGCTGCCGCCCTACATTACCGATTACGAGGGCGATCCCGAGAAGTACCAGACCGTCTACGCCATGAAGGAGGAGCACTCGGCTGCCGCTCCCACGGCGGGTCTGCACTTTACCCCCGAGCTCATGGCTGCCATCGAGGCCAAGGGTGCGAAGTTTGCCGCCGTCGAGCTCGAGGTGGGCATCGATACCTTTCGCTTGGTGGAGGAGGACGACCCTACGCAGCACGTCATGCACACCGAGCGCTACCACGTATCGCAGGAGGTGGTCGACGCCGTGCACAAGGCCAAGGCCGAGGGACATCGCGTGATCGCCGTCGGCACCACCGCGGTGCGCTCGCTCGAAAGCGCGTTTGACGCGGAGGCGTCGGTGTCCGATCCAGCCGTGACGGCGCGCTATTTTGAGGGCCGCGAGGACGGGGCTGATACGCTCGGCCGTGGCGACATCGTGGTACGCGAGAACGCCACGACGCAGCTCTACCTCATGCCCGGCTCGACCTATCACGTGGTCGACGCGCTGATCACGAACTTCCACGTGCCGCGCTCCACGCTCATGATGCTCGTAAGCGCGCTTGCCACCCGCGACCAGATCATGGATGCCTACGCCGCTGCTATCGAAGAGCGCTACCGCTTCTTCAGCTTTGGCGACGCGATGCTCATTTTGTAGGTTACGGCGTTTTACAAACGCCGTAACCGGCCGACGCTGCAAACGCCCCTAAGCGGCAATCTGACGTTCAATCGTCGGGCATGACCAGAAGGTCAATGCCCTCCTCTTTCACGTCACCTTGCTCGCTTAGGGGCGTTTTCGCTGACTTTGCCAAAGCATCGGCAGGTACTCATTGGTGACGTACTTAAATGAGTGCCTGCAGAATGAGAGTGGATAATCTCCCGTTTTTGGCCTGCTTGGGGGCTCAAAGTGGGAGATTATCCACTCTCGTCATTGGGCTAGTCGTTGGGGACGTTCTTGTTTGACTAGTCGTTTAAGAACGTCCCCAATGGCTACTTGCTTGTGAATAGCCAGATTGCGATGAGTACGAGGACTGCAGCGATGATGCAAGCGATGGCGCCGGTGAATTTGATGCGTGAGTCGCGGGTGCGCTCTCGTACGTCGTCTTCGGTGGCCTCCAGCTGGGCGACTTCTCGCTCGGTCTCGGCGTGTTCGGCTTTGTCTCGGGCCAAGGACCCTGCAAGCGACTCGGTGATCTCTGGGTGGTCGTGCACCTCGGTCGCCTGTTCGATGATCGACTGCCCATGTGCGGCATCTGCTTGGGCGTTGGCGATGGTCTGCTCCTGCTCGCGGCGTGCCTTGTCCTCCGCGGCGATCTTCTCGCGCAGTTCGCGCTGACGAGTCGCGGCGGCAGTCTTCGCCGTCTGCAACTCGTCGCGCGCGGCATCGGCTTCGGTCGTCACGGCTTGGTGCGCGCGTTTTGCGTCGGCGATAGGGGCTTGAGCCTGTTCGACGGCCTGCTCGGCTGCGGCAAGCGAGTGCTCAAGGTCGGCGGTAATGCGCGGGACATCTTCTTCGGCTTTACGCAGGGCATCTGCCGTGTCGGAGATCTGCATCGAGAGCTCGCTGGTGCGCACCGTATAGTTGGCGGGATTTGCCGAGGGATTACGTTGCAGCTCGGCATACTCATGACGCAGCGTCTCGAGCTGGGCACGCGTGGCGTCGACGGTTTGTTGTGCGGCGGCAATGCCGGCGTCTCGCTCGGCCTTCACCTTGTCGCGGATGCGCTTGGAATCCTCAAGACGTCGAACGAGGCGGTTGCCGGTCTCGCGCGAGCTCGCCTCGCGGGCCTCCACGGCATCGAGCGCGGCCTTCAGACGGAGCTCAGTCGCGTCCTCCTCTGTCTTCATTTGTTCGAGCTGACCCTTGAGCTCTGTCGCTTTGGAGGCGTGGGCATCACGATCAATCTCGGCGGCCGCTGCAGTCTTTTGGGCCGTGGCAATCGCCTGGCGCTGGTCGGCGACGATCTGGTCGTAGCGGCCTGCGATATCCTGGCGCGTCTCGAGTTCCTCGGTCTGGTCGGCAATGCGCTGCTCAAGTTCGGCCAGGTGGGCACGGGCATCGGCAAGTGCCTTTTTCGCGGCGTTCATCTCGCGCATGGCCGAGGCGCCCTGGGCGATAAAGGTGCCCACGGCGTTCGCGGTGTTCGAGACGGCGGTCCCCAGATCGCGGCTCGCGGCGGGGGAGTGCGGGGCGGTCGGGCGAGCGGTGTCGGCAGCGTCCGCATCGGTAGCCTGCGGCGCGGCGATATTGCCGGTGCCGCCCTCGACCACAGAAAAGCCTGCTGCGTGCGGGTCGACCGCATCGGCGCCAATCGTGGGATGCTCGAGCTGCAGAAACGAGGGCATGGTGCTGCCCTGGTCGGCAACCGGAGTCTCGCCGGGTACGAAGGTCGAGGCTGCTTCGGCGGCCTCCTCTTCCTCGGCGTCAACGTCAGCGTCGGCCACGGCGTCTTTCATCGCTTTGACGGCATCCATCATGGAGTCCATGACGGCGTCGAGCTCTTCTTCCGAAGAAACCTCGATAGGGCCCGCAGCTTGCGGAGCAGCATCCTGTACGGGGTGGTCGTCCTGAGCGGGCGCATCGTCGTTTTGCTTGCCTGCATCTTCGGCGCCGGGGGTTTCCGCCGTAGCGCTTTCGTCTAAGATGGGGTCGTCGAGGCCAATATCATCGCAGGTCACAGCGTCAGCATCTGCGGTGACGTCTGTGGAATCATCAATATGCTGTTGAGTCTGGGGGTCCAGCTCGTCTGTCATAGGCATGTGCTCCTCATCGTTGTTTGTCACCCTATGATAAAGTCTCGCGCCGACATCCCGCGCGCTGCAGCAAAGTTTCAAAACGTGTTCGATGGCTCGCGTCGATAGCAAAAACTCGGCCACTTTATCCAGTTTGTACTTGACAATCCCTTCGCCGAAAGACGTTATGCCGTTCGCCTACCGAGGCCTTTTCTATTCACTTGAACCCGTTAAAGTTGCATGTCAGCTTTTGGCGCGTGAAGTTGGATGCGCGCAGTCGACGGGCCTGCCCGTCGCGATTTGAAAGGACTTTGTATGGGACTTTTCACTGGTAAGACCGTGATCGTTACCGGCGGCGGCAAGGCCACGCTTAAGGACGGCTCCGCTGGCTCCATCGGCTACGGCATCGATATCGCATTTGCCAAGGAGGGCGCGAACCTTGTCATCACTGGCCGCAACGTCGCCAAGCTCGAGGCCGCCAAGGAGTCTCTCGAGGCCGAGTACGGTGTCAAGGTTCTGCCTGTTCAGGCCGATGTCTCGGCTGGTCAGGACAACGAGGCCGTCGTCCAGAACGTCATCGACAAGGCCATTGAGGAGTTCGGCCGCATCGACGCCGTCGTCAACAATGCTCAGGCCAGCGCCTCGGGTGTGACCATCGCCGACCACACCATGGATCAGTTTAACCTGGCCATTTATTCCGGTCTGTATGCCACCTATCTGTACATGCAGAAGGCCTATCCGCACCTGAAGGAGACCAAGGGTTCCGTGGTCAACTTTGCCTCGGGCGCCGGCCTGTTTGGCAACTATGGTCAGTGCAGCTATGCCGCCGCCAAGGAGGGCATCCGTGGTCTGACTCGCGTTGCCGCCAACGAGTGGGGCAAGGACGGCATCAACGTCAATATCGTTTGCCCGCTTGCTTGGACCGCCGCGCTCGAGAACTTCCAAGATGCCTATCCCGAGGCGTTCAAGGCCAACGTCCACATGCCGCCGGCGGGTCACTACGGCGACGTCGAGAAGGAAATCGGCCGCGTTGTCGTTCAGCTCTGCGGTCCCGACTTTAAGTATATGAACGGCGAGACCGTCACCCTCGAGGGTGGCATGGGCCAGCGTCCTTAGGGGTTCCGCCGTTCTACCGAACGGCGGACCGGCCGACGCTGCGCGGTCACCAGAGCGACAACTTGTCATTCAAAGAGGGCGGCATGACCAGAAGGTCTATGCCG
>CABRHW010000007.1 GCA_902470765.1 uncultured Collinsella sp.
ACGCGAATGCCGCCGGCCCCGTCACCCCGCGCCCGGTCCACTCCGCGCTCGACCTGTCCAAGCTCGAGGCTGCCGGCTTCCACATGCCCGACTGGGAGGAAGAGCTGGGGGAGTACATCAAGACGCTCTAGCCGCTATTAACTTTTCGAGAGTAAAAGCCGCCGTTCTTTAACGGCGGCTTTTCTTGTTGGTGGCTATCTGCGCAGTGGTGCCAATAGTATTTTGCGGAAGATCTACCTCTCGCTTGGCATGGAAGTAGGGTGGCCGGGCTGGTCGTCGTAGGCGTATTTGCTGTACACGTTGACCTCCCACTGCTTTTTTTCGACCTTTGCTACAGAATCTAGGATGAAGCCGGTCGCAAGGCTCAGGCCGCACAGGAACATAAACGAGGCGGCGAGCATAGCGGTGGGGAAGCGCGGGACGAGGCCGGTCTGGAAATATTCGACAACGATGGGCATGCCCAGGGCGAGGCCGAATACCGCGAACAGAAGCGCAACGAGGCTGAAGAACTTCAGCGGGCGGTAGTCCTTGAACAGCGTGCCGATCATCGCAACGACTTTAATGCCGTCGCTCACGGTGTTGAGTTTGGACTCGGAACCCTCGGGACGGTCGCGGTACTCGATGGGCACATCTTTGATGCGCCAGCGGTGGTCGACGGCGTGGATCGAGAGCTCGGTTTCGATCTGAAAGCCCTCGGAAAGCACTGGGAAGGTTTTAACGAACGGGCGGCTCATGGCGCGGTAGCCTGTCATGACGTCATCGAAGCTGTAGCCATAGATCCACTTGATCATGGCGCGGACCAGATTATTGCCAAAGCCGTGGAAGGCACGCTTGTTCTCCTCGGCGTAGGTGCCGTTGGAAAGGCGATCGCCTACGGTCATGTCGGCCGTGCCGTTAAGGATGGGCTCGCAGAGGGCCTTGGCCGCCTCGGCGGGGTAGGTGTCGTCTCCGTCGACCATCAGGTAGCAATCGGCGTCGATATCGCGAAACATCTGGCGGCACACGTTGCCCTTTCCCTGACGGGGCTCAAAGCGGACTGTGGCGCCGTGCTCGGTGGCAATGCGTGAGGTATCGTCCGACGAGTTGTTGTCATAGACATAGACCGTCGCCTGCGGAAGCTCGCGGTGAAAGTCGTCGATGACTTTGCCGATCGTGAGCGCTTCGTTGTAGCAAGGGATGATGACGGCGATGGATTCAGAATTCACTTAATGCTCCTTATACATTCAATCCTAGAAAGTATAGCCGTTTGGGCCTGGCATCCTAAGATGTGGGTTAGTTCTCCAGTTTTGTTGCGCGAATCGTTTGCATGGCCGTCGGGTCTATACTGTTCGTTTGTCAACGATTACGAGTAAAGGAGTTGCATCCGTGTCGGATCAGACAAAGCAACAAGAAACTCGCAGTCTGCCTGCGACGTTTGCTAAGAACGAATTTGAGAAGGACGCGTTTATCCTTCGTCAGCTGGTTACCAAGGATTTTAAGATCAAGTATCGCCGTAGCGTTCTGGGCGTCGCATGGTCGGTGCTCAACCCGCTGCTGATGATGATCGTCATGGCCATCGTGTTCTCGACGATTTTTGGCCAGGGCCGCAATGGCTCAATGACGCCCGAGATGTACCCGCTGTACTTGATCGTGGGTAACATCACCTTTGCCGTCATGTCTGAGTCTACTAACCAGGCCCTGACGTCGATCGTGGGCGCTGCCCCTCTGCTCAAGAAGGTTAAGGTGCACCGCTGGGTTTTCCCGGTGCAGAAGGTGCTCTTCTCGCTGGTCAACTTTGCCTTCTCGCTGGCCGCCGTCGCCATCGTCATGCTGTGGTTCCGCGTTATGCCTTCTTGGCACCTGATTCTGTTGCCGGTTTGCCTGCTGCTGCTTATGTGCTTCTGCATGGGCCTGGGCATGATGCTCTCTGCCCTTACGGTCTTCTTCCGCGACGTTATGCATCTGTGGAGCGTCGTCATTACGGCGTGGACTTACATTACGCCCATCTTCTGGACGACTGACTATATTGCGCAAATGCCGCATCTCGTGCGTATCTTGATGTATGCGAACCCCATGTTCAACTACCTGCAGTTTATGCGCGATATCTTCCTGTTCCAGACTACGCCCTCGCTTATGACGTTTGGTATGTGCGTCGCTTGGGCGGTTCTTGCGCTTATTATTGGCTATACCGTGTTCCATAAGTCCGAGCGCAAATTTATCCTCTACATCTAAGGAGTGCTGTGATGACTGAATCTGTTGTTGATTACAGCGAGCAGCCTCTGGCTGTCGAGGTCGACGACGTCACCATGATCTTTAACATGGCGTCCGAGTCGCTGACCAACCTCAAGGAGTACTTCATTAAGCTTGCCAAGCACGAGCTGTTCTTTGAGGAGTTTAGGGCGCTTAAGCACATCTCGTTTGATATTCATCGCGGCGAGGTTGTGGGTCTGGTCGGCACCAATGGCTCCGGCAAGTCTACGATGCTCAAGATTATCGCTGGCGTTCTTGAGCCTAGCGAGGGCAGCGTTAAGGTGCACGGTAACATCGCGCCGCTGATTGAGCTTGGCGCCGGCTTTGACCCCGAGCTGACCGCCCGCGAGAACATCTATCTGAACGGCGCCCTGCTCGGCTATACCAAGGAGTTCATCGACGCCAACTTTGACGGCATTATCGAGTTCGCTGAGCTGCAGAACTTTGTCGATATGCCGCTTAAGAACTTCTCTTCGGGCATGGTGGCGCGTATCGCCTTTGCAATCGCGACGATTACCGAGCCCGATATTCTGATCGTTGACGAGACGCTGTCCGTCGGTGATGTGTTCTTCCAGCAAAAGTGTGAGGCCCGCATCCAGCACTTTATCCAGAGCGGCGACGTGACGGTTCTGTTCGTTTCGCACTCTATGGAGCAGGTTGAGCGCATCTGCCAGCGTGCCGTTTGGATTGAGAAGGGTGACCTTCGCATGGACGGCCCGGTCGATGAGGTCTGCAAGGCGTACCGCGAGCAGTTCAACTAGGTTATAATTACTTGCGCCTGACAGGCTTGCGCTTGCTTGGGCGTGCGGTTATTTGCTCCATTAGCTCAGTTGGATAGAGCAGGGGACTTCTAATCCCAAGGTCGACGGTTCGAATCCGCCATGGAGCACCATCGTTTATTAAGCCCAGACCGCTTGGTGGTCTGGGCTTTTTTCATCTTGTGTGCTGCGGTTTTGAAGGGTTCGCCATGGGAAGCAAAAGGCTCGACTGGATCGATATTGCAAAGGGGATTGCAATGATTCTGGTCATTGTGGGGCACACCGTCCCAAATCCTTCTCCCTTGCGGCACGCGATCTTCTCGTTTCACATGCCGGTGTTCTTTATTCTTGCCGGGTATACGTTTAGGCCGAAGCCGTGGCGCGAGCTGCTGAGTGGTTCGGTGTCGCGCCTGCTGGTGCCGTATGTGGTTCTTGCACTGGCATGGCAGGTGCCGACGTTCTTGATGAGCGGCGCTCCTTTGACGAGCGGTACGCTGGTTGCGGGGCTTAAGACGCTTGTGTTTGCCTCGGGCGTTGATGTGCCTGGGCTTGGCGTTACCGCCGTTGGCATGGCATGGTTTTTGGCGGCGCTGTTTACGTCGCGCCTGTTGTTTAATGCGCTTGTGCGGCTGTTTGATCGCGGCGGGATTGGGGTTGTTTGGCAGGGCGTTGTCTGTGCCGCGATTGCCTTTTGCGGTTTGAGCGTGTCTCGCTATTTTGGTGTTTACCTGCCACTCGATTTGGATCTGAGCTGCTACATCGTCTTGCTGATGTGGATTGGCTATACGGCGCGCCAAAGGGGGCTCGAGCCGAGCGTGAGCAAGCCCCTGCTGTTTATTGGAGCCGGTGTCGCTTGGCTTGTCCTTGCCGCGCTGAGTGGGCTTGAGCTTTCGAGCCGCCGCGTGGATGGGTTTGTGGTTGCGACAGTTGCCGCTCTTGCCGGCAGCTATTGCGTGTGCTGGGTTTCCATGGCGCTGGAGAAGTTGAAAGACGTGCCGGTTTTGGGGTCCTTTGAACAAGCGCTCGTGTTCTGCGGACAGGCCAGTCTTGCCATCTTTGCAATCCATGCGGTCGATTGGTTTATTCCTTGGCAGACGATGCCGCTGCTTATGACGCCGCCAGTGCCATGGCTCTTTGCGTCGATTGTGCGCTGCGGGTGCGACATAGGGTTGGCGTACGTGATCAAGAAGGCGTAATTAAAAGCGGGGAGGACCAAGTTGGTTCTCCCCGCTGTCATTTATTCGGTAGTGTTGCAGGCTTACTTTTCGAGATGCTCTTTCAGCAGCTCCAGTGCGTGAGCGTAGCCTTGGAGGCCTTCGCCGGTGATGGTGGCGAAGCAGGCCAGGCGGGCGTAGCTTACCTGGCGGAAGTCCTCGCGGGTCTCGACGGCGCTGATGTGGACCTCGACGGCAGGGATGGCGACGGCCTTGAGGGCGTCGAGGATCGCCACGCTCGTGTGCGTGTAGGCGGCCGGGTTGATGACGATGCCGTCGACCTTGCCGTAGGCCTCTTGGATCTTGTCGACGATGCTGCCCTCGTGGTTGGACTGGAAAACCTCGATCTCGTCGAAGCCCTGTGCGGCGCCCGCTTCCTGGCAGATCTGCACTAAGCGGTCGTAGTTGTCGCTGCCATAGATGCCCGGCTCGCGAATGCCGAGCATGTTGAGGTTGGGGCCGTTGATGACGAGTGCTTTCATGGTTGCTTCCTTTGCGGTTGGAAAACCACCACAAAGGTGCCTGTCTCCTTTGTGGTGGTTTTGGTTAGAGAGCGGGTGAGAGGGTGTCGAGGAGGGCACGGGCGGTGTTGGCGGCGCAGTCGCGTGAGTCGATGATGTAGTCGGCCCAGGCGCGGTAGCGGGGCATGCGCTGTTCGGCTAACTTATCGATGCCGTCGCGCGCGGTGATGGGGCGGCCCTTGTGGGCGAGCTCGTCGAGCTTACGGTTGAGCATCACGATTTGGCTATTCTGGTGCAGCAGCGGGTAGTTCTCGTCGCGTGTGACCACGCCGCCGCCGGTGGAGAGCACCAGGCCGCTGCGCTTGGAGATGTCGGCCAGCGTAGCCGTCTCCTGTTCGCGGAAGGCCGCCTCGCCGCGCTCGACGATAAAGTCGGCACAGGGCATGCCCAGACGCTCCTCGAGCGCGCGATCCAAGTCGATGTGCTCGCGGCCCGTGAGCTGGGCGATCTGCTCACCCACGCGGGTCTTGCCCGAACCCGGCATGCCGATCAGCGCGATGTTTTGTTCGCGGCGGGACAGACGCTCCGTTACGTCTAAGATGCGCTTGCGCGGGGTGACTTGGCCGGTATAGCGCTCGACGGCCTGTGCCGCTTGGGCCACGAGCATCAGTAGGCCGCCGATGCAGGGGATGCCGCGGCGCTCGGCCTCGAGCATGAGTCCCGTGCGGGCGGGGTTGTAGACAATGTCGATAACGCCTTCGAGCGCATCGAGCCCTTCGAGCGTGCAGGGGGCGTCGGGGCAGTGGGGGAACATGCCGGCGGGCGTGCAGTTGACGAGCAGGGCAGCGTCGGACTGCTGCGAGATATTGTCGTAGTTGACCTCGCTTGTGCGGCCCACGGGCACGACGGTGGCGCCCAGATCGCCGAGCACCATACTGGCCGTAGTACCCGCGCCGCCGGTGGCTCCGAGCACGAGAGCCTTCTTGCCGGCAACATCAACCCCCAGCTCCTCGACCAGGCACTGAAAACCGAAGTAGTCGGTATTATCGCCGCGCAGGCGGCCGTCGGGCAGGCGCGTGATGGTGTTGACGTTTCCCATGCGCTCGGCGAGTGGGCTCAGCTCGTCCAGGTAGTCCATGACGGCGCGCTTGTAGGGGATGGTCACGTTGGTGCCCTCCCATTCGTCGCCTGTCATAAAGGCCTCAAGATCCTCGGGCTCGCGCTCAAAACGCACGTACTCAAGCCCCGCGAGCTCCTTGTAGATGGTCGGGGTGTAGCTGTGGCCCAGCACGCGGCCCAGCACGCCGTAGGGGCGGGTTGTGGCGACGTCAGTCATCTAGAGCACCTCCGTGTAGCTGCCAAAGTAGGTGAAGCTCTCGCACACGTCATCGATGGAATCGAGTAGGTCGTCGAGCGCCTTGCTGCCAAAGGGGCAGTCCAAGTCAAAGTAGAACATAAACTCAAAGTCGCGACCGGGGATGGGGCGGCTCTCGAGCTTGATGAGGTTGATGTTGAGTGCGTAGAAGCGCTCGAGTACGCGATAAAGCGCGCCCGGCTCATTGGCCGTTGTGATCATGAGCGAGGTACGGTTGGCGCCGGGGTAGACGCGCGGCTCGCGGCTGATGACGACGAAGCGCGTGTAGTTGTTGTCCGAGTCCTGAATGTCGGGCTCCAGCACCTCCAGGCCGTAGAGCGCCGCGCAGCTGCGCGAGGCGATGGCGGCGATGTCGGTGCGCTCGGAGTTGGCGACCATCTCGGCCGACATAGCCGTGTTGGGATACTTGGTGGCGTGCAGATCGTGCGCCTCGATATGGCCGGCGCATTGCGCGATGGCCTGACCGTGGCTATAGACCTCACGAACATCCTGCAGCTTGGTGCCAGGCTTGACGAGCAGGTTGTGGTCGATCTTGAGGCGCAGCGAGCGCACAATGTGGAAGTCGAACTGCGCGAGCAGGTCGTAGACTGCGTTGACCGAGCCCGCGGTGGAGTTTTCGATGGGCAGTACGCCAAACTCGCAGAAGCCGTCGCGCACAGCGCGCATGACACCTTCGAAGGACTCGAAGAACGCGATATCGGGCACGGCAAAGAGCTTGCACGCGGCGATCTGGCTGTAGGCACCCTCAACGCCCTGGCAGGCGACGCTGGCAGTCTGGGGGAAGGGCGTGTCGAAGGCCCCGGCGGTGGCGTGGGCCTTTTGCGAGACCGTGATGCCCTTGAGCTCGTTGATATAGCGTTGCTGCTCGGCCTTGCTCATGCTCATGAGGAGGCGGAACAGCGTGATGGTCTGCGCCTCGTAGCGCTCGGGCGCGCGGCCGGCAAGGTTGTTGAGTTTGGAGCGCTCGCGGGCGGGGTCGAAGACGGCCTTGCCCATCTCGATCTTTGACTTGGCGACCTCGGTGGCAATATCCATGCGTTCGATAAAACTGTTGAGCAGGGTAGTGTCGATGCCATCGATGGCCTGGCGAATGTCAGCAAGGTCCATAGGGACCCCTTTCACTGGGTGGGAGTGGGGGCCGGAGTTGGCCCCCGGAGATTTTTAGCGCTGGGCGGCGTCCTCGAGGAGGGCGTCCCAGATGGCCAGTGCTGCGGCTGCCTCGGCTACGGGGACGGCGCGCGGGACGATGCAGGGATCGTGGCGGCCGTGGACCGAGAGCTCGGCATTTTCCATAGCGTCCATGTCCACCGTCTGCTGCTCGCGGCCAATGGAGGGCGTGGGCTTTACGGCCATGCGCCACATGAGGGGCGCGCCGGTCGAAATACCGCCCAGGATGCCGCCGGCATTATTGGACTCGACTTCGATCTTGCCGGTCTCGGCGTCGATGCGATACGGATCGTTGTTCTCGCTGCCTCGCATGGCGGCGACGGCAAAGCCCATGCCAAACTCCACGCCCTTCACGGCGGGAATCCCAAACGCAATCTGCGCGATGCGGTTCTCGATGCCGTCGAACATGGGGTCGCCGATGCCCGCGGGTAGGCCGTAAATACCGCACTCCACGATGCCGCCGATGCTGTCGAGCTCATCGCGCGCGGCAAGGATCTCCTCACGCATGCGACCGGCAGCCGCGGTGTCGATGCACGGCAGGTCGTTCGAAAGAATCGCTTTGCGGTCGGCCTCACGATAGACCATGTCGTCCATGGGCAGATCGGAGATGCCACCGATCTGCGCCACGTGCGCCATCACGTTAATGCCGCGGGCCTCGAGCGCCTGCAGCGCGATGCCGCCCGCGATGCATAAGGGCGCCGTCAGGCGGCCAGAGAAGTGCCCGCCGCCGGCGACGTCGTGCATGTTGTTGTACTTCACGCGTGCCGGGAAATCCGCATGGCCCGGGCGGGGCTTGCGGCGCAGCTCGGAGTAGTCCTTGGAGCGCGTGTTGGTGTTCTCGATGATCGCGGCGATAGGCGCGCCCGTGGTGTGTCCATCAACTATGCCGGCGATAATGTGGGCGGCGTCGGCCTCGCGGCGCTTGGTTGCGGTCTCGTCACGGCCGGGGGCGCGACGGTCCAAAAAGGCCTGCAGCTGCTCTAGGTCGACGGCGATGCCTGCCGGAATGCCATCGAGCGAGCAGCCGATGGCGGGGGAGTGCGACTGGCCGAAAATGCTTAAGTGCAAGACGTTGCCAAAGGTCGAGGACATGCTATTCCTCCTCGAGCGTGACCTTGCCGCCCAACAGGCGGTAGTGGTCGAAGAAATCGGGATAGGACTTGTTGACGGCCTCGGCGCCGTGGATCACGACCTCGCCGGTGGCGCGACTCGCGGCGATGGCGGCCATCATGGCGATGCGGTGATCGTTGTGCGAATCGACCTCGCCGCCGGTAAGGGCATCGACGCCCTTGATGATGAGGTCGTCACCGGCAATACGCACCTGCGCGCCCAGCGCGGTAAGCTCGCGGGTAGTGGTAACCAGACGGTCTGATTCCTTGATGCGCAGGCGTGCGCAGTCACGGATGAACGTGCGGCCCTGAGCCAGCGATGCCACGGCCGAGATGACGGGCACCAGGTCCGGAATGTCGTGGGCGCTCATCTCAAAGCCGGCGAGCTTGTCGGACTGGACGGTGGCGGCGTTCGTGGAGCGCACGATGCGGGCGCCAAAGCGCGAAAGCGCGGCAAGCACGTTGCGGTCGCCCTGTGCGGAGCTCAGCGACACGCCCTCGACGGTGATGGGGTCGGAGCCGATGGCGCCGGCGCACAGCCAAAAGGCGGCGTTGGACCAGTCGCCCTCGACGGCTACGCTGCCGGGCGTGCGGTACGAGCCGCTGTTCACGCGGAAGTTCGTGACCTCGGGCTGACCGTCCTTGGCTGGAATGCGCTCGACGTTGACCTCGACACCAAAGGCCTTCATGGCCTGGATGGTCAGGTTGATGTAGGGGCGGCTCTCGATGAGGCCGGTCACCTGGACGCAGGAGGGCTGGGCCAGCAGCGGGGCTGCCAGCAGCAGGCCGGAGATATACTGCGAGCTCACGTTGCCCGGAAGCACAAAGGTGCCCGGGCGCATGCGGCCGCTCGTCTTGAGCGGAAAACCGCCCAGGCCCTGCAGGTCGCAACCGGCGGCAATGATCTCGTCGGAGAGCGGGGAGAGCGGGCGGCCGCCCAGGCGGCCCTGACCCACGAAGGTGGCCTCCGCGCCTAGCGCGCAGGCGACAGGCAGCATGAAGCGCAGTGTGGAGCCACTCTCACCGCAGTCGAGCGTGCCGCCGGCAAGGGCCTTAAGCAGGCCAAATTCAATGCTCTTCATGGTGGGATGGACCTGGAAGCCGTCCTCGACGGTCTCGATGCGGGCGCCGAGCGCCGTGAGGCAGCGCACCGTGGCCTCGATATCGGCGCAGGTGGTGTTGCAGGTCACGTGCGTCTCGCCGTTGGCAAGCGCGGCGCAGATGATGAGGCGATGCGCCATCGATTTGGATGCGATGGCGGGAACGGTGCCCTTGAGCGGGGACGGGGTGATGCGGGCTAACATGCGGATGCGTCTCCCTTCTGGCCGAGGCCCTCGGCAATCAAATCGTGGAAGGTGGAAAGCGGCGTGCGGTCGATGCTGCAACGACCAATGTCGTGTGGAATTACCAGGTCGATGGTGTCGCCCGAGCGCTTTTTGTCGTGGAGCGCCTCGGCAAAGACGGCATCGGCATCTAGGTCGCAGCGGGTCTTGAGGCTGTGGCGGGCGCAGAGCTCCTCAATACGACCGGGCAGTGCAGCATCGCAAACGCCATGCAGGGCTGCGGCACGCGTGATGATGCCCATGCCAATCGACACGCAGTTGCCATGGCCGAGCTCAAAGTGCTCGCAGGCTTCGACGGCGTGTCCGGCGCTGTGGCCAAAGTTGAGAAGCTTGCGCTGATTGGTTTCGCGCTCGTCGGCAACGACCACGGCGCGCTTAATGTCGATATTGCGGGCGATGATGAGCGCCACACGGGCCACGTCGCGGTTCAGCAGCTCAAGCGTGAGCGGGGTCTTCTCCAGCTCGGCGAAGAGCTCGGGGTCGGCGATCACGGCGTGCTTGACGACCTCGCCGCAGCCGTCGGCGAACTGCTCGGGCGTGAGGGTGGCAAGGCACCCCACGTCAGCGATGACCACGCTCGGCTGCCAAAAGGCGCCGGCCAGGTTCTTGCCGGCTGCCAGGTCGATGGCCGTCTTGCCGCCGACCGACGAATCTACCATGGCGAGCAGGCTTGTGGGAATTTGCACAAACTTGCAGCCGCGCATGTAGGTGGCGGCCACAAAGCCCGCAACGTCGCCCACGACGCCGCCGCCGAGTGCCACGATCACGTCGGAGCGCGAAAGCTCGTGCTCGGCCACAAACTCCAAAATGCCAACGTAGGTCTCGGCACGCTTATGGGCCTCGCCGGCCTCGAAGGTGCAGATGCTCACCTCGTAGCCTGCGGATTCGAGGCTCTGCTTAACGGGCATCTGGTAGAGGGGGCCTACATTGGTGTCCGTCACGATGACGGCACGGGTGCCGCCGGCGGTGGCGCGTACGAGTGGGCCAGCCTGCTCCAGCAAAAACGTGCCCACATGCACCTGGTAGGGGCGTGCGGTGTCGATATCGATGGTAATCGCCATAAGCTTCGGTCCTTTCGACCTGGCGTGATGGGTGGTCTAGTGGGAGGCCTCGTCGTCGAGCGCGCGCTTGATGCGGTCGCCCTCGGCAAGGAGATTCTCCAGATAGCGCTGGTCGCGGTCCTTAAGGGCGCGACTGTAGGCGCCGAGCGATTCGATCAGATGGTCAATCTCGAAGGCGAGCGCATCGGCGTCGTCGATCATGAGCTCGGACCACATCTGCGGATTGAGATGCGCCACGCGGGTGAGGTCGCGGTAGCTGCCGGCCGAAAAGCCGTGATGGACCTGAGCGGTCGGGCTCTTAACATAGGCGTTGGAGACGACGTGCGCGAGCTGGCTCGTAAAGGCGATGACGCGGTCGTGCTCGGCGGCGCTCGTTACGCTGAACTTGCCAAAGCCTAAGGGGCGTACCATCTCGCGCACCTGGCCCAAAAGCTCCAGCTTAAGCGCGTCGTCCACTGCGGGCGGTACGAGCACGAGCGGTGCGCCCTGGAACAGGTCGGCGCGGGAATGCGCGTAGCCCGAGAACTGCGTGCCCGCCATGGGGTGCGCGCCTACAAAGTAAAAACCGTGCTCGCGGGCAAGCTCAAAGGCGCGCTCGCACACGATGCCCTTGACGCCCACGGTATCGATCACCACGGGGCCCATGATGGCCTCGGTGTCGGTGGCGTCGGCGAGTGCCTGGGCGTGCGCCTCGAGCCACTCGATGCAGGCCTCGGGGTAGCATGCCAGGACGATGATGTCGCATTCGCCGAGCGTCTCGTCGTTGAGCTCGCCGGCAACGGTGCCCATGCTGGCGGCCGTCATGACGTCGTCGTCGGGGTCCCAGGCCAGCACGCGGACGCCCGCCTGCGCATAGCCGCGGGCAAAGCTGCCGCCGATGAGGCCCAGGCCCACGATGCCGGCGCACTTGGGGCCACCTTGGTTAACGCGTGCGTTTCTCACCGTACCCATGGGCTACTCCTGAACGGTCTCTTGGCAGACGACCTCGCGGATGGCGCGGATGCGGCGCATAGTGTCGTCGAACTGGTCGGGGGTGAGGGCCTGAGCGCCGTCGGACCAAGCGTGGCTCGGGTCGTCGTGGACCTCGATCTCCAGACCGTTGGCGCCGCAGGCAGTCGCGGCGAGCGCCATGGGCTCAACATAGCGGGTGTAACCGGTGGCGTGGCTGGGGTCGGCGACGACGGGCAGGTGCGACAGGTGGTGCAGCACCGGCACGGCGTTGAGGTCGAAGGTGTTGCGGGTGCGGGTCTCGAAGGTGCGAATGCCGCGCTCGCACAGGATGACGTTGTCGTTGCCCTCGCTCATGATGTACTCGGCTGCCATAAGCAGCTCGTCGACGGTGCCGGACATGCCGCGCTTGAGCAGGATCGGGGTCTTGGTCTTGCCGACCTCCTTGAGCAGGGGGAAGTTCTGGGCGTTGCGAGCGCCAATCTGCATGACATCGATCTTCTTGTCGAGGAAGACTTGCACGTCGCGCGGGTCCATGATCTCGGTGACGATCGGCATGTCGAGCTCGGCGGATGCCTCGCACAGCAGGTCCAGGCCGGCGGGACCCATACCCTGGTAGGCGTACGGGGAGGTGCGGGGCTTGTAGGCGCCGCCGCGCAGCATCGTGGCGCCGGCGGCCTTCACGCGGCGGGCGATGCGGATGAGGTTCTCGCCCTCGACGGAGCAGGGGCCGGCGATGACCTGGAACTGGTCGCCGCCGATCTTGACGCCGTGGCCGCAGTCGATGATGGAGTCCTCGGGGTGAAACTTGCGGTTGGCTCGCTTGAACGGCTCGGAGACGCGCTGTACGCGCTCGACGACGTCCATGGACTCGAGTAGGAACGGGTCGATTTTGGTCGTATCGCCCACCAGGCCGATGATGGTCTCGTTCTCGCCGCGCGAGACATCGGTCTTGAGTCCCTTTTTCTCGATCCAGCTGACGATGTGGCCGACGGCCTCGTCGCTGGCGCTCTGCTTTAAAATCGCAATCATGGTGTGCCTCTCACCTCGATAGATAGCCCTTGCAAAAACGGCTCGCATCGCGAGCCGTTATATATGTGCATGAGAGTTTATACTATCTGACTCGCTTTTGCCGCCTAAAGCGCGCCGTCGCGGCGCGTCTCCCACGTAATTGCAAAGCTTTTTCTATTATTTTGTTAGCCCGCGGCGCACTTGGGTATAATGCCTACCGTTCGCCCTATTAGCTCAGGGGATTAGAGCGTCTGCCTCCGGAGCAGAAGGCCGTTGGTTCGAATCCAACATGGGGCACCATCGAACGTAAGACCGTCCGAACCTCGCATGGTCCGGGCGGTTTTCTTATACCGACGCGACATGATGGGACGTGGTATGGCAGCAACGGATATCGAGCGCGGACTCTCGACCGCCGAGGTCGAGGAGCGCATCGCCGCCGGTAAGATCAACCGCAACATGGAGCTCAAGACCAAGTCGGTCAAAGAGCTCATCATCGAGAACCTCTGCACGCTGTTTAACTTGATCAACGTGGTCTTGGCGATTTTGGTGTTGCTGACCGGTTCGTTTAAGAACCTGACGTTTCTGTTCGTGGTGTTCTTGAACACGGCAATTGGCGTCATTCAGTCCATGCGTTCCAATCGGATGGTCGACAAGCTTACGCTGCTCACCTCTAAGAAGGCCATCGCGGTGCGCGATGGCGCCGAGGTGGAGCTCGACCTGGACCAGATCGTGCTCGACGATATCATTCGCCTGGGGCGCGGTGACCAGATTCCCGCCGACGCCGTGGTGGTGTCGGGCGAGGCGCTCGTCAACGAGAGTCTGCTGACGGGCGAGAGCGATCTTATCAAAAAGCAGCCCGGCTCCGAGCTCATGAGCGGCAGCTTTATCGACTCAGGCCTGCTGCGCGCCCGCGTGATCCATGTCGGCGCCGATAACTACGTGGCAAAGATCAACAACGAGGCCAAGTACGTCAAAAAGGTCAATTCCGAGATCATGAACGCGTTGAATGCCATCGTGCGGTTCGCGAGCATTATCATGATTCCGCTTGGTCTGGCGCTCTTTGCTTCGAGTGTGAGCGAGCTGTGGGATGCCGCGGGAACCCCGGGCGATAGCGCACTTTCTTGGTGTTTCTCCGAGCTGCTGGCCGGCCGTGTGCCTTCTTCGGCGCTGCTGTCCACGGTTGGTGCCCTGCTGGGCATGATTCCGCAGGGCCTGGTGCTGCTGACCTCGTCGGTGCTCGCGATCGCCACGGTGCGCCTGGCGCGTCGCAAGGTGCTGGCACAGCAGCTCTACTGCATCGAGACGCTCGCGCGCGTCGACGTTTTGTGCCTGGACAAGACGGGCACCATCACCTCGGGCCGTATGGAGGTCGAGGGCACCTACCCGCTGCCTGTTGAGGGTGTTGGCTTTGGCGCGGACTCGGACGAGGCGGCTGTCCCCGTCGAGACCACGGTGCTCGACTTTGCGCTTGCCAACGTAGCACGTGCGACCTCGGCAGATGCCAACGAGACCTGCCAGGCGCTGCTCAACTACTACGCCGATCGTCCGGTCGAGGTGTCCGAGCCGCTGTCGGTCATTCCGTTCTCGTCGTCAAAAAAGTGGAGCGGCGCGTCGTTTGCGCAGGGCTCCTATGTGATGGGCGCCGCGCAGTTTGTGCTCTCTGATCGCGCATTTGCTCAGGTCGAGAATCGTGTGGCCGAGCTTGCCGATACCTGCCGCGTACTTGTGGTGGCGCGCGTGGACGGCTTTTCGCCCGATGGCGATATGGTGGGCGAGGCCGAGCCCGTGGGTTTTGTGACTATTCGTGACGAGATTCGTACCTCGGCAGCCGAGACTATCGGCTACTTTAACGAGCAGGGCGTGACCCTCAACGTGATCAGCGGCGACGACCCGCGTACGGTGTCGTCGATCGCGCGCGTGGTGGGCGTGCCGGGCGCCGATGCTTACGTGGACGCGACAACCCTCGATACGCCGTCCAAGATTGATGCGGCTGTGGACCGCTATCACGTTTTTGGGCGTGTGACGCCGCAGCAGAAGCGCGAGCTCGTACAGGCGCTCAAACGCCGCGGGCACACCGTGGCCATGACGGGCGACGGCGTCAACGACGTGCTGGCGCTCAAGGAGGCCGACTGCTCCGTGGCGATGGCCGCCGGCTCCGATGCCGCACGTAATGTGGCCGAGATCGTGCTCGTCGATAACGACTTTGCCTCGATGCCCGCTGTGGTGGCCGAGGGCCGTCGTTCTATCAATAACGTGCAGCGCTCCGCCGCGCTCTTTCTGACCAAGACGCTTTTCTCGATGGGCCTGGCGGCGCTGTTCATCGCGCTACCGCCGTATCCCTTTGAGCCCATTCAGATGACGCTCATCAACTTCTTCTGCATCGGCGCGCCGGGCTTTGTGCTGGGCCTGGAGCCTAACAACGCCCGCGTGAAGGGGTCGTTCTTGACCAACGTGCTTAAGCGTGCGCTGCCGGCGTCGATTGCGGTCATTTTGGCCGCGGCACTCGATATCTTTGTGGCGCGCGTATTTGGCTTTAGTCAGCTTACGCTTTCGACCATGTGCCTGCTCACGTCGTGCGCGGCGAGCGTCAGCCTAATCTGGCGCATCTCGCAGCCGCTCACGCCCTTGCGCGTGGTGCTTTTCGTGTTTGTCGTCGCCGGTATTTTGACGGGCGTTATCGGGTTCCCGGGGCTGCTGTCCATCGCCAATCTGTCGATGGGCCAGATGGTCATTTTGGCGGTTATCATCGTCTTTACCTGCGCGGTGTTCTTTAAGCTTGCCACGATGATGGACTCGCTTAAGCCCCGTCGCCGTCATGCGGCCACCGGCTTTGGCCGTGGCGTGCGCGTTCGTCTGGGTCGCGGCGGCGGCAAGGTGAGCTCGACGGGATCGACCGCCGAGCGTTTTGCCAAGCGCGTTGCCGCCGATATGGCGCAGCGCCGCGAGGAACGCACTGTCCGCGAGGCCGAGGCCCGTGCACTCGAGGGCGTGGCCCAGACCAAGCCCAAGAAAAAGAAGGGCGTCGGTGCCAAGCGCTCCCGCGTGACCAAATCGGCCCAGGGCATTAAAGTCTCGATGCCAAGCAAGAAGAATAAGCCCGTAAAGAAAGACTAGCCCCAACGCCTCCCTAAGTTGCGGTGAAATAGGGACTGTTTAAGCGTTTTAACCTCCTATTCAGTCCCTATTTCACCGCAACTTAGGGGTGAGCGGCGATGTTGAATTGGTGCCTTGCGCCTGTGGGGCCGTGTCGATGTTATGCTCTAACCTCAATTGTTTGAATTGCTTCGGAAAGAGGATGCCGTGATCTGCCCGCATTGCCTAAAGACCATCGAGGACGGCGCCTCGTTCTGCCCCTATTGCAACGCATACGTTGGTCCGGGCGATGGACCCGAGCATACCGAGTTCGTGTTCTGCGACGGCTGCGGCGCCCGTCTGTCCCCGCATGACCGTACCTGTCCCAAGTGTGGACGCCCCGCGCCAGGCATCCTTTCCGAGGACGCGGCCGCATCCGACCTGGCCGCAGGGCGCACGGCCGGCTTTCCGCGCCTGACGCAGGAGCAGATCGATACCGAGGTGCCCCACGCGCCGGCATCTGCCGCCGCGGTGCTCTCCGACGCAGCCGACCCCAACGAGACCTGCGTGCTGCCTGCCTTCGATAAGGACTTTGGCATCCCCAAGGTGGATATCCCCACGCCGGTGTCCCTGCGCGATGATGCCCAGCCTAAAAAGCAAAAGCCCAAGCGCAAGGTCCATCCCGACGAGGATGCCTATCACAAGCACAAGCGCCATATCCCCAAACCGCTCATCGTCATCGCGGTGCTCGCTGCCGTGTGCGGTGGTGCCTATTGGTTTGTGACTGCCGATCCCATGGGCGTCATGCCCGGCTTCTACGACCAGTTTGGCCAGGCCGCCAAGACTACCTTCCCGTCGCGCCAAAAGGGCGAGGCCACCGAGAAAGAGTCCAAGCAAGAGGATACGTCCGAGGTCGTTCAGGAGGAGACCGTCTTAACCGACGACCAGCTCTACACCATGCTCGACGGCCTGTACCAGACCATCGTGTCGTACAGCGACGAGGATCAGATTGGCGAGGTCATCGATTCGTTTAATAACGGCTATCTGCGTACACCGCTCTCCACCCGCCAGGAGCTGTCGCAGAGCGCTTATGCCCTGCGCGACCAGATTAAAAAGACCCAGGATGAGCTCAACAACCTCAAGGTTCAGGACGACACGGTCTATGCGGAGGACATCGATCATCTAAAGCAGCTTGCCCAGTGGATGTACGAGCGTGTCGACGTGATCTGCCAGAGCTGGGATATCTCGCTGTCCATTCCCGACGGCGAGTCGCTGAGCGCCCGTCAGAGCGAGATCCTGGCGCCTATCGCTCAAGGCGGCAACAGCGCGCTTAACCAGTACGACGCCAACGTGAGCGCCTGGAGGCCGCAGCAGCGTTCGTAATTTGTTGCCCTCCGGCGGCATAACCTGCGTGCGCAATTGATGGAAGCCCGTGCTTATTGCTACAATTCGTACAAATATGCTTTAAACGCACGAGGAAGGAACCACATGTTTGGTTTTAAGAAAGAGCTCTATACGCCCGAGTACCAGCTCGTCGGTGACGAGTGCGCGGTGATCGAGACGTCGAAGGGCACCATCAAGGTCAAGTTTGACGGTGAGGGCGCCCCCATCCATGTGGCGAACTTCTGCGAGCTTTCCACGATGGGCTTTTATGACGGCCTTAAGTTCCATCGCTATGTGCCCGGCTTTGTGATCCAGGGCGGCGACCCCAATACCCGCGATATGTCCGGCGCCGACGTCGCTGCCGGCCTTGAGGGTCCCGACGGCATGCCCGGTACCGGCGGCCCCGGCTACTGCATCAAGGGCGAGTTTGCCACCAATCCGCGCAACAGCCATGTTGACGGCGCGCTTGCCATGGCCCGCTCTATGGATCCCGATTCCGCGGGCTCGCAGTTCTACTTCTGCCTGGGCGCCCAGCACAACCTCGACTCCGGCTATACCGTCTTTGGTACCACGGTCGAGGGCCTCGACGTCATCTCGCGGCTGCGCGCCGGCGACGAGATCGTTCATGTCGAGATCGTTCACGAGTAAAGGGGACTTCCTTGAATAGCCAGCTGATCCAACAGGGCCGCGCCGCTTATCGCGCGGGTGATTTTTCCGCTGCCGCCCAGATGCTTGGCGCGGCAAAGACTCCTAACGAGATCATGGGTGAAGCCGACCACCTGCGCGGCAACGCCCTGATGCATCTGGGCGTGTACGCCGAGGCCGCCGAGGCCTACGCCGCCGCCCTCAACGACGGCGCCTATGGCAAGCGCGGCGCTCTGCTCACCAACCGCGGCAAGGCGCTCGCCGCGGTGGGCGACTACACCACGGCTGCCCAGGCGTTCTCTGCGGCTACCCAGGACGCTTCCTACGCCACGCCGTTTAAGGCCTACCTGGGTCTGGGCAACGCGCTGTTCCAGTCGGGCGACTATGCCAACGCCGGTACTGCCTTCCGTCAGGCTGCCATCGACGGCGCCAACCCGGCTCCTGCGGCCGCCCTCGGCGATCTGGGCCGCTGCTTCATCAAGCTCGGCCGCCCCGCGGACGCCGTTGAGACCTACCGCACGGCTATCGACTTTGCCGGCCCGCGCGACGATACGCGCGCCCTCAACGCCGGCATGGGCCAAGCGCTTTCCGCCGCCGGCCGTCCCTCCGATGCGCTCGATGCCTTTAACGCCGCTACCGCCGATGGCATCTACCAGCTCACGCCCGAGCAAGCCGACGAGCTTGCCCGCGTGCACGACTCGCTCGCCGCGCTTTCGGCCCAGACGGCCATGTCCACGGCTCCGGCTCCTGCGATGGACGCTCCCGCTGTCGATCCGCTCGATCCCACGGGCGCGACCGGTCAGTTTATGCCCGACCCCTCTGACACCGGCTTCTTTACGCTGTCCGAGTCCGAGATGGTCCAGCAGGACCGCAAACAGGCCAAGGTTCGTCGTCGCCACCGCCACACGGGTCTTAAGATCTTCCTGGTGCTGCTTCTGCTCATCGTGATCGCTGCCGGCGGTCTTGGCTATGCATATACGCGCGGCATGGGCTACCCCTCGCAGGAGTCCGTCATCTCCGACCTGTTCCAGGCTGCTGGTGACGGCGATACCGCCAAGGCCGAGTCCTGCCTGGCCTCGAGCCTGTCCGAGGATGCCAAGGCGATGATCATCTCCTCGATCCCGCAGGGCGCCACCGTCTCGATCGAGGGTATGGATCAGTCCATGACCGAGACCACCGCCAAGGTGAAGGCTTCGCTGTCCAAGGGCGGCGAGCAGGAGTACACCGTTAAATTCGTGCGCTCCGACAACCATATCGGTTGGGCCGTTTCCTCCTTCGATATCGATTTCTCGGCCGCTGACAACCAGTAGTGACCTTATGAGATTTGGCTCTGCCCGGCGCTTCACCGCAAGTGAGGTGCCGGGCTTGCGCTAGTATGATGGGCTAGTAGTTTTCCAGCAATCATCCAACACATCAGGAGTTGCGTTGTTTTCTTTGATGGATATGTTCTTCGGTAGCTATGCGGGCGATCTCGCCATCGACCTCGGCACCGCCAATACGCTCGTCTCCGTGCGCGGCAAGGGCATCGTCATCCGCGAGCCCTCCGTTGTCGCTATCGACAAGAACGACGAGCGCATCCTGGCAGTCGGCATCGAGGCCAAGCGCATGCTCGGCCGTACGCCCGGCAACATCGTGGCCGTTCGTCCCCTGAAGGACGGCGTCATCGCCGACTTCGATGTCACCGAGGCCATGCTTCGCTACTTTATCGACAAGGCTTCCGAGAAGCGCTATCCGTGGACTCCGCGTCCGCGCGTCGTTGTCTGCGTTCCTTCCGGCGTCACATCGGTCGAGAAGCGCGCCGTCTTTGAGGCTACGATCCAGGCAGGCGCTCGCCAGGCCTATCTGATCGAGGAGCCCATGGCGGCTGCCATCGGCGCCGACCTGCCCGTCGAGGAGCCCACGGGCTCCATGGTCATCGATATCGGCGGCGGCACCACCGAGGTCGCCGTTATCGCTATGGGCGGTATTGTCGTGTCGCAGTCCATCCGCATTGCCGGCGACGAGTTCGACCAGGCTATCCTCACCCATGTTCGCGATGCCTACAACCTGGCTATCGGCGAGCGTACGGCAGAGGACATCAAGATCAAGGTCGGTTCCGCCGTGCCGCTCAAGGACGAGCTCGACGTCGAGGTCAACGGCCGCGACGTGATCACCGGTCTGCCCAAGACCGTGCGCATCGAGAGCGAGGAGATTCGTCGCGCGCTCAACAAGCCGCTCGACGAGATGGCCAAGGCCGTCAAGGACGCACTCGACGCTACGCCTCCCGATCTTGCCTCGGACCTTATGTACTACGGCATTTTGCTGACTGGTGGCGGCGCGCTGCTGCGCGGTCTCGACGTGCGCCTGCGCGATGAGACCGGTGTTTCGGTCAACGTCAGCCCCACGGCGCTCGATAACGTCGTTAACGGCTGTGCCCGCGTGCTCGAGGCCAATGCGTTTGATGGCGGCTTCGTCCAGACCAATGCTTAATTTCCAAAAGGTGGATTCCATTTGGCACGATCTTCGGGTTTCTCCACAAATCTGAATACCAAGCGACAATCAACGGGTATGCGCCCGTTGATTGTTTTCAGCCTGATTTCGGTGTTGCTGCTCACGTTTTACATCCGCGAGGGCGAGGCAGGGCCGATTCATGCCGTGCGTTCGGGCGTAACGACGATTACCTCGCCGGTGCGCTTTGTGGGCTCGGCCGTGGCGGCTCCCTTCAATGCGATCGGCAACGTGTTCTCTAACCTTACGGCGTCGCAGGACACGCTTGACGATCTTAAGAAGCAAAACGAGGAACTGACCTCTAAGGTTGCTGAGCTCTCCGAGGCTCAAAAGACCGCCGAGCGTCTGGAGGGGCTGGTCGGCCTGCAGTCGACCTATAACCTCAAATCGACCGCAGCTCGTATTGTTGGTGCCTCGGGCGATGCCTGGACCTCGACCGTCACCATCGACAAGGGCTCTGCCGACGGCCTTACCATCAACATGCCTGTGACGAGTTCGGCCGGTGTTATCGGCCAGATCATCGAAGTCTCGGCCAAGACGTCCACCGTGCGCCTGATTGGCGACGAGAACTCGGGCGTGTCCGCTATGGTGCAGGACACGCGTGCCCAAGGCATGCTGCAGGGTCAGGCTGACGGCACGCTGCGTCTTGAGTACGTGAGCGTCGACTCCGATGTTAAGGTTGGCGACATCATCGTGACCTCGGGCATTGGCGGTGTGTTCCCCAAGGGTCTACCGCTCGGCACCGTCTCGTCGGTCGAGAAATCGGCAAACGACGTGTACTACACCATTGTGGTGCGCGCCCAGACCACGGCCGAGAACAACGAGGAAGTGCTGGTCATCACCTCGCTGACCGACGAACAGTCGGCCTCGGATGAGGACGTGAGCACGGCCAACAGCACGCCGCAGGGAACGTCGCGCGATGCTGCGACCAAGACGAAGGACGAGAGCTCGGATGACAGTTCCGACACGTCCGAGACGACCGATTCCGGCTCGAGCGAATAGGGGGCATGTCCATGGATCTACACGAGCAGGGGATGAGCTCCCGCACGTTTGTAATCGCCGCCATCGTGTGCGTGCTGCTGCAGGCAGGCCTGGCACCGCAGATCTCCATTGCGGGCGGTCGCGTCAACTTCATGATTATCCTGGTGTGCCTAAGCGTGTTCTCGGGCGACCCGACCCGTGCCGTCGTGTGCGGTTTTTGCAGCGGCTTGTTCTATGACCTGTCCGCTGCCGTGCCGGTGGGCGTTATGTCGCTCCTGCTGACCGTGGGTTCTTTTGCCCTGGTGCACAGCGCCGTCGGTCAGACGGGCGGTACCCCGAGTGCGCGCGGCGTCACTGTGGGCGCCTTTGCGCTCGTCATTAATGTGATTTACAGCATCATCTTGCTGTTTATGGGTTTGGAGACGAGCTTTGTCGTGGCGATCTTCGGCCATGCGCTGCCGTCCTCGATCCTGACGGGTCTGGTTGCCATTCCGTTTTTGATGTCTGGCGTCGTGCCGCAGTCCGGCTATGGATTCTCCGCACGTGGCGGACGCCAGACGGGTATGCGCTTTAAGCCCAAGACCCGCAAGCTCAAATAGGGGAGGCCCGTAGATGTCTTCCCAGTTGACGGTTATTATCGCTGGTATCGTGCTGGTTGTGGCCATCGTGGTCGCGCTGGTCATCATGCGTCGTGGCGATTCCCGTTTTACCTACGATACGCAGCATGGAACGGCCCCACGCGCCACCGAGGGCGAGGGCAATACCGCGGCGACCGCCTTTAAGGGCCGCTTTTCCATCCTCACCACGGGTGTGGGCGCGATGTTTGCGGCGCTCGCCGTCAAGCTGTGGGGCATGCAGATGGTCTCGTCGGACTATTACGAGAAGCAGGCTAATAGCAATCAGACTCGCACCGTTACCACTCCCGCTGTGCGCGGCCGCATCCTCGACCGCAATGGCGTGGCGCTTGTCCAGAACCGTCCCTCACTTGCTGTCGTGGCCTACCGCGACCTTGCCGAGGATGAGGTTCTGGTTCGCCATCTTGCCAACGTGCTTGGAATGCCTTACGTGGCGGTCCTTCGCAATATTCAGGACAATACAGAGGGCGCTCAGAGCCTGCATACCATCGCGACGGACGTCCGTCGCTCCACGGTTGCCTATATCAAGGAACACGCCGGCGAGTTCCCGGGCGTCAAGATTGCCGAGCGTACCGAGCGCCAGTATCCATATGGCGAGACGGCATGCCATATCTTGGGCTATACCGGCACCATTACCTCCGAGCAGCTCGAGGCCCAGAATAAGAAAACCTCTGGCGATGATGATGCTTCTGCTGGCAAGATTACGTACCAGTCGGGCGATATCGTGGGCCAGGCGGGCGTTGAGAGCTACTACGAAAACCTGCTGCAGGGTATTCGTGGCGAGCAGACCGTCAAGGTCGATGCCTCGGGCAATGTGACCGGTCAGGCCGGTGCCGTGCCTGCGAAGGCCGGCTCCGACATTAAGCTCACGCTCGACCTTAAGATCCAGCAGGCCTGCGAGACGGCGCTGGCGAGCGCTATCGAGCTTGCCAAGACCACTGGCTACAGCAATGCCGGCAACGGCGCTGTGGTGTGTCTCGATCCCAACAATGGCGAGATCCTGGGCATGGCGAGCCAGCCCAAGTTCGATCCGTCCGTCTTTATCGGCGGCGTCTCAAATGACGTGTGGACCGAGCTCAATGATGACAAGGGTTCGCACCCGCTGCTCAACCGCGCCATTAGCGGACAGTACATGTCGGCCTCGACCATCAAGCCGCTCTCGGCACTGGCCGGTCTTGAGTTTGGAACCTACACGTCGGGGCAGACGACCAACTGCACGGGCTATTGGACGGGTCTGGGCAAGTCGTGGGGCAAGTACTGCTGGTTGCATTCCGGCCACGGCACCATGACGCTGCAGTCGGGTATCGCCAACTCGTGCGACCCTGTCTTCTACGACATGGGCAAGGCGTTCTTTTATGACGAGCAACATCCCGAGGGCTTGCAGGAGGTCTTTCGTCGCTGGGGCCTAGGCAAGACCTGCGGTATCGATCTGCCGAGTGAGGGCGCGGGCCGTATTCCCGATGCCGAGTGGAAAGAGTCGTACTTCACCGACGCCTCTGCCGAGGACCGCAAGTGGAATGCCGGCGATATGACCAACATCGCCATCGGCCAGGGCGACATCCTGGTGACGCCCCTGCAGATGGCGTGCGCCTATATGGGTCTTGCCAACGGCGGCAAACAGTACGTGCCTCACGTGTTTTTGTCTGCCGTGTCGCGCGATGGCGACGGCGATGCCTATAAGTACAACGGCAAGGGCAAGAAGAAGCGCCTGGAGGCCAAGATCAACAGCGATTCGGATTTGGCTCTTGTTCGCAACGGTATGCACGACGTGATTTACACGGCATCGACGTCCCTGGCGGCGCACTTTGGCACCCTGACGCCGCAGGTATACGGCAAGTCGGGCACGGGCGAGAAAAGTGGCGAGGACGAATACGCGTGGTTCTGCGCCTATGCGCCGGCCGATGACCCCAAGTATGTCATCGCTACTGTCCTGGAGCAGGGCGGCGGCGGCTCAGATACCGCGATGCATGTCGTGCGCGACGTGCTCGGCGTGATTTATGACGAGCCCGATACCTCTTCGGCCTCGGGCGATTCTTCGGTTCGATAGGAGGTTGCGATGGATTTTTCTCCGGCGGATCTGTTCCGTTCAACCAAGACCGGCTCTCGCAGCAGCCTGGACCGCGTCAACAAGCAACTTTCGGCCTCGCGCGGCACGTTTCGCCAAAAGGTGCATATCGGTGTGCTCGTGGCTACTGTGGCGCTCGTCGCCTACGGTGCCATCATCATCTGGTCGGCTTCGCAGTTTAAGGCCGATGCCTCGTTCTCACGCCATCTGCTGGGAATCGGCATCGGAGCGGTGCTGGCGGTGTTGGTCTGGCGTACCGACCTGCGCGGTATATCCAATTTCTCGACGGCGTTGCTCGTCATCGACCTGATCGTGATCTTCTCGCCCAAGATTCCGGGCCTGTCCTATACGGGCGGTCTGGGCATGACGGGCTGGATCAAGATTCCCGGTATCGGTTTGACATTCCAGCCGGTTGAGCTTGCCAAGCTCATCACCATCTTCTTTATTGCTACGCTTGGCTCGCAGTATAACGGCCGCATCGATACCGTTCGCGACTACGTCAAGCTCTGCGGCATGCTGTCCATTCCGTTTTTGGCCGTCGTTGCCATGGGCGACCTGGGCTCGGGCCTTGTCGTGCTGGTTTCGGGCGCCATCGTCATTTGTATGAGCGGTGCACGCCGCGAATGGGTGCTGTCGACCCTGGCCCTGCTTGTGGGCCTGGTGGCCCTCGTCCTGGCGCTCGATTCGGTCTTTGATTCGCTGCTCGGCCACGATGTGCTCATCAAGCAGTATCAGATGAACCGTCTGACGGTCTTTATCGACCCCGATAATGCCGATTCGGACGATGCCTACAACCTGCAGCAGTCGCTTATCGCCGTTGGCTCGGGCGGCTTCTTTGGTAAGGGTTTGGGCCATGCGACGCAGTCAGCCGGCGGCTTTCTGCCTGAGTTCCACACCGACTTCGTCTTCGCCTTTCTGTCCGAGACCTTTGGCTTTTGTGGTTCCTTTTTGCTCCTGAGCCTCTACGTGCTGCTGATCTTTTCGACGATTCGAGTCGCCTTTAAGTGTGAGTCGCTGTTTTTGCGTCTTTCGTGTGTGGGCATCGTTGGCATGTGGGCGTTCCAGACCTTCGAAAACATCGGCATGTGCATCGGCATGATGCCGATTACCGGTATTCCGCTACCGTTTATTAGCTTCGGTTCGTCTTCGATGATGATTCAGCTGCTGACGGTGGGTATCGTACAATCCATATGGCGGCATCGTTCGGGCGCCGCGTAACCGCTGGAGGGGTTTGCTATGAAAATTCCCGTAGATAAGCTGACCCGCGCTTTTAAGATGGGCGCGTCCGTTAAGAAGGATTCCGATACGCCGGTGCGCGTCTCGGTCTATCTGGATTCGTCCGCCTCGCGCTTTCTGGCCGAGACGGTGCGTGACGCCTTTGTGCCGCAGACGACCTCGGGCATTGTGCGCGTCGAGCGTCTGGGGGAGGAGCGAATTGCTCCAAAGACCGATACCGATGTGGTGTTGGTGCTCTCGTGTGGTTCCGACCGCTTGGAGAGTGCCGTGCAGGAGCTCGTGATCGCCGGCGCGCCCGTGTGCGTGCTCGCCGAGTCTGCTGTGGAGGTGCCGTTTATCGAGGAGTCCACGCCCATGCTCGGCGTGGTAGCGGCAACCGATAAGACGTATCTGCTCGAGACGCTTGCGCGCTGGATTCTCGATCGCACCGACAAGGAAACGGCTTTTGCGGCGAACTTTGCCTTCATGCGTATCGCCGCGGCCAACCGTATCATCACCTCGTGCGCGCTCACCAATATGGCGACCGGTGCGCTGGTGTTTTTGCCGGGCGCCGATTATCCCGTTATGGCGCTGGCGCAGGTGGGCATGCTCTTTGAGCTGGCTGCCGTCTTTGGACGCGGTATTAAGCCTGAGCGCGGCTACGAGGTCGCGGGCGTGCTTGCCGGCGGTCTTGTGATCCGCGCGGTCACCCGCGCACTCGTCAAGCAGACGCCGCATATTGGGTTTGCCGTCAAGGCGCTCACTGCTGCCGCGGGCACCTATGGCATGGGCCGTGCACTCGTTTCGCTCTACGAGCGCGATGTCGACTACAGCCGTGCCAACGAGGTGGTCACTGCCACGTTCTCCCGCGTTCGCGATCTGGTGACCACGGTCGCGGGCGCTACCCGTCCTATGGCGTCCTATCAGGACGCATCAGATCTCGCTGCTTAGGGGTTTTTCGTTGCGCGTTGCATACCAAGACTGTTTTCATTTAATTGAGCCGTTGCTCGCCAAGGTCGAGAAGCCGAGCCGCTATATCGATCACGAGTGGGGCACACTTTCCAAGGCCGATGCCGACTACCGTTGCTGCCTGATCTATCCGGATGTGTACGAGGTCGGTCTGCCCAACCAGGGCATCGCCATCCTCTACAACATCCTTAACCAGGCCGAGGGCATCTCCTGTGAGCGAGGCTATGTGCCGTGGCCCGATATGGGTGATGCCATGCGCGAGGCGGGCATTCCGCTGCTCTCGCTCGAGGGTGCAGCGCCGGTCGCTTCGTTTGATATCGTCGGCCTGCATGTGCCGCACGAGATGGCGGTGACGAACTTCCTCGAGGCACTCGACCTCGCTGGCATTCCGCTGTTAGCGGCCGACCGAGGCGAAGACGACCCCATCATCATCGCCGGCGGTCCCTCGGTGTACAACCCCGAGCCGTACGCGGCCTTCTTCGATGCCATCCTCATCGGTGAGGGTGAGGAATCGCTGCTTGAGACCTGCCAGCTGCATCGCCGCCTGCGTGACGAAGGGGTCCCGCGCGCGCAGATTGTCGAGCAGCTTGCATCCATTGCCGGCAACTACGTGCCGTCGCTCTATGAGGTTCGTCACGACGAGCCCTGCTCGCCGCATGGCTACACCGTGCCGCGTGAAGGCAAGGATGCGCCGACCGTGGTCTACAAGCGCGTCGTCGAGGATTTCGGCGCCACGAATCCGCTGTCGCAGTCGTGCGTTCCCTATGCGCAGTTGGTCCACGACCGCCTGTCTATCGAGATCCTGCGCGGCTGCGCCCGCGGCTGTCGTTTTTGTCAGGCCGGCATGACGTATCGCCCGGTGCGCGAGCGCTCGGCCGACCAGATCGTCTCGTCGGTGATTCAGGGCCTGGAAAAGACCGGCTATGACGAGGTGTCGCTGACCTCGCTCTCCACGACCGACCACTCCTGCATTCGCGACGTGCTCGGCAGGCTCAACCGTCGCCTGGAGGATACGGGTATTCGCGTGTCTATTCCGTCTCAGCGCCTGGATTCGTTTGGCGTGGATATGGCCGAGTCGGTTGCTGGCGAAAAGAAGGGCGGCCTGACGTTCGCTCCCGAGGCCGGCAGCCAGCGCATGCGCGACATCATTAACAAGAACGTGACCGAGGAGGACCTGGACCGTGCGGCCAAGGCGGCCTTCGAGGCCGGCTGGAACCGCATGAAGCTCTACTTTATGATGGGCCTTCCCGGCGAGCGTGACGAGGACATCGTGGCCATCGCCAATCTGGCCGATCACGTGCTGGAGCTCGGTCGTTCCGTGGTGCCCAAGGCTCGTCGCGGCTCGATCTCGGTTTCCATCTCGGTTTCGGTGTTTATCCCCAAGGCCGCAACGCCCTTTCAGTGGTGCCCGCAGCTCGACTACGACGACGTCAAGCGTCGCCAGAAGCTGCTTGTCACAAGTGTTCGCAACCGTGCCGTCCGCGTGCATTACCACGATGCCGAGACCTCGCTCATCGAGGCCGCGCTGTCCCGCGCCGGTCGCGACATGACGCCCGTTATCATCGATGCTTGGCGCGCGGGCTCTCGCTTTGACGCCTGGGTAGAGCATTTCTCGCTCGATAACTGGAAGGAAGCTGCTGCCAAAAACGGCATCGACCTCAATGAGCTCGTGCACCTGCCCTACGAGTTGGACTGGCGCCTGCCGTGGGAGCATGTGAGTCCCGGCTGCACGCGCGGCTTCCTCGAGCGCGAGTACCGTCGCTCGCTCGAGGGCGTCACGACTCCCGACTGCACCCGCACGTCGTGCACCGGCTGCGGGATCTGCCCCACGCTCCACGCCAAGAATGTATTGATGGGTGATCGCGCATGAGTGAGCGCCTGACCGACAACCCCTCGCTCTTTAGGCTTCGTGTTCGCTATGGCAAGCGCGATCGCCTTAAGTACCTGGGCCATCTCGAAGTGATCCATACCATTGAGCGCATCGTGCGCCGTGCGGGGCTTCCCTATGCCGTCACGCAGGGCTTCTCTCCGCACATGCGCGTGGGCTTCTCTTCGGCGCTACCGGTTGGTACGTCGTCGACCTGCGAGTGGTATGACCTGTTTATGACCGAGTTCGTGGCGCTCGACGAGGCGTTTGAGCGCCTGGCTGTGGCGTCTCCGGCCGATCTGGCGCCCATCGAGGCGGCGTACATCGACGTGCGCACGCCGGCGTTGACGGCGCAGCTCACGCGCCTGTCGTATCGCATCGACCTGCACTTGGATCCCGAGGCGCCCGTAAGCGCCGACGAGGTGCGTCGTGCGATCGACACGCTGCGCGCGGACCATGGCATCGACTACTCGCGCGGCCAAAAGAGCAAGCGCTTGGATTTGGATCACACGCTCGTTGGCTATGAGCTCACGGCAGGGGAGCGCCCGGACCATTTGGTGCTCATGCTCGACACCCATGCCGACAACGAGGGCTCCATGCGTCCGGAAATTTTGCTTTCCGCTGCTGATGTTTTGTTGCAGGGCTTGACCCCGGGCGTGGATGCACCTATTGTTTCCACCGGTATGCAAGACCTCGTGACCATCTGCTCCTACGATGTCGAGCGTCAGAATCAAGCATGCGAGGACGACGAGGGCCGACTCGTCAGCCCCATACCTGTGCGAACTTGTGGATTTGCTCCACATACTCGTTGACGGGGGTATTTTCGCCTGCTACTATATTCGGCTGTTGCACTAACTGATGCATGAAGGGCAAGTAAACATGTACGCAATCGTTAACACGGGCGGCAAGCAGTACAAGGTCGCCACCGACGATGTCATCACCGTCGAGAAGATCGAGGGCAATGAGGGCGACAAGGTCACCCTGCCGGTTATCTTCCTCAACGATGGTAAGAAGATCGTCACCGATCCCGACAAGCTGGCCAAGGCCAAGGTTACCGCTCAGATCGTTGAGCAGTTCAAGGGCGAGAAGCAGCTGGTCTTCAAGTTCCACAAGCGCAAGCGCTATCGTCGTCTGAAGGGTCACCGTCAGCAGCTCACCAAGCTGAAGATCGTGAAGGTTCAGGCTACCTCCCGCGCCAAGAAGGCTGTCAAGGCAGAGGCTGAGGCTGTTGCCGAGGCTCCCGTCGCCGAGTAGATTACACTCGTAACGAAAGAGTAGGTATACACAATGGCACACAAAAAAGGACTCGGTTCCTCCCGTAATGGCCGTGACTCCCGCGGTCAGCGCCTTGGCACGAAGCGCTATGCCGGCCAGACGGTAACCACGGGCACGATTCTCGTCCGTCAGCACGGCACGCACATCCACCCGGGTGAGAACGTTGGCCGTGGCAAGGACGACACGCTGTTCGCGCTGGTCGACGGTACCGTTGAGTTCCACAAGGGTATCAAGCACAGGGTCAGCGTACGCCCGCTCGCGAACGCGTAATTCACCCTTCATAGAGCACATATGTGGGAGGCACTTGAGTTTTAGGATTCAAGGGTCTCCCTCTTTTTTGTAGGAGGCGATTCTGTTGTCACAGTTCACCGATATCAGCCGCATTAACGTGTGCGGCGGCGACGGCGGAGCCGGATGCATGTCGTTTAGGCGCGAGGCATTTGTCCCCAAGGGCGGCCCGGATGGCGGCGACGGCGGTCGTGGCGGCAATGTCGTCATCCAGGCCGATGCTCAGCTGTCTTCGCTGATCGATTACCGCTTTAAGCATCACTTCCGCGCCGAGCGCGGCACGCACGGGCAGGGTGCCCGTCGTAACGGTAAGAGCGGCGAGGACCTGATTCTCAAGGTTCCTATGGGTACCGTGGTGCGCGAGCTCGACCCCGAGACGCAGACCCCGATGTTCGAGATTGCCGATCTGGTGCACGATGGCGAGCGCGTTGTCGTGGCGCCTGGCGGTGCCGGTGGCCTGGGCAACACGCACTTTGTGACGTCGGTGCGCCGCGCGCCCGCGTTTGCTCAGCTGGGCGAACCGGCCGAGGAGCACTGGATTGAGCTCGAGATGAAGCTCATGGCCGATGCCGCGCTCGTGGGCTTCCCCTCGGTGGGTAAGTCATCGCTCATCGCGCGCATGAGTGCCGCCCGTCCTAAGATTGCCGACTACCCGTTTACCACGCTCGTGCCGAACCTCGGCATGGTGCGTGCCGGCGAATATTCTTACGTTGTTGCCGATGTTCCCGGCCTCATCGAGGGCGCGAGCGAGGGCAAGGGCCTGGGCCACCAGTTCCTGCGCCACATTGAGCGTACGGCCCTGATCATGCATGTCGTCGACATGACGGGCGGTTTTGAGGATCGCGATCCGGTTGAGGACTATCGCATCATCAACCGCGAGCTCGAGCAGTATGGCGCCGAGCTTTCGGAGCGCCCGCAGATCGTTGTCGCCAACAAGTGCGATGCGCCGGGCACGGCCGACAAGATTTCCGACCTTAAGCGTGCGGCGCTCGACGATGGTCATATGTTCTTTGCCGTGTCTGCCGTGACGGGTGCCGGTCTTAACACGCTGATGCTTGCCGTGGGCGAGCAGGTGGCTAAGCTTCGCGCCGAGCTGGCGGTCTCTGATGAGCCGGTCGATCTGCGCGACGAGGAGTGGGAGCGCCGCCGTCTGCAGCGCGAGAAGCGGTTCCGCATTGTTCAAGAAGAGCCTCATGCCTTCCGTGTGGTTGGTCGCGCGATTGAGCGCATGGTCATCCAGACCGACTGGGAAAACGAGGAAGCCGTCATCTACCTGCAGCATAAGTTTGCGCGCATGGGCGTTGACGACGCGCTCGAGAAGGCCGGCTGCCGTGCGGGCGACGAGGTTCGCATTTGCCAGCGCGCCTTTGACTTTGAGGGCGCTGAGGACTTCTCGGAGTACGAGGAGCTCGAGGATGCTGGCGAGGACGTTGCCGTTGAGGCCATTGACGTGACCGATGCTGCGGATGAGGGCGTCGAGGTTGTCGATGCGGTGGATGCCGCGGACGATGCCGAGACCTCGGAGGGCGAGTAAGCCATGTCGCTGCGCGGTGGAATCGGTCTGCCCGAGCTTCCTCTAGAGGACGGGCAGGAGTTTAGGCTCGGCATTATGGGCGGCACATTTGACCCGATTCATTACGGGCACCTGGTGACTGCCGAGCAGGCGCGCGAGTCGCTCGACTTGGACGCTGTGCTCTTTATGCCGGCGGGCTCTCCTGCTTTTAAGCTTGACAAGCCGGTGACGCCTGCCGAGGACCGTTATGCCATGACGGTCCTCGCCACCGCCGCGAACCCGGCCTTTTTGGCAAGCCGCTTCGAGATAGATCGTGCCGGTGTCACCTATACAGCCGATACGCTACATGCCCTTCGCGAGTTTTACCCGCCACAGGTGAAGCTTTACTTTATTACGGGTGCCGATGCGATTATCGATATTGTGACCTGGCACAATGCTGATGAGATTGCCGAACTGGCAACCTTTATTGCTGCGACAAGACCCGGCTTTGACATCGATACGGCCCGGGCGCGAATTAAGGAATCGGGGCTGCCATTCGACGTGCGTTATATTCAGATTCCGGCGCTGGCGATTAGCTCGACCAACATTCGCAAGCGGGTTGCCCGCGGCATGAGCGTGCGCTATCTTACGAGCGAGTCTGTGCTCGGCTATATCCGTAAACGCGGTCTGTATGCCGATCTTGGGCAAGACGATTTTGATTGATGGGGGAGAACGTTGTCGGTAGAAGATCAGTTTGAGGGCGATGAGCGTGCGCTCTTGACGCGTATCCACGAGTTGCTCGATGTGCGCATGAAGGATAAGCGTAAGCGCTACGTGCATTCGCTCGGGGTTGCCGAGACGGCGTTGCACCTAGCCGAGGTGTACGGTGTCGACCGCTTTGATGCCGCTGCCGCCGGCCTGATCCATGACTGGGACAAGGTGCTCTCCGACGACGAGCTGGTCACGCGCGCTCTGCATTACGGCATTAAGATTGCCGGCTCTCCGTCTGCCGCGACGCCGCTTTTGCATGGCCCGGTTGCCGCCTATGAGCTTCCGCAGCTTTTTCCCGAGCTGTCTCCGGCAGTCTTTCAGGCTGTCGACCGTCACACCGTGGGCGCTTGCGACATGACGCCGCTCGATATGGTGGTCTTTGTGGCCGATGCCATCGAACCCAACCGCCACGGTGACTATGCCCATGCGCTGCGCAAGATGGTGGGGAAGTCCTCGCTCGACGAGTTGTTCTTCTCCTGTTTTGCGCAGGGTCTGGTCTATGTGATCCAGTCCGGGCGTTATCTTTATCCCACGGCTATTACGATTTACAACCATTACGCCCAGCTGCGCTAGCTCGGGCTGTCTAGAAAGAGGTATTCCATGGCCGACGAGACCATGACCGACGAGCAGATTCTTGAACGTGTGGAGCACAAGAGCTTCGCCGCCACGTCCGACCGCACTGCCGCCTCGCTGTCCGTGAGCGGTGTCGCCGCCGAGGATGTCGCCCGCGCCGCCGCGCAGGCCGCCTACGACAAGAAGGGCGAGGACGTTCAGGTGCTCGACCTGACCGAGCTTTCCGACGTATGCGACTACTTTGTGCTTGCCACCGGTACCAACAACCGCCAGGTCGATTCTATCGTCGACGAGATCGAGGAGAAGGTCGCCGAGGCTTGCGGCGAGCATCCGTTCTCCATCGAGGGCCGCGAGCAGAAGACTTGGATGCTCATGGACTACGGTTCGGTTGTCGTCCACGTCTTCACTCCCGAAGCCCGCGACTTCTACCGCCTCGAGAAGCTCTGGGGAGACGCCCCCCAGCTCCCCCTCAACCTCCTCTAAATGATTTTTCTGGGACGGGGATAAAATAATCATTGCTACCGTTTGCCGAACCGCTCACCTTTGTTGGGCGGTTCGGCCTTTTTCTTCCTTTCCTTTTGTATGCTGTGGCTACTGCATCCTTGGAAGGGAGGGTTTCGATGACTCGTGTTGCCCGTGCGTTGTCCGAACTCGGCCATTATCACGTCATGCTCAAGGGCTGTGCTGGCCAGCTGATCTTCGAAGACGATGACGATCGCCTTTATTTTCTCAATCTATTGAACAGACGATTTACGTCCGCTCATATTCGTCTTCTTGCCTGGTGCCTCATGGACAATCATGTTCACCTGCTATTTGATGATCTCGATAATCAGATGAGCGTTGCCATGCATGCGATTGATACGGCATATGCGAAACACTTCAATCAAAAAACCGGCCGCCGCGGACCGGTGTTCCAGGAACGATTCAAGAGTGTGATCATTTCTGACGACAAACAGCTGCTCCGTTGCGTCCGATACATACACGACAATCCTGCAAAAGCAGGCATTTCTTCTGCTCCTCTGTATCGCTGGAGCAGCTTCCATGAGTATTTCTCTCATCCCGAAATTTGTGATTGTGAAGGTATTCTCAATCTGTTTGGGGGTACGGAAGCGTTTTATCTTTCGAGTACCGACGGCAAGCCTAATCCCTATTTTATGCCCGAAGGTAAGCATATCTCCGATATGGATGCGCTGGAAGTTGCCCGGGCTCTTTTGGCTCCGCATGAGCCTTATCAGCTTAAAACTTTGCCGAAATCAGAGCGAAATCGTCTTCTGGCAGTGTTGAGGCATCGGGGGTTTACGATTGACCAGATTTCGCGTCTGACGGGAATTGGGACCAATATCATTCAAAGGGCGAAATGACGCTCCAAATGATTAAAAAATCCCCGTCCTAGAATAATCATTCGCAGCTACCCGGCTTTCATTTTGCCTCAGGGACTA
The DNA here is from genome assembly GCA_902470765.1 of uncultured Collinsella sp. Classification (GTDB taxonomy): domain Bacteria; phylum Actinomycetota; class Coriobacteriia; order Coriobacteriales; family Coriobacteriaceae; genus Collinsella. Next base: position 33,834 of record CABRHW010000007.1, read on the forward strand.
ATCGTTGAAGCGGGATTGGCGGCCGAAGGATAGGGCGGTGTCGCCGAATTTGTCTCGGACGGCGTCGATAGCGACGGAGAGGTCGCGTCGGTCGCTGGATTGGGCTCCGCGGTCGTCGACTTCGCAGAACAGGTCGGTTTGGATCCCGCCTTGGTGGTCGAAATCGCTCATGCCGATGCCTGCTAAGCGAACATGCATGCCTTCCTGCCAGATGTTGTCGAGCAGTTCGAGCGCAACCGCCACGAAGATGTTCTCATCGTCGGTCGGATGAAGCAGTCGGCGCTGTGCCGAGCGACCGCTTCCATACGAATACTTAAGCTTGAGCGTTACCGTGGCACCCGTCAGCCCCTGACGGCGCAGACGGCGTCCCACTGACTCTCCCAACAGTGCAATCGCCGCCTCAATATCCCTACGCTCAGTCAAATCTTTCGCAAAGGTGCGTTCATTGCTGACCGACTTGACCTCGCGCTCTTCGTCGAGACTCGTGACTTCAGAGATTTCGAGTCCCAGCGCACGCTGGCGCATGCGTTCGCCGTTGACGCCAAAAATAGAGGCCAGTGTGGACTCAGGCGCGCGCGAAAGCTCGCCGAGGGTGTAGATGCGCATGCGGCGCAGTCGCTCCTCGGCCGAGCGTCCGATGCCGCTCATGGCAGATACCGGCAGCGCGGCCAAAAAGCGCTGCTCGGTTCCGGGGCGCACGATGGTCAGCCCAAACGGCTTATCCCGCTCGCTTGCGATCTTTGCGACCGTCTTGTTGCAGCCCACGCCAATGGAGCAGGTCACTCCCAGCCCTGCCACGCGGTCGCTTATACGCCGCGCAACCAGCAGCGGGTCTTCGGGCGCAAAGCGACCCGGTGTGATATCGATAAAGGCTTCGTCGATGGATACGCGTTCAACGCGCGGGGTCTCGTCAACGAGAATTGCCATGACCTGCGCGCTGACCTCACGATAGCGATCAAAATGCCCATGCGTCCAAATGGCTTGCGGGCACAAGCGCTGCGCCTCGGCCGAGGCCATGGCAGAGTGCACGCCAAAGCGACGTGCCTCATATGAACACGTGGACACGACGCCACGCGAATCGGCGTCTCCGCCCACGATGAGCGGTTTTCCGCGCCATTCGGGATGGTCGAGCATCTCCACGCTCGCAAAAAACGCATCGAGGTCCATGAGGCCCACCGCCGGACCCGTCCAGGGAGGCGGCGTGACGCCCATGGCATCCTCATAACCGTATGTATGTTCGCGTCTTTCCATGTCATGAGTATACCGCGCAGCTCATGTGGGGTGCGTGTATGTGCTTGCAAATCCCGAATTCTTGTCTAAGATATGGATTTGCCCTCGACTACACCGAAGAAGTTGGTCTCACGGACTTCACCTGCCCGCGTCGATGGCGTATTATGTTCAACTGTTTGTTTGTAGTTGCAGCCTAAAGCTGCTTGGTTGGAGGAGTTTCCTTTGGCAGTCAAGATTCGCCTTGCTCGTCACGGCGCTAAGAAGCGTCCGTACTACCGTGTCGTCGTCGCCGATTCCCGCGCCCCGCGTGACGGTCGTATCATCGAGGAGGTTGGCCGCTACAACCCGATGACCGCCCCCAAGACCATCAACCTCGACCTCGAGAAGATCGCCGACTGGCAGTCCAAGGGCGCTCAGCTCACCGACGCCGTCGCCGCTCTGGTCAAGGCCGCCAACGAGGGCGAGAAGACCGAGACCGTCGTCAAGAAGTCCAAGAAGCAGCTCGCCAAAGAGGCCGAGGCCGCTAAGGCTGCCGCTGAGGCCGCTGAGGGCGCCGAGGAGTAAATCGTGCCTGAGGTTGACGCTGCACAGCTCGAGGGTGAGGCAATGCTCTCAGATCGCATCGCCGATCTCGTCGAATATCTCGTTGTTCAGATCGTCGACGACCCGGATTCCGTGAGCCTTGAGGTCATCGATGGTGACGACGCCTCTACGATTGAGGTTTCGGTCGCCGAGGATGACGTCGCTAAGGTCATCGGCCGTCGTGGCCGTACCATCAAGGCCATTCGCACGCTCGCCCGTGCACTGGCCGCTCGCCTCGACACTGCTGTCGAGGTAGAGGTTCTGGGCTAGGACCTTGGGGTCCCAGTACAAAAACATCGCCCGTGTGGTCAAGCCGCACGGAAGAAAGGGGGAGGTCCTCGCGCAGCCGCTGCGGGGGCTTCCTTCTGTATTAGAGCCTGGTATGCGCGTCGCCCTGACGCCGCCGGCGCTCAAGCGCGACCGCTTTTGCACGGTCGTGTCCGTCACCGATACGGGCGATGGCGATCTGGTCTCGTTTGAGGGCATTGACGACTTGACGGCTGCCGAGGGCATCACGGGATGCTACGTGTTGGCAAATCGTGACGATTTTGAGCTCGATTCGCTCGACGCTGCCTATACCGACCTGATGGGTCGCGAGGTGGTCGACGAGCGCTTCGGTTCGCTCGGCACGATCGTCGAGATCATGTCGACGCCCGCTAACGATGTTTGGGTTGTCGAGGGTGATCGGTACGGCGAGGTACTGATTCCCGTGATCGAGCAGGTTGTGCTCGATCTTCCCGACAAAGGAACAATTTCCGTCCACGTTATGGACGGCCTGATCGATATGGACAAGTAGGGAGGACAACATGCTGATTGAGACCCTTTCGGTCTTTCCCGAGATGTTTGAGCCCGTCATGTCCACATCGATTTTGGGTCGCGCCCGCAAGGCCGGCCTTTTTGATTTTAAGGCCTATAACCTGCGTGACTGGACGCACGACCGTCATCGTACCGTTGATGACGAGCCGTACGGCGGCGGGCAGGGCATGCTCATGAAGGTCGAGCCTATCGCAGAGGCCATCGAGGCCATTAGCGCAGAGGGTCCCAAGCCCACTGTGGTGTTCTTTACCCCCTGTGGCGAGCCTTTTACGCAGCATGTGGCCGAGCGCCTGCTCAAAAGTGAGCGCCTGCTGTTTGTGTGCAGTCGCTACGAGGGCGTCGACGAGCGCGCGTATGCGTATGCCGATGAGCGTCTGTCGATCGGCGACTACGTGCTCACGGGCGGCGAGCTTCCCGCTATGGTCGTTGCCGATGCTGTCGTACGCCTCATCCCCGGCGCCCTTGGTGACGAGATGAGCAACGTCGACGAGTCATTCTCGACCGCCGAGGACGGAGGACTGCTCGAGTACGCGCAGTACACCCGTCCTGCCGAGTTCAACGGCGAGGGCGTGCCGCCGGTGCTTGTGAGCGGCGATCACGCCAAGGTCGATGCCTGGCGTCGCAAGAATGCCATCGAGCGCACCTGCCGCTGGCGTCCCGACCTGATCGAGACGGCACGGCTTACGCCCGAGGAGCGCGCATACGCGCAAGAGATCCTGGACGCGTCGTATTCGCAGAGCGAGGAGTGAGAATGGTTCCATCGCAGCATTCCGCGTTGAGGGGCGCTTTTGAGTGGATCGCGGTCATCGCGATCGCACTGGTCGCCACCTTCTTGATTCGCTCGTTTGTGGTCGAGCCCTTTGTGGTGCCCACCGGCTCCATGGAGTCCACGATCGAGATTGGCGACCAGATCCTGGCACAAAAGGTGAGCCTCGAGCTCGGTCAGCCCGTCAAGCAGGGCGATATCGTGGTGTTTCACAACCCCGATGGCACCTCCGAGCATGATGTTCTTGTCAAGCGTGTTATTGCCACGGCCGGCCAGACGGTCGACCTGCAGGATGGCAAGGTGGTCGTTGACGGCCAAGCGCTCGACGAGGACTATACGACGGGCATGAGCTGGCCGCTTTCGGTCCAAGCGCCCGGCGCTCAGGTAAGCTATCCCTACACGGTTCCCGACGGGTGCGTGTGGGTGATGGGCGACAACCGCGAAAACTCTGCCGACTCACGCTACTTTGGTCCCGTCGATCGCTCTGATTTGATCGCTGTGGCGCTTGTGCGCTACTGGCCGCTCAACCGCATCGGCGCTATCGACTAAAAACCGCTATAGTACAGTACCTAACCGTGTAATCGTTTCGACGAGGGGATATTAGAGGCATGAACGCTTCATCGCTTTCCTTCCAAGACATCATCCTGCGCCTCCAGCAGTACTGGGGCGAGCAGGGCTGCGTCATTATGCAGCCCTATGACTCCGAGGTCGGTGCCGGTACCTTCCATACCGCGACCACGCTGCGCTCGCTCGGTCCCGCCGAGTGGCGCACCTGCTATGCGCAGCCTTGCCGCCGTCCCGCCGACGGCCGCTACGGCGAGAACCCCAACCGCATGCAGCACTACTATCAGTTTCAGGTGCTCATCAAGCCGTCGCCGGTCAACGCCCAGGAGCTCTACCTGGGGTCTCTTGCCGCCATTGGCCTGGACCCCAACGACCATGACGTCCGCTTTGTCGAGGACGACTGGGAGAGCCCGACGCTCGGCGCCTGGGGCCTTGGCTGGGAGGTCTGGCTCAACGGCATGGAGGTCACGCAGTTTACGTACTTCCAGCAGGTGGGCGGCATCGAGGTCGACCCCGTGCCCGTCGAGATCACCTATGGCCTGGAGCGTATCGCCATGTACGCTCAGGGCGTCAACTCCGTTTACGACCTGGTGTGGAGCTATCTGCCCGACGGAACGCCCATGACCTATGGCGACGTGTTCCTCGAGAACGAGCGCGAGTTCAGTGCCTATAACTTTGAGGTCGCCAACGTCGAGATGATGCGTCAGAAGTTTGACGACTACGAGGCCGAGTGCCACTCCTGCCTGGAGCGCAAGCTGCCGCTGCCGGCGTACGACTGTGTCATGAAGTGCAGCCACGCCTTCAACCTGCTCGATGCCCGCGGCGCCCTGTCCGCAGTCGAGCGTGCCAACTACATCCTGCGCGTCCGCGCCGTCGCCAAGGCGTGCTGCGAGGCCTATATGGCCGAGGTCGCCGGAGTCAACGAGAATGCCGACCAGGAAGGCGAGGTGGCGTAAGCCATGGCAGACGCTAAGGATTTCCTGTTTGAGATCGGTACGGAGGAAATGCCCTCTGCACCGCTGAACAATGCCGTCAAGCAGCTTGGCACCATGATCGCCAAGGGTCTCGACGAGGCCGGTCTGGCCCACGGCGAGGTCCGCGTGATCTCGAGTCCGCGTCGCCTGGCTGCACTCGTTGCCGACGTCGCCACCGCGACCGATGAGGTTCACGAGGTCAAGCGTGGCCCCGCGGCCAACATTGCCTTCGACGCTGACGGTAACGCCACCAAGGCCGCCCAGGGCTTTGCCCGCAAGTGCGGTGTGGCTGCCGAGGACCTGGTCCGTCGCGAGGATACTGACGGTCGCGAGTATGTGTTCGCCGAGAAGAACATTCCCTCCGCACCGGCTACGCCGATTCTGACCGCTCTGTGCGAGAAGACCATCGCCGGCCTGCAGTGGCCCAACTACCGCAGCCAGCGCTGGGGTCACGAGCACGCGACGTTCGTGCGCCCGGTCCGTTGGATCTGCTGCCTTTTGGGCGAGGATGTCGTGCCCGTGTCGTTTGCCGACGTGACGAGCGGCAACACCACGCGTGGTCATCGCGTGCTTGGCCCCGGTGACCATGTGGTTGCCAGCCCCGCCGTCTACGAGCAGGTGCTTGAGGACGCCGGCGTGCTTTCTGCCGAGCGTCGTCGTGAGGCCATCCTTGCCGGTATCGCCGAGGTCGAGGCTGCCCGTCCCGGCTGCCATGTCGATACGCCCAAGAAGGTCTTTGAGGAGGTTATCAACCTCTGCGAGTGGCCGACGGTGCTCGTCGGTACCTTCGATGAGGAGTTCCTCAAGGTCCCGCACGAGATTATCTGCGAGTCCATGCTCACCAACCAGCGCTACTTCCCGATCTATGACGGCGAGGGCAAACTCACGCGTGAGTTCGTGGTCGTCTCCAACAGCAAGCCCGAGAACGCCGAGCGCGTGATCGACGGCAACGAGCGCGTTGTGCGTGCCCGTCTGGACGACGCTAAGTTCTTCTATGAGGAGGACCTGAAGATCTCCCTCGATGAGTTCCGCGAGCGTTTGGCTAAGGTCGCCTTCCAGGAGAAGCTCGGTAGCGTGCTCGCCAAGTCCGAGCGCATCGAGCAGCTCGCGCTCGCTATTGCCCGCGAGGCTCATCTGGGCGCTCATCTTGCCGCTGACGCTGCTCGCGCCGCGCACCTGTGCAAGGCCGACCTGGTATCCAACGCCGTCGTCGAGTTCACGAGCCAGCAGGGCGTGATGGGCGGTTACTACGCCACCGCGATGGGGGAGAACGACGAGGTCGCCCACGCCATTCGCGATCACTATCGTCCCCGCTTTGCCGGTGACGAGCTGCCCGAGGGCATCGCTGGCTGCATCGTGGCCTGTGCCGACAAGCTCGATACCATTGCCGGTATCTTTGCCATCGGCGAGCCCCCGACCGGCTCCTCCGACCCCTACGCGCTGCGTCGTGCCGCTATCGGCATTATCAACATCCTGCGCGACCGTCTGCCGATCGACCCCACGTCGCTCATCGACTTTGCCCTCGAACTCTACAGTGAGCAGGGCATTGAGTTCGACGCCGCCGAGGTCGCCCAGCAGGTTCGTGACTTCTTCCATGGCCGCCTGGTGAGCATGGCCCGCGACGAAAAGATTCCGGCCGATACCGTCGCCGCCGTCTCCGCGGTGCACATCATCGCCCCGTCCGTCTTCTTCGCCCGCTGCGCCGCCCTCGACGAGGCCCGCAAGAACGACGCTGAGACGTTCGACAACCTGGCGACCGCCTATGCCCGCGCCGCGCATATCTCCAAGCCCGAGCTTGGTGCGGAGTATGACCGCAGCCTGATGGGCGAGGTCGAGCTCGCGCTCGCCGACGCCTCCGAGGCCGCTCAGACCGCTGTCGATGCCGCCCTTGCTGCCGAGGACTACCCGGCCGCATTTGCCGCCCTCGCCGCCCTGCGCGCGCCCATCGACCGTTTCTTCGATGAGGTCATGGTCATGGACAAGGACGAGCAGCTTCGCGATAATCGCCTTAAGCTGCTCAACCGCTTCGAGGCCGTTTTCTCCGGCATCGCCAACATCGGTGAGCTTGCCCGCAAAAAGTAAGCCAGCCTGCGCATAAGCGCAAAAGGAGCCCCGCATGGATTGCCTGGTCACCGCTCGTCCCACCGTCATCGTTATCTCCGACTCGCTCGGTGATACCGCTTGTGAGGTGGTGCTTGCGGCGTCCGGGCAATTTGATGAAGGGGCTTTTCGCGTTTTGCGCCTGCCTAAGGTGACCTCTGTGGAGCAGGTCAAGTCATTTGTGGGGCCGCGCGTCGATGCGGACCATCGCGATATTGCCGTGTTCCACACCATTGTCGATCCGGCGCTTCGCGCCCGCGTGCTCGATTACCTGGGTATGCTGCACATTCGCTCGGTCGACCTGATCGGTCCGACGCTCGCCGTGCTGTCTTCGCTCGTCGGCGTGCCGCCCAAGGGTGTGGCGGGCGTGATTCACAAGACCGACGATCGGTATTTCCATCGTATCGAGGCCATGGAGTATTTCGTTGAGCACGATGACGGTCGTGGTTGTGACGATCTGTCGGGTGCCGATATCGTGCTGCTGGGTGTGTCGCGTACATCCAAGACGCCACTGTCGATGTATTTAGCCTATCAGGGCTACAAGGTCGCCAATGTGCCACTGGCGCATGGCATGGAGCCGCCCAAGTCGATTTACGAGGTTGACCCGATGCACCTGTTCGGCCTGATTTCGACCGTCGATGTGATTTCCGAAATTCGCGATAGCCGCTTGGGCGATGACTACGCCCGTGCCGTTGCCGGCTCCTATGCCGAGCCCGAGAGCGTGCGCGGCGAGCTTGAGGAAGCTCGTGCCCTCATGAAGCGCTTAGGCTGCTTTGTTGTGCGTACCGACGGCAAAGCCATTGAGGAAAGCGCTGCCGAGATCATTGCTCACCTCGAAGAGATTCAAGAGGCAAGAGCCCGCCGTGCCGCCCGCCGCGCTCAACAAAAGTAGCTCACTTGGGACAAGGTTGTTTGGGTAGCTAATTTGGGACGGGGCTCTTTTAGCTAACCAAAGAGAATACTTGGAATTAATGCTGATAAATGGTAAAGCGATTTAGCAAAAACATCGCATCCGACCTGCACTTTCCTTGTAGTGGTATCTTCATAAGGTAACCACCTTTACCTACCGTTTACCGCCGGTTTTAGCACGTTTACCAAACCGCGCACCCTCTGCTCAAGCCTGTCCAAAACCCGCCGTATAGTTCCCTCACGGCCCGCATCCGGCGGGTCGATTCGTTACCACGGTCGTGCGCGTAAGCGCATGGAAGGGGAAGTATCGTGAGCGATTGCAAGAGGGTTTACCGTTTTGGAACCGACGCCCAGGGCACCTGTGTCACTGAGGGCGACAAATCCATGAACTTCGTGCTTGGCGGCAAAGGCGCAAACCTTGCCGAGATGAGCCGCATCTGTCTGCCGGTTCCCGGTGGCTTTACCATTACCTGCCAGACCTGTGTCGAGTACTCCGGTGCCGGCAACGTCTGGCCCGAAGGCGCACTCGATGAGATCGTTGCCGCCGAGGCGGACCTCGAGGCCCGTTGCGGCAAGAAACTCGGCGATGCCTCCGATCCGCTGCTCGTGTCGGTTCGCTCGGGCGCTCCGTTCTCCATGCCCGGCATGATGGACACGGTCCTCAACCTGGGCCTCAACGACGATTCCGTCCAGGGCCTTATCGCGCAGACGCAGAACCCGCGCTTTGCCTGGGACAGCTACCGTCGCTTTATCCAGATGTTCTCCAACGTCGTCATGGGCGTCGACGCCGACCTATTCGAGAACGCCCTGACCCAGGCCCGCCTGGTCGCCGGCGTTCGCGTCGATTCCGAGCTTTCGGCCGAGGACCTGCAGGAGCTTGTCGAGACGTTCAAGGGTATTTTCTCCGATAACGTCGAGGCGACCCTGTATCCCGAGCTTGAGGTTGCCGACGGCAAGCCCGTCTTCCCGCATGATCCGGAGCTCCAGTTGCGCCTTGCCATCCAGGCCGTCTTTGGCAGCTGGATGAACGAGCGTGCCTGCATTTACCGCAAACAGCACGGCATCTCTGACGAGCTCGGTACCGCCGTCAACGTCCAGGCCATGGCCTTTGGCAACAAGGGCGAGACCTCTGCGACCGGCGTCGCCTTTACGCGCAACCCGGCCGACGGCACCAAGGAGTTCTATGGCGACTTTTTGGTGAATGCCCAGGGCGAGGACGTCGTCGCCGGCATCCGCAACACTGAGCCCATCGCCGACCTCAAGACCACCCCGGGCCTCGAGTCCGCAGACGAGGAGCTCGAGCGCGTGTTCCTGACGCTCGAGGATCATTACCGCGATATGTGCGATATCGAATTCACCATCGAGCAGGGTAAACTTTGGATGCTTCAGACCCGCGTGGGCAAGCGCACCGCTACCGCCGCGCTGCGCATCGCTATCGAGATGGTCGAGGAGGGCCTCATCACCCGCGAGGAGGCCGTGAGCCGCATCGATCCCGCGCAGCTCGACCAGCTCCTGCACCCGCAGTTCGACGCCTCCAAGAAGTACGAGGCCCTGGCCAGCGGCCTTAACGCCAGCCCCGGTGCCGCCGTGGGCGAGGTCGTGTTCTCGAGTGACGACGCCGTCGCGCGTTCCGCCGAGGGTCACAAGATCATTCTGGTTCGTTGGGAGACCAACCCCGACGACCTGAAGGGCATGGTCGCCGCCGAGGGCATCCTGACCAGCCACGGTGGCAAGACGAGCCATGCCGCCGTTATCGCCCGCGGCATGGGTACGCCCTGCGTTTGCGGCGTTGAGCGCTTCCACATTGACGCGGCAGAGAAGGTCGTGCGCATCGAGGGCAGCGACCGCGTGCTGCGCGAGGGCGATGTCATCTCCATCGACGGCACCCAGGGTATCGTCGTCGACGGCGCGGTCGACCTGGTCTCTGCAGAGCTCACCGGCGACCTGGACACCATCCTGTCTTGGGCCGATGAGATCCGTTTGGACGAGACCGACGGTCACGCCAACCACGTGCGCGTCAACGCCGACAATCCCGAGGATGCCGAGCTCGCGCTCGAGTTTGGCGCCGAGGCCATCGGTCTGTGCCGCACCGAGCACATGTTCCTGGGCGATCGCAAGAACATCATCCAGAGCTTTATCCTGTCTGACGATGAGGCCGTGAAGCAGCAGGCCCTGGCCGACCTGCTCAAGGTCCAGACCGAGGACTTCCTGGCGATGTTCAAGACCATGTCCGGTCGCGATGTGGTCGTCCGCCTGCTCGATCCGCCGCTTCATGAGTTCCTGGATAATCCTCGCGAGCTCGAGGTCGCCATCACCAAGAAGGAGGCCGCCGGCGCTCCCGAGGAGGAGCTCACTGCCCTGCGCGCCCGCCTGCGTCGCATTGACGGCATGGTCGAGTCCAACCCCATGCTGGGCTTGCGCGGCGTGCGCCTGTCCGTCGTCTTTGGCGATCTGCCGCTCATGCAGGTTCGCGCCGTCGCCACGGCTGCTGCCCGCCTTATCAAGGAGGGTGTCGACCCGCGCCCCGAGATCATGGTTCCGCTCGTTTCCATCACGGCCGAGCATGTCCAGACCCGCGAGGTTATTGAGCGCGTGATCGCCGAGGTTTCCGCCGAGGAAGGCGTCGAGCTCAATATTCCCGTGGGCACGATGCTCGAGCTGCCGCGCGCCTGCATGGTCGCCGACGAGATCGCACATCACGCAGATTTCTTCTGCTTTGGCACCAACGACCTCACCCAGACGACCTTCGGCTTCTCCCGCGACGATGCCGAGGCCAAGTTCATTCCGCTGTACCTGCACAAGAAGATCCTGAAGGACAATCCCTTCGAGACCATCGACACGGCGGTGCTGGAGCTCGTGCGCTTGGCCGTCGAGAAGGGCCGCGCCACCAATCCCGACATGCACTTTGGCGTGTGCGGCGAGCACGGCGGCGACCCCAAGTCCATCAAGGGCCTGTTTAACGTGGCCGACGTGGACTACGTGTCCTGCTCGCCCTATCGCGTGCCCCTCGCGCGCCTGGCTGCCGCTCAGGCCAAGCTCGAGGCCAAGCGCAACGCCTAGCCCCCTGCGCATCGACGCCTAGCGTAGCGCCCCTTCATACCGCCCGTCTCATTCGTGAGGCGGGCGGTTATCATGTGCGGGTTTTGTCTTTTTGTCTGCGTAAAAAATTGTTCTTGCAGCAGAAACCCGCGCGTGTATACTCGAATACGTTTGTTCAACTACGTGCCGGCCAAGGTGGTACGGCACCTCTAGAAGAGTAAGGAATTGCACATGGATTACATCCGCGCAATCGAGCGTCAGCAGATCCGCGAGGACATTCCTCAGGTTCGCGTCGCCGACAACGTCAAGGTTCACTACCGCATTAAGGAAGGCGACCGCGAGCGCATCCAGGTCTTCCAGGGCGACGTCATCCGCATGGCCGGCGCCGGTGCCCGCGAGACCTTCACCGTCCGCAAGATGTCCTTCGGTGTCGGTGTTGAGCGTACCTTCCCGCTTCACAGCCCCAAGATCGCCAAGCTCGAGGTCGTTCGTCATGGTCGCGTCCGTCGCGCCAAGCTGTACTACCTCCGCGACAAGGTGGGCAAGGCTGCTCGCATCCCCGAGAAGCGCTAAGAAGATCGCAACGTCTGTCCACTCGTTTGGACACAAGGGTCACCTTCGGGTGGCCCTTCTTTTTATCTGATTTGCATGCAAGGAGGGTCTGGTATGGCCAATATGACGAGCTCGGTTTTGGCATCGCAGGTTGCCGGAGAGCTGGCGAGCGCAACGTTTGAGGAGATCCCCGCCCTCGTGGAGCATTATCGCGAGGACCCGCGCCAGCAGGTGATCAAGGCTTGTGAACGCGCCCTCAAACGCCATGACAAAGAGCTTGCCGAGCGCGAGCGCGTCAATGACATGTACGAGCTTATGCATGAGCTTGGCGGCGATGGAGTGGTCGTTGGTGTCGACGAGGTGGGTCGCGGATCGGTGGCCGGTCCTTTGACGGTATGCGCCGTCTGCCTTCCTATGGAGCCGCGCGTCTGGGGCATCAACGATTCCAAAAAGCTCACGCCGGCGCGCCGCGAGTTGCTCTCAGTGAAGATTGCCGAGGTGGCGACGGCGATCGGTTTTTGCCATATCGCGCCTAAGGATATCGATGAGATGGGCATGGCCCGTGCTATCCGTACCGCCGTTGCGGGCGCCGTGGCCGATACGGGACTTGAACCCGACTGCGTCCTCATGGATGGCAACCCCTTGGGCGCCGTTCCCAACGAGCGCGACGTGGTGAAGGGCGATGCCAAGATCGCCTGTATCGCCGCGGCGTCCATCATGGCCAAGGTCACGCGTGACGAGATGATGGTCGAGTACGACGCCGAGTATCCCGAGTACCATCTGGCCGAGTCGAAGGGCTATGCAAGCCCCGAGCATATCGAGGCCATTCGCAAACATGGACTTTGTCCACTGCACCGCGTGAGCTTTTGCGGAAACTTTCTGCAGACTGAGCGCCTTTTCTAGGTCAATTGTGGAGACAGGGACCTCAGGGGTTTTATTAACCTGCTGGTAGCGGGCCGTATGCAACACCATTGCTGCGTACGGCCCGTTTTTTGACGGCATTTGGTCAGCTTTTGGTTTGCTTCCGGTACTTACCCGCATGAAAGGTGCCCTCATCATCGGGGCAATGCAGCGCGCGGGAAAGGAGACCCCATGAGTGCCGCAAGCAAAAAGAGCAAGACGCAGCAGCTCAAGGAGCGTTGGGAAAACGGCGAGCTCGACTGCGGGGCGATGACGCCCGAGTTTATCAAGGGACTCAGTCCCCGCGAGCTGGGCATGCTGGGCGAGCTGATCACCATCGACTACTTTAACGAGCGCGGCTACACCTTGCTGGAGCAGGGTTATCGTTGCACCGAGGGCGAGGCCGATCTGGTGCTGCTCGATGAGCTCGACGATGTCGTGGTGATGGCCGAGGTCAAGACCAGACGCGTCGCACTGGATTGCAACACGCGGGTCTTTCCCGAGGAGGCCGTGGACGCCCAAAAACAACGCCGCTACCGCCGCATCGCAAGTTGCTATCTCATGGAGCATTATCCGCTCAAGGCGATTCGCTTCGATGCCGTGGGTGTCACCATTCGCGGCGGGCATATCGCCGAGATCGAGCATCAGTACAACGCATTCGATTGGCAGGTGTCGTGATGGCGTTCGAGACGTTTGCCGTTCACGCGGCCTGCATCCGCGGCGTCGAGGCAATTCCCGTCACGGTCGAGGTCTCGCTTGCCGGCGGCGTTCCGGGTATTCAGATGCTCGGCATTCCGAGTATGGAGGTGATGGAGTCACGCGGTCGTATTCGCTGTGCGATGCGCTCCGCCGGGTTCGAGATCCCGCGCTCGGGCATTACGGTCAATCTGGCGCCCGGCGATATTCGCAAGACCGGTAGCGGCTTTGATCTGCCCATCGCCATCGCGGTGTTGGCGGCCGATGGGCAGATTCCCCGTGACAACCTCGATCGCTGCCTTATCGCCGGCGAGCTCGGCTTGGACGGTACGGTGCTTCCCGTCAAGGGCGAGGTGGCGTTTCAGCTGCTGGCTCGCGACATGGGGCTGTCCTTTATCGCCGGCAGGTCCGATCAGCATGTGCCGCTTGCGGGCGTTGATTGCGGCTTTATCGATCATCTGTCTCAGCTTGCTCGCGGCATGGGCGATGCCGTGCGTCATTATCTGGATTCCGAGGGTGTTGAGACGACCTTTGAGCCCGAACTCGACTATGCCGATGTGCTGGGGCATGAAGTCGCTAAACGCGGCATGGCGCTTGCGGCCGCCGGCGAGCTCGGCCTGCTCATGATCGGCTCGCCCGGTTCGGGTAAGACCATGCTCGCGCGCCGTATGACCGGCATTCTGCCCGAGCTTTCCGTTGAGGACCAGCAGGAAGCGCTGTGCATCCATTCGGTTTTGGGTGAGAACATCGATGGCTTATTGGCAGGTCATCGGCCGTTTCGAAGTCCCCATCACAGCATATCAACGGCTGGCCTCATTGGCGGAGGGCGCCCGGTGCATCCGGGTGAGATCAGCCTGGCTCATGGCGGCGTGCTCTTTTTGGACGAGCTTGCTGAGTTTCCCACGGGTGTGCTGCAGACGCTGCGTCAGCCCATCGAACGCGGCTACGTCAGGATCGTACGCGTCGACGGGGCCTTTACCTTCCCGTCGCGCTTTCAGCTGCTGGCTGCGAGTAACCCTTGCCCCTGCGGCTTCTTGGGTGATCGCGAGGTGCCGTGTCGCTGCTCGGCGGCGATGGTCGAGCGCTATCGGTCTAAACTGCGCGGTCCTTTGGCCGACCGTATCGACATGATGATCGATGTGACCCGTCCCGACCCCCAAGTGATTATCGAGGGTGCGGAGGGTATGTCGTCTGCCGAGTTACGTGACTACGTTGTGCGCGGTCGCGCTTTTCGCGCTTGGCGCGAATCCCGTATGGACGATGCGGATGCCGAGGCCGAGGATGACGAGACACGGTCCATTGACGGCGTCGTTTCGACCTTTGAGCTCGATGATGCGGCGGAGAAGTGTGTGCTCGGCCTGTCGAAGCGCACACATCTCACGGGTCGCGGCATTGTGCGACTGGTGCGTATCGCGCGTACAATCGCCGACGTCGCCGAGAGCGAGCAGGTGACGCAGGACCACGTGCTCGAGGCAGCGATGTACCAGGGAAGGAGGGACCAATGATGGCCGAGGGGACCTACGAGCTGCATCCAGGTGATGCGTTGTATCCCGAGACCGTTTTGGAGCTTTCTGATGTACCCCAGACGCTCTATGTGCGCGGCAACCCCGAGGTGCTTTCGACGCCCGCGCTCTCCATCATCGGCGCGCGCAAGGCCTCGCCGTATGGTCTTGCCGTGGCAGAGCTTGCGGCAAAGGTGGCGGTCGAGGCGGGAGTGACGGTAGTTTCGGGCGGCGCGGTCGGTTGTGACCAGGCCTCGGGTTGGGCTGCGGTCAACGCCGGCGGCAAACACGTCGTGGTGCTGGGGACGGGCGCCGACGTGGTCTACCCGCGTTCGAGCGCGGGGCTTATTATGCGCACGCTCGATACGGGTGGCGCGGTCGTGTCGATCTCTCCGTGGGGCATGGGTCCGCGCAAGTTTGCCTTTCCGCGCCGCAATCGCGTGATCGCGGCCCTGTCGCAAGCCCTTTTTGTTTCCGAGGCGGGTATGCCTTCCGGGACGTTTTCTACAGCCGAGGCTGCTATGGATTTGGGGCGCGAACTTCTTGTCGTGCCGGGGTCGATCCTATCGCCCGAGTCGCGTGGCACGAATTACCTCATTGCGAACGGTGCTTGCTGCATCATCGACGAGGAATCTATCGAGATGGCTATCTCACGCATCTACGGCACCCTGCGCTACTCGCGCCCCGATGCTCCCGGCATTGCCGACCTGGATCCAACGCAGCAGACCGTGATGCATGCGCTCATCGCCTCTCCGCTCAAGGTCGACGACATCGCGGCGCTCGTCGCGCTCGATGCTGTCGGCGTACTCAAACTCTTGGGTTCGCTTGAACTCGAGGGCCTTATCGAGCGCATGATGGATGGAAGGTATGCGCCCTCCAAGTTTGCCCTTCACGCCCAGACGCCCTTCGGTCACAATGGAAAACGTGTCAATTAGAAAGGTGTTTGCAGATGCAGTTCGATCAGGTGACGGTTATCGGTGGCGGTCTGGCGGGTTCGGAATGCGCGATCCAGCTGGCAGACCGCGGTTTTGCCGTAAAGCTGTGCGAGATGCGCCCCCAGGTTAGCTCCCCGGCTCACCATACCGATCACTTGGCAGAGCTCGTCTGCTCCAATTCGTTTAAGTCGACCCGTCCGGATTCCGCGGCTGGTTTGCTGAAGGCCGAGCTTAAGCGCATGGGTTCAGTCCTGCTCGATTGCGCCCATCGCGCGGCTGTTCCCGCTGGCGGTGCCCTGGCGGTCGACCGCGTCAAGTTTTCCGAGCTTGTCGAGGCCGAGGTTGCCGCCCGTCCCAATATCGAGGTCGTGCACGGCGAGGTCACGCAGATTCCCGAGGGCCACGTGGTCATTGCCGCGGGCCCGCTGTGTTCACCGGCTCTGAGCGAAGAGGTCATGAAGCTCGTCGGTGGCGACGCCCTTGCGTTCTTCGATGCCGCGGCGCCGATCGTCGATGCCTCCACGCTCGATATGGACGTGCTGTTTTCGCAGTCGCGCTACGAGGAGCAGGGGAGCGGCGACTATCTCAACGCTCCGCTCAACAAGGAGGAGTACGAGGCCTTTATCGAGGCACTTACCACGGCCGACCGCGTGGTGCTCAAAGACTTTGAGGGCGGCGATCTGTTCCAGGCCTGCCAGCCTGCCGAGGAAGTTGCGCGCACCGGCAAGGACGCCATTCGCTTTGGCGCCATGAAGCCCGTCGGCCTCACCGACCCGCGTACCGGACGTCGCCCCTGGGCGGCGATTCAGCTGCGTGCCGAGAACAAGGAGAAGACCGCCTATAACCTGGTGGGCTTCCAGACAAACCTGACCTTTGGCGAGCAGAAGCGCGTCTTCCATATGGTGCCGGGCCTGGAGAACGCTGAGTTCTTCCGCTACGGTGTCATGCACCGCAATACCTTTGTCGACGCCCCGCACGTGCTCGATGGCACCTTTGCCGTGCCCGGTACCGGCGTGCGCCTGGCCGGTCAGATCACCGGCACCGAGGGGTACATGGAAGCCGTGGCGACCGGTCTGCTCGCGGCGCTCAACACCCATGCCGAGGCTATCGGTGTCGCGGGCGTCGAGTTGCCGCGCGTGGGCGCCCTGGGTGCGCTCGTGGGCTATGCGACCGATCCTGCCACCGTGGGCTATCAGCCTATGCATGTCAACTTTGGCCTGGTGCCGCCACTCGAGGATGGTAAGCGCCGCAGCAAGCGCGACCGCTACCAGGCCTATGCGGACCGTGCGCTCGAGGCCCTTGATGCCTATCTGGCCACTCGTCCTGATCTGTTTGGAGGCGACCGGTCATAGCCTTTGACCTGTACGACACCGTCGACTCGTTTATCGCCTATATCTCACGTGTCGAGGGACTTTCTCCCAACACGGTGACGGCCTACGGCTCGAGGCTGGAGCGCTTTGCTGCCTGGTGCGAGCGCGAGGATATCGATGCTTTCGCTGCCGACGTGCGCACCATTCGCCGCTATCTTGCCGAGCTTTCGCGTGAGCAGGTGGCTCCCCGAACGCTTGCGGCGCATCTGTCGGCTATCCGATCGCTCTATCGATGGATGGCTGCCGAGGGGGTCGTGGAGGGCGATGTGGTCTCGGCAATTTCCTCGCCCAAGCTCCCGCGCGATCTACCCGGTGTGCTGACGACCCAACAGGTGGAGGCGCTGCTCAAGACGCCTGATACCTCAACACCCGCGGGACTGCGCGATGCGGCGATGCTCGAGCTGCTCTATGCCTCGGGCGCCCGTATCTCTGAGCTCGCAGCACTCAATGTGGAGTCCATTGCGAGGTCCGAACGCACGCTGCGCCTGTGGGGCAAGGGGAGCAAAGAACGTATCGTCCCTCTGTATCGTCGTGCGCTCGAGGCGACGCGTCTCTATATTGAGGAGGGGAGGCCGGAGTTGCTCGCTCAGGCAAAGCGTCGTGACCCCGCTACCGGGCCGCATCCGCTGCTTATATCGGCGCGCGGTAATCGCATGAGTGCCGCCATACTCAGGCGGCGGTTTCATATGTTGGCGACGCTCGCCGGCATTCCGGCCGACATCGCCCCGCATGCGATGCGCCATACCTTTGCGACCGACTTGCTCGAGGGCGGCGCGGACCTGCGCTCGGTTCAAGAGCTGCTGGGTCATGCGAGCCTGTCCACGACGCAGATCTACACGCATCTCACACCCGATCGGCTCAAACGTGCCGTGGCTCAAGCCCATCCCCGAGGCGAATAGTGGCTGGGACGTCCCGCGCCGCACTAAGGTGTGTGGTTTTGATTGCGGGTTGGCATGAAGAAGCATTCCTGCTATCATTCATCGGGTTGCTTCACGGCAACATGTTTTTATCACGCACGCGCGGCTACTTCATACCGTGGTGCCCGGGCTTTGGTAGCACATGTCCGGGTTGGTTTTGGAGGATGACCCCGCGCGGAGGCAAACCACAGGAGGTTTAACATGGCTACCAAGATTAATATCCGCACCCTGCTCGAGGCCGGCTGCCACTTCGGTCACCAGACCCGTCGCTGGAACCCCAAGATGAAGCCGTTCATCTTCGGTGAGCGCAACGGCATCTACATCCTCGACCTCAAGCAGACCATCCTCGACGCCGACCAGGCCTACACCTTCGTCAAGAACGTCGCCAAGGGCGGCAACGTGCTGTTCGTCGGCACCAAGAAGCAGGCTCAGGAGGCCGTCAAGAACGCTGCTGAGCGCGCCAACATGCCTTACATCAACCAGCGTTGGCTCGGCGGCATGCTGACCAACTTCGTCACCATCCGCTCCCGCATCAACCGCATGGAGGAGCTCGAGGCCATGGTCGAGGACGGCCGCATGGCAGTGCTCCCCAAGAAGGAGCAGGCTGTTCTCGGCAAGGAGCTCACCAAGCTCCAGACCAACCTCGGTGGCGCCCGCGACATGAAGGGTCTGCCCCAGGCTCTCTTCGTCATCGACACCAAGCGCGAGGAGAACGCCATCAAGGAGGCTCAGCGCCTGAACATCCCCGTCGTCGCTCTGATCGACACCAACTCCGATCCCGACGAGGTCGAGTACGGCATCCCCTGCAACGATGACGCTATCTCTGCTGTCACCCTTATGTGCGAGCTCATGGCTGACGCCTGCCTCGCTGGCTCCGGCAAGGAGCAGGTCTCCGAGGCCGAGATGGCCGCTGAGCCCAAGGCCGAGTAAATCAGTCTTAGTTAATTCTTTTTCATCTCTTTGAAAGGAACCACAATGGCCCAGATTACCGCCGCTATGGTCAAGCAGCTCCGCGAGATGACCGACTCCCCGATGATGGAGTGCAAGAAGGCTCTCGTCGAGGCTGACGGCGACATGGACGCCGCTGTCGACGTTCTGCGCAAGAACGGCCTCGCCAAGGCTGCTAAGAAGGCTGGCCGCGAGACCAACGAGGGCGCTGTAGCCGCGTTCGTCTCCGAGGATGGCAAGACCGGCGCTCTGCTTGAGCTCTCCTGCGAGACCGACTTCGTTGGCTCCAACGCCAAGTTCACCGGCTTTGCTTCCAAGGTCGCTGAGGTTGTCGCTACCACCGAGCCTGCTGACGTCGACGCTCTGCTCGAGAAGCCGATGGGCGAGGAGACCGTTTCCTCCGAGCTCACCGAGATGATTCACATCATGGGCGAGAACATGAAGATCTCCCGCTTCGCTGCCCGCAAGGCCGAGAACGGCGCGCTCGCTTCTTACATCCACATGGGTGGTAAGATCGGCGTTCTCGTCGAGTTCGCTTTCGAGAAGGCCGAGACCGCTCAGGCTGAGTCCTTCAAGACCTTCGCTCACGACGTTGCCCTTCAGGTTGCCGCCGTCGCCCCGATCTGCGCTACCCGCGAGCAGGTTCCGGCCGAGACCGTCGAGCACGAGAAGCAGATCTACATGGCTCAGGCTGCCGAGTCCGGCAAGCCCGAGGCCATCCAGGAGAAGATGGCTGTTGGCCGTCTGGAGAAGTTCTACAAGCAGTCCGTGCTCACCGAGCAGGAGTTCATCAAGGACAGCTCCCTCACCATCAAGAAGTACGCTGAGCAGGTCTCCAAGGAGCTCGGCGATACCATTACCGTCGTTGCCTTCGACCGTCTGGTCCGTGGCGAGTAAATAAGCTCTTGTAGCTGGTAATGAGCAGGCTGTGGGTTTTACTCACAGCCT
This sequence comes from uncultured Collinsella sp., assembly GCA_902470765.1. Classification (GTDB taxonomy): domain Bacteria; phylum Actinomycetota; class Coriobacteriia; order Coriobacteriales; family Coriobacteriaceae; genus Collinsella. The sequence goes on from CABRHW010000007.1 coordinate 53,582, forward strand.
GCTTTTTCATGGCTCTGAGCAGAGCCTTTGCTATCATATTGTGAGTCTAATTAAAGGAGGATCGTTTTGTCCGACATCCGATATAAACGCGTGCTTCTGAAGCTTTCCGGCGAAGCGCTGATGGGCGACGGCCACTACGGCATCGACCCCAAGGTTACCGACCATCTTGCCAAGCAGGTCAAGGAGCTGCTCGCCGTTGGCCATGAGGTCGGCGTCGTTGTCGGCGGCGGCAACATTTTCCGCGGCATGGCCGGCGCTGCCGGTGGTATGGAGCGCGCCCAGGCCGATTACATGGGCATGCTTGCGACCGTCATGAACGCGCTTGCCCTGCAGGATGCCTTCGAGCATAACGATGTTCCCTGCCGCGTGATGAGCGCTATCCAGATGAATGAGATTTGCGAGCCCTATATTCGCCGTCGCGCCATCAACCACCTGTCCAAGGGCAACGTCGTTATCTTCGCTGCCGGTTCGGGCAATCCGTACTTTACGACCGACACCGCCGCGGCCCTTCGTGCTTGCGAGATTGGTGCCGAGATTCTGATTAAGGCGACCAAGGTCGACGGTATCTACGACAAGGATCCCGTCAAGTGCGCTGACGCCGTCCGCTTTGACAAGATCACCTATCACGAGGTGCTCGTCCGCGGCCTGCAGGTTATGGATTCCACGGCTACGGCTCTTTGCCAGGACAACCGTATGCCCATTTTGGTCCTCAACATCGATGGCGAGGACACCGTCAAGCGCGCGCTCGCGGGTGAGCCCGTCGGCACGCTCGTCTATCAGGAGGATTAAGCATGGCAGAGAACATCACCGCCCACATGGACAAGTCGCTCGAGTCCCTCAAGCACAACTTCTCCAAGGTCCGCACCGGCCGCGCCAACGCCAACATTCTGTCTGACATCACCGTCGACTACTACGGTGTCCCCACGCCGGTCACGCAGGTTGCCGCCGTTAAGACCCCCGAGGCCCACATGCTGCTCATCGAGCCGTGGGACAAGGCGCTCATTAACGCCATCGTCAAGGCTATCAGCGCCTCCGACCTGGGCATTACCCCCAACTCCGATGGCACCGTCGTGCGTCTGCCGTTCCCGGCTCCCACGGAGGAGCGTCGTCGCGAGCTCGTCAAGGAGTGCCGCGAGTACGCTGAGCAGGCCAAGGTCTCCATCCGCAACATCCGTCGCGACTTTAACAACAAGCTCGAGCGCGACGAGGAGCTCACCGAGGACGATGTTCGCCGCGAGCAGGCCAAGGTCCAGAAGCATACCGACGAGTATGTTGCCAAGGTCGAGGAGCTTCTGAAGGAAAAAGAAGCCGAGGTCATGGAGATCTAAGGTGCAATACGACGAGCATAAACTGGTCGAGTACTTTGCCGACGCCCCTGCGGGCGTCGGTTTTTCCGACCTTGACCTCAATAATATTCCGCACCATATCTCGTGCATCATGGATGGTAACGGCCGTTGGGCCACGTCGCGCGGTCTTGCCCGCACCGAGGGCCACAAGGCAGGTATCGTCTCCCTGCGCGAGATCATTACCGCCTGCGTGCGCTTGGGCGTCGACGTGCTTTCGGCCTATGCGTTTTCCACCGAAAACTGGAATCGCCCGCAGCACGAGGTCAACGTTCTGATGCACCTGTTTGCTAAGACGTTTATCGACGAGCTGCCGCTGCTCAAGCGCGAGAACGTGCGTGTTGTCTTTTTGGGCGACATTTCTGCGCTGCCCAAGAAGACCCGCGACGTCTTTGAGCGTGGTCTTGCCGAGTGCGCTGACCATACGGGCATGACGCTGGCACTGGCCGTTAACTACGGCGCTCGTGCTGAGATCACTCGCGCCGCCCGCCAGATCGCGCTCGACGCCGCCGCCGGTAAGATCGACCCCGCCGCAATTGACGACGATATGGTGGCCTCCCATCTTTACACCGCCGGTCTTCCCGATCCTGAGCTTGTGATTCGCACCTCTGGCGAGCTGCGTCTTTCGAACTATCTGCTGTGGCAGGTAGCTTATTCTGAGTTCTACGTTACCGATACCTATTGGCCCGACTTTGATCGTTGGGGCCTTGTCGACGCCATTTTGGCCTACCAGGGCCGCGACCGTAGGTTTGGTGGACTGAGTAAGACCGAGGAGGCTTAATCGTGTCCGATCGTCCCAAGGCATCCACTTCCAAGGCGCCTGTTCCTGCAGCGCCTGCGACGCCTGCTACGAAGGGCGGCACCGGCTCCTGGCTGGCGGGCTTTATCACCCGTGCCGCCGCCGGCATCGTCTATGCCGTCGTCTTTATCCTGTGCTTGGTTTTGGGTATTGTGCCCACGGCCATCTTTGTTTCCGTCATGAGCGGCCTGTGCTGCTATGAGTTTTTCCGTATGACAAGGCTCGATGGCAAGATGGCTAACGAGCGCATGGGTATCGCTGCCGCCGTACTCTTTCCGCTGTCGGCGTTGGGCGATTCGATGTTGCTGAATGCCCTGCTTTTTGCCCTGATGCTCGCTGTGGGCATTTGGTATGTCTGGTCGCCGCGTACCCGCATCTCTGATGTGGCAGTGACGCTCATGGGTCCCATCTACACTGGCTTTATGCTGTCGGCTATCGTGCTGCTGCGCGATGCCGTGCCCGGTTTTGCCGGTGCCCTGCTTTCAGTGGGCGTTTGCGCGTCCCTTTGGGTCTCCGATTCGTTTGCCTACATCGTGGGCAGCCGTATCGGCAAGCACAAGATGGTTCCCAAGATTTCTCCCAAAAAGAGCTGGGAGGGGTTTGTCGGCGGCATCCTGGGCTCGGTTTTGATTTGGCTCATCCTGTGGGCGACGCACTTCTACAAGCTCAGCCTGCCCTATGCGCTGCTGTGCGGCGTGGTTGTGTCCATTCTGGGCGTTATTGGCGACCTTATCGAGTCGCGCATCAAGCGCGGTGTGGGCGTCAAGGATTCCGGCAACCTTATCCCGGGCCACGGCGGCATGCTCGATCGTAGCGATTCGCTTATCTTCGGCTGTATCACCGCGCAGCTGTTGCTGATGATCGGAGGCGTGCTGTAATGTCTTTCCAGACGACGTATGGCTCCGATGGACGTCTCCGCGTTGCCATCCTGGGCTGTACAGGCTCTATCGGCACCCAGGCGCTCGATGTGTGCCGCCAGCATGCCGATCGCCTGCAGGTGACGGCGCTGTCCGTTAACTCCAGTACCTCTGAGCTCGTTGCCGCTGCCCGTGAGTTCTCGGTTCCGGCGGTTGCCGTGGCCGATGCCGCTCATGGCGATGACGCCGTGCTGCAGGAGTTGCCCGAGGGAACGAAGCTCGGCGTTGGCGCGCAGGCGGTTTGCGAGCTCGCGCGTCGCGACGATGTCGACTGCGTACTCGTCGCTATTGTGGGCGCCGCCGGTCTCGAGGCGAGCCATGCGGCCTTGACCTCGAATAAGCGCCTTGCCCTTGCCAACAAGGAGTCCCTCGTCGTCGGTGGCGACTTGCTTATGCCGTTGGCACAACCGGGCCAGCTTATTCCGGTCGACTCTGAGCATTCCGCCATCTACCAGTGCTATCTGGGGGAGAACCCGCGCGAGGCCCACTGCATTTGGCTCACCTGCTCGGGCGGTCCGTTCTTTGGCCGCACGCGCGACGAGCTCGATCGCGTGACGCGTGCCGATGCCCTCGCGCATCCCACGTGGGCCATGGGTGCCAAGATCACCATTGACTCCGCCACCCTCATGAACAAGGGCCTGGAGCGCATTGAGGCCATGCATCTGTTTAACTGCGACCTCGATTTCATTAACGTGGTCGTGCAGCGTCAGTCCAAGATTCACTCTATGGTCGAGTTCGCCGACGGCTCCGTGATGGCGCATCTCGGTGCATCCGACATGCGTATTCCCATCCAGTTCGCGTTCTCGTATCCCGAGCGTTGGGATACCCCGGCGCCTCGTATCGATTTCCGCGAGCTGGGGCAGCTCACGTTTGATGCTGCCGACATGGATACCTTCCGCTGTCTGGCACTGGCCGAGCGTGCCGGCAAGACGGGTGGCACCATGCCGTGCGTGCTCAATGCCGCCAACGAGGTTGCCGTCGATGCCTTCCTGCACGATGGCTGCAGCTTTACCGATATCGATCGCATTGTGGAATCCTGCATGGACGCCCACGATATGCAGGCGGTCGATTCGTTTGAGCAGCTTCGCGACATCGATGCGTGGGCGCGTGAAAAGGCTGCGCAGGTGCTCGCCGCAACCCGTTCCTAACCCATAAGGATTGCTTTTTCGTTTTATGGATACTGTTCTGAGCGTTCTCTCATCGGTCTTTTGGGGCCTGCTGATGCTTTCCGTCCTCGTGTTTTTGCACGAGGGCGGCCACTTTTTGGCGGCGCGTGCCTGCGGCGTCCGGGTGACCGAGTTCTTTTTGGGTCTGCCGTGCCGCTTTGACATCCATTACACGTCGCGTCGCATTGGAACCAAGTTTGGCGTGACCCCGCTGCTGCTGGGTGGCTACGCTGCCATCTGCGGTATGGATCCGACCGATGTTTCGTGCGCCGATCGCGTGCTCGCGGCTATCTATCGTCATGGTCGCGTGACCGTGGCCGACCTTGCTGTCGAGCTCGAGCTTTCCGAGGAGGATGTGCTCGAGGCATGCGCCCTTTTGCTGGGCTGGGGCTCCATCGCGCCCTGGTATGAGGAAGGGGAGAAGCCCTCGTCGAGCTACTATCCCACCAAATATCAGACGTTGCCACGAGACACGGCAGGCTATACCACCTTTGATGGTCGCCGTTTCGATCGCGAACATGCGACTGCCGAGGGCGATGTGTGGGAGCTGCCGTGCGGCGAGGCCGAGTTCCTTGCGCAAGAACGCTCGCACACCTATCTTGGCCAAGGCTTTCTCAAGCGCGCCTTTATGCTGCTCGCAGGCATTATCGTCAATATCTTGACGGGTTTTTTGCTCCTTATGAGCATCTATTCCATTGCGGGTGTCACCGTGCCGATGGATACCAACGTGATCGGTCAGGTTGACGAGGGGTCTATTGCCGCCAAGGCGGGTATCGAGGCCGGTGATGCGATCCTTTCGGTTGACGGTGTCTCATGTTCTACTTGGATGGATGTCTACGATGCCATCGGCAAGGCCGCCGGTAAGGACGATATCGCCATCGAGTACGAGCGTGACGGCAAGCAGCATTCGACCACGGTTGCGCTCAAAGAGGACGAGCGCCTAGGTGTGTATGCCTCTACGCAGGTGGTCCGTTTAGACCCGATCACCTCGGCGCGTCTGTCATTCTCCTATGTCGTGCAGACAGCGGATGGCGTGATGCGCCTACTCCAGCCGCAGCATACGATGGAGATTCTCGATCAGTCTTCTTCGATCGTGGGTATTAGCGTTATGTCCTCACAGGCTGCTGCTGCCGGCCCCGCAACGTTCCTGTCGTTTGCCGCGCTCATTTCGTTCTCGCTTGGCTTTATGAACCTGCTGCCCATCCCACCACTCGATGGCGGCAAGCTGGTCATCGAGATCATTCAAAAGATTGCGGGCCGCGAGCTTCCGCTCAAGGTCCAGACGATTGTGAGCTATGTGGGCATCGCGCTCTTTGCGCTGCTGTTTGTCTATATGCTTCGTTCCGACATCCTTCGATTTATTCTGTAGGGGAGTGTTTGGATTGTCTTTATCCCATCCTTTGCCTCGCGAGTTGACGCGCCCCGTGCATGTGGGCGGTGTGCAGATCGGTGGCGGCGCGCCGGTGGTGGTCCAATCCATGACCTGCACCGATACCGCTGATGCCCAGGCAACGCTTGCGCAAGTGTGCGCGTTGGCGCAGGCTGGCTGCGATATCGTGCGTGTGAGCGTGCCCACCGAGGCCGCGCTTGAGGGTTTCCGCACCATCTGTGCCGAGTCTCCGGTGCCGATTGTCGCTGATATCCACTTTAACCATAAGCTCGCCATTGGCGCCGTTGAGGCCGGTGCCGCCAAGCTGCGTATCAATCCCGGCAACATCGGCGATTGGGCCAAGGTCGATGCCGTGATCGATGCTGCGGGCGCCGCTGGGTGCGCGATTCGCATTGGCGTGAACGCCGGCTCGCTTGAGCAGGATATCGCCGAGCGCGATGGGCTTACGCAGCCCGAGAAACTCGTGATGTCGAGCGAGCGTTTCGTCAAACATTTTGAGGATCGCGGCTTTACCAACATCGTGCTTTCCGCCAAGGCACATAGCGTGTCTACGACGCTTGATACCTATCGTGCCCTGTCGCGCGAAATCCCCCATGTTCCGCTTCATTTGGGCGTGACGGAGGCCGGTACCAAGCTCCAGGGCACCATTAAGAGCTCTGTGGGACTGGGTATTCTGCTCTCCGAGGGCATTGGCGACACCATGCGCGTCTCGCTCACGGCCGACCCGGTCGAGGAGCCGCCGGTCGCCTGGGGCATCCTGCAGTCGCTGGGCCTTCGCCGCCGTGGCCCCGAGATCGTCTCGTGCCCCACGTGTGCCCGCTGCCAGGTCAACCTCATCCCAATCGCCGAGGAGGTCACCGAGCGGCTCAAGAACTACTCTGCGCCGCTTTCGATTGCCGTGATGGGATGCGCGGTTAATGGCCCGGGCGAGGCCTCTGACGCCGACTTGGGCGTTGCCTGTGGACGAGGTCAGGCCCTGCTCTTTTCGCACGGCCAGATCATTGGTAAAGTAGCTGAGGACCAAATTGTCGACGCGCTTATGGCCGAGGTCGACAAGCTTATTGAGGAGAAATAAATGACCCGAGCAATGTATATGTCTACGCTGTATGCTCCGACGCTCAAAGAGGATCCGGCTGACGCCGAGCTTGCGAGCCATCGTCTGCTGCTCCGTGCCGGCATGATCCGCAAGGAGGCCGCAGGTCTCTACTCCTACCTGCCGCTCGCCTGGCGCTCGATCCGTAAGATCGAGAACATCGTGCGCGACGAGATGGACGCCGCCGGCGCCCAGGAGCTCATGATGCCCATCATGGTCGATGCCGAGCTGTGGCGTGAGTCCGGCCGTATCGACGCCTATGGCAAGGAGCTCGTGCGCTTCGATGACCGTCATGGCCGCGAGTTCGTACTCGGCCCCACGCATGAGGAGACCGTGACTGCTCTGGTGCGCAATGAGCTGCGTTCCTACAAGCAGCTGCCGGTGAATCTCTATCACATCCAGGACAAGTTCCGCGACGAGTTCCGTCCCCGCTTTGGCCTGATGCGCGGTCGCGAGTTCATCATGAAGGACGCCTACAGCTTCTCCGCCACGCAGGAGAGCCTGCAGGAGGAGTACGACAAGATGAAGCAGGCTTACGCCAATATCTGCGAGCGCTGCTATATCAAGGCCCTGCCCGTTGTCGCCGATTCCGGCGAGATCGGTGGCGATACCTCCGTCGAGTACATGGCTTTGGCCGACGCCGGCGAGGCTTCTCTCGTCTATTGCGATGACTGCGGTTTTGCCGCCGATGATGAGGCTGCAAGCACCAAGGTCGTCGTGACCGAGGGTCCCGGTGACGGTACGCTCACCAAGGTCGAGACTCCGGGCATGGGCACCATTGAGGCTGTTGCTAAGTTCTTTGGGTTCCCCGAGAACGGCACGCGCAAGTCCCTGGCGCTCATCGATGCCGAGGGCAAGCCCGTCGTGGCCATCGTCCCGGGCGATCATGAGCTCAACGACTGCAAGGCCGAGCATGTCTTTGGCAAGGGCTATCGCATGATGACCGACGAGGAGCTCCAGACCTACGGTCTGCACAAGGGCTTTATCGGACCGGTTAACTTGCCCGAGGGCATCCGTCTGGTGTGCGACGAGAGCCTGCGCGAGTCCAAGCAGTGGGCCTGCGGTGCCAACGAGGTCGATTATCACTTTACCGGTGCCTGCCCCGAGCGCGACTTTACCGTCGATGAGTGGGCAGATCTGGTCACCGTCGTTGCCGGCGATCCCTGCCCGCACTGCGGCAAGCCGCTCTCTGCTGCCCGCGGCATCGAGGTCTCTCAGGTGTTCCAGCTGGGCACCAAGTACTCCGAGGCCATGGGTGCCACCTTTATGGACGAGGACGGCAAGGAGAAGCCGCTCATCATGGGTTGCTACGGCGTTGGTGTGTCCCGCTCGCTTGCTGCCGTCGTGGAGCAGCACAACGACGAACACGGCATCGTCTGGCCGGTCTCCGTTGCCCCGTACGAGGTCGCGGTGATTCCGCTCGATCCCAAGAAGGAGGAGTGCGCAACCGTCTGCGACCAAATCGTCGAGGGCTTGTGCGCCGAGGGTATCGAGGTCGTCGTCGACGACCGTGACGAGCGTCCCGGCTTTAAGTTTGCCGATAACGACCTTATGGGATTCCCGTATCAGGTGGTGCTTGGCAAGCGTGGCCTTAAGAATGGCACCGTTGAGTTCAAGGACCGTGCCACGGGCGAGCGTGAGGACGTGGCGATCGACGAGGTCGTCGCCAAGATTGCCGAGCTTGTTAAGGCGGCCCGCCGTTAATCGACGTTTCTGCTATTAGATGTAATTGCGGGGCTGCTCCGTATCTCTCTTAGGATGAGATGCGGAGCAGTCTATTTTGTTGGAATAAACTCGATGGGTAAAGAAAACCCCACAGCCCATATGAGCTGCGGGGTTTTCTTGTGCCTCCGATGCGAAATAAATCGCTCAGATATTACTGATAATCGACGACGTCGATCCAGTTCTTCAGGAACTCATCGTTCACGTTGCGCTTACGAGCGAGCTCGGAAGCGGCGACGATGCTCGTCCACTGACGCACGACCTGCATGGGCATGTCGGCACGGTCGCAGTAGAGCTCCAGGTAGGCCTCGGCCTGGTCCTTGCTGTTGAGGGCGAAGAGCAGGTAGGTGGTGGCAACGTCGGCAGCAGGGGAGCCCTGGGTGGCGTGTGCCCAGTCGCACACATAGAGCTGGCCGTCGTCGCCGACGATGACGTTGGAGGGGTTGAAGTCGCCGTGGCAGACCTTGAACTCCTTGGTCATGCCGTCCAGACGCTCCTGAAGGTTGTAGCGCGTGGTGGCATTGAGCTGATCAAGGCTGTCGATCATGCGGGCGAACTTGTCGCGCTGACGGTTGAGCAGCGGGGAGGTGTAGCCGTGGATCTCGATCTGGAGGTCGACGAACATCTCGAGGTACTCACCAAAGCGCTGGGGCTCGGCAGTCATCTTCTCGGCAAGGGTGGTGCCCGGAACCTTCTCGGTCACGAGCGCCCAGCCGTTGGCGTTCTCGAGCTGGGAAACCTCGAGAGCCTTGGGGCTGCGGATGCCGCACTCATTGATGCGGGCAAGATTCAAAGCCTCGTTGAACACGTCGGAGACAGGCTTGGTCTCGTTAAAGACCTTGACGATCTTGTCGCCCAGGTCGTAAACGACCTTGTTGCCACGGCGGACGAGCTCGGTCTTGGAATCGGGTAGCAGCATGGTTGCATCCTTTCAACGATGCGATAGAAGCGACGGCGGGGGTGTGTGAAACACCCGTGCACCCCCGCCGCAAAAAACCGTGCTAAAAACTAGCAGACGGCGTAGTCCTGGGGCTCGCGGCCGTAGTAGGCGTCCAGGTAGAGCTCCTTGATCTCGCTCATGAGCGGGTAGCGCGGGTTAGCGCCGGTGCACTGGTCGTTGAATGCCTGCTCGGTCATCTCGTCGAGGGTGTCGAGGAAGTACTGCTCGTCAACACCGTAGTCGGCGATGGTCTTCTTGACACCGATGAAGTCCTTGAGCTCCTCGAGCTTCGTGATGAAGTTCTCGAAGACCTCCTTGTCGTCCTTGCCCTCGATGCCGCAGTACTTGGCCATCTCGGCGTAGTTGTGCAGCGCGTTGGGGTAAGGATACTGGGAGAAGGTACCCATCTTGACGGGAGCCTCGGCGGCGTTGTAGCGCATGACGCGGGTCAGGATGACGGCGTTAGCGATGCCGTGGGGCAGGTGATGGAAAGCGCCGAGCTTGTGAGCCATGGAGTGGTTGAGGCCCAGGAAGGCGTTGGCGAAGGCCATACCGGCCATGCAGGAGGCGTTGTGCATCTCCTCGCGGGCGTGCGGGTCCTTGGCGCCGTTCGTGAAGCTGGAGGGCAGGTTCTCAAAGACGAGCTTGGCAGCGCGCTCGGAGAGGCCCTTGGTGTAGTCGGAAGCCATGATGGAGACGTAGGACTCGATGGCGTGGGTCATGACGTCGATGCCGGAGGCAGCGGTCAGGCCGCGCGGGGCGGTCATGCAGTTGTCGGCGTCGACGATAGCCATGTTGGGGAGCAGCGCGTAGTCGGCGAGCGGCCACTTGATGCCGGTCTCCTTGTCGGTGATGATGGCGAACGGCGTGCACTCGGAGCCGGTACCCGAGGAGGTCGGGACGGCGACGAAGTAGGCCTTCTTGCCCATCTCGGGGAAGGTGAAGATACGCTTGCGGATGTCCATGAAGTCCATGGCCATGTCCTCAAACTTGCACTCGGGGTGCTCGTACATCATCCACATGATCTTGCCGGCGTCCATAGCGGAGCCACCGCCGACGGCGATGATGACGTCCGGCTCAAAGAGGGCCATCTGCTTGGCGCCGCGACGTGCGCACTGCAGCGACGGATCGGGCTCGACGTCATAGAAGCAGTCGTGGGCGATGCCCATCTCGTCGAGCTTGGCCTCGATGGCGCGGGTGTTGCCATTCTTGAAGAGGAACTGGTCGGTGACGATGAAGGCGCGCTTCTTGCCCATGACGTTGCCCAGCTCGTCGAGGGCGACGGGCGTGGAACCCTTCTTGAAGTAGACCTTCTCGGGAGCGCGGAACCACAGCATGTTCTCACGGCGCTCGGCCACAGTCTTAACGTTGATCAAGTGCTTCACCCCAACGTTCTCGGAGACGGAGTTGCCGCCCCAGGAGCCGCAGCCCAGGGTCAGAGACGGCTTCATGCCAAAGTTGTACAGGTCACCGATGCCGCCGTGCGAGGACGGGGTGTTGATGACGATACGGCAGGCCTTCATGACGTGCTCGAACAGGCTGATCTTCTCGGTCTGGGCGGGATGCACGTACAGAGAGGCGGTGTGGCCCGGGCCACCGGCGAGCACCAGGTGCTCGGCCTTGTCGACGGCCTCCTGGAAGTCCTTGGCGTGGTACATGGCCAGGACCGGGGAGAGCTTCTCGTGGGAGAACTCCTCCTTGGCGGGGTCGGTGGAGGTGACCTCGGCGATCAGGATCTTGGTCTTGGCGGGAACCTCGATACCGGCGAGCTCGGCGATCTTGGCGGCAGCCATGCCGGGGATGCGGTGATCGAGAGCGCCGTTCTTGAACATGGCGGCACGCAGGGCCTCCATCTCGGCACCCTGTTTGACGAAGTAGCAGCCGCGCTTCTGGAACTCGGCCTTGACCTGGTCATAGATGGTGTCGATGACGGTCACGGACTGCTCGGAAGCGCAGATCATGCCGTTGTCGAAGGTCTTGGAGTGGATGATGGAGTTGACGGCGAGCAGCACGTCGGCGGTGTCGTCGATGACGACCGGGGTGTTACCGGCGCCAACGCCCAGGGCGGGCTTGCCCGAGGAGTAGGCGGCCTTGACCATGCCCGGGCCACCGGTGGCGAGGATGATGTCGACGTCGCGCATGACCATGTTGGTCAGCTCGATGGAGGGGACATCGACCCAGCCGATGATGCCCTCGGGGGCGCCGGCCTTGACGGCGGCGTCAAGCACGAGCTTGGCGGCGGCGATGGTGCACTTGGCGGCTGCCGGGTGCGGGGAGATGATGATGGCGTTGCGGGTCTTCAGGCTGATCAGCGTCTTGAAGATCGCGGTGGAGGTGGGGTTGGTCGTCGGGATGACGGCGCCCACGATGCCGATGGGCTCGGCGATCTTGGTGATGCCGTAAGCCTCGTCGCGCTCCAGGACACCACAGGTCTTGGTGTTCTTGTAAGCGTTGTAGATGTACTCTGCGGCGTAGTGGTTCTTGATGACCTTGTCCTCAAGAACGCCGCGGCCGGTCTCCTCGATGGCCATCTTCGCCAACGGGATACGAGCCTTGTTGGCGGCCATGGCGGCCTCATAGAAGATCTTGTCGACCTGCTCCTGCGTGTACGTAGCAAAAAGCGCCTGGGCCTCTCGCATCTGAGCGAGCTTAGCCTCAAGCGCCTCTACGTTGTCCACAATTGCGGGAGTAGTGTTTTCCGGTGACTTTTTCACCATTTGTGTCTCCTTGCGATCGGAGATTTACCCTACGCCTTGCATGATAGCAAGAAATTATTCGGCGAACGGTAAGATTCCTGTAAAAGGCACACTAAAACGCTTCAATAAACTGAAACGTTTTAACTAAAATTATCAGCTTGCTGCATCGCCCCACTCATTGGGGACGGTCTTACATGAGTATTTCAATCGGAAAACGGGAAGAACGGGCCATCTTTTTGACAATTGCTATTCGCGGGTCGCGGTTGAGTCGGACGTGCAGGCGGTGCGGCTGCTCGACTATATTCATCTCAATCCCGTGAAGGGTGCGCTTGGCTCAATCGAGGCGTACCGCTGGTCAAGCTACAAGGCATACCAGCTGGGCTACGATCCCTTTGACATCTGCAAACACTCATGTAAGTCTGTCCCCAATGAGTGCAAAAAGGCGCCCTCCGTAGGGGAGGGCGCCTTTGGTAAGTTCTATATGAACGCGAGGTCTTTGACCCGGAGAGTCCGAGGTACTTGTTGGTAAGACCTTATTTAGGAGCGCGCAACCTTGCCGGACTTGAGGCAGGTGGAGCAAACGTTCATCTTGCGACGGTGACCATCGACGACGACGTAAACGCGCTGGATGTTGGGGCGGAACTTACGGTTGGTGACGCGGTGAGAGTGGCTGATGGAGCGACCGGCAACGGGGTGCTTACCGCAAACTTCGCAAACTTTGGACATAACTGACCCTCCTTGGGCGACAAACGAACATGTCGCGTTAACAAACAAGCCTGAACTATAGCACAGAAGCAGCTCCCTGTGCGTAATCTACACAGAGATATTCCTCTTTTGGCGATAGTGCTCACGCCACGGCCCTGGACGTAGATCCGATTTGCGTGCAGCAGAGGGGATTATGCCAGCTCGTGCGTGCGTTTTCAAGCTCGTCCCATAAATATATATAGGTTTATGGAGCATTGGGCTCCGTTTACGGATTGTTCTGTATTTATGCTCGCAATTAAGCTCGAGGTTGGCTACACTATCCCTTGACCATTAAAGGGGTACGAGATACCCACATGGAATTACATAGCTGCCAAAGAGCAGCCCTTCCTGTGGGTGTCTGGTCCGCTTTAAGCGGTCGGGCATCTATTTTTTTGACTGTGTCAGCAGTCAAGACATGTGAGGAAGGAGATCGATGGGCACGACTTCCCCCAAGGCGGTCATCATGGACGAGACCGCCGTCAATCGAGCGATGACCCGCATCGCGCACGAGATTCTCGAGCGCAACGAGGGCTGTGAAGACCTCGCTCTGGTCGGCATCGTCACGCGCGGCGACCTTCTGGCAAAGAAGCTCGCCGAGGAGATCAAGGAGATCGAGGGCGTCGACGTTCCGCTCGGCAGCCTGGACATCAGCTTCTACCGCGATGACTATGCGACCAATTTCGCTCCCGCGATCCACGCTACCAACATTCCCTTCAGCGTCGACGGCAAGCGCGTCGTGCTGGTGGACGACATCCTGTATACGGGCCGTACTATCCGCGCCGCTCTGGATGCCGTCATGGACCTGGGCCGTCCGAGCCGCATCGAGCTGGCAGTTCTCGTTGACCGCGGTCACCGTGAGCTCCCCATCTCGCCGGACTTTGTCGGCAAGAACGTTCCCTCGTCGCATGAGGAGAACGTGCACCTATATATGAAGGAAGTCGACGGCCACACCGCCGTCGAGATTAACGACGTCGCGCCGGGTTCCCACGTGGGCTCCGCGCCGCTGGGAGGTGAGTAGTACCGTGGCGTTCAACCATAAGCACCTGATCGACATTACCGAGTACTCCGAAGAGGACATCAAGCTCATCCTCGAGACCGCCAAGGCGTTCTCTGAGGTCAACGAGCGTGCGATCAAGAAGGTCCCCACGCTCAAGGGCAAGACCATCGTCAACATGTTCAACGAGCCCTCGACGCGCACCCGCAGCTCCTTCGAGCTCGCCGAGAAGCGCCTTTCGGCCGACAGCCTCAACTTTGGCGGCTCCTCGACCTCCACGGTCAAGGGCGAGAGCCTCGTCGACACCGTCGAGACCCTCAACGCCTACAAGATTGATTGCATCGTCGTTCGCGATAAGCACGCCGGTGCTCCCTACATCGTCACGCAGAACTCGCCCGCGAGCGTCATCTGCGCCGGCGACGGCAAGCACAACCACCCCACGCAGGCCCTGCTCGACCTGTACACCATCTGGGAGCACAAGGGTGACTTCCACGGTCTGAAGGTCGCCGTCGTCGGCGATATCGCGCACTCCCGCGTGTGCGGCTCGCTGATCCCCGCACTTAAGATCATGGGCTGCGAGACCTACGCCGTCGCCCCCGGCACGCTGCTGCCGCCGGCGCCCGAGGTCCTGGGCTGCGACCACGTGACGAGCGACCTCGATTCCGTCCTGTCCGAGCTGGACGTCGTCTACATGTTGCGCGTGCAGCAGGAGCGCCTCGAGGGCGCACCGTTCCCCACGATTCGTGAGTACCACAAGCTCTTCGGTCTGACCAAGGACCGCGAGAAGCTCATGAAGCCCGATGCGATTATCTGCCACCCGGGCCCCATCAACCGCGGCGTTGAGTTCGACTCCTATATGGCCGACCACCCGCAACGCTCCGTCATCCTGGAGCAGGTCTACGCCGGTATCTGCGTGCGTATGGCTATCCTGTATCTGCTGCTTGGAGGTGCCGATAATGGCCTTGCTTCTTAAGAATGCCCACGTCGTCGATCCGTCCGTCGAGCTTGACGGTGTCGTCGACGTCCTGATCGACGGTGACAAGATCGCCGAGGTCGGCGAGAACCTCGCCGCCGAGGGAGCCGAGGTCCGCGACCTTTCCGGCAAGTATCTCGTCCCCGGCCTGGTGGATATGCACGTGCATCTGCGCGAGCCTGGCTACGAGGTCAAAGAGGACATCGAGAGTGGCACCCGCGCTGCTGCCAAGGGCGGCTTCACCGGCGTGTGCGCCATGCCCAACACCGATCCCGTCACCGATAACGGCACCGTCGTGGAGTTCGTCAAGTCCCGCGCTGCCGAGGTCGGCCACTGCCGCGTCTATCCGTCGGGCGCCATGACCCGCGGTCTTAAGGGCGAGGCCATGTCCGAGATGGGCGATATGGTCGCCCACGGCGCCGTCGCCTTCACCGACGATGGTCGCGGCGTGCAGGGCGCGGGCATGCTCCGTCGCTGCATGGACTACGGCAAGATGTTCGGCAAGGTCTTTATGAGCCACTGCCAGGACGAGGATCTGGTCGGCCACGGCCAGATCAACGAGGGCAAGGTCTCTACCCGTTTGGCTCTCGAGGGCTGGCCGGCTGCCGGCGAGGAGCTCCAGATCGCCCGCGACATCGAGATCGCCAAGCTGACCGGTGCCAAGCTGCACATCCAGCACATCTCCACCGCCCATGGCCTGGAGATCGTGCGTGCCGGTAAGGCCGCTGGCGTTCAGGTTACCTGCGAGGCCACCCCGCACCACATGTTCCTGACCGAGAACGACCTGGACGAGACCTACAATACCTCGCTCAAGGTCAATCCGCCGCTGCGTACCGAGGAGGATGCCGAGGCCATCCGCCAGGGTGTCATCGACGGTACCGTCGACGCTATCGTCACCGATCATGCTCCCCACACCCCGTGGGAGAAGGCCCGCGAGTTCGAGCTTGCGCCCTTTGGCATGATCGGCCTCGAGACCTCGCTGTCGCTTGTGCTCACCGAGCTGGTCAACACGGGCAAGATGAGCATGGGCCGCATGGTCGAGCTCATGGCCATCAAGCCGCGTGAGATCCTGGGCCTCGACCAGGTTCAGGTCAAGGCGGGCTCCGTTGCCGACCTGACCGTCTTCGACGCGTCTGCCACCTGGACGGTCGGCGAGGACGGCTACGAGTCGCGCGCCGAGAACTCCGGTTTTGCCGGCCGCACGCTCACCGGTCGTGCCACCGATGTGTTTGTCGGCGGCAAGCAGACGCTCGCCGACGGCTGCATCTGCTAGCATAGCCTTATCGCTTTTGTGCGCGGTGCCCTTGCGGTGCCGCGCTTTCTGTTCGCCTGAACCATGCAACCGCATGGGGGATTGGAGCGTCTATGCCCACACCTTCCACTGCACGCATGCACGACTTCGAGGTCGTCTCGAACCAGGAGATCGCCGACGGCATCTTCTCGCTCGTTATCTCGGCCCCCAAGCTTGCAAGTGCGCTCAAGCCCGGTCAGTTTGTGAACATTGCCGTGCCCGGCGATGCGTCCTCGCTGCTTCGCGTGCCCCTGAGCTTCTATCGCGCCGACGCCCAGGCCGGCACCGTCGAGCTGTGGTACGCCGTCGTGGGCGACGACACCCGTCGTCTGTCGCAGATGGCCCCCGGCTCCAAGTCCAACCTATTGGGCCCTGGCGGCCGCGGCTGGCTTGTTCCCGAGGGCACCAGGAAGGCGCTGCTCGTGGCGGGCGGCATCGGCGTTCCGCCCGTGCTGTGCCTTGCCGACAAGCTTGCCGAGCAGGGCGTGGATGTCGACGTTTGCCTGGGCTTTGGCACCGCTTCCAAGGCCGTGGGAGTCGATGAGTTCCGCGCGCTGGGCGCCACGGTTAACGTGTGCACCGATGATGGCACGCTGGGCACGCACGGTTTTTGCACCGACCCGGCAGCCGAGCTGCTCGGCGAGGGCGGCTACGACTATGTGGCCAGCTGCGGCCCCGCTGTCATGATGAAGAAAGTCGCCGCCGCTGCCGCCGAGGCCGGTGCGTACTGCGAGGTGTCGCTTGAGCGCATGATGAGCTGTGGCTTTGGCGCCTGCAACACCTGCAATGTCGAGACGGTTGACGGTATGAAGGGTGCTTGCATGTGCGGCCCCGTGTTCGATGCTTCCAAGGTGGTGGTCTTCTAGTGGGTACCGTGAACATGGCCGTCGATTTCGGCGGCGTCAAGATGCAGAACCCCATCAACACCGCAGCCGGTACCTTTGGCTACGGTTGGCAGTTCCAGAACTTCTTTGATGTTTCCCAGCTGGGCGCCATCACCACCAAGGGTTGCGCTGCCGAGCCCTGGCCCGGCAATCCCGCGCCCCGCATGGCCGAGATTCCCGGCGGCATGATCAACTCCGTGGGCCTTCAGAACCCCGGCGTGGCCGCCTTTGCCCGCGAGTCCGGTCCGTGGCTCGAACAGCTGTCCAAGGACGGCTGCCAGGTCATCTGTCAGGTTGCCGGCCACTCCGTTGACGAGTTTGTGCGCGCGCTCGAGATGTATGTCGAGCTTTGCCCCTGGGCTGCCGGCTACGAGATCAACGTGAGCTGTCCTAATATCGCCGCCGGCGGTGCCGCCATGGGCTCCACGCCCGAGGGTGCCTCTTCCGTTATGGCTGCCTGCCGCAAGGTGACCGATAAGCCGCTGTTCGTGAAGATGGCGCCGGTCAACGTCGCCGAGATCGCTAAGGCCCTCGAGGCTGCCGGCGCTGACGGCCTTTCGGTCATCAACTCCATCCAGGGCATGGCCATCGACGTCCATACCCGCAAGTCCCGCGTGGCCAAGCCCAAGGGCGGCCTTTCGGGCCCGCTGTGCCACCACATCGCCGTGCGCATGGTCTGGGAGGTTGCCCAGGCCGTCGATATCCCCATCAACGGTGTCGGCGGTGTCATGACCGGCGAGGATGCGGCCGAGTTTATCCTGGCCGGCGCCACCTGCGTGTCGGTCGGTATGGCCAACTTCGTCGATCCGTGCGCTTCGCTTAAGATCGCGCACGAGCTCGAGGCCTGGGCGGAGTCCCAGGGCGTGAAGGACATCAATGAACTGGTAGGTGCTTTCGAATGCTAGAGACCGATGCCCGCGACCGTGTTATCGTCGCTCTCGACTGCGACCGTGAGCGTTCGCTCGAGCTTGCCCACGAGCTTTCGGGCCATGCCGCCTGGCTCAAGGTTGGCATGACGCTCTATTACGCCGAGGGTCCTGAGATCGTCAAGACGTTCAAGGATTTGGGCTTTAAGGTCTTCCTTGACCTCAAGTTCCATGATATTCCGCATCAGGTTCGCGGTGCCGCCCGCTCGGCCTCACTTGCCGGTGCCGATCTGCTTTCGGTCCACGGCTTGGGTTCGGGCGCCATGCTCGCTGCCTGCCGCGAGGGTGCCGAGGAGGCGCGCGAGGACCGCGCCAAGCTCGTCGCCATCACCGTTCTCACGAGCATGAATCAGGATGCCTTGAGCGAGATCGGCGTCGAGTCGCCCGTGTCCGAGGAGGCCGCCCGCCTGGCAAAGCTCGCTCAGGCCAACGGCATCGATGGCATCGTGTGCTCGCCGATGGAGGCTCACGACATGCGTGAGCTGCTGGGTCCCGATGCCCTGATCGTGACTCCGGGCGTGCGTCCGGTGGGTGCCGCCCTTGGTGACCAGTCCCGCGTGGCGACGCCTTCCCAGGCTATCGAGCGCGGCGCAAGTCATATTGTGGTGGGCCGTCCCATCACCGGCGCCGACGATCCGGTTGCCGCCTTTGACGCCATCGTCGCCGAGCTGGTCGAAAACGTCGCGTAAAAGATTCCCCTAAGTCACCACTTTTGGGTCTCATTAGCACAAAATAGCCCCTGTGCCTGCGTAAACTTTCCCATCCTTTGTGTGGAATCGCAGGTCAGGGGCTTAACTTTGGGCGCAGTATATTGCACTTTTTGCGGGTATCGTCTAACCTATGGAGCCGCGATTGGGCATTTTGTACGTTCTACGTGCTAAAATGCCAATTATTGAATCAGATATAACCCAACTACTTGGAGGTACGAATGGCACTCCCTCAGCTTACCGATGAGCAGCGCAAGCAGGCTCTTGAGAAGGCTGCTGCCGCACGTCACGCCCGCGCTGAGCTTCGCGAGCAGATCAAGAAGGGCGAGAAGTCCCTCGAGTCCGTGCTCAACTCCGATGACCCCATCGCTTCCCGCATGAAGGTTTCCACCCTCATCGAGTCTCTTCCTGGTTATGGCAAGGCCAAGGCCGCCAAGATCATGGAGGAGCTCGGTATCTCCGCTACCCGTCGCGTCCAGGGCCTCGGCGTCCGTCAGCGCGAGCAGCTCCTCGAGCAGCTGACCAAATAAGTGAGCGCTCAGGATTCCAAGCTCTTTGTGATTTCTGGACCGTCAGGCGCAGGCAAGGGTACGCTCGTCACTCGTGTGCGCGAGCGCCGCTCGAACCTGGGCCTGACGGTTTCGGCTACCACGCGAGCACCACGCAAAGGTGAGGTCGACGGCGTCAACTACTTTTTTCTGACGCGCGAGGAGTTCGACCGCCGCGTGGCAAACGGTGAGTTTGTTGAGTGGGCCGAGGTCCACGGTAACTGCTACGGCACGTTGGTGAGCGAGGTCACATCCAAGCTCGCCTCTGGCGCATCTCTGATTTTGGAGATCGATGTCCAGGGCGCCCTGCAGGTGAAGGAGCGTTTCCCCGAGGCCGTGCTGATCTTTATCAAGCCGCCTTCGCTTGAGGTGCTCCGCGAGCGTCTAGTCGGTCGCGGTACCGAGACGCCCGAGACGATTGAGCTGCGTATGGCAAACGCCGCCGATGAGCTTGCCCTTGCCGACCGCTACGACGACGTCGTGGTTAATGACGATCTCGACCGCGCGACCGATGAGCTCGTTCGCGTTCTCGATATGCATGAAAGGATCTGAGGTCCGTGTCCGTTGTAAAGCCTTGCATTGACGATCTTCTGGAGAAGACCGATCACAACCGCTTCCTGCTCGCTTCGCTTGCCTCCAAGCGCGCCTGCGACATCAATAGCATGCTGCGTGGCCAGCACAACCGCGTGCTTGCCGTCCAGGATGTCGATGACATCACCATCGGGCTTTCCGGTGCCGATACCATCTCGATGGCTATGGACGAGATTGTCGACGGCGACATCTCTTACGACGAGGCCCGTTACGAGAAGGCGCTCGGCCACAAGGTTGCTGAAGCCTAAATGGCGGCTCGCGTCTGCCTGGTCCACTATCACGAGGTTGGACTGAAGGGTAAGAACCGCGCACATTTTGAGCATATCCTCATGGATAACATCAAGGCGGCCTTGGCCGCCTTTTCCGTGAATGCCGTGTCTCGAATTTCCGGTTATATCCTCGTGACCTTTAACGAGCATCAGGCCGACGAGGCGGCGCGTGTCATTCGCACCGTTCCCGGCGTTGCTCGCGTGTCTTTGGCGTATCACACCAATCGCGACCCTCAGGAGTACTGTGCCGCCGCCGTGAAGGCGCTGCGCGAGTTTGGTTCCTTCGATTCGTTTAAGGTGCACGCCAAGCGCTCCAATACCGACTATGAGCTCACCTCGATTGACATCAATCGTCAGGTGGGCGAGGTGTTGTGTGAGGCCTTCCCCGATAAAAAGGTCCAAATGCACGACCCCGATGCGATGGTGCACGTACTGGTGGTCCAGGGTAGCGTCTACGTGTACGCGCGCTCCGAGCGCGGCGTGGGCGGTCTGCCGGTGGGTTCTGCCGGCAAGGTCGTGACGCTGCTGTCGTCGGGTATCGATTCTCCGGTGGCGACCTGGATGCTCGCGCGTCGCGGTGCGGTGTGCGTGCCGGTACATTTCTCCGGTCGTCCGCAGACGCCCGATACGAGCGAGTATTTGGTGCAGGACATCATCCGTGCGCTTGAGCCGGGTGTCCAGATCGGCCGCCTGTACGTGGTGCCGTTTGGCGACTGCCAGCGTGAGATTTCGGCCACCTGTCCCAGCAACCTGCGCGTGATCATGTACCGCCGCATTATGTATTCGGTTGCCGAGCGCATTGCACACATCGAGGGTGCCAAGGCCATCGTTACGGGCGAATCGCTTGGACAGGTTGCCTCCCAAACGCTTGAGAACATCATGGCCGTCAACGAGGCCGTGAAGATCCCCGTGTTCCGTCCTCTCATCGGTTCGGACAAGCAGGAGATCATCGCGCGCGCCGAGGAGATCGGTACGTTCGATATCTCGACTGAGGCCGCTCCCGACTGCTGCACGCTGTTTATGCCGCGCCGTCCCGAGACGCACGCTAAACTCGATGCCGTGCATGAGGCCTGGGAGTTGTTCGATCATGAGGAGATGATCGAGCGCCTGCTCAAGCAGACCGAGTACATCGACTTCGAGAGCAACACGTATAAGGCCCCTAAGACCTTAAAACGCAAACATTCGGAGCTTGCTCCGCGTGAGATTTACCAAGATCACGAGTAAATTTGTGCATAGACCGACGATGCGCCTGCATCGTCGGTCTTTTGCTATCTGGGCATTAGGCGATAAACGGTTCATTTGTCGACGTGTGCCTGAATAAATGGACATTATTTCGCAAGGTTTTGGTCAGCTTTTGGTTTGACCGCGAAAACCGGTTTTGGGGCTTGGCAGTCGGACGGCTCTTTTCCTGACACGATGTTGTTGGGAGGTTATGCTATGGCGCAGCGCGAACAACACGAACGGGTCAAAAAGATGGACCTCTGGGCGGGCAAGCTGCTCGGTCATAAGGTAGTGGTGATGGCGATACTGGTCGTCATTGCGATGGCGAGTGGACTGGCGATGGCGAATC
The DNA here is from genome assembly GCA_902470765.1 of uncultured Collinsella sp. Lineage (GTDB taxonomy): Bacteria > Actinomycetota > Coriobacteriia > Coriobacteriales > Coriobacteriaceae > Collinsella. The sequence continues at coordinate 75,145 of CABRHW010000007.1, forward strand.
TTGGCGGCGGTGTCGACGGTGTGTCGTTTGAGCGCACTGATGGTTCGGGTTCGTTGGTGGATCCGGGATCCGGCGATGCCTCGAGCGGAAAGACATCCGAAGGCTCTTCGTCTAAGGCGTCTGCCGCGGCAGAGGTTTATGTCGATGTTGATGGCGCCGTTGTGTCGCCCGGTGTATATCGTCTCAAGGACGGCGCGCGAGTGGCTCAGGCGATTGATGCCGCCGGCGGGCTGGCGCCCGAGGCAGACGTTACGGGGCTCAATCGGGCATCTAAGGTCGTCGATGGACAGAAGATTCACGTTCCAACGGTAGGGGAGCAGCAGGCGTCCATTGCGGAAGCCGGTGTTGATGGTGGGGCTTCCGCATCGTCGGGCGTTAGTGGCGCAACAGGTCTAGTAAACATCAATACGGCAAGCGCGGCAGAGCTACAGACGCTCTCGGGCATCGGTCCCTCAATGGCACAGTCGATTATCGATGAGCGGACAAAGAACGGTGCTTTTGCCTCGGTTGACGATCTGATGCGTGTGTCGGGAATCGGCGAGAAGAAGCTTGCCAAAATCAAAGATTGCATCTGCGTATGAGTGCGACCGAGCGCGAGCACGTGATGCCTCCGCGGCCCCTGATTCCGTGGACGATGGCCCTGTGTGCCGGCATGTGCATGAGCTGCGTCTTGGTGCTCAACATAGCCGCTGATGCGCTGCTGAGGGAGCGGGCGCCGGCGGTCGGGCCACTATGGGCCATTCCCTTTGCGGCAGCGGTATTCGTTGTGCTGGCTCAATCTTGTGCGCGGCTTGCTCCTTGGAAGCGGTGGCTGTATGCCGCTTCCGTCGGTCTCGTGGCGGGAGCGGTCGTCTCGGCGTGGTGGGCTGTGGGTGCGCTCAACTCCTCGAAGGCGCTCGATGGTCGAGCGGCAAGCAGCCTCGAGTTTGTCGTGCAGGGCGACCCATCCATAAACGACGACGTGTATTCCTATACCTGCGAGGCATGCGCGGACGGTAAGAACTTGGCAACGGTTCGCCTATCGTGTGATCGTGAGCTCAAGGTCGGGGCGCACGTGCGTGTTATCGGTCGCGTTTCACGTTTTGAGAACGATGCGTATGGACGATCGCGCGTGCTCCGAGGCGAGGTGCGCAAGGTTAAAGCCGTTCGGATTGTGTCGGTCGATGAGGGTTCTCCGGGGCCGCTGCTTCGGCTGCGAAATGGGCTGCTTGCGTCCATCGCGCCTGCGACCGATCCGGCGCGTGCGCTCATAGCCGGTGTCGTCTGCGGTCGTTCGGCCGAGCTGCGCGCCCAGCCGGCGGGCGACTGGTTTTCGGTGACGGGAACGGCGCATCTTATCGCCGTATCGGGCAGCCATTTGGCTATCGTGGGGTTTGTAATCGAGGGTGTATTGCAAAAGACTCGGTGCTCACGTTGCCTTCAGTGGGCGATATTGGCGATAACGCTTGTGGGCTATGCTGCCTTTACGGGCGCGTCTCCCTCGGCCGTGCGCGCGTGCTGCATGGTGTTCGCGACGCTTGTCGTAAACGGCGCGGGGCGTCGCCGGCACGGCCTTTCGGCACTCTTCGTAACCATGTCCATCTTTGTGCTACTGCGGCCGACGGTGCTGTTCGAGATGGGCTTTCAGCTTTCATGTGCCAGCGTCTTTGCTATTCTGTGCTTTTGCCCCTATGCGACCTACGCTTTGAGTGAGCTGGGTGTGCCATCGGGCGTTGCCAGCATGCTTTCCGTCACGCTGTGCTCGCAACTGGCGACACTTCCCATTACCATTCCTGCCTTCGGTACATTCTCGCTCATTGCTCCGTTGGCAAATGCGGTCATCGGTCCGGTTGTGAGCGTATTGCTCGCTGTGTCGATCGTGCTGGCTCCCTTTTCGCTCGTGGGACCGTTGCGGACTTGGGCGCTCGTTGTGCCCATGATTGCCGCCCGTTGCGCGCTGTTCTTCGAGCAGCTGTTTGCCGCCATGCCGGGTGCATCCGTGGGCGTGCCGCCCGATAGCATGTGGATTTACCTAGTGCCGTGTTTGCTGGCGGTTCTGCTGGTCTGGTGGCCGCGTCCCCGTGTACGTCCTATGGCGGTGGGGCTTGCATGCCTGGTGCTCTTGGCTGCGATTCCGTACGTCTATTGGGATCGATTTGCTCCGCCTTCGGTGACGGTGCTCGATGTGGGCCAGGCCGATGCGATTCTTATCCGCCAGGGCGGCACAGTAGCGCTCGTCGACTGTGGGCTCGACGAGCGTGTGGTGGCGGCGTTGGTTCGCAATAACGTGCACCATATCGATGCCGTCTTTGTGACGCATTGGGATGAGGACCACTGGGGTGGTCTGCCTGCCGTGCTCGAACAGTTTTCGGTCGGAACGATTGCCGTGGCGGCGGATGCGCTGGAGGATGCTCCTGCCGAGGTATTGAACCGACCTGGCGTGGAGTATCGGCAGGTGCGCCGTGGGGATACGGTCGATATCGGCTCATTTTGCGCCCGCGTGATGTGGCCATTCGAGTCCGTGGATGGCGAGGGAAATGAGGATTCGCTCGTCCTGCTGCTCTCTTATGTTCAGGAAGGCAAGGGCCTTCGTATGCTCCTCACCGGTGATGCCGAGCTCGACCAAGAACGGGAATTCGTGCAGGAGGTGGGGGATATCGATGTCCTTAAACTTGGGCATCACGGCTCCAAGGTTTCAGTCGATGGCGAGTTGCTGGGCGTCCTGAAGCCCGAGCTTTCCCTCGCGAGCGCGGGCGAGGGGAATCGATACGGCCATCCGTCCGATGCCTGCATCGATGCCGTTAAGGAAGCGGGCGGCGTGTTCACGTGCACCATCGAACACGGCGACATTACCGTCACGCCGACTGTGAATGGCTTTGCGATGCGATGCCAGAGACCGTGACGACGTCGTTGGCGTGTGGTGGGCCCCTGGGCTAGAATGGCACGGAACGAATGCGAAGGCCTGCGGGAGGGGAGTGCAATGTCCGAAACCGGTCTGCTGCCGGCATATCTGATCGTCGGTACCGACGGAGTCAAGCGCGATCACGCCGTCTCGCGTATGAAAGCGCGTCTGGAAAAGTCGGGTATGGTCGAGTTCAACCTCGACGAGCGCGATATGACCAAGGACCCCGATATCGAGTCTATTATCGGATCGCTTAACACCTTTCCCATGGGCAGCGAGTTTCGCTTAGTAATCCTTGATGGCTGCTCAAAGCTCGCCAAGGCGGTCTCGGAGCCGCTCGTTGAGTATCTGGCGAGTCCCAGCCCCACAACGGTCTGCCTCATCATCGCCGACTCGCTTGCCAAGAACACGCGCCTGTATAAGGCGATCGCCAAGATCGACAAGAAGGCCGTGATCGATTGCTCCGGCACCAAGCGCTGGGAGCTACCGCGCCGTGTGCAGCAGATGGCGACGCAGCACGGCAAGTCGATCTCGACGGCGGCCGCCGAGGAACTCGTCTCGCGTTCGGGTGAAAACACTCGCATGCTCGATAACGACTTGGCTAAGCTTGCCCAGATGGTCGAGGCGCCCCAGATTGAGCTTGCCGACGTTGAGCGCTGGATTGTACGTACGGCCGAGGTTCAACCCTGGGACTTCCTCAACGCCGTCTCGGCTCGCGATATGCGGCGATCGCTCGAGCTCTTTAAGCTTTTGCCCTCCAAGAGCTACGTGTGGACTTACACATTGCTGTGCGGCCGCATCCGCGAGCTTATCGTTGCCAAGGCGCTCGATGCGCGCGGACAGGGTCGTGAGCTGGCCGCAACGCTCAAGCTCCAGTCCTGGCAGGTCAAGAATCACCTGACCTGGGCACGTCGCTTTTCGATGGCAGAGCTCGTTGCCGCGCTCGAGGGCGCGGTCGATGTGGAGCTCGCACTGAAGGGTTCGGCCGATTCTCAGACCGCGCTTTTGCTCTGGATTACGAACATCTTGAGAAAATCGTGATGATACCTGCCTATTTGACAAATTCGTTCTATCCCTTTGAGGGGGAGCGTGCTATAGTAGGCGCTTGCATGACCTCACCGTGTCTCAGAGGTGTCATACATTTTTTGCAAGGAACTCGAAAGGAACTCCAGAAGTGGCAAACATCAAGTCTCAGAAGAAGCGTATCCGCACCAATGAGGCAGCTCGCATGCGTAACAAGGCTGTCAAGTCCGAGCTCAAGACGCTGACCAAGCACGTCCAGTCCGCCGTCGCCGAGGGCGACGCCGAGAAGGCCCAAGCTGCCCTCAAGACCGTCACCAAGCGTCTCGACATGGCTGCCGCCAAGCATGTTATCCACAAGAACCAGGCTTCCAACCGCAAGTCCGGTCTTGCCAAGCTCGTGAACAGCATCAACGCCTAAGTTGTAAATTTCACACCACACAGATTACGCGCATAAATGGAGCCTGTTTTATGGAACAGGCTCCATTTTTTGTATCGCTCGGGTAAGATAGTCCGCATGAATACTTCAATTGACATTTCCCACATCCGCAACTTCTCAATTGTTGCGCACATCGACCATGGCAAGTCCACGATCAGTGACCGTATCCTCCAGCTCACCCATACCGTTGACGAGCGCGACATGGAGTCGCAGCTGCTCGACACTATGGATATCGAGCGCGAGCGCGGCATCACGATTAAGTCCAATGCCGTTCGCGTGTCCTATGACGCCGACGACGGCGAGACGTATCAGTTTAACCTCATCGATACGCCGGGCCACGTGGACTTTACCTACGAGGTCTCGCGTTCGCTGGCCGCTTGTGAGGGCGCGGTGCTCGTCGTCGACGCCACTCAGGGTGTCGAGGCGCAGACCGTCTCCAACGCGACGCTCGCCATGAACGCCAATCTGGACATTGTGCCCGCCATCAACAAGATCGACCTGCCCTCGGCCCATCCCGACGAGGTTAAGACCGAGATCGAGGACGACCTGGCGATTCCCGCCGATGATGCCGTGTGCGTCTCGGGCAAGACCGGCGAGGGCATTCACGATCTGCTGGAGTCCATCGTCTTTTTGATTTCGCCGCCTAAGGGCGATGCAAACGCTCCGCTCAAAGCGCTCATTTTGGATTCGTACTTTGACGAGTATCGCGGTGTGGTGGCTACGGTGCGCGTCTTCGATGGTTCCATCAAAAAGGGCGATACCCTGCTTATGATGCAGGCAAAGGGCGACTTCTTGGTCGACGGCGTGGGCGTCAAGCGCCCTGCCGAGACGCCGGTCGATGCTCTGACCGTCGGCGAGGTCGGATATGTGGTCACGGGTCTGAAGGACCCCGAGGCTGTGCGCGTGGGCGATACCCTTACGTGGGCTTCGAACCCCTGCCCCGAGCCGCTTCCGGGCTACCGCGAGGCCAAGCCCATGGTCTACACGGGCCTGTTCCCCATCGACAACAAGGACTACGAGAACCTGCGCGACGCGCTCGATAAGCTGCACGTCAACGATCCGTCGTTGGTGTGGGAGCCCGAGACCTCGGTGGCGCTCGGCTTTGGCTTCCGTGTGGGCTTCCTGGGCCTGCTGCACATGGAGGTCGTTAAGGAGCGTCTCGAGCGTGAGTTCAACCTGGACCTCATTGCCACGAGTCCCTCGGTCGACTATCACGTCTACAAGACCGACGGCGAAATGATCGATGTCCGCAGCCCGCAGGACCTTCCCGAGGCCACTCGCATCGAGCGTACCGAAGAGCCCTACCTCAAGGCAAAGATCATCTGCCCGCCCGAGTATACGGGTGCCGTCATGCAGCTCGCTATCGAGCACCGTGGCGTCACGACCGATATGATCCACCTGACGAGCAAATCGGTCGAGATGCGCTTTGATATGCCGCTCGCCGAGCTCATCTTGGACTTCTTTGATCAGCTCAAGAGCCGCACCAAGGGTTACGCCTCGCTCGACTACGAGTTCAACGAATATCGCCCCTCCGAGCTCGTCAAGCTCGACATCCTGCTTTCGGGCGACGAGGTGGACGCGCTGTCGTTTATCGTCCATAAGGACAAGGCATATGGCCTGGCCCGTGGCCTGTGCGACAAGCTTAAGGAGATCATCCCGCGTCAGCTGTTCGAGGTGCCCATCCAGGGTGCTATCGGCAACAAGATCATCGCCCGTTCCACCGTCAAGGCGCGTCGCAAGGACGTTCTTGCCAAGTGCTACGGCGGCGATATCTCGCGTAAGCGCAAGCTGCTCGAGAAGCAGAAAGAGGGCAAGAAGCGCATGAAGGCCATCGGCTCGGTCGAGGTCCCGCAGGAGGCGTTTATGGCGATCCTCAAGGTGGACGAGTAGGTTCATGGCGCTTTCTGAATACAGCAAGCGGCTGCTGGGTGCCTATGCCGAGCAGCCGTTCCTTATGGCTCCCATGGCGGGCGTTACCGACCCAGCCTATCGCATCATGTGCCGCCGCCGCGGTGCCAACCTTGCCTACAGCGAGATGGTGAGCGTGGCAGGCCTTGCCTATGCCAGCAACAAAACGTGGCGCCTGGTGTTGCCGGCCGACGAGGAACAGCAGATTTGCGTGCAGCTCTTTGGCTCCAAGCCCGATCAGTTTGCGAGCGCCGTCGCCGCCGTCGAGGAGCGCGTTGGCGATCGCCTGTCGCTCATCGACATCAATATGGCATGCCCCGCCCGCAAGGTCGTTACCAAGGGCGAGGGTTCGGCGCTCATGCGCACGCCCGACCTGGCGGAGAAGATTGTCGAGGCCACGGTGGGCGCGGCGCATGTGCCCGTGACCGTCAAGATCCGCAAGGGCTTTTATGCCGAGGACCGTAATGCCGCGACGTTTGCCCAGATGCTTGAGGGCGCAGGGGCTGCCGCAGTCGCCGTGCATGGTCGTTGCGCCACGCAGCTCTACACAGGCCAGGCTGATTGGTCGGTCGTCGATGAGGTTGCCGACGCTGTCGAGATTCCCGTGATTGGTTCGGGCGATGTGTTCTCGGCCGAGGACGCTGCTGAGCATCTGCACGGCTCGGGTGCCAGCGCGGTGTTTATCGCGCGCGGCATCTACGGCAATCCGTGGGTGTTCGGCGATGCCCGAGCCCTTGCACTCGATGGCACGCCGGTTCCTTCTCGCTCCTCGGTCGAGCGCCTGGAGGCTCTGCGCGAGCACCTGACGTTGACGCACGAGCTTCTGCCGCTCATGTCGCGTGCCCGCACGTACGCAAGTTGGTACTTAAAGGGCATGCCTCATGCCGCCGCCTGGCGCGCTCAGGTGGTGCGTTGCTCTACGTACGAGGAGTTCATGTCGCTGGTCGATGATATCGAGCGCGATGTGGTGGCCTGCGAGGCAGCGCTTGCCGCCGGTGAGTCGGTGCCCGCTCATCCGCTGGAGGCTTAAGGGTGGCCGTTACCGCGCTGTACGTGCACGTGCCGTTTTGCGCTCAAAAATGCCGCTATTGCGACTTTGACTCGCGTAGCTTTGCTCTGTGTGATTTGGATGCTGCGCTCGATTCCTATTTTGAGCAGCTGTATGCGCGCCTCGATTCCTTTGGCGACGCCGGGGCGCTTGCGCAGGTCCGCACGGTCTATATTGGCGGCGGCACGCCGTCACTGGCTGGGGAGCGCCTGGTGAAACTTGCCCGTCGTATCTCCATGTGGTGCAAGCCCGTTGAATTTACTTGCGAAGCCAATCCTGAGTCGCTGACCGCCGAGCTCGCCACCGCGCTTGCTGAGGCGGGTGTCACGCGCATCTCTCTGGGCGTGCAAACCCTCGACAATACCGAGCTGGCTGCTATTGGCCGCATTCACGATGCTAATCGGGCACTTGCGGCTATCGCGACGGTGAAGGACGCTGGCCTCGATGTGTCGTGCGACCTGATGTGCGGCCTTCCCGGGCAGACGGCCGCAAGCTGGCGGAGCACGCTCGATGGCGTGTTGGCGGCGGCGCCTCATCATGTGTCGGTCTACCCGCTCACGCTCGAGGAGGGCACGCCACTCTATCGCATGGCGTGCCGTGACGAGTCGCTCGAGCCCGACGAGGATTTTCAGGCTTCGTGCATGGACGCGGCGCGTGAGCGCCTGGGTGCGGCCGGCTATCGTCCGTATGAGGTGGCAAGCTATGCGCTCGACGGCCATGAGTGCGCCCATAACATTGCCTACTGGACCGGACAGGGCTACCTGGGCCTGGGTCGTTCTGCCGCGGGCATGCTCGACGACGAGGATTTCGACCGTCTTACAGGTTTGTTCCCCGGCGTGTCTTCTCGAGGCGATGCGTACCGCGTGCGTCTGGTGCAACGTGACGATGACGCGACGGCGTTCGAGGCCGAATATCTGTCGCAGCGCGAGGCTGTCGCCGAAGACTTGATGCTCGCTTGTCGCATGACGCGCGGTGTTGCGTCCGACCTGTTGGCTCGTGCAGCTTGCGTCATCCCAACGGGCGAGCTGGCAGCTGCCTGCGATCGCGCGCTCGAATTGGGTCTTGCCACTTGGGTGCCCGAGACGCTCTGGGGTCATGAGGGACCCTTCACTACGGCAGATGTCGTCGCGGGCCATGTTCGAGCTCGTCTGGCGCCGACCCATCTGGGCTGGCTCGATGGAAATGTTCTGTTCGAGCTGTTTTGGGATCTAGCTTAGGCCGCTCGGGTAGAATCACCGGAATATATACGCTGCTGTGAGCAGGAGGTTGCCGCGCATGGCGACGATGAACGAAAAAGATTACTACGAGATTCTGGGTGTCTCCAAGGACGCCACCTCGCGTGATATTCAAAAGGCCTTCCAGCAAAAGGCCCGTAAGCTCCATCCGGACGTCAATAAAGAGCCGGATGCCGAGGAAAAGTTTAAAGAGGTTTCCGAGGCCTACGCCGTGCTTTCGGATGAGCAAAAACGTGCGCGCTACGACGCCATGCGTTCTGGCAATCCCTTTGCCGGTGCTCCTACGGCTTCGCCCTATGGTGGCGGCTACGCCGGCAGCACGGGCTATGGCAATCCCTTTGAGGGCGGCTTTCCCTTTGGTGGCGCCTGGGGCCAGCAGCGTCGCGGCCAGGCTGCCTACAATCCCGAGAACGGCGCCAACGTGGTCGTCGATATCAAACTCGACGCCAAGGAGGCCAAGGGCGGTGCCCGCAAGACCGTCCGCTACACGCGCTTCGATACTTGTAGCAACTGCGGCGGCTCGGGCTCCGTTTCGTCTGAGCATGCCCATACCTGCCCGAGCTGCGGTGGCCGCGGCCACATCGACGTCGACCTGTCCTTCCTGTTTGGTGCGGGCACGTTCCAATCGGTCTGCCCCGAGTGCGGCGGTTCCGGTAAGGTCGTGGCCGACCCCTGCCCCGATTGCGGTGGCAGCGGGCGAACCCGTGTGACCTCCGAGCAGACGATTGAGTTTCCTGCCGGCACGCACGATGGCGACGAGGTCCGCATTAGCGGCATGGGCCATGCTGGCACTAACGGTGCCGCGGGTGGCGACCTGGTCGGCCGCGCCCATGTTGAGGCCGAGCGCTTGGAAGGCAAAGCTCGTACTGGCTTTTACCTGATGGGCATTGTGGCGCCGTTTTTGGTGCTGTCGGCCATCTCGGGCGTGTTCTCGGCCTTTGCCGTGATGTGCTTTATTCCATTTACCATGGGCCTGTTCATGGTGCTTTCGGACGGTGTGCTTCATCGCAGCCTGCTGTGGTGGAAACGCGGTGCGATGCAGTTTGCCAACGGTTTTGCCAACGGCTTCATGTTCGCGCTCGTGTCGGTTTGGTTCGCGAGCTGCTCGCAACGGGCCATGCTTTCGCCGTATCAAATGCAATAACATCAAACCCTCTGTTTGCGGTCGGCCCAGCTTGGGTATAGGACGCACTGTGACAATAATGAAAGTCGGAAGGATTCGGTCGTGTCGGAAAATAGGGATTACTACGAGGTGCTTGGCGTCGACAGGGATGCCGACGCGCGGACGATTAAGCGTGCGTTTTTAAAGAAGGCCCGTACCGTACATCCGGATGTTTCGGACGACCCCGAGGCCGAGGCCAAGTTCAAGGAGCTCAACGAGGCCTATTCCGTTCTTTCCGATGAGCAGAAGCGTGCTAACTACGACCGTTACGGCACTGCCGACGGCCCTGGTGGTTCGGGCTATGTCGACATCAACGATATCTTTGGTGGCATGGGCATGGACGACTTGTTCTCGTCGTTCTTTGGCGGTGGCGCCGGCGGTGGCGCCCGCGGCCGTCGTGAGCGTCGTCGCGGACGTGACATGGCCATCTCGCTTTCGGTGACGCTCGAGGAGGCGGCGCTCGGCTGCAAAAAGACGATCAGCTATGACCGCCTTGCCCCCTGCGAGGATTGCAACGGCACCGGTAGGGCCGAGGGTGCACAGGAAAAGCAGTGCAGCCGCTGCCACGGTACGGGCTACGTCACGACGGTCCAGCGATCGTTTTTGGGCCAGGTTCAGTCTTCCTCGCCTTGCCCCGACTGCCACGGCGAGGGCACGGTCATCGACCATCCCTGCGAGACCTGCGACGGTCAGGGCCGCACGCCTTCGCACGAAAAGATCGACATCGATATTCCCGCCGGCGTTTCGACCGGTCGCCAGCTGCGTGTGAGCGGCTTTGGCGAGGCCGGCCTTCGCGGCGAGCCTTCGGGCGACCTGATTGTCAACGTGCGCGTCGCCGACCATGAGCGCTTTAAGCGCAACGGTGACGACCTGTACCTGGTGAGCGATATCTCGATTGCGCAGGCTGCGCTCGGCTGCGAGATCGAGGTCGAGGGCATTATGCCCGACGAGGTCGTTAAGGTGACGGTTCCCGCCGGCGCCCAGTACGGCGACACCGTGAGCGTCAATAATTACGGCATGCCGCGCATTGGCGGTGGCGGTTCGCGTGGCCGCCTGATCGTGCAACTGCGCGTGGTCGTTCCCACCAATCTTTCCAATAAGCAACGCGAGCTGCTCCGTGCTTTTGCCGATGAGATGGGCGATGACGTCGCTTCCGGTAAGAAGTCGGTGACCGACCGTATCAAGAGTGCCCTCGACGATATCCTCGATTAAGGAGCCCGCGTGCTCGCACCCCATATTTCCGTCATCAACCTCGGCTGCCGTGTCAACCGGGTTGAGTCTGACCGTATCACTGCTGATCTTATGCGCCTGGGCTTTGCTATGGTGGAGCCCCACGATGCCGATCTGATCGTCATTAACACCTGTGCCGTTACGGGCGAGGCCGAGGCCAAGACCCGTAAGGCCGTCCGTCATGCGCTGGCCCATCCAAACGAGCCCTATGTGGTCGTGACCGGATGCGTGGTCAATTTGCATCCCGAGGAGCTGTTGGAGCTTTCGGATCGCGTGATTGCCGAGCCGTCTAAGATCGCTGTCGCCGAACGTGTCTGCGAGGTGCTGGGCGTTGAGTCCGATAGCGTTCCCGCCTGCAGCGATGGTGACGTGGTCGATGCGCTTGGTCGCTCTCGCCTGGGCGTGAAGATCCAGGACGGCTGCAACCATCGCTGCACCTATTGCATTGTGTGGAAGGCGCGCGGCCCCGAGCGCTCCGTGCCCGTCGAGTCCGTGCTTGAGCAAGTTCGCGAGGCCCAGGAGGCCGGCGTGCCCGAGGTGGTGCTGACCGGTGTGAACCTGGGTGCCTACGATGGCAAGAGCGCGACCGACGAGCATGTCGAAATCGATGAGCTGCTCGAGGCCATCATGGAGCGCACGACTATTGCGCATGTGCGCATTTCCTCGGTCGAGCCCATGGATATCTCTGAGCGCCTGCTTAAGGTTATGGCGCGCTATCCGCAGCGTATCGCCCCGTTTTTGCACCTGCCCGTGCAGTCCGGCTGTACGGCGACCCTGCATCGCATGGGTCGTCCCTATAGTGCGGAGGCCTTTGAGGACACGGTGCGTATGATTCGCGCCAACTTGCCCCAGGCGTCTCTTTCGTGCGATGTCATCGTCGGTTTTCCTGGTGAGACGGACGAGGAGTTCGAGGAGTCGCTGGCGCTGTGCCGCCGTGTGGGTTTCTCGCGTATGCACGTGTTCCGCTACAGCAAGCGTCCCGGTACCCTTGCTGCCGACATGCCCGACCAGGTGCCGCCCGAGGTTATGGCCGAGCGCAGCCGTCGTATGCGAGACACGGCGCAGGAGCTCGCTATTGCCGATGCTCGTCGTCGCGTGGGCACTGTCGAGCGTGCCGTGCTCGAGTATGGTGACAACCTGACGCTCGGTTCGTTCCATCATGCCCGTCTTGACGATACCTGTGGACTTACAGCCCCGTGTCTGCTCGATGTTGCTATCATCGGAGTCGATGATTCCGGCTTGGTCCATGCGCGCAGGGAGGTCCATGGAAGCCTCGAAGATTAGACTTACCGTTCCCGAGGGAATTGATCCCTCGCGCGTTTTGGGCGCCGGCGACGGCGTCCTTCGTGCGCTCGAGAGTTTGGTTCGCGCTCACGTGGTCGCCCGTGGCGATAGCATCGCCGTGAGCGGTGACCCGGACGAGGTCGAACTCGTGGCGCGTTTTTTCGAACATGCTTTCCGCGAGGCGGCCGCCGGGCGCACGCTGTCTGCCGACGATGTCTCTCGCTGCCTGGCCGTCTTGCGCGACGGTGAGCACGAGGCTACGTCGCTTCGCGATGACGTGCTGCTTTCGTATCGCGGCCGCGTCATTCGCCCCAAGACGCTCGGGCAAAAGCGCTATGTGGATGCCATCCGCTCGCATACCATCACGTTTGGCCTGGGTCCAGCCGGTACCGGTAAGACTTATCTGGCCATGGCGCTCGCCGTTGCCGCGCTCAAGCGCCACGAGGTGGGCCGTCTGATCTTGTCGCGTCCGGTTGTCGAGGCGGGGGAGAACCTGGGCTTTTTGCCCGGCACCCTCGAGGAAAAGATTGATCCGTACATGCGTCCGCTCTACGACGCCCTTTTTGACATGATGGATCGCGAGCGAACCGATGAGCTTATGGAGCGCGGTGTGATCGAGATCGCCCCGCTTGCCTATATGCGCGGTCGTACGCTGAGCGATGCCTTCGTGGTGCTCGACGAGGCGCAAAATACCACGCCCGAGCAGATGAAGATGTTCCTGACACGCCTTGGATTTAACTCCAAGTTCGTGATTACCGGCGACCTCAGCCAGCGCGACCTGGTGGGTCGTCGTGGTGGCTTGGCGGATGTCGAGAAGATTTTGGGCCGTGTCGACGATGTGGCGTTTGCACACCTGGAGCGCGCCGATGTGGTGCGCCATGCCCTGGTGGGTCGTATCGTCGAGGCATACGATGCTTATGATAACGTGCGTGAGCAGCGCTCGCGCGACCGAAAGGAGTCCCGTTGAGTGTATTGATCAGCAACGATGCCGAGCTCGATACGCTGCTCGACGCGCAGGAGGTGGAGCACATCTGCGAGGTTGTGCTTGCCGCCGAGGGCGTTGAACGTGAAGTCGAGATTTCCCTTTCGTATGTCGACGAGGACGAGATGCACGAGCTCAACCACGAGTGGCGTGGCATCGACCGCACCACCGATGTGCTCTCGTTTGAATGCGACTCGGCCTTTGACGAGGATATTCCCGCCGACGAGACGCTCGAGCTCGGCGATATCATCTTGGCCCCGCAGGTCATTGCCCGTCAGGCCCCCGGCTTTGGCAATAGCCCTGCCGACGAGTGCCGCCTGATGCTCGTACACGGCATGCTGCACCTGCTGGGGTATGACCATATCGAGGACGACGAGGCCGAGGTCATGGAGGCTCGCGAGGACGCTATCCTGCGCGATTTGGCGCTCGAGCGCGGCGAGGATCCTAAACTGGTCCACGTCGGCCCCATCACCAATCATGCCCACGACTAGGAGCCGTTTATGATTCCCGGATCGAACAAGGACCATCCTTCCTTTTTAAAGTCGTTCTCATACGCCATGGAGGGCTTCGTCACCGCCGTCAAGACCGAGCGCAACATTAAGGTCATGCTCGTGGCAGGCGTGTGCACCGTCATTGCCGGCTGTATCGTGGGGCTCGATATTGCCGAGTGGGCTACGGTCATCATCTGCTGCGGCCTGGTGATTCATGGCGAGCTGTGTAACACCGCCATGGAGGCCATCGTCGACCTGGCGACCCAAGAGCTCCATCCGCTGGCAAAGCGTGCGAAGGATATCGCCGCCGCCTCTGTATACGTTCTTTCCATTACCGCCGCGATCGTGGGCTTGCTTGTCTTTGCCCACGCGCTCGACTTTATTTAGAAAGGGATTCCCATGTCCGACAATATGCAGCCTACCGATGAGATTTTGGACGAAGAGTCCCTGGATGCTAAGGCGACCGAGGATTGCGATGAGGTCGAGGAGTTCGACCCGTTTGAGGGCATGAGCGACGAGGAGCTCGACGCCCTGTGCGACGAGGACGACAACCTCGCGGGCTTTGGTGACGTTGAGCCCGGTTTCCGCAGCGGCTTTGTGGCCCTGGTCGGCCGCCCCAACGCCGGCAAGTCCACGCTGCTCAACGCCTGCTATGGCAAAAAGGTCGCCATCACCTCGCCGGTGGCCCAGACGACCCGCCGCCGCATGCGCGCCGTCGTCAACCGCCCCGGCTACCAGCTGGTCTTTGTCGATACCCCGGGTATCCACAAGCCCAAGGACGGCCTGGGCTCCGAGCTCAACAAGAGCGCGCTGTTCGAGCTGAACGATGTCGATGTCGTCGCGTTTTTGATTGATGCCACCAAACCGATCGGCAGGGGAGACGCCTGGGTTGCCGAGCGTGTCAAGAATGCCCGTTCCAAGAAGGTCCTGGTGCTCACCAAGGCCGATGAAGCCGACCCCGCACAGGTCATGGAGCAGCTTAAGGCCGCCCACGAGCTTATGGAATATGACGACGAGATCGTGACGTCGTCGGTCAAGAACTTTAACGTCGATGCCTTCATCGAGACCGTTGCGCACTTTTTGCCCGAGGGTCCGCGTTGGTTCCCCGAGGACATGGGTACCGACGCTTCCGATGAGACGCTCGTTGCCGAGTTTGTGCGCGAGAAGGTCTTGCGCCGCACCCGTGATGAGATCCCGCACTCCGTGGGCGTGATTTGCGATGCGCTTGAGCAGACCAAGAAGGTGCTGCGCGTGCACGCCACCATTTACGTCGAGCGCGAGGGCCAAAAGGGCATCATCATCGGCAAGGGCGGCGAGATGATCAAACATATCGGCATCGACGCCCGTCGCGACCTTGAGCGCATCTTTGGCACCCAGGTCTTTTTGGAGCTGGACGTGAAGGTCAAGGCCGGCTGGCGTGACGACGAGGCCCAGATTCGCCGCTTTGGCTATAACGCCGAGGATTAGGGACACGCGGCGCGAATGGCAGGTTCTCGTACATATCGCACGAAAGTGCTCGTGCTCGATAAGACGAAGCTCAAAGAGACGGACCTGATCCTGACGATGCTTGACGAGCGGGGTCGGCAGGTTCGTGCCGTGGCAAAGGGCGCCCGCAAACCCGGCGGACGCCTGGCTGCGCGCTGCGAGATGTTCTGTACCGTTGATCTGCTGCTTGCGCATGGACGGTCGCTCGACGTGGTTTCCCAGGCCGAGCTTATGGAGGCGCCGCTCGGCGCCGCGCCCGATTACGAGATGACATGCGCCGCAAGCGCGATCGCCGAGGTCGCGCTCGTGTGCTCGTTCGAGGACGCCGAGGACCCGTTTACCTTTGCCATCACGCAGCGGGCGCTCACACTTGTCGGCAGCGGGCTCGACGCGGCACATATGGATCTACTTGTGGCGGCATATGCCTTTAAGCTGCTGTCGCACGTTGGCTATCGACCCGATTTTTCGGCCTGCGTGCTGTGCGGTGACCCCATGCTGTCGTATTTTTCACCCCAGGCGGGCGGTCTTATGTGCGGGTCGTGCGCGTCGAGCGTGCCCGGTGCCGAGCTGGTCTCGACCGGTGAGGTCGCATGGCTGCGCGCCCTCATGTCCATGACCTTCGATGCGCTCATGGCCGAGAGGGTCGACCCCCATACCGCCGCCTTTTTGCTGGGGCTTTCGCACGTGTGGGCTGCGACGCACACCGATCAACGTCTCCGTGCGATGGAATTCATGTTGGGTCGGTGATGATGCGCAGGCGCGGGCTGCTTGTGGTAACATACCGACCTGTTGGTACCTCGACCTTGGATGCTCGCTCCACCGGCGGCTTCCCAGTCCGAGGCGAATAGCGTCGCCCGCGGGCGACAAGAAACGAAAGGTGAAACAATGACTGTTTCCAAAGAGCGCAAGGCGGAGTTGACTGCCCAGTTCGGTAACACCCCGGTCGACACCGGCAACCCCAAGGTTCAGGTCGCCATCCTGACCGAGCGCATCAAGGAGCTGACCGAGCACATGAAGTCCCACCAGAAGGACTTCCACACCCGTCGTGGCCTGCTCATGCTCGTCGGCCGTCGTCGTCGTCTTCTCTCCTACATCAAGAAGAACGACATCGTCGAGTACCGTGAGCTCATCAAGGCTCTGGGCATCCGCGACAACATCCAGTAGGATTTGTACATGCTAAGAGCGTCCTGCGCAGCGGGGCGCTCTTTTTGTGTAAGGGCGTGAACAATCACGCTCTGAAGCGTGGCGGGGGCAGGGGGCCCGCGTCACATGAGAAGCCCGCAGGCAAGGGGCCTGTGGGGTAAAGGAGAACAATGACACTCGTATCCAAGACCTTTGAGCTGTACGGCAAGACCTACACCTTTGAGTCCGGCGAGCTTGCCAAGCAGGCCACCGGCGCCTGTCTGGTCAAGCAGGGCGACACCACGATGCTCGACACCGTGGTCGTCTCCAAGGAGCGTAAGAACTACGACTTCTTTCCGCTGACCGTCGACTTCAACGAGAAGATGTACGCCGCCGGCCGCATCCCGGGTGGCTACCTCAAGCGTGAGGGCCGTCCCAGCGAGAAGGCCACGCTCACGGCCCGTATGATCGACCGCCCGATTCGTCCGAGCTTCCCGGACGGCTTCCGCAACGAGGTGCACATCGTCGCCACCTCGCTCGTCGCCGACCAGGTCAACCCCTTTGACGTCATCAATGTCATGGGTGCTTCCCTGGCAATGACGCTCGGCGGCGTGCCCTTCGAGGGCCCGCTTGCCTGCGTGCGCATCGGCCGTAACGTGGAGACCGGCGAGTTTATCGTCAACCCCACCTATGAGGAGCGCGAGAACTCCGACCTGGACCTGGAGCTGGGCGGCTCTGCCGACTTCATCTCGATGGTCGAGGCCGGCGCCGAGGAGATCTCCGAGGACGACATGCTCGCCGCCATGAAGTTTGGCCAGGAGGCCCTTGCCGCCTTCTGCCAGGCCCAGGACGAGTTCGTTGCCGAGTGGGAGCAGGTCAATGGCGCCATCGTCAAGAAGGAGTACCCGCTCGACCAGCCCGTCGAGGAGGTCCAGGAGCGCATCTTCGCCCACTACGACGAGATGGCAGCCGCCCTTCGCGACGCCGACAAGCTCTCCCGTATCGGTAAGGTCGAGGCTCTGAAGGAGTCCATCCGTGCCGAGTTCACCGAGGAGGAGCAGGCCGCTTGGGAGCGCGAGATCCCCGTGGCGCTCAAGAAGCTCGAGAAGAAGGCCATGCGCACCATGGTCGTCGAGACCGGCGAGCGCGTCGACGGCCGTGCCGCCGATGAGATCCGTCCCATCATGGTGAAGGACAACTATCTGCCGCTCGTTCACGGCTCCGGCCTGTTCCAGCGCGGTCAGACCCAGGTGCTCTCCGTGCTGTCGCTCGGCATGCTCAACGAGGGCCAGCGTCTGGATACCATCGAGCCCACCGAGGGCAAGCGCTATATGCATCACTACAACTTCCCGCCGTTCTGCACCGGCGAGACCGGGCGCATGGGCAGCCCCAAGCGCCGCGAGATCGGCCACGGCAACCTGGCAGAGCGCGCCCTGCTTCCGGTGCTTCCCGACGAGAATGAGTTCCCCTACGCCATCCGCGTGGTCTCCGAGGTCATGGAGTCCAACGGCTCCTCTTCGATGGCTTCGACCTGCGGCTCCACGCTCGCCCTTATGGACGGCGGCGTGCCCATTAAACGCCCGGTCTCCGGTATCGCCATGGGCCTGATCCAGGAGGAGGGCAAGACCGTGGTCCTGTCCGACATCCAGGGTCTCGAGGACTTCCTTGGCGACATGGACTTTAAGGTCACCGGCACCACCGAGGGCATTACCGCTCTGCAGATGGACAACAAGGCCACCGGCCTTACCTTTGACATCTTGGCCCGCGCCCTGCAGCAGGCCAAGGAGGGTCGCGCCTTCATCCTTCAGAAGATGCTCGATGTGATCCCCGAGCCGCGCCACACCACGCGCAGCACCGCCCCGCGCATCGTCTCCATCCAGGTTCCGACCGACAAGATCCGCGACGTCATCGGTTCCGGCGGTAAGGTCATCCGTGGCATCCAGGACGAGACCGGCGCTTCGGTCGACATCCAGGAGGACGGCACCGTCTTTGTCGGCGGCACCGGCGAGTCCGTCGATCAGGCTGTCGAGCGTATCAAGCTCATCATCAAGGTTCCCGAGCCGGGCGAGGAGTACACCGGTCGTGTGGTCTCCATCCAGCCCTTCGGCGCCTTCGTCAACCTGCTGCCTGGTAAGGACGGCCTGCTGCACATCTCCCGCGTCGCCAAGGGCCGCGTGGAGAAGGTCGAGGACGTCCTCAACGTCGGCGACGAGGTCAAGGTCGTCGTCATCGAGGTCGACGATCGCGGCAAGATCTCGCTCGATCGTCTTGACAAGCCTGAGGCTCCGGCTCGCGCCGAGGGTGCCTCTGAGGGCGACGGCGAGCACTTTCAGCGCCGTGAGCGTCCGCGTCGCGAGCGCTCCGAGCGCAGCGATCGTCCGCGCCGTCCCGGCGACAACGGAGGCCGCAAGCCCCGCCGTCACCACGACGCCGAGTAACAGCTAAACATAAGCAGCTCAACAAGGGCGACTCCGTACAGGGGTCGCCCTTTTGCTTGCGCCCGGGAGGGCCGCATATGAAGTTTCCTGCTCTACAGTCCTGCGCAAGACGGAAAGCACATTAAGTGCTTTCCTTTGCGTGCGGAACTCGCGATAAACTTCATATGCGTCCCTCCCGGGCGCAAGCAAAAGGGCTGGTTGGTGCCGCTTGCTATTTAGTTAGACAGTCTATTCAGTGGTCAGATTTCAGATCAGTAGATAGCCGCAGCAGTATCTTCCCAGATAAAACCGACCAAATAAACCTGTCTCTTTTTGGCAGGTTTCCCGTGGGGCGGGCACTGATGAAGTTTATCGCGAGTTCCGCACGAACAGGAGGCCACTTAATGTGGCCTCCGTCGTGA
>CABRHW010000008.1 GCA_902470765.1 uncultured Collinsella sp.
CATGGTCGTGGGCATCATCGGCGCGTTCTTCGGCGTGCTGGCGTAAGGGCCCGGCTGCATAGATTTTCGTTGCAACCTGGAAAGGGGATGGAGCAGGCCTATGCCCTCCATCCCCTTTTTGTATAGAAGGAGTTCGTATGTTCGCGAAGGATCGCGAAGCAATGCGCCTGACGCCGGCAGAGGTCAGGCTGATTCTTATTGAGTCCCTGCAGTGGTGCGCCAACAACGCGGTCTACTTTTTGGGGCTTATCGGTGCGGCCACGTATGATCTGGCTGGCACGGCCTTTTTGGTTGCCGCCATTACGCTCGTGCGCAATCTTATGACGTCGGTGGGCAATATGGTGTCGGGCTCGGTCATCGATCGCTTTGGACCGCGCCGGACGTCGTTTGTGACGTGCGTGATTACGGCAGTGCTATCGCTTGGCGTGGGGTTGGCGCCGTTGTCTGTCCCCGGGCTTGTGTTTGCCGCGTGCGTCTTGGGACTTGCGGGCGGCTTTATCAACACCTGCACGCATGCGTTTCCGGGATACCTGGAGTCGACCACCGAGGGCCGTACCCGCGTGAACGGCCTCATGGTGTTCTACAGCAATATCGCCTATACCGCTGGCCCGCTGTTCGGCGGTGCCATCGTGAGCTGTTTTGCCACGCAATCGGTCTATCTGCTCATGGCGGGCATGATGGGTGTGGCGGCCGTGCTCTCCTTGGGCTGTCACGAGTGTGTTGCTCCCGCAAAAGGGGAGAAGCCGAAGGGCGGTATTTTGGGCGGCATGGCCGAGGGTGCGCGACTTACGTTTCGCGACCACGACCTGCGCCTCATCTTTATCTCGGGCTTTTTGGGTTTCTTTGCGTTTGGCGCGTTCGATTCGCTGGAGTCGTTGTTCTATCGCGATGTGCTCAACGTGGATATCGTCTGGCTGGGCTGGCTGTCCTCGGTCGTGGGCCTCACTTCCTCGGTGGGCGCGTTCATCCTGACCAAGCTTTCTGCCCGCCATGTCAACCTGCGATTGCTGCTCGGCGCGCTCATGGCCGTGGGCATTGGGTCCATGGTGTACGTGGGCACCGATATGCTGGGGGTCGCGATTATCGGTCAGGCGATTAACGGTCTGGCCTGGGGATTCCTGGAACCGCTGCAGATGATCTTGATTCAGGAGCGCGCCGACATCAAATACCTGGGGCGCATTACCGGCTTTGTGCGTTTTGGCCTGATGAGCGCCGGCGTGCTGCCGCTGCTGGCGGCTCCGTTTTTGGCGGAGGCTTTGGGCGTTCAGGCGGTGCTGTTTGGGGCATCGACCATTATTGCGCTGGTAGGAACGCTGTTCTTTGTCACACAAGGGAGGCGCCAGAGGCGTTAGCTATACATTCAATTCTAATTTAATACCACTCACCAGAGAATTTCGACCGTTCACCGAGGATTGGAGCAGATTGATAAGTGGTATTAAAAACACATTAGGTGTATGTCTATAATTGGTATCGAAAAGAAACGCGATGTATAGAGTTGCGTGCAGGACAGAAAGGAAAAGCCATGAAGGAAACCGAGAAGATCGAGATCATGCACTTTAGCCAGGAGGGCTACGTCGAGGACGGCAAGAACGTCTACGAGGCCGGCAAGAAGATGACCGCGCTCGCCGACAAGGTCGCCGACGAGGGCTACGACGCCGTGTTCCTGATGGGCGTCGGCGGCACCTGGGACGAGCTCATGCAGCTCGAGTACCTCATGAACAAGTTCGGCGACCGCGACCTCGAGGTCTACCTGATCCACGCCGCCGAGTGGAACGTCATGGGCCACAAGCGCATGACCGAGAAGTCCGTCGTGCTCACCGCCTCCGAGTCCGGAACCACCCCCGAGGTCCTCGAGGCCGTCAAGAAGATGAAGGGCATGGGCGTGCGCGTCTACGCCATGACCAAGCCCGAGGGCCCCATCGGCCAGGCTGTCGGCGCCGAGAACTGCGTTGCCATGGCTTCTGACCATGGTTCGGGCGGCTGCGAGAAGGGCTACTACCTCGCCGACTGCTTCGGCCTGCGCCTGCTCAACCGCCGCGGCTGCTTCCCCAAGTTCGACCTGTTCATCGAGCAGACGAAGGACGTCTGGAAGGACATGCTCGACATCCGCAAGCGCTTCGAGCCGCGCGCCGAGGAGCTCGCCAGGAAGTACGCGCTGGCCGACTACACCATGTTCATCGGCTCGGGCGCGCTGTGGGGCGAGACCATCCTGTACTCCATGTGCCTGCTCGAGGAGATGCAGTGGAAGCGCATCCGCCACATCACCTCGCACGACTTCTTCCACGGCACGCTCGAGCTGCTCGAGCCCGGCGTCCCGGTGTTCCTGTTCATGGGCGAGGACGAGTGCCGCGCCCTCGACGAGCGCGTCCGCGCCTTCCTCACCAGCGGCGTGACCGGCGACGAGGACTACGTCATCATCGACACCGCCGAGTACGCGATCCCGGGCCTGGACGACGACTTCCGCGTCATCGTGTCGCCGTGGATCCTGTCCGTGCTGACCACCGACCGCCTCTCGCGCAACTACGAGCTGGTCACCAAGCACAACCTCAAGTACCGCCGCTACTACCACCAGTTCGACTACTAAGAGCTGGTCACGGGTCCGATATCTTGGCTGGTTGATATCTCGATCCTGCACAAGGGCGTCCGCATTCGCGCGGGCGCCCTTTTTGCGTTGCCGTCGGCGCAGGGTGTCCTCGGCGGAAATCTCATCCCGGAATTTCGGCTCAGAGTGGGATGCGGTTTCCGGATGCGTCCCATTCTGAAGCCCCGAAACGGGACGCGCTTTCCGCTTAGGGTCCGATCCGGAAAGCTCATCCCGTTCCGAGCATCAAATCCGGGACATGCTTTCCGCGCTCCGCCCCTTGCAGAAAGCGCGTCTCCTTCCAAACACAAATCTTGCGGTACAGCTTCTGCAAAGACGCGAAGTGGCCGCTGACAGCAAAGAGGGGCTGCCGAGACAATGCCCGACGGCCCCTCCCCTCATAACTTGCTATCGATGCCAATCGCCACAAGGGCGCGGCTGCCTACTTGCTGATCGCGCCCGTCATATAGATAAACTGCACGCGATTTATATGTCCGCCCTGCTCGCCGTTGACAAAGTCCGTCGGCGTAAAGCCGGGGTTGAGCATTTCCTCGATCTTGTCCTTAACGGTGTCGATGACCTGAGTATCGAGATTGCTCGTTCGGTCGGTAAGCTCCTGCATGCCGTTGCCGAGCTCGGATGCGCCGCTGGCAAGCGTACCTGCACCCGAGGAGAGAAGATTCATGCCGCTAGCAAGGCTAGCAGCACCTGTCTTGAGCTGCGCCGCACCGTTGTTGAGCTGTGATGCGCCGTTGGCAAGCGCGGGCGTGGCACCGTTGAGCTGCTGTGTGCCCGCAGCAAGCTGGTCGGTGCCCGCGGCAAGAGCCGCGGCGCCATCGCTCAGCTGACCCGCGCCCGTTGCTGCAGAGCCAACACCGGCGACAAGACCGGGGTTCACGGCCGTGGGGTTTGCCGGGTTGATCGCGCTGTTCATATAGGCGATGGCTCCGGCCAGGCTCAGCTGTTGGCCATCCTGGACAGTGGTGTAGCCCTGAATGGCGCTATCGAGCGCGGTGACGGCACCCTGGGCGCCGCCCTGGGCGCCGGCCGCCTGGGCCAAAGTCGTAACCTGATCGGTAAGCGTGCCAAACATGGACTCGGCACCCTTAAGGCCCTGCGACACCTGCGTGTTAAGACCCTGCGCGCCCGCAACGGCATTGGATGCAGAATCGAGAAGCGCGGTAAGACCCGTCGCATCGGCGCTCGATGCCGCCGTGGCGGCGGCACCCGCGCTGGTAGCAGCACTGCCGGCACTTGCGGTGGCGGCATCCAGCTGTGCCGTAGCCTCGCTTAGCTTGGCTGCCGCAGCCTTGGCGGAGTCGAGATCGGCCGCGTTATCCAGCGCGTCCTGAGCATCGGCGACCGCCGCCTTGGCAGCGGCAATAGATGCAACGGTGCTCTCGGCGCCAGCCTTTGCGCTCTCGGCGTTAGCCTTTGCCGCATCGTTGCCCATGGCGCTCGCGGCCTGCTTTGCCCCGCCGAGCGCCTGCTGTGCACCGGCAAGGTACTGCCCCTCGCCGCTGAGCGCCGCCGTAAGACCCTGCGGCCCGTACAGCGCGCTGTAGGCGTTGCCCGACGTAGCGGTCACGGCGTCCTGGGCCGCCTTGGCCGCAGCCTGCGCCTTGGCAAGGTTTGCCTCCTGAGCCTGCTTGCCCAGCGTCAGCGCGTCGACGTACGTATCGGACCCAGCGGCAATTCCACTTATGCCGCCCGAGATCTGCTGTGCGCTCCCCTGCAGCTTGGAAAGGCCCGCCGAAAGATCGGACGCACCGCCCTTAAGCTGCACGGCACCGGCATTAACCCCCTCGGCACCGGCATTAAGGTTGCTCACGCCTTCGACCAGCGTGGGGACCTGCGCGTTGAGCTGACTCGTACCCGCCGCGAGCGCAGCGGCGCCACTGGACAGCGTGCCGGCACCGGTATTGGCCGTGGCAAGCGAGGCCGCGAGCGTCTTGACACCGTCGGCAACCTGGCCAGCACCGCTATTGGCCGTAGCAATACCGTTGGAGAGCTCCACGAGCTGGCTCGTATCCATGCTGCTCGAGTCCACATCGATGGCAAGATTCAGCGGCACGCCGACAATCTGCCAGCCATCAAACTCAAAATCCTCAACATCGGTCGTAATGGTGTAGTCTCCGGTGCTGCCGGGAATCACCATGTAGGTAAGCTGCGTGTTGGAGCCGTTGGCAGCAACCGTGGCGCCCTCAGCCTCAATATCGTGTGCCTCGGCATCCTTAAGCTGACCGGTAATCTGAACCAGGTAGTTATCGGCATAATCGCCACCGGTATAGTCGTCATTCTTTTCGACCTTGAGCTTCATGGTGAGCTTGCCGCTCTTGCCCGCCAAATCCTTGGCGTCGATATCGCGGCCATCGAGCTGGTATGCCACGGTGACGTTCCACGGCATCTGAGTGTTCTTGTCCAGATCGCCCTGGTAGACAAAGTCCTGCACTCCCTGGCCCGTAACGGCAACCGACCCGCTGTCGTCCGTTAGTTTTTGAGTCGTCGATAGGTTGGTCACTTTGTTATAGGTGCCGGCATCGTCGATCTTGACGCCCTTATTGGCCTCGAAGCTATTGACCACGTAAACACCCGTGCGATTGCCGTCGGCATCGGTTTTGACGTATACGACCTGGTTTTTCTTATATCCCGGCGTGCTGTTATCGGAGTCCGTCGCCATCTGTTCACTCGTAGCCGAGGCAGCGCTCGTCGACCCTACGCCGTCGGCGAACACAACGGCACCGGGAACGGTAAGGGCCACGGTCAGACCGGCGGCAAGAGCGAGCGCAGCGATGCGCTTATGGGGACGACGTACAAGATCGCGTTGGGCTTTGAGCTCTTTCGAAGCGGTATCAGTGGTATGGGTATGCATTGCGGTATTCCTTCCAACTGCTTTGTAAAACGTTACTGAGCGGAGCCGTCCGCAGCCGATGCCTCGGTGGTATCCGAAACCGGATCCTGGGCATCCTTGGGCAAAAAATGAGCTTTGAGCGTGGTCTTGCCGATGAGGCCATCGAGCACATACAGGAAACCCGGCAGCGCAAAGAGTACGGCGACTAGGGAGATGCTCACGCCGACGCCCAGGAACCAGCCGATCTGCTTGAGCACGCCGTGGCTCGAGATCGCATGGATCAGGAAGCCACTGATTAGCAGAACCGATCCAGAGGTCAAAACAGGAATCGTGCAAGCTTCCATGGTCTCGAGTAGCGCTTCGCGCTTATGCATGGTCACGCGGTCCTCACGATAGCGGTCAGCAATCAGGATGCCGTAGTCGACGGCAACGCCCAGCTGGATGGAGCTCACAATTAAGTAGGCGAGGAAGAACTCGTGCATACCGGTGTAGAGCGGTGCAGCAAAGTTGACCCAGATCGAGGTCTCAATCACGAGCACCAAGATGATCGGCAGGCTCAGCGACTTGGTGGCCAGCAGCAAGACCGCGAACACGGCCACGACGGCGATGAGGTCGACCTTGCCCTTATCGACGGTGATGGTGTCCTTAAGGTCGGTGGTGCTCACGCCCTCGCCGGCGAGCATTGCCTTACCCGGATAATGTTTGTCCGCGATACAACGAATCTTCTTGACCAGCTTAAATGTACTCGGACCCTCGTAGGGCGCGGTAACCGTGAGCACCAAACGGCTGTAGTGCTCTCCCTCCACCAGATCGAGCGTGTCCTTTTCGGCCATGCCCGTGGGGATATAGGGACTCGCAACGTCAACATAGCTCTGGATGGACTTGACCTCGGGGAGCGCCTTGAGCTCATTGGAGAGTGCCTGCTCCTCGCTCACCTCTCCACGGGGAACGAGCACAACGTAGGTATCGGAGTTGCCAAAGACCTCCTTGACCTTGTCCATATCCTGACCAAGCCGCGTATCCGAACCAAAAATGTGCGAAGTGCCGTAGTAGTACGTGATATCGCTGGAGGTCGATGCCACACGCGCAGGGTAAACCACGGCGAGGATCACGACGGCAGCGGGGATACAGACCTTGAGCACCAGACGGGCGAACTTACCCAGCGGCGGGACAAAGGGCCTGTGCTGCGATTTTTGCACAAAGCCATCGAACTGAACGAACATCGAAGGAACAAAGGTAAAGACCGATACCAGGCTGATGGCGATACCCTTTGCAAGGGCAAGACCAAGGTCGGGGCCGATCTTAAACTGCATGGCGGCAAGCGCGATAAAGCCGATGCAGACCGTGCAACCGCTCGAAAACACGGCGACCGAGGACAGGCAGCACGACTGCATCATGTCTTCGGCAACGCTGCCGTGGCGGCCACGCTCCTCGTTAAAGCGGTGCAGCAAAAAGACCGAGAAGTCCAACGCGATGGCAACCTGCAAAATGGAGCCCGCAGAGTTGGTGACAAAGCTAATCTCGCCAAAGATGAGGTTGGTGCCCCAGTTGATAAACACCGAGACGCCCAAGCCCAGCAGCACCAGGATGGGTTCGGCCCAGCTGGTAGTCGTGATGACCAGAATCACGAAGATAATCGCTATGACAGCGACCGTGATAATGCTGATCTGCTGCTCGGTCGATGTGGTGGCGAGCGCGTTAGACATGGCCGAGCCCGTAATGGCGCCCTCGTCGCCCACGATATCTCGAATAGCGTCGGTTGCCTCGATCTCCTTTTCGGAATTAACCGTCACCGTAAACAGGGCGTTGTTCTTTTTGTAATAGGTCTCAACGGTGTCTTTGTCTTGCGTGGCAAGCGGCTGATCGATATCTGCCGCGTCGTCAAGCCATAGGACCTCCTCGACGCCGTCGACCTTTTTGATTTTGTCCTTGTATTTGAGCGCCTGAGCGATCGAGACATTGGGCACCATAACGCGACAGTTGGGAATGTCACCCTCAAACTCATCACCCATGGTATTCAGAGCGACGGTCGACGCCGCTTCGTCGGGCAGATAGCTCGTAATGTCGTAGTTAACGCCTACAAACTGGCGCAGGAACAGGCATACCAGTGCTGCCACCGCATAGAACGCGATGATGGGTTTGCGGTGCTTCACGACCCATCGAAATAGCTTCTCTTTCAACCTCAATCCTCCATAACGCTCAGCCTATGTTTTGCTCTTTGTTATATTCCACATTTGGTAGTTATACAACATGTGTAGGATAAAGGCGCCATAAAGATATGCGATTGACGCGGTCCCGGAGCCAAAACAGCCGCTGCAGAAGCAGTTCGGAAAAGGTCCTCAGCGGAAACTGCATCCCAGTTTTTAGACGAAAAACGGGATATGGTTTCTGGTTGGCCTAGATAATCGTCAGATTTAGCTGAGCGTCTGCCCCTATGTTTCCAAATGAATACGGTGTGAGCTGCGGACAAGGATTTTCCCCGCAAGCACTCTAGTATGCTAAAGTACCCAAAAGACCGGCGGAGCTATGCCGGTCGTTTGTTCTGTATGCAACACAGCATGAGGAGGCTCACCAGATGACGGCCACACCGTGGGGATTCCGGGACATATTGCCCGAGGAGGCTCAGGCGCGCGAGGAGATTGCGCTGACGGTGAAGGGCTGCTTTAGGGAGCATCATTATCTGCCGGTTGAGACGCCGCTGCTCGAGGACAAGGGCTCGCTCGAGGAGGGCGGCCGTATCGCGGACACGCCGTTTAAGCTTTTTGACGATGACGGCCGCTTGTTGGTGGTTCGTCCCGACAATACGTTGCCGATCGTGCGTTTGGTCTCGACCCGCATGCGCGCGGCCGACTTGCCGCTGCGCCTGCGCTATGAGGCGCCGGTGGTTCGCGAATGCCAGCGCAATGCCGGCGGTTCGCGTCAATTTACCCAGCTGGGTTTTGAGCTCATCGGCGCGGGCGATACCGCGGGCGATGTCGAGATCGTCTCGCTGGTGGCCGAGGCCGTTCGCAAGTTGGCGCTGCCCGATGCGCGCATTATCGCAGGTAGCGTGCGCCCGTTTAAGGAGCTGCTCGCGGCGTGCGAGGATCGCGAGCTGGCTGCCGAGGCTCTGCGCTGCGTGCACGCCAACGACTTTGTGGGCCTCGATGCCCGCGTGGCGGCAAGCGCCGAGACCGATGCCGTTAAGGCCGCCGTCAGCGAACTGCCGCGCCTGCATGGTGGGGCCGAAGTGCTCGATCGCGTGGATGCGCTGCTGGCGGCTGCCGGTATTGTCGCGCCGCTGACGCGCGAACTCCGTGCCCTGGTTGATGGTCTGGCTCCCGAGGACGCCCAGGTGCTGTCGTTCGACTTCTCCATCATGAACTCTTTCGATTACTACACGGGCCTGGTCTTTAAGGCCTATGCCGGTGGCCTGCCCGATCCGGTGGGCTCGGGCGGTCGCTACGACTCTATCTTTACCGGCGCGTTCGGCGACGGCATCGAGGTGCCGGCGGCGGGCTTCGCCTTTTCGCTCGAGCGTCTGGAGGCCGCGTGCACCTCTGCCGAGGACGCCGCCTCCGATGGTGACCACGCCGTGGGCCGCGGCGCCGAAGGCCCGCTACGCATCGCCGTGCCCAAGGGCTCGCTTAAGGCCGACACGCTCGACGTGCTCGAGGCCGCGGGCCTGGACGTCTCTGAGCTGCGCGACCCCGGCCGTCACCTGATTGTGCGCGGTCGCGACACGCGTGCCGGCGAGGGCACGGTCGGCGATATCGAGTTTGTCATCGTGCGTCCCAGCGACGCGCCCGCTTTTGTGGGCTGTGGTGGTGCCGATTGCGGCATCTGTGGCTGGGACTCGCTCATCGAGGCAGACCTCAACTTGCTGCAGCTGGTCGATCTGGGCTACGGCCTGTGCACGTTTATCGAGGCAGAGCCCGCGTGGCGCGCCGGCCAGGCCGAGCGCAACTATGCCCGCCGCGGGTCGCTTCGCGTGGCCACCAAGTATCCGCGCATCGCGAGTGCCTGGTATGCCGAGCGCGGCGTGAACGCCGATATCGTCTCACTGCACGGCAACATCGAGCTGGGCCCCATCGTCGGCATGACCGATCGCATCGTGGATATTGCCGCCACGGGCGCCACGCTGCGCGATAACGACCTGGTCATCACCGGCCGCATCATGGACTGCACGGCCCGCTTCTTTGTCAATCCGGGCGCCGCACGTCTGGATCCGCGCGTACGCAATCTGGCAGATCGCTTGGCGGCTGCCGTGAAGGACAAGCATTTTGAGCCCGTCGCGGGCTCGGCACAATAGCGCGAGCGCGCACGGGCGCCCCAACGTACGGGCTGCGGGCCGACTGGTGCCGCTGCCCAGTCGCTCGTTTTTCGAACACAACCTCGACCGATAGGGGATACCGATATGAAGACCATCAAGCTTGCTCCCGGTGAGCGCCTCGTTACCAACCAGCTCAACCGCAAGGGCGTGCTGCCGCAAAACATCGTCGACGCCGCCCGCGATATCGTGGCCAACGTGCGTGCCAACGGCGATGCCGCGGTGCGCGATTACTGCCAGCGTTTTGACGGTGTCGAGCTGCAGAGCTTCCGTCTGCCGCAAGAGCAGATCGATGCCGCGCTCGAAGGCCTCGATCCCGCTTTTGCCGCGGCGCTCGAAAAGGCTGCACGCCAGATTCGTGAGTTCCACCAGCGCGAGGTCGAGCAGAGCTGGTTTACCACGCGTGCGGACGGCACGATGCTCGGCGTTAAGGTGACCCCGCTCGCGGCGGCCGGCATCTACGTGCCGGGCGGTCGCGCGCAGTATCCCTCCACGGTGCTCATGAATGCCATTCCCGCCAAGGTTGCCGGCGTCAAGCGCGTGGTCATGGTGACCCCGCCGCAGAAAGATGGCCTGATCAGCCCGTATACGCTCGCCGCGGCAAAGCTCGGCGGCGTGGACGAGATCTATATGGTGGGTGGCGCTCAGGCCGTGGCCGCGCTGGCGTACGGCACCGAGACTATTCCGCGCGTCGACAAGATCACCGGCCCGGGCAACGCCTTTGTCGCTGCGGCCAAGCAGATTGTCTCGGGCGACGTGGGTATCGACATGGTCGCTGGCCCCTCCGAAGTCTGCGTGCTGGCCGATGCCACGGCCAAGCCCATGGTGGTCGCGGCCGACCTGATGGCCCAGGCCGAGCACGATCCGCTGGCAGCCTGCTATCTGGTGACCTGCGACGAGCAGTTTGCGCGCGAGGTCGAGGCAGGCATCGATATCCTGGTGGCGCAGTCGCCGCGTGCCGAGATCACGCGTGCTTCGCTCGACAATGAGGGCACCATCGTGGTGGCCGCCGACATGGCTGCCGCCGTCGAGGCGGTGAATACCGTGGCGCCCGAGCACTTGGAGCTGCACTGCAAGGACGCGATGGGCCTGCTCGGCGGCATTCGTAACGCCGGCGCCATCTTTGTGGGCGCTTGGAGCTCCGAGCCGCTCGGCGATTATGTTGCCGGTCCCAACCACACGCTGCCAACCGGCGGCACGGCCATGTTCTCCAACCCGCTTTCGGTCGAAGAGTTCGTTAAGCGCTCGAGCGTCATTTGCTATACGCCCGAGGGCCTGCTCTCTGACGCTCCCGCCACACAGCGTCTAGCCGAGGCCGAGGGCCTGTGGGCGCACGCGCTTTCTGCTGCCCTGCGTCGTCGCGTGCTGGAGCAGGGCGAGGATGCCGTGAGTGCCGAGTCACTGGCTGCGGCCGACCTGACCAAGGTCGCCTGGCCGGGCGACGCCGTGGCGACGGTTGCTGAGGGCGTGGACCTGGCGGCGGCTGCGGGCGGTGCCGCTGGCGCGACCGGCGAGGAGGCCTAATATGGCCGAGCTGACGCCCCGCATGAAGGAGCTCGTCCAGCCCTACTTGACCGGCATCGAGCCCTACGATCCCAACTTTACGCCCACGCGCATCAATCTTTCGGCCAACGAGAACACCTATCCCGTGCCGGCCGGCGTGCGCGAGGCGGTTGATGCGGCCTTGGCTGCCGCACCGCTCAACCGCTATCCCGATCCCATGTCCAACGACCTGCGCGACGAGCTTGCTGCCTGGCATGGCGTGACGCGCGAGAACATCTGCGTGGGCAACGGCGGCGACGAGCTACTCTATAACTTCCTGCTGGCGTTTGGCGGCGCGGGGCGGACCCTGCTCAACTGCCCGCCGTGCTTTAGCGAGTATGCGTTCTTTGCGTCGCTGTGCCAGACCGAGGTGCGCGACGTGTGGCGCGACCCGGCGACCTTTGAGCTCGACCAGGCGGCGGTGCTTGCGGCGGCTCCCGAGTGCAATCTGGCGATCGTGACCTCGCCCAACAATCCCACGGGTGACGTGGCGCCGCTCGACTTTGTTGCGGCTCTGTGCGATGCCTGCCCCGGCATGGTCATGGTCGACGAGGCCTACGTGGAGTTTGCCGACGATTCGTTTGGCGCGGCAACTACGGCGCAAGGCCTTATTGCCGAGCATCCTAACCTGGTGATTCTGCATACACTGTCCAAGGCGTTCGGCGCCGCCGGCACGCGCCTGGGCTATGTGATCGCGGCGCCCGAGGTCATCGACGTGTTCGCGGCGATTCGCCAGATCTATTCGGTCAACGTGTTGAGCCAGGCGGCGGCGCTTGCCTGCGTGCGTGCCCGCGATGCGTACGCGCCCGTGGTGGCACAGGTCGCATCCGAGCGCGAGCGCGAGTTGTGTGCCCTGCGCGCGATGGCTGCCGAGGGTCTGCCCGTGGAGGCGTGGCCGAGCGCGGCGAACTTTGTGCTTGTGCGCACGCCGCATGCCACGCGCGTGCGCGAGCGTCTGCGCGACGAGTATTCGATTTTGGTGCGCGACTTTAGTTACGCGCCGGGGCTCGCGGACTGTCTGCGCATTACCGTAGGCACCCCGCAGGAAAACGACGAGGTGCTGGCCGCGTTTGCCGTGCTGGTGAAGGAGGAGATGTAGATGGACCGCTATGCCGAGGTGACCCGCAAGACGGGCGAGACCGACATTGTCGTAAAGCTCGACCTGGATGGAAGCGGCGTGTGCGATATCTCGACCGGTGTGCCGTTTTTCGACCACATGCTCAACGCTTTTGGCCGCCATGGCCTGTTCGATCTGACGGTGCACGCGGTGGGCGACGTGGAGGTCGATGCGCATCATACCGTCGAGGACACGGGCATTGTGCTGGGCGAGGCGTTTTGCCAGGCGCTGGGCGACAAGGCGGGCATTACACGCTTTGCCGATGCAGCGATTGCCATGGACGAGACACTCGTGATGGCTGCCGTGGACATTTCGGGTCGCGGCCAGGCCTACTGCGAGCTGCCCGTGCCGACCGAGCGCGTGGGCAGCTTTGATACCGAGCTGGCCGTCGAGTTCTTCTATGCCTTTGCACACGATGCCAAGCTCACGCTGCACGTGCGCGAGCTGGCGGGCGGCAACTCGCACCACATTATCGAGGCCGCCTTTAAGGCCGTGGGCCGCACGATGCGTCACGCCTGCGAGCTCGATCCCCACGTGCAGGGCATCCCCAGCACCAAGGGCTCGCTGTAACCGTCACAAGGGTAAAACCACCACGAAGGTGCCTGTCCCCTTTGCGGTGGTTTTGGATGATGAGAAGTGGAGGGTCGCGTGGGCGAACCGAAGATTGTGGTGGTCGACTACCACAAGGGCAACTTGTCGAGCGTCGTGCGCGGGCTTGCGCGCGCCGGTGCCGCCGCCTGCACGTCGGACGATCCGGAGCAGATCCGCAACGCCGACGGCCTGGTCATCCCGGGCGTGGGCGCGTTCTATGACGCGATCGCCTTTATGCGCCAGAGCGGCGAGGCGGACGCGGTGCTCGATGCCATCGCCGTTGGAACTCCGCTGCTCGGCATCTGCCTGGGGCTTCAGCTATTTTTTGAGCGTGGCAACGAGGGCGTGCCTGCGGACAAGGGCGTGGTCGCCGACGGCAACGCCCCCGAGCGGGCTGACGGTCCCTGGGTCGATGGCCTGGGTATTATGCGCGGCTCGTGCACGCGCTTGGAGTCGAGTCGCCTGAAGGTGCCGCACGTGGGCTGGGACCAGGTGCACATGACGTCCGCCGGTGCGGCCGATCCGCTGCTTGCTGGTTTTGCCGAGGGTGCCAACATGTACTTCACCCACAGTTATGCGGTGGCCGACGACGCCGATGCCGCCGATGTGCTGGCGCGCACGCACTATACGCGGAGCTTCCCGTGCATCGTGCGCCATGGCAACGTGTGGGGCTGCCAGTTCCATCCCGAGAAATCCTCCGCGCTGGGTCAGCGCATCCTTAAGAACTTCGTCAACATCGTCGAGGAGGCTGGCCGATGATCCTGTTTCCCGCAATCGATCTGATCGGCGGCAAAGTCGTGCGCCTGGAGCGTGGCGACCGCAGCCGCTGCAAGGTATATTCCGACGACCCCGTGGCCGTTGCTCGCTCGTTTGCCGAGCAGGGCGCAAGCTGGGTGCACGTCGTCGACCTGTCCGCTGCCTTTGGCGAGGACGAGGACACATGCGCTGCCAACTCGGCGGCGATTAAGGCCATCTGCGGCGTCGACGGTCTGTCCGTGGACGTGGGCGGCGGCGTCCGCTCGCTCGCGCGCATCGACGAGTTGGCCGGCTACGGTGCGCGCCGCATCGCGCTGGGCACGGTGCTCGTGACCGAGCCGGGTTTTGCTGAGGTGGCAGCCCAAGGCTTTGGCGAGCTGCTGGTCGCCGACATTGCCGCACGCGACGGCCAGGTTAAGGTGAACGGCTGGCGCGACGGCGCGGGCGTGGTGCTCGACGATGCCGTGGCGCAGCTTACCGAGCTGGGCTTTAAGCATCTGGTGTATACCGACATCGCGCGCGATGGCATGCAGACGGGCATCGATGTGGCGGCGTATCGCCATGTGGCCGAGGTCGCGGGCTTTCCCGTCGTGGCTTCGGGCGGTATCTCGACGCTCGACGACATCCGCGCACTGGCCGCGGTGGGCGAGGTCGCGATTGAAGGCGCCATTACCGGCCGTGCGCTCTACGAAGGCAACTTTACGCTGGCACAGGCGCTGGCCGCCGCCCGAGGGGAGGAGTAACCCATGCTTACCAAACGCGTGATTCCCTGCCTGGACGTCAAGGACGGCCGTGTGGTCAAGGGCGTCAACTTTGTGAGCTTGCGCGATGCGGGCGATCCGGTGGAGCTGGCGCGCGCCTACGACCGCGAGGGTGCGGACGAGGTTGTCTTCCTGGACATTACCGCCACGAGCGACAACCGTGCGACGACTATCGAGATGGCGGCGCATGCAGCCGAGGAGCTCGCTATTCCCTATACCGTGGGCGGCGGTTTCCGCGACTTGGCGGGCATGCGGACCATGGTTGCCGCCGGCGCCGACAAGGTGTCGCTTAACTCTGCCGCCGTGCGCGATCCGTCGTTGATCAGCCAGGCCGCCGCGGCGTTTGGCAGCCAGGCCGTGGTCGTGGCGATCGATGCCAAGCGCGTCGGTTTGCCCGGCGCATCCGGTGCCGACAAGTGGGAAGTCTTTACCGCAGGAGGCCGCAACGCCACGGGTATCGACGCGGTGGCGTGGGCCGAGGAGGCGGCTCGTCGCGGCGCCGGCGAGATCTTGTTGACCAGCATGGACCGCGACGGCACCAAGGCCGGCTTTGACCTGGCGCTCACCCGCGCCGTGGCACGTGCGGTGCCGATTCCGGTGATTGCGAGCGGCGGCGTGGGCACGCTCGAACATTTTGCCGAGGGCGTGATCGAGGGCGAGGCCGATGCCGTGCTGGCGGCGAGCGTCTTTCACTTTGGGACGTTCAGCATTCGCCAGGTGAAGGAGTATATGGCCTCTCAAGGTATTCCTGTGAGGCTGGACTTCTAATGCTGCGGCTTGCCCAGGCACCCGACCTTCCGGCTCCAACCCTCCTCGCGTACTTAAGTACGCGTCGTCGGGCTTGTCGCTCGGAATCTCGGGCACCTGGACAACCCTCACCGACCTGCGAAGTTTGAATTTGGGAAGAGAAATGGAAGAGATAACCGATCCTTCAAAGCTTACATACGACGCCAAGGGGCTGATTCCTTGTGTGGTTCAGCAGTATGACACCGGCGAGGTGCTTATGGTTGCTTGGATGAACGAGGAGTCGGTGGGGCTGACGCTCAAGACCGGTACCACGTGGTTTTGGAGCCGCAGTCGCCAGGAGCTCTGGAACAAGGGCGCGACGAGCGGCAATATGCAAGCGGTCAAGGAGCTCTGGGCCGACTGCGATAGCGATACGCTGCTGGTCAAGGTCGACTCGCCGGGTCCGGCCTGCCATACCGGCAACCGTACCTGCTTCTTTAAGAAACTCGCGTAGGGCGGGCGCTCGATTAGACGCTCGGCCACCAGAAAGGATTGAACTATGGGTGTGCGCACCGCAAACGTTCAGGATGGAAATATCGGAGAGACGCTGACAGGTCTGGCCGAGGTGATTCACGGTCGTCGTGATGCATCGCCGCAGGAGAGCTATACCGCGCGTCTGCTGACCGACGTCGAGGATGAGCTGCTCAAGAAGCTTGCCGAGGAGTCGAGCGAGGTGATCATGGCCTGCAAGGATAACGATCACGATCACATCCGCTACGAGGCCGGCGACCTGGTCTACCACCTGCTCGTAACCCTTGAGCGCTACGGTATCACCCTCGACGAGCTTGCCGGCGAACTCAACGCCCGCCGCCACTAGTCATTTGGGACAGTCTTTGTTGGTGTAACGGGGTCATGGAAGTTGCGGTGAAATAGGGACTGTTTAAGCGTTTCATCAGGCAAAACAATCCCTATTCCACCGCAACTTATGAAGGGATGGCTAGTCGAGGGGTGTGGGTTCCCATTCGCCGGTGGGGTGGGGGATGTCGAAGGTTCGATAACCGCAGTCGTAGGCGTGGGCCTGGGCCTCGCGGATGCTCCAGCAGATATCGCAGGCGCGGTGCGCGTCCGAGCCAAAGGTGATCTGCACTTCGGCATGGGCAAAGCAGCGCAAAAGACCGGTTGCGGGGTAGTAGTCGTCCAAGCCCTTACGCGGTGCGGCCGTCGAGACCTCAACGCGGCGGCCCGTATCGTGCGCGCACTCGGCTATCTGCTGCCAAAACGGTGCGGGGTCAAAGTCGGGCGCAAAGCCTTCCTTCGAAAAGCGCATGACCAGGTCGGGGTGAGCCATTACATCAAAGTTGAGCGGGCTCTCGCAGGCGCGGCACCAGTCGTCGACGTAGCGCTCCCACACGCCGCGTACCCCCAGGTTTTCCCAAACGTGCAGGTTGGTGTCGTCGTCGATCCAACCGCAAAGGGAATCGGGTGTATCGGGACGAGCGACGTTTTCCGTTCCCGCCGTACCCGCGGCGCCGGCCATGATATCGCCTGGGTTGCCAATCCAATGCACGCTGCCCAGGCGCACGACGGCGCCCTGGGACCAGCGCTCAACCAAAGGCTCGCAGCCCTCGTACCAATCGCATTCAAAGCCATAGATAAGCTCGAGCTCCGGCGCGATCTGCGCGGCAAGCTTGCGGGCATCCTCAAAAGCCAGACGATGTGCCGGCAGGTCGCCCTCAGTAACCTGCACTTCGCAGTTGGCATCCATGCTGGCGGGTAAGGTGAGGTGGTCGGTCGAGACCATGATCCGGCAGCCAGCGGCCGCGGCAGCGCGGACGTTTTCCTCAAACGAGGCATGTCCGTCCGAAAACGAGGTGTGGGTGTGGCAATCGACCAGCGGGCAAGCAGACATGGCAGCTCCTTTGCGTCAAGCGAATCCGCTTCATTGTAATGGCGCAGCTCTCAACACGCCGGACACGCCGGGGGTCGAAATCGATTGGAAAGGCTGTGCGGCGCGCGGTGCGGCCTCGCTTGCGCTCTCAAAACATGTACACCAACCTCCAAAAGCTGCAAAAAATGACATGTTTGGAGGCTGACGTACACGTTTGAATGGAGCGGGCCGGCGTTGGAGCGCGCCAGCACTTGCGCCCAGCAAAAGTCGCACCTATCCCATGACGCCGCCCCTGCGCCGCCTGCGATGTGCTAGCGTTTGGGTGGACAAAACGAGCCCGCGCGGAAAGGATCCGGACCGTATGCAATGCGATAGCACATCCCCGCTGTCCCGCGAGACCGATGCGCCCGAGACCATCGTCAAGCTGGAATGCGACATCGACGACGCGTCGCCCGAGGTGCTCGCCTACGCTGCCGACTGCCTGCGCGAGGCGGGTGCGCGCGAGGTGCATTGGCTGCCCCTCTATTGCAAGAAAGGCCGCCCCAGCTGGCAGCTACAGGTAATCTGTGCTCACGAGGATATCGAGCGCCTACAGACGATTATCTTTTTGGAGACCACGACCAACGGCATTCGTCGCCAGGTCATGGAGCGCGTCTGCTTGCCGCGCCGCTTTGAGCAGGTGGCGACGCCTTGGGGCGAGGTATCCGTTAAGGTGGCGACTGTGCCCGACGGCAGCGAGCGCGCGGCTCCCGAGTACGAGGATTGCGCCCGTCTTGCCCGCGAACATAACGTGCCGCTCCAGCGCGTGATGCAGACGGCACAAGCCGCGGCACTGCGATTTGAATAACGCGGCTGGCGGCGACATCCTGCGCCCAGCCATATCAACCCCATTCGAAAGGATCTCCCCATGAAATACCTCATCGCTTCCGACATCCACGGCTCGGCATACTGGACCGAGCGCCTGGTCGCCGCCATCGAATCCGAGCAGCCCGACCGCATCGTGCTGCTGGGCGACCTGCTCTACCACGGCCCGCGCAATGACCTGCCGCGCGATTACGCCCCCAAGCGCGTGATTCCGCTGCTCAACGCCCTGGCCGACCGCATCATCGCGGTGCGCGGCAACTGCGACGCCGAAGTCGACCAGATGGTGCTCGACTTTCCCGTCATGGCCGACTACGCCACGCTGTTCGACGAGACCGGCCGCGAGCTGTTCTTGACGCACGGCCATGTCTTTGGCGCCGGCATGCACAACAGCGTCGACCACGCGCCCGCGCTGCCCGAGGGCTCCGCGCTCGTCTACGGTCATACGCACATCAAGGTCAACGAGGAAAGTGCCGCGCACCCGGGCCTGTGGCTCTTCAACCCCGGCAGTGTGAGCATTCCCAAGGACGGCACGCACAGCTACGGCATCTACGAGGGCGGTGCGTTCCGCCACGTGATCCTGGAGGAGGAATAACCATGGCGCAGCATATGGCTCAGCAAAATGCCGAGGGCTCGCGCGATCTGTCCACGCTGATAGACGCGTCGGCCGAGCTGCAGCATCTGGTGCAGACCATCTGGCGTCTGCGTCAGCCCGATGGCTGCCCGTGGGATCGCGAACAGACACACCGCAGCATCGGCAAGAACATGATCGAGGAGGCCTACGAGGCACTCGACTGCATCGAGGCGGACGACGCGGTTCACCTACGCGAGGAGCTGGGCGACGTGCTCATGCAGGTCGTGCTGCATGCGCAGATCGCGGCGGATGCCGGCGAGTTTACGCTGGCCGACGTGGCGCGCGATATCGACGCCAAACTCATTCGCCGTCATCCGCACGTGTTTGGCGATGTAGATGCCGACAGCTCCGACGAGGTACTCAAGATTTGGGACGAGGTCAAGCTTGCCGAGAGGGCTGCCAAGGACAAGGCCGTGGCGGCAGGCGAGGCTGCGCCCGAGGGCCTGCTCGACGGCGTGCCCACGCATCTGCCGGCGCTGATGCAGGCTCAGAAGGTGTCGCGCAAGGCGGCTGCCGTGGGCTTTGAATGGGAGACGGTCCAGGATGTGTGGGACGAGGTTGCCGAGGAGCGTGCCGAGTTTGAGGCCGAGGCCCCTGGCTCGCCCGAGCGCGAAATGGAGTTTGGCGACCTGCTCTTTGCTTTGGTCAACGTCGCGCGCAAGGAGGGCATTGACGCCGAGAGCGCCCTTCGTGCCAGCACGGCAAAGTTCCGCCGTCGCTGGGCCGCGATGGAGCAGATGGCGGCCGATGCTCACGTGGATCTTGCCGAGCTTTCGACCCACGGCCTCAACGACCTGTGGGATGCCGCAAAGGCGGAGGAGTAAGACTGCGGGAACGACGGGCTGACACGCCTCATCGTTTCCGCTAAATTTTTCGAAAATCAAGTGTATCCCTCGGCTAGCTTAGGGCATAATGCAAAAAGTGCGACATGGCTAACTTATGAACCTGCGCGCCTCTACAGCGTGCAAGCCGCGTCGCCAAGCATTCAACCCGTTTCCAAGTGAGAGGGAGACAACATGAGCGATATTTTGGACGTCTACGGTCGCGAGGTGCTCGACAGCCGCGGCAATCCCACCGTCGAGGTCGAGGTCGTGCTCGAGGACGGCAGCTTTGGCCGCGCAATGGTGCCTTCGGGTGCTTCGACCGGAGCCTTTGAGGCCTGCGAGCTGCGCGATGGCGACAAGGGCCGCTACCTGGGCAAGGGTGTTTTGCAGGCCGTCGAGCACGTCAACAACGAGTGCGCTAACGCCGTCGTGGGCCTCGACGCCTTCGACCAGCGCGCCGTCGATGCCGCGCTGATTGCCGCGGACGGTACCCCCAACAAGACCAAGCTCGGTGCCAACGCCATCCTGGGCGTGTCGCTGGCCGTCGCCCGCGCCGCTGCCGAGTCGGCGGGCCTGTCACTGTACCAGTACCTGGGCGGCGTCAACGCCCATCTGCTGCCCACGCCCATGATGAACATCCTCAACGGCGGTGTGCATGCCGACAATAACGTCGACTTCCAGGAGTTCATGATCATGCCAGTGGGCGCCCCGAGCTTTGCCGAGGGCCTGCGTTGGTGCGCCGAGGTCTACCACACCCTCAAGGGCGTGCTGCACGAGGCCGGCCTGGGCGGCGGCGTGGGCGACGAGGGCGGCTTTGCCCCCAACCTTAAGACCAATGCCGAGCCGTTCGAGTACATCACCAAGGCCGTCGAGAAGGCTGGCTTTAAGCCCGGCGTCGACTTTATGTACGCCATGGATCCGGCGTCCACCGAGTTCTACAACGCTGAGACCGGTATGTACGAGCTCAAGGGCGAGGGCGTTGAGTACACGAGCGCCCAGATGGTCGATTACTGGGAGAAGCTCGTCGACACTTATCCCATCATCTCCATCGAGGACGGCATGGCCGAGGAGGACTGGGACGGCTGGGTCGAGCTTACCCGCCGCATTGGCAATAAGGTGCAGCTCGTAGGCGACGACCTGTTCGTCACCAACACCGAGCGCCTCAAGAAGGGCATCGAGCTTGGTGCCGCCAACGCGATCCTGGTCAAGGTCAACCAGATCGGTACGCTCACCGAGTCGCTCGAGGCCATCGAGACCGCCAAGGAGGCCGGCTACGCCTGCATCGTGAGTCACCGCTCCGGCGAGACCGAGGACTCCACGATCGCCGACCTGGTCGTGGGCGTCAACGCCGGCCAGATCAAGTCGGGCGCCCCGTGCCGCAGCGATCGCATCGCCAAGTACAACCAGCTCATCCGCATCGAGGACGAGCTCGAGGGCAGTGCGCGCTACGCCGGCAAGGCCGCGTTCTACAACATTCGCTAAACAAGTGGCGCTCGCGGGGGGCGGGGCTGACTCGGCTCCGTTCCACTTCTGATGGCCGCCATTGGGCGCTGGGCCATATGGCTCAGCGCCTTTTTTATGTCGAGCAAAGGCTGTCGAAGGTGGCGCGCGCGCTCGTGCTATAACTAGAATACTTAGCGCAAACAAACCTCAACCGCACAAGGCGCACATGGATCAGATTTACGACAACAGGTACTATTCCGCCGGTTCGCGTGAGCCGTCGCTTCGCCGTGCGCGCACGGTGCAGCTCGGTGGGTCCGCCTACGCCGGTGCCGACCGCTCCGCGCAGCGCCCGACAAGCACCTCGCGCTCCAATGCTCAAGTGAATACTTCGACAGATGGACCAGTACGCCCGACACGTTCGTCGCATCCGTCGCGTCCCTCGGCCCAGACGCACGACAAAGCGAGCAGGCCTTCGAGCCGTCTTTCGGGCTCGGACTTTATGCGCTACGCCAACGACAACGCGGTGGTTAAGGCAATCTATGACTTTACACATGGCTCTCTGCGCCCGCTGTTTATCGGTATCGTGGTGGCGCTGGCGCTCGTGAGCCTGTATTTTCCCGTACGCGACCTGTATGTGGCTAAGCGCTCGAGCGATATCTTGGCCAAGCAGGTCGAGATTCGCGAGCAATATAACGACGAGCTGCAAAAAAGCGTCGACAAGCTGCTCTCGGAGGAGGGCATCAAGGACGCGGCGTCCGAGGACCTGGGCTTGGTGATGCCCGGCGAGAAGAGGATTGAAGTGCAGGGCCTGGACGGCGATTCGGATGCCTCGTCGAGCCAGAAGTCGTCGAACGCCAAGAAGGCCAGCGAAGTTGCCAAGGAAATCGAAGAAGTCGGTAAGGACGCGCCGTGGTACATCCAAGCGCTCGACATGCTGTTTGGGTTTAACGGCGTCGAGGGCCAGACGGTCGTGTCCAACGGCAAATAGCGCCCGGAGGGGAGCCCGCAATGACAAATTGCAAACGCTATAAGGTAGCCGCGATCGACCTGGGAACGGTGTCGTCGCGACTGGTGTTGGCCCAGGTCGAGGGCGGAGCGATTGTGGAATCGTCCAAGCATACCGAGATTACCGACCTGGGCGAGGGCGTGGACGCGACGGGTCGCTTTTGCGAGGCGGCTGTCGAGCGTGTACTCGCTGCGTGCCGTATGTTTGTGGACGAGGCGCGTACCTTTGGCGCCGCGTGCATCTGCACCACGTGCACGAGCGCCGCGCGCGATGCGTCCAACGCCGCCCTGCTGCTGGACGGCCTGCACGAGCTGGGGCTTGAGCCGCAGGTGATTCCGGGTGAGGTCGAGGCACGCCTGACGTTTTTTGGCGTGGCGCACGACTTTGCCGGCGAGCGCATCATTGTTGCCGATTCGGGCGGCGGATCCACGGAGCTCGCGACGGGCGTCTATGCGCCGGGGCGTGGCGTCTTTGCGCTAGAAGGGACGCGCTCGCTGGACATTGGCTGCCGCCGCGTGACGGAGCGGTTTTTCTCGACGCTGCCACCCGCACGCGGCGAGCTTGCTGCCG
Organism: uncultured Collinsella sp.; assembly: GCA_902470765.1. GTDB lineage: Bacteria > Actinomycetota > Coriobacteriia > Coriobacteriales > Coriobacteriaceae > Collinsella. Next base: position 22,461 of record CABRHW010000008.1, read on the forward strand.
CTGCCGCGTGGGCAGGCGAGCAGTTCGCCGCCTATTTTGAGGGCCTGCCTGTCGACTTTGAGCGCGCCGAGCGCCTCGTCGCGGTGGGCGGTACCGTTACCACGCTCGTGGCGCTGGTCCACGAACTGGAGCCGTACGACTCGAACTTTGTGCACCTGCGCGAGCTTTCGATGGAGCAGATTTCGGCCGCTATCGAGCGCATGTCTGCGTTGGATGTTGCAGGCATTGCCGCGTTGCCGGGCGTGCAGCCCAAGCGCGCGAACGTGATCTTGGCAGGTGCCGTGGTGATTCGCGAGCTCATGCGAGCCGGCGGCTACAAGACGCTCACCGTAAGCGAGAACAGCCTACTCGCTGGCATGGCCGCCACCATCAACGAGGTTCTCGAAGGCGCGACCCCCACCATCGGCTGGACCCCGAGCCTGAGTGCTCTTTAACCGTCTTCCTCTGAGTTGCGGTGAAATAGTTCCTAAATAAGCTGGTAAACGGTATAAACAGGATCTATTCCACCGCAACTTAGAGCCCCACCGGCATCTAAAAGATGCGAGCCCGCATCCCTGGGGAACACGGGCTCGTAAGCACTACATGGTAGGGGCGGTGGGACGTCTGCGTATTTGCTGCGCAAATCCGCACCGGCTTCGGACGCCTGCCGGCGTCCTCGCCGGCTCGCTGCGGACGCTGCGCGTCCGCTTGACGCTCGCCCCCTTGCGGGTTCGAGCCCCACCGGCGTCCAAAAGAAACGAGCCCGCATCCCTGGGGAACACGGGCTCGCAAGCAATCATATGGTAGGGGCGGTGGGACTCGAACCCACAATCCTTGCGGCGAGAGATTTTAAGTCTCCTGCGTATGCCAATTCCGCCACGCCCCCGTGAGGCTAGAAGTCTAGCACAAGCCGTCCGTTACGCGTTGACGGCCATCGAGTGTTGGCCCGACTTCTCCAGGAACTCTTGGAACTTTGCCTCGTCGCCCTTGTTTTGATACTGCAGGGCCAGCAGGTACTCCAGTCGGCAGCGCTTGACCGGGTCGTCGCCGACATCCTCGAGCATGCGCTCCAGCTCGGGAATGTCGTTGTGGCGCTTGAGGATCATCGTGTCGTACATCAGTTGGCATTCGTGCGCGACTGCCTCGGCCTGACCGCCCTCAAAGCCCTTGATCTCGTGCAACAGCTCTTTGGACTTTTTGCGGTCCTCCTGGCCAACATAGTAGTTAAAGGCTTTGATCACCAGGTCGACGCGCTGCATCTTGGGGAGGTTGAGCCCCAGCAGCAGATCGAACATCTCGCTGGCACGCTCGTGGTCCTCGCGCAGCAGATAGGAGTTCAGGCGCAGGTAGTCGCGGTTGTAGCGTGGGTACAGCATGCTGGTGAGTTTGCCGTCGAGCAAACGATCGAACTCGTCCCACTGCTTGGCGGCCATGAGCTGCTGCAAGCGTTTAAACGTGGTGCGTTTTTTGACGCTAAAGAACACCGACACGGCGATGCAGATGATAACGACGGCGGTCCAGAGTGTGCGGGAATCGGGCATATTAGGGTCCTTAGTCGCTCATAAAGCGAGCGGTATGACAACACGTACTAGATGTATTATACGCAGCGCGCAAGCAAACTGGCATAAAAGCTCATCGAGGCCGAGTGCCATCGCTCACTGCGGTACACTTACCTAAAGTAAACCATGAAGGGAGACATTACCTATGAAGAAGATCGTTTTGGCTTGCGGTGCTGGCGCTGCTACTTCCACGCTCGTTGCCCAGAAGGTCGCCACCTTGCTCGACGCCAACGGTTACGCCGACAAGTACGAGATCGTGCAGTGCGCCATCTCCGAGGCCAAGGACTACTGCGACGAGGGCGCCGACCTGCTGATCGCCACCACCGTTGCCCCCGAAGGCCTCACCTGCCCGTACGTGAGCGGCGTGCCCTTCATGACCGGCATGAACCGCGTCGCTGCCGAGAAGGCCGTTCTCGACGTCATGGCTCAGTAGGCACTGCCTGTATGAGTGAGCAGAACGCCAACCCGGTCGAGCTCTTTGGCATGCGCGTTGCCCATGTGGGCATTAACGCCGCCGACCCGGCAGACGCCCTGGAGATCGCGGAGCTGTTCTCGACGATGATGGGCCTGCCCGTCATCGAGACCCCGGTTTCGTACTTTAACGATTCGCTGGTCGAGGTCATGAAACAGAACGGTCGTGGCACCAAGGGCCACATTGGCTTTGCCGTCAACGACATCGATGCGGCCGAGAAGTGGTTTGCCGAGCGCGGGCTCGAGGTCAACGAGGAGTCGCGCGTGCTGCTGCCCGACGGCGGCACCAAGCTCGTGTACTTTAAGCGCGAGTTCGCCGGCTTCGCCGTGCATCTGTGCCGCGAGTAGCGCACAAGCTGCCATAGCTAGCAAAAAGGGATAGGGCCGCGTGGCCCTATCCCTTTATTTATGCCGAGGGGCTTCCTACCGCGGCAGGCGAATCGTAAAGCGGCTGCCGACGCCCTCGACCGAGGTCACACCGATGACGCCGCCGTGGCTGTCGACGATCCACTTGGCGATAGCGAGCCCCAGGCCCGAACCCTGTGCACCGACATCGCGCGCGTTGTCGGCACGGTAGAACCGCTCGAACGCGTGAGCTGCGGATTCCTGGTTCATGCCGATGCCCTCGTCCTCAACGCTTATGTCGATCGTGCCCGTGCCCGCATCGGGTGTTATGCCAAATGTGACGGTCGTTCCCGCGTCCGAATACTTGGCGGCGTTTTGCACGATCACGCGCAGAGCCTGCTTCACGAGCGCGACATCGACGGACGCGTCGCAGCGCGGGTCGCCGGCAAGCGCAGCGTCAAAGGCTAGCCGATACGTGTGCTCGGTATCGATCATCTGCGATTCCTCGCAAACCTCGCCGACCAGTGCAGCCAGGTTGGTATTCACGCGCCGCGGCACGGTGCGGCCGGCATCTCCGCGTGCCAAAAACAGCAGTTGTTCCACGAGCTCCTGCATGTGCTCGCTTTCGGCCTTGAGCGAGGCGATGGACTCTGCCAGCACGGCCGGGTCGTCCTTACCCCAACGATCGAGCATGTTCACGTAGCCCTGAATCACCGCGATGGGCGTGCGCAGCTCGTGGCTCGCGTCGTTGACAAAGCGCATCTGCTGCAGCTTGGCCTCTTGCATCTGACGCAGCAGACGGTTGAGTGCGACCTCGATGCTCGCCAGGTCGGCGTCGCCAGTGGTGACGCTCGGCGAATCGACACTTGCTCGCTCGATGGCCTGCTCCAGCGTTTCCATCTTGCCGCCGGAGAGCTGCATGCGGCCGAGCTCGTCCGCGCGCAGGGCCAAGTCGTTGAGCGGTGCCATGGTGCGACGCACGTGCCTCGCGCCGCCGAGCATGTTGAGCACGCTGATGACTTGCCAGCCTACAACGACAAGGTAGAGAGGCCATAGCGTGACGAGGTCCTGCGCGAGGGGGAAGGTCTTGGTGGTGCGCGCAAGCTCGACGGTATAGGTGAGCGTGGCCAGGTCCCAGCCGCGCGCGGGCGTCAGCGATATGCCGTGAACGGCGGCGCTGGGGATCCATCCCGCGGTAAACGCGCCGTCGGGCAGCGTCTGGTTGTATCCATAGACGAGGATCGCCGCTGCAATCACCACCAGCAGCAGATCGAGCCAGACGTAGCTCATCAGGCGGCGCCACATATAGCTCCAGTTGATGGCACGGGCGATGGATGTGACGCGCTTGGTCTCGGCGTTACGCGCGGCAGACATAGCCCACCCCGCGCACGGTCTGGATGATGCGAGCGCCGCCGGCGTCCTCGATTTTGGCGCGCAAGTGCGCGATGTGTACGTCGACGTTGTTGGTGTCGCCCACGTATTCGTAGCCCAGCGCCTCGTGCGCGATGCGCTCGCGTGTGAGTACGGTCTCGGCATGCGCCATAAGCAGGGCGAGGACATCGAACTCGCGGGCAGTCAGCACGATGGGCGAGCCGCCGACCGTGACTTCGCGGCGGTTGGGGTCGAGCGCAACCGAGCCCACGGTGAGTGTGGCGGGGGAGGGCGTGGCAGCAGCCTGGGCCGTGTCGGTTGCCGGGGACATTGTGACGATACCGGCGGCCGTGCCGCTCGCTACGCCAGTCCCGGCGCCGGCGCCGCCAACGCCCGAAGCCGCCCGCACGGCCTCCGCGCGCTTCAGCGCCACGCGGATCCGTGCGAACAGCTCCTCGATCGCAAACGGCTTGGTCAAGTAATCGTCGGCGCCGGCATCGAGCCCGGCAACCTTGTCCATCACGGCATCGCGCGCGGTGACCATAATCACCGGCACGTCCTTGTGCTTGCGGACACGCCGCAGGACCTCCATGCCGTTGAGCTGCGGCAGCAATACATCGAGCAGGATCAGATCGTAGTCGTGCTCCAGTGCCAGGTCCACGGCGGTACGGCCGTCGGCGGCGTGCTCCACCTGGTAGCCCTCGTGCTCCAGTTCGAGCGTCACAAAGCGGGCGATTTTCTCCTCGTCCTCTACGATCAGGATCCGTGCCATGCGTGCCCCCGTCTGCGATTACTTGTCGTCGTTCAGATTTTGCTTGATGCCGTCCGCGGCGTCGGCGGCGTGATCCATCAGGTTGTTGATGCTGCCGGGCACGTCGCCGTCGCTGTCGATGCGGTAGCGCATGCCAAAGAACAGGCCAAGCAGCATCAGCCAAATCGTGGCGCCCCAGGCAAACAGCGCGACGATGGGAATCAGGATGGGAATGTTGAGGATGATTGCATCGCGGCGCGTGGCGATAAACTTGGTGTCCAGGCTCAGGCGGAAGAGCTTTTTGAGGTACTCCCACACGCTGTCCATCTTCTTGGAGAAGTCGGTCTTCTCGCTCGACTTCTCGTAGGCGGCCTGCGCGGCGACCATCTCGGCCGAGGGCTCGTCGACCGGCGCGGACTCGGTGGCGGCGTGCGCCGACGTGGTCTGGGTTTTGCCCTGTGACTCGAGCCAAATGATGGCATCCAGGACGTTGCCGTCGGCGGCATCGAGTGCTGCCTTGGCATCGGTGTAGCTCACGTTGCACTTGGTGCGGATGGTTTCAACTTTTTCGAGGTCGTCCATGACCTGTCCTTTCGTTCGATGGGCGCGACGCCGGGCGATCTGCCCGGGCGCGAGCGTTGCGTTCGGCGGCCTGCGTTGCGCGGCGCCGCCCCGCCCTTGGTCGAACTCTATAGTGCAGGTTATAGATTAAGCGATTCTTGAGCCAAGATTAATGTTGGATGAGTTTTTGGGTAGCGGTGGGAAAAGTATTAGACCTCGATAGCGGGGGATGTGGTGCCGGTGCAAAACGGCGTCAAAGGTTGGTCGAGCAGGCGGTTTCTCCATTGATGTCCGCACAGCATGTGACACTTACCCTGCCGCCCCGCTCTGTCGCGGCGGCATGTATCTGAACAACGACCCTCTAAGGAGTTCGATATTGATGAGTGACAACACCAAGCATCTCGCAAAGAAGTGCGTCAAGGACGCGTGGCCGTGCCTCGCGTTGCGCCTTGCCGGCACAGCGGTTGCGCTGCTGGCTGTTCTGGGGCCGTTCGACGTGCTCCGAAGTGCCGTCTCTCTGCACGTTTGCATGGCCCTTGCCGGCGCCATGATGACCGGCGGCGTGCTCGATCTGGTTTTTTGGGTGCTTGACCCGTTTGGATGGAAGAACGAAGGGTAAGCCCTAAGGGATGGAAGGGCTGGAACGGTTGGCTTAGTGATCGTGCAGAATGTGGGCTAGCGACTTACAGGGAAGTGGTAATCCGATGACGGTCTATGTAACAGGCGATATTCATGGCGGCGCTGACATGCAAAAGCTCCGCGATTGGGAGCTTGGGGATAGCCTGGCGAGCGACGACTATCTCATCATCGCGGGCGACTTTGGCTTTCCCTGGGACTTTTCTACCGAGGAATGTGCCGATATTGCTTGGCTGGAGTCGCGCCCCTACACCGTGCTGTTTGTCGACGGCAACCACGAGCGTTTCGATCACTGGGCGGAGCGTCCCATGGAGCTGTGGCGCGGTGGGCTGACGCAGCGCCTGTCGGATACCTCGCCCATACGGCGTCTGACGCGTGGCGAGGTTTTTGAACTCGACGGCTCAACGATCTTTACCATGGGCGGCGCCACGAGCGTGGACAAGGAATACCGCATTCCGTATTCCAGCTGGTGGCCGCAGGAGCTGCCGGACGAGCGCAACTTTGAGGAGGCGCGGGCAAAGCTCGACAGCGTGGACTGGAAGGTCGACTACGTGATCACCCACACCTGCTCCACGCGCATGCTTTCGCCCACGCTTTATCCGGCACCCAGCTGGAATTATCCCGATGTCGATCGACTCACCACGTTTTTCGACGAGCTGGAGGACCGCCTGGACTACAAGCACTGGTACTACGGGCACTTTCACCGTGACGCCAACCCGGCCGAGCGCTATACCGTGCTCTTCGACTGCATAGTTCGCTTGGGCGACGAACTTCAGCCCTGGGATGTTGCGTAGGGGCGGGGTGGCTGGCTACTCGACCGTTACAGTGATGTTTTCCCGATGCGTACGGATAACATCCCAGCTAAAATGCTCGGCCAGCTGCTCGGCAGAGCGCGGCGTGGTGTCCGATGCGATGCCCGTTTGCCCGGCGAGCCAGCCCAGCAGCGCCTTGGGCGTGCCAAAGCGGGCGCGTAGTTCGCCCAGGTCCAGGTCGCGGTCGCGCTTGGAAAGGCGGCGCCCGTCCGGCGACATGAGCAGTGGAATGTGCGCGTAGTGCGGCGTGGGCAGTCCCAGCAGATGCTGCAGGTAGATTTGGCGGGGCGTGGAGCCCAGCAGATCGCATCCGCGCACGACCTCGGTGACGCCCATGGCAGCGTCGTCGACCACCACGGCTAGCTGGTAGGCAAAAACGCCGTCGCTGCGGCGCACCAAAAAGTCACCGCATTCGGTGGCGAGTGCTTCGCATTGGGCTCCGTACGTGCGGTCCACGAATTCGATCACGTCGCTGGCGAGGTCGTCGACGGTGGGCACGCGCAGGCGCGTGGCCGGAGCACGCAGGGCACTGCGGCGGGCGACCTCTTCGGCCGAAAGGCCTCGGCAGGCGCCGCGGTAGATGGGCGTGCCGTCGCTGGCGTGCGGCGCGCTCGCGGCGTGGAGTTCGGCACGCGTGCAAAAACAGGGATAGGTGAGGCCGGCGTCTTGCAGCTGGCGCAGGGCGTCCTCGTACAGATCCAGGCGATCGTGCTGGTAGTAGGGGCCTTCGTCCCACTCGAGCCCCAGCCAGGTCAGATCGTCAATCAGTTGAGCGGCAAGTTCCGGGCGCTTACAGCGATCGTCTAGGTCCTCGATGCGCAACACAATGCTGCCGCCTTGGCTGCGGGCCGAAAGCCACGCGCACAGGCAGCTGAACACGTTGCCCAGGTGCATGCGGCCCGAAGGCGACGGAGCAAAGCGACCCACGACGGGCGCGGGAACGGAGGCGGGCTGTGCCGTGGGCGCGTCCGCGGCGGGCGTTGCTATGTTGCGTGCGTTGATATCCATGCGGACGAGTATAGCGCGGGGGCGCGATGGGGAGGCGTCACGGTGGTTCGCAAGTTGTCGAGGCCTCGCATTGCGTATGGCGGGCCGCGGACTCGGTGCTTTGATTCCTGTCCATCAACTCGGTACCTTTGACGACAGAACCCCCGGCAGCTCTTCGCAACTGCCGGGGGTTCCGCGGAAAAGGGGGACATGATCCTCAAGCGAACGGCAAAGGGGCAAACCGTTTTCGCTCAACTGCTTTATGCCCCTCGGCTGGCGGCTCAATCAGTGCATGCCGCGCCCACACAAAGCCGCTACACCTGTGACGGAGCTGTGAAGTGGTATCTATCGTTGGTGCAGGACATGCCAAGGAGTGTCCTAAACTGCCGGCAGATAAGGAACGTCCCTAAGTGCCAGGCTCGGGTGGGACTTTTGTCCCATTTGACGCTCCGGTCGCCTAGATATTCGTCGTGTGCGCCCGTAAACGTGGGACAATGGCGCTGTTGGTATCACAGACAAAGGATGTGCCTATGAACGCCCCCGTTGCCAAGACCTGTCGGCAGCGCCGCCTATTCGCGCGATTCGCTTCCGTCTGCGCACTCGTCGCGCTTGCGTTGTTGCTGCTGCCTGCCGCCGCACACGCCGACGGCTACTCCATGAGCCAAACCTACATCGGCGCCACGGTTGAGGCCGATGGGTCGTTGACCGTTGTCGAGGGGCGCCAGTTTGATTTCGACGACGACATCAACGGCGTGTTTTGGGAGATCAATACGGGCACCAACCAGCAGGGCGGCACGGCCACCGTCGACGTGCTGAGTGTCGAGGAAGAGGGCACCGCGTTTAACAAAGTCGATAGCGCGAACAAGGGCGACTCTGGCGTCTACACGGTCGAGCAGACCGGTGACGGCGTAAGGATTAAGGTTTTCAGCCCCCACGAGAGCGGCGACAGCGCGATCTATTACGTGAGCTACACCATGACCGGTGCGGTCATGAACTGGGCCGATACCGCCGAGCTCTACTGGAAGTTCGTGGGTGACGGCTGGTCCGCGGATTCCGATGACGTCGAGATGGAAGTGTACTTCGCAAATGCTGCTGCCGGGACGGCGGCCGTCAAGGGCGATAACTTCCGCGCATGGGGCCACGGCCCGCTGACGGGCGACGTGTCGCTCGATGCGGACGAACCCATGGTCACCTATACCATTCCCTGCGTGCATCAGGGCGAATTCGCCGAGGCGCGCATCGCCTTCCCCAGCGACTGGGTGCCATGGCTTTCCGCTTCGAGCGAGGAGCGCATGCCGACAATCCTGAGCGAGGAGAAGGCGTGGGCCGACGAGGCCAACGCCCGCCGCGCCCGCGCGCGCATGATTGCCAATGCACTTGCCGCGCTAAGTGTTGTCGCGGCGGTGGCCTTTACCGGCACAATCGTTGCGCTCAAGCTGCGCCGCCGCAAGCCCAAGCCGCTTTTCCAGGACGAATATTTCCGCGATGTGCCTTCGGCCGACCATCCCGCCGTACTTTCGGCCCTCATGAGCTGGAACGAGGTGCCCGATCAGGCATATATCGCAACGCTCATGAAGCTCACTGACGACCGTGTGATCAAGCTGGAGCGGGCGACAGTGACCAAGGCCAAGAAGGGCCTGTTGGGGCGTGAAAAAGAAGAGCAGACGTATCGCGTGACGGTGAGTGATGCGGGCTGGAAGTCGGCCAAGGGCATTGACCGCATGGTGCTCAAGGTCTTCTTTGCCGGTGCTAAGCCCGGCGAGAACGGCGATCGCTCGCGCACGTTCGACGAGCTGCAGCACTACGTCAAGCAGCACGCTACGCCCGTGGGCGACAAGCTCGAGGACTATCAGAACACCGTTAAGGGCAAGCTGGCCGATAGCGAGTACGTTGCCTCTGACGGCATTGTCGCAATGGTGTTTTGCCTGGTTCTTGGTATTCTGATCGCCTGTGTTCCCGCGGGATCCATCTTCTTTACCGACGGCGCACACGCGAACATTGTCGCCGCGGTTATCTCGGTGCCGATTGTGCTGGTGGGTATTGGCGTGGGCCTTACGTTCCGCCGCTTTACGCCGGAGGGCGCCGAGGTGGCGGCGCGCTGCAAGGCGCTTAAGCATTGGCTCGAGGACTTCACGCGCCTAAAGGAAGCCGTCCCCGGCGATCTGGTCCTGTGGAATAAACTTCTGGTGATGGGCGTGGCGCTGGGCGTTTCGAAGGAAGTCCTGCGTCAGCTTGCCGAGGCTGTTCCTCCCGAGGTGCGCGAGGCCGACGGTTTCTACGACAATTACCCCTGCTACTGGTGGTACTACCATCATTACGGTATCGATTCGCCGCTCGATTCGTTTAACGACGTGTATCACGAGAGCATCCGTGAGCTGGCTTCGAGTTCCGATAGCTCGAGCGGCGGCGGAGGCGGCGGCTTCTCGGGCGGCGGCGGAGGCGGCGTCGGCGGAGGCGGCGGCGGAACGTTCTAGCGAGTTCTGATTTTTGGGATGGATCTTCTCCGGCGACTGCCGACGGATCCATCCCATTTTTATGCGCTACCTACGAAGACTGTCCCCAACGACTAGTCACTGGGGACGTTCCTGAATGACTAGGTATGGCTGCCAGGTTTAGGCTGTTAGGTCGAGTTCGTAGAGGAAGCTTTCGCGCGGCATGTCGTGACGGCGCTCTTCGCGGTTGGCGCGGTGCGTGGCCGTGCGCTTAAAGCCGTGCAGCTCGTAGAACTTCCACGAGCAGTTGGAGTCGGTGTACAGGTGCGCCCTCGTCGCTCCAAGTGAGGACAGGTGCGAGACCGCGGCATCGAGCAGAACCGTGCCAACGCCCAGGCCATGGACATCGCGATCCACGGCAAGCAGCGTGACCTCGTTGTCGTGCGGCAACGGGCTGCTCTCGAGCAGGCGGTTGTTGGTTCGGATGGTTGCGCGCACAAACGAGAGATACTCGGCGCAGGCATCGGGCTCCAGCTCACGCATCTGCGATAGCAGCGCGCGTTCGGTATCCATCCAATGCTCGTTGATAGTGGCGCCGGAGCTCTGTCCCGCACGCGCGAGCGAAATGCCACGCGCCTGACCGTCGATTACGGCAACCTGTGAAAACGTCGACGACGAAAGGCAGTAGGCGAGGTCGCACGCGGCCTCAAGGCGGTTGTACTCATCGTTATCCGAATTGTTATGCCAAAGCTGCTGCAGAATCAGCGCGATGGCGTCGAAGTCTTCGGTATCAAACGGTCGGTAGAGAACCCGCGAGACCATGGTGCCTCTTTCTTTTGCGGATGCATATCGAGCACAGTTCTACCACGCCATTGGCATCGAATTATGGTGCCCCTGTGTTCCATGAACTCACCGTGCCCGGTGCCGTGCCCATCCCCTCCGCTCGCAAACTTTTTCTGCATATGCGCCCGTTGCGGGGTGCATCGATGCGCTCGATGCGCTACATTAAATCAGTATTTTCAATGCCGCTGCGCGAGCGCTGCAGATCGACGTATCACCGACTCACAGAGCACGGCGGCGTACCAGACAGGAGGACTGCATGGGATCTGATGTGAAGATCGCACGCGCGTTGATCTCGGTTACCGATAAGACGGGCGTCGTCGATTTCGCACGGACGCTGGTTGACGACTTTGGCGTCGAGATCATCTCTACGGGCGGCACGGCTCGTGCCATCGAGGACGCGGGCGTTCCCGTAACCCCCATCGAGGAGTTCACGGGCTATCCCGAGATGATGGACGGCCGCGTTAAGACCCTGCACCCCAAGGTTCATGGCGCGCTGCTGGCCCGCCGCGATTCCGAGCAACACATGCAGGAGGCGGCTCAGCACGGCATTAAGCTGATCGATCTGGTCGTCGTCAACCTGTACGAGTTCGAGAAGACCGTCGCCAACCCTGAGGTCACCTTCGCGGACGCCATCGAGCACATCGACATCGGTGGCCCCTCCATGCTGCGCTCTGCCGCCAAGAACGCCACGAGCGTTACCGTCATTTCCGACCCGGCCGACTATGATGCCGTCCTGGCCGAGATGCACGAGACCGGTGGCTGCACCACGCTTTCCACCCGTCGTCGCCTGCAGGTGAAGGTCTACCAGACCACCGCCGCCTACGACACGGCCATCTCCCGCTGGCTCGCCGCCCAGGCAAGCGACGTGGCGGACACCTCTGCCAAGCTCGAGATTTCGCTGGAGAAGGTCGACGACCTGCGCTATGGCGAGAATCCTCAGCAGAAGGCTACGGTCTATCGCTTTGCCGAGGGCTGCGAGAACACCGCGAGCTCGCAGTTCCCGCTCGTGGGCTCCAAACAGATCCAGGGCAAGCCGCTCAGCTACAACAACTATCTGGATGCCGACGCCGCTTGGAACCTGGTCCGCGAGTTCGACGAGCCGGCCTGCGTAATCCTCAAGCACCAGAACCCCTGCGGTTCCGCCGTTGCCGAGGACATCACGGCTGCCTACGACCGCGCTTTTGCCTGCGATCCCAAGAGCGCCTTCGGCGGCATCATCGCCTGCAACCGCGAGGTTCCCTTTGATCTGGTTGAGCACTTCGCCGATCAGAACAAGCAGTTCGTCGAGGTCATCATCGCCCCGAGCTACACCGCCGAGGCGCTCGAGCGCATGGCCAAGCGCCCCAACCTGCGCGTGTTGGCGACCGGCGGCGTGGACCACGGCGCTCAGGTGGAGCTGCGCTCCGTCGACGGCGGCATGTTGGTGCAGGAGGTCGACCACGTGACCGAGGATCCCGCGACCTTTACGTTCCCCACCGACCGCAAGCCCACCGACGCCGAGATGGCCGAGCTCGAGTTTGCCTGGAAGGTCTGCAAGGGCGTCAAGTCTAACGCCATCCTGGTCTCCAAGGGCAAGGCCGGCATTGGCATGGGCCCCGGTCAGCCCAACCGCGTTGACTCCGCACTGCTGGCCTGCGAGCGCGCCGAGGACTTCTGCGAGCGCGAGGGCGTGGAGAAGGGCGGCTTTGCCTGTGCAAGCGACGCGTTCTTCCCGTTCCGCGACAACGTCGACGTGCTTGCCGCACACGGCGTGACCTGCATCATCCAGCCCGGCGGCTCCAAGCGCGATGACGAGAGCATTCAGGCCTGCAACGAGCACAATATTGCTATGGTCTTTACCGGCGCCCGCCACTTTAGGCACTAAGTTTCGCCCCGGAACAAAATAATCTCTGCAAAAGACGGTCGCTCCGTTTGGAGGGCCGTCTTTTTGGTATAAGAGGACGGAATGACTAACACGAAAGGTATGACCATGCCCCAGATTGATGATGCCGAGCTGTTTGGCAATGCCGAGGATCAGCGTGCGTACGAGGACTTTTGCGCCAATCAGGAGGCGGTCGAGAAGTTTACGCTCGACAAGCCCGCGCTTATCTGCCGCTGGCGTATGTCCAACAAAAAGGTGCCCATGCTCAACCGCCACATTCGTGCGCTGTCCGAGCGCTTGGTGCAGGGCGAGCCGCTTACCCATAACATGCTCAGCTGGGCCAAACAGCACGTTGAGTGGTCGCTTGCCGAGGGCGATTACACTGCGCACGACGGCGTACTCATGCTGGTGATCGACATCAACGGCAACGCCGCCATGACGGTGGGGGAGTACGAGCCGCTCGCCGATACGTCGGCCAAGGCGCTGCGTGCCCGTTCCGCCGAGGCCCGCTCCGAGGCCGACGAGACCGGCGTGGCGCCCGAGTTGCTCGCCGCCGTCAACAACGGCGAGCTTGCCTTTGTGGCGCCGGCGGACGAGTGCCTGTGCGGCACGGCGACGCTCATCGAGCAGCTCGCCCAGACCAAGGGCATCCCGGTCACGCGCGTAGATATTCCCGCACAGCTCAAGGGCGCCTTGTTCCTGGTGAGCGACGAGCACGGCGTGGTCCCCGCAACCGAGACGGACGCCGCCGAGGCCGACGCCGCCACGGTCGCCTTCTTCGCCGACGGCTACGAAAAGCTTCGCGCCCGCCGCTAAATGATTATTCTGGGACGGGGATTTAATAATCATTTTGGTCCCCGTCACCGCTGCGAGTGCGAGGCGAGCCAAACGCCCCCCGTTCGCGAACAGTTCTGTCACCTTGGCGCCGCGCGCGGTGCACACCTGCAGGTTCGCAGCCATAATGGTGGCAAGACAACCGAGAGGGGAGCGGAATCCATGGCGCTGATCTATATCGTTGAGGACGACGAGCCCATTCGTCGTGAGCTTGTCGACATCCTTGCCCGCGCCGGTTTTGAGGTTGAGACATGCGAATCGTTTGAGCATGTCTCGCGCGATATTCTCGCCGCCGCGCCCGACCTAGTGCTGCTCGACCTCACGCTTCCCGTCAAGGACGGCCAGCATATCTGCCATGAGGTCCGTCGCGAATCCGAGGTTCCCATCATCGTCCTCACGTCGCGCACGACCGAGATTGACGAGGTCATGGCCATGACGCTCGGCGCGGACGACTTTGTTCCCAAGCCCTACAGCGCCCGTGTGCTCGTGGCGCGCATCAACGCACTGCTGCGTCGCACCGCGGCGGCAGGTGAGCGCAGCGCACTTGTCCACAAGGGGCTGGAGCTCGACCTCGCCCGCTCAATGGTCACCAACACGCAAACCGGCACTAGTACCGAGCTCACCAAAAACGAGCTGCGTATCCTCTCGCTGCTTCTGAGCCGTGCGGGCAAGATCGTTTCGCGCTCGGCCATCATGCAGGACTTGTGGGACTCCGACGCCTTCGTGGACGACAACACGCTTACCGTCAACATCAACCGCCTGCGCACCACGCTCGAAAAAATCGGCATCAAGGGGTATTTGACGACGCACCGCGGCCAAGGCTATTCGGTCTAGGGGCCGGCTATGTCGTTTGGCAAGTTCTTTAAAGATGCGCTGCTTCCCGTCGCCGTGTGGACCTGCGGCGTGCTGCTGAGCTGCTTTGTGCTGACGGTCGTCGGCGCACCCGTTTCTATCGTGGTCGTGGCGGTTGGCGTGTCCTTTATTTTCGGTATGCTCGGCATCGTGATCGAGTACGCTCGCCGTCGCCGTTTTCTGCGCCAGCTGGAGCGTGCGGCAGAGGAACTCGAGAGTCCCGCATGGGTGCAGGAGATGGTGCAATGCCCGACCTATGCCGAGGGCGAGCTCGAATACGAGGTCTTGCGCCGGGTGGGCAAAGCTGCCTGCGACGAGGTTGCCGAAGGCCGGCGTCAGACCGATGACTATCGCGACTATATCGAGAGCTGGGTCCACGAGGCCAAGCTGCCCCTGGCGGCAGCCCACCTGATTTTGGAAAACCTGGACGGCAGCGAAGACGACCTGTCGCGCGTGGATGACCTGGGCCGTGAGTTGGCTCGCGTGGAGCGCTATATCGACCAGGCGCTGTACTATGCGCGCTCGGAAGTCGTGGAGCGTGACTACCTGATTCGCCGCTGGGATCTTAAGACCCTGGTGACGGGCGCGATCAAGGCCAACGTGCGTGAGCTCATCGCGGCGCACGTGGCCCCGGTGTGCGAGAACCTCGACTTTGAGGTGTTTACCGACGAGAAGTGGCTCGAGTTTATTCTGGGCCAGCTCATTCAGAACAGCATTAAATATGCGCGTGAGGACGGCGCAAAGATCGTGTTTTCGGGCGCGTTGCTGGACGAGGGCCTGGCAAGCGAGCGCATCGAGCTTACCGTCGCGGACAACGGCTGCGGCGTGTGTGCGGCAGACCTGCCGCGCGTGTTCGAGAAGGGTTTTACCGGCGACAACGGCCGCACCACCAAGCGCACAACGGGCATCGGCCTCTACCTGGTGGCACGTCTGTGCTCCAAGATGGGCATCGACGTCACCGCGGCATCCGACTCCGGCGAAGGCTTTGTCGTAACATTTGCCTTCTCGACCAACAAGTTCCAATACTATGAGTAGTCGGGTCGTATGGCGTAGCCGTTCAGGATCTTCCCATTTAAGAAGAAATCAGGCTTTTCGGCAGCTATATTCCTGAACGGGAACATTGCTAATGTAGTCAACACTATATTCCCGTACATGAACATAGTGCTACAGTTTTATACTATGTTCACGGACAGGAATATAGCTGGAGGCGTCATGAGAACGGTGACAACGATTAAAAAGCTGGATGGGCGCATCAGGCTCAAACCGTCGGAAGTCGCTTTCTCGGAGCGCACGGTTTTCGATCCCGCCGAGATAGGGAAGGCCCTTAGGCTCAGAAGGCGTGAGCTCGGTTTGACTCAACGTGACGTCGCGACTATGACGGGTCGCAGCCTTCGTGTGATTGGTGATATCGAACGGGGGCGGACAACGGTCGAAATTGGTGTCATTTTCGATTACGCCTCCATCGTGGATATTGATTTTATTCTGAAGGTGAGGGGGAAGTAATGGATGGCACGCTGTTCGTTCACCGTGAGTTTAATGGGTCTTACCAGCTGGTTGGCATATTGGAGGAACATGCGGGGTTTCCGGCATTCACCTATAGCCCCAAATATCTCGAGAGCGGTGATGCGGCGCCGATTTCGATCTCGCTGCCGTTGTCGGCCGAGACATTTAGTCCGGACGCAACGGGCTCCTTTTTCTCTGGCATCATTCCGGAGGGGCAGCTCAACAGGGACCTTGAGAAAAGGGCGCGAGCGGAACGCGGAGATTACTTCAAGGTGCTCAATTTAGTCCGCGATGAACCTGTCGGCGCTCTGGTTTTGACGCGAGAGCCTTCGGCCGACAGTCTCGAAATGGGCTATGAAGAGATAGGTGAGAAACGGCTAAGCGGGCTGGCATACGCGCCGGCGGAGGTTGCTTTTGATTTAGCGCTAGAGAGTCGAATCTCCCTTGCAGGTGCTCAGGCGAAGGTCGGTCTCTACCATACGGGCGATGACCCATGTGGCGGATGGTACCTGCCTCATGGAGCGGCCCCATCCACGCACATTCTCAAGGCGGGATCGAAAACGTTCCCGGGTGAGACGGTGTGCGAAGCGATGCGCGTGAGAGCCGCCTCTCTGATGGACCTATCGGCCGAAGAGTGTTTTCTTGTCCGAGTTGAGGATGCCGAGCCAATTATCGCCGTGAAGCGATTTGACCGAGTAACGCCTGATGCTGGACGCTCGGTTGACGGATTGCCAATTCCGTACCGTTTGCACCAGGAAGATGTTTGTCAGGCCAAGGGCATCTCGCGTGAGCTTAAATATGAGCCCACGGGCGCCAATTACCTGGGGCTTATCGTCGATGCAGTGCGAAGGGCGTCGACGAATCAAATGGAGGACAGGTTCCTTGTCGGCTATAACCAGCTGTTCGACTATGCCGTAGGTAACTGCGATAACCATCTAAAGAACTGGTCGCTCGTATGGGACGAAAGTTGGAAGCAGGTGAGGTTGGCGCCGCTCTACGACGTGCTGTGTACAACGGTTTACCCCAGTCTCGTTCGTGAGATGGGCGTCTCGTTTGGTGGGAGCCGCAAGATTGACGACGTAACGCGCGGGTCGGTGATGAGCCAAATGGTTGGGGCGGGTTTGCCCGGGGGAATTGTTGCCGGAATGATTGCTGATACCTGCAATGAGGTTCCAGACGCGCTAAGAGATGTCGCGCGCGGTCTCAAAGAAGAGGGTTTTTCCGAGGCGGAGGTAATGTTCGAGAAGATCATTCCAGAAGTGCAAGCGCGTCTAAGCAGGATCGCCTTATAACAAAAACGTGCCGCCCAAACAAAACGTGCCGCCCCAATCGGGGCGGCACGCCATCTTTCTTATCAGCCAACTCGCTGAAGTAAGGCTGCGAAGGCGCAAGGCCGGGAGGGGTTATCTAAGCCGACATCCCGCAGCCGCGAAGCGGCGAGGACGTCGGCGTGATAACCCCGCAGGCCTTGCACCGACGGGAAGGAACCTACTTCACGACCAAGATGTCGCAGTCCGTATTGCGCAGCAGGAACGTCGAAATCGAGCCCAGTAGCGCGTACTTAATTGAGGACAGGCCGCGGGCGCCGCAGAGCACCAGATCGGGCTTGACCACGTCGAGCATCTCATCCTTGAGCGTCTCACGAATGCGGCCGGTACGAATCATGACCTCGACCTCGGGAATGTCGGGATTGGCCTTGGCCTCCTCGAGCTGCTTGGCGATGGAGTTGTTAAAGGCCTCCTCCAAGCCGTTGACCAGGTCGACCGGATAGGAACCGGCACTCTCGAGCGCGGTGGAGTCGATGACGTGGCCGATGATCAGCTTAGCGCCGTTGTTCGCGGCGACCTTGATGGCGCGTGCGAGCACAAAATCCTGCTGCTCAGTACCGTCGAGTGAAACAAATACCTTGGTGTAGCCCTCGTTCATGGTTTCCTCCTTGGTCTATCGCACGGGCGCGGGGCTCGTGCGTCGGGCGGGCGCGGGCGCGTTGGCCGCCGGACACTTTATCTTGTTGCAGTTATACCCAAGGATTCGGATTTGACCGCTTGCAATTCTGTGAACGGGCGAGTTTTTTGGTAAGGGTAGGCGCAGGTGCGCCGCCAACGGTTGATAATGGGACATCGCCCGCACCGTCCGCAGAACAATATCGGCGGGTGTCTAACGAGGGGGTCCCTTTGGATATCATCGAGCTTCTAAAATCTGCCTTCATGGGCCTGGTCGAGGGCATCACCGAATGGCTGCCTGTTTCGTCGACCGGTCACATGATCTTGGTGGACGAGTTCGTCAAGATGAACGTGAGTGAGACGTTCTGGAATATGTTCCTGGTCGTGATTCAGCTTGGCGCCATTTTGGCTGTCTGCGTCCTGTTCTTCTACGACCTTAACCCGTTTTCTCCCAGCAAGGGCAAGGAGGGCCGTCGCGACACCTGGGTGCTGTGGGGCAAGATTGTGCTCGGCTGCATTCCCGCCGCGGCGATCGGTCTGCCGCTCAACGACTGGATGGAGGAGCATTTCTACAATGCTCCCGTCGTGGCGTTGGCGCTCATTGTGTACGGCGTGCTGTTTATCGTGATTGAGAACTGGCGCGCGAACAAGCGCGAGGAAATGGCCGTTGCCGGTTCGTTTGGTTCGCGTGCTGTGGTGGCGGGCGGACGTCCCGCCGGTGCGCACTTTGCGGCGCCCGCCGCGGCTACCGCTGAGGATGAGGACGATGACGAGAATTTGGACTTTGGCTCCATCGCCACGCTCGAGGACCTGAGTTGGAAGACTGCGCTGGGTATCGGCTGCTTCCAGGTGCTTTCGCTGGTGCCTGGTACGTCTCGTTCCGGTTCTACCATCATCGGTGGCCTGCTTTTGGGCTGCACGCGTTCGGTGGCGTCCAAGTTTACGTTCTTCCTGGCCATCCCTGTCATGTTTGGCGCGAGTGCGCTCAAACTGGTCAAGTACTTCATCAAGGGCGGTACGTTCGGCGCCAACGAGGTCGCAATCTTGGGCGTGGGCTGTGTTGTGGCCTTTGTGGTTTCGCTCATCGCCATCAAGTGGCTCATGGGCTTCGTCCGCCGTCACGACTTTAAGTGCTTCGGTGTTTACCGCATCATCCTGGGCATCGTGGTGCTCTCGTACTTCTTTGTCCTGGAGCCGATGCTCGGCCTGTAACTTGGTTGACGCTGCGTGGCGGCCAGAGCGACAACTTGTCATTCAAAGAGGGCGGCATGACCAAAAGGTCTATGCCACCCTCTTTTCATGTCAATTTGTTCGCTCTGGCCGCCGCTCGCTGCTGCTGCCATGACATCGGTGGCTCCGTGATTGGTGCATCGGGGGTCAGGTTTCTTTGCACCAACGTGGTACAGACTAACTTGACCCCATTGCGCCAAATCCGCTGGGGCGTGCCTGATGGCGGCGCACGGAGTCGTGGTGTGATTTGCGTCGGTGTCCGCGCGGCTCGGTATACTGGTACGGCTCAAACTATGGCGCTGCCCGCAGGCGCGCCGTCCGTCAGATGAGGAGTCGCCCATGACCCAGCCCCTGCCCTGGGAAAAGAACACTGCTGCGCCCGTGCCGCCCGCGCCGGAACCCGTGCCGCTCGATGCGTACACCGCCCCCGCCGCGCCGGAGCCCGAGCTCGTTCCGCTCGACATCTACGACGCCCCGGCTCCGACGCCCAAACCCGCCAAGCCGCTCGTCGATATCGATAGCCTGAATCCCGCCCAGCGCGAGGCGGTCTTGACCACCGAGGGTCCGTTGCTGGTGCTCGCCGGCGCCGGTTCGGGTAAGACTCGCGTCTTGACCTTCCGAATCGCACATATGCTCAGCGACCTGGGTGTTAAGCCTTGGCAGGTTCTTGCCATCACGTTTACCAACAAGGCCGCGGCCGAGATGCGTGAGCGTCTGGCAGCGCTCATCCCCAGTGGCACCCGCGGCATGTGGGTGTGCACCTTCCACGCCATGTGCGTGCGCATGCTGCGCGAGGACGCCGACCTGCTGGGCTACACCGGTCAGTTCACCATCTACGATGATGACGACTCGAAGCGTATGGTGCGCGACATTATGCAGGCGCTCGGCATTGAGCAAAAGCAGTTCCCCATCAACATGATCCGCAGCAAGATCAGCTCGGCAAAAAACGCTATGATCGGGCCCGAGGACATGCTCAAATCCGCCGACAGCCCTAATGACAAAAAGGCCGCGCAGGTCTACCTGGAGCTGGAGCGCCGCCTGCGCGCCGCCAATGCGATGGACTTCGACGACCTGCTCGTGCGCGCGCTCGAGCTGCTGCGCACCCGCCCCGAGGTGCTCGAAAAGTACCAGGAGCGCTTTCGCTACATTAGCGTCGACGAGTATCAGGACACCAACCACGTCCAGTACGAGATCGCCAACCTGCTGGCCGCCAAGTACCAAAATCTCATGGTCGTGGGCGACGACGACCAGTCCATTTATAGCTGGCGTGGCGCCGACATCACCAATATCCTGGATTTTGAGAAGGACTTTAAAGACTGCAAGACCGTCAAACTGGAGCAGAACTACCGCTCCACGGGTCATATCCTGAGCGCCGCCAACGCCGTGGTGCGCCATAACTCGCAGCGCAAGGACAAGCGCCTGTTTACGGCGGAGGGCGACGGCGAGAAGATCCAGGCCTTCCAGGCGAGCGACGAGCGCGACGAGGGCCGCTGGATTGCCGGCGAGATCGAAAAGCTGCATGCCAAGGGTACGAGCTACGACGACATCGCCGTGTTCTACCGCACCAACGCCCAGTCGCGCATTCTCGAAGATATGTTCCTGCGCGCGGGCGTGCCCTACAAGATCGTGGGCGGCACGCGATTCTTCGACCGTGCCGAGATCCGCGACGTTATGGCATACCTCAAGATGATCGTGAACCCGGCCGACGAGATGAGCGTCAAGCGCGTCATCAATACGCCGCGCCGCGGTATCGGCTCCACCTCGATCCAAAAGATTGAGCAGCTGGCGCGCGACAACCGTTGCTCGTTCTTCCAGGCCTGTGAGATCGCGTGCGCCGAGACCGGCATGTTTAGCGCCAAGGTGCGCACTGGCCTGTCGAGCTTTGTGTCGCTGGTGCGCGAGGGTCGCCGCATGGACGGCGAGCTCAAGGACGTCGTCGAGATGATTGTCGACAAGACGGGCCTGCTGCAGGCCTTCCGCGCCGAGGGCACCATGGAGTCCGAGAGCCGTGCCGAGAACATCCAGGAATTCTTGGGCGTCGCCGCCGAATTTGAAGAGACGCACGAGGATATCGAGGGTACGCTTGAGAGCTTGGAAGAGCTGCGCGCAGCCGGTGTTGCTGACGTGCCTGCCGAGCCCGAGTCTGTCGTGGTGAGTGCGCCCGCGCCCGAGCCGGGACCGTCCGCACCGGCATCCTCGTTTGAGGCACTCGTCGGCGCGCGCGATGCCGCAGGTTCCAATCCGCTCGATAGCCTAGCCGCCCCGGCGCTCTCGCCGCAGGATGCCCTGGCTGCTGCCATCGCGGGTAACGCCTATGCCGCGCCGACGGAGCTACCGGCGGGCGCCGTGCATGCCGACGAGATCGAGCGCACCTACGGTCCGCTCACCTGTAAGGCGCTGCCCGCTCTCATGGAGTGGCTTGCCCTGCGCTCCGACTTGGATTCTTTGGCAGGCGAGACGCATGCCATTACCATGATGACCATCCACTCCGCCAAGGGCCTGGAGTTCCCCGCGGTGTTCGTGGCCGGCATGGAGGAGGGCATCTTCCCGCACGTGCACGACTTTGGCGGCAGCGATGACCCGGGCAAGCTCGAGGAGGAGCGTCGCCTGGCCTACGTTGCCATCACGCGTGCCCGTAAGCGACTGTTCTTGACCTATGCGGCCACACGTCGCACCTACGGTTCGACCTCTGCCAACCCGCGCTCGCGCTTCCTCAACGAGATTCCGTTTGAGGATATCGAGTTTAGCGGTATCGGCTCTGCCGGTTTTGAGGGCACGGGCTGGGAGAAGCGCGGCGACCGTCACGGCACCTTTGGCTCGGGCATGGGCTCGGATATGTATGGCGGCAAGGTGTTTGGCTCGCATACGCGCTCGACCGGCGGTTCCGGTTCGCGCGGCGGATCGAGCTTTGACGACTTCTTTGGCGGCAGCAGCTACGGGACCGAGCGCCATCGTGGGGTTTCGCCCGATGCCGGCCGTGTTGCCTCGACCTTTGGCTCGGGCGCGCCGCGAGCCAAAAAGCCCTCGTCCAAGGTGTCCCCGACGGTGGAGCGCAAGGTCGATCGCGCCAGCGCATCGCAGGACTTTGCCGCGGGCGATACCGTGAGCCACAAGACCTTTGGCACGGGTACCGTGATCTCGGTCGCCGGAGACATGATCGAGGTCCAATTCGAAAAGACCGGCCAGACCAAAAAGCTGATGAAGGGTTTTGCACCGATCGTCAAGCTGTCGTAATCCCGGCGGACCTGGGCGGGCGTATGGGGCAACATCGCCTGCTCGGGCAGTCCTGCGCAAGACGGAGGCCACATTAAGTGGCCTCCTTTGCGTGCGGAACTCGCGATCGATGTTGCCCCATACGCCCGCCCAGGTCCTTGGGTAACGTTGCTGGACGAACGTCGCTTTGCTCGTTCGCTTTTTGATCTGGAGAGCCGGGTGGGCTGATGGATAGATACAACAAGGGGCTCCCCCGTTGAAGAACGGGGGAGCCCCTTGTTGCGTTTTGGTTGTTGTTGCGACCTAGAGGTGGCTGACGATCAGTTCCATATTGCCCTCGAGCTCGATCTTGTCCACGGTGCTCGGAGCCAGCAGGTGACTTCCCTTGTGGACGGGGTCGCCGCAGATGGTGCCTTCGCCGTCGATGACCGACAGACACATGAAGGGCCAGCGCTGGTCGAGGGTCTTGCTGCCGTCGACGCGCACGCGATCGACGGTGTAGCAGGGGTTGGACTCGAGCTCGGTCACGCCGTCCACCTCGGGCGCGGTTATCGTGCCGTCGGTCGGAGCCTGAGCATCAAAGTTTATGCAGTCGAGGCTCTGCTCAATGTGCAGGGGACGCAGTTTGCCGTCGGTGCCGGGGCGGTCGTAATCGTACAGGCGATACGTCACGTCGCACGACTGCTGCGTTTCCAAAATGAGCGTGCCGGCCTTGATGGCGTGAACGGTACCGGAATCAATCTGGAAAAAGTCGCCCTTGTGGATCGGTACTACGTTGAGCATGTCGTCCCAGCGGCCGTCCTTGATCATCTGTGCGGCCTCGGTGCGGTCTTTAGCGCGCTGGCCGACGATGATCGTGGCGCCGGGCCCGCAATCCAGCACGTACCAACACTCGGTTTTACCCAGGCTGCCGTTCTCGTGCTCGGCGGCGTACTCGTCGTTGGGATGAATCTGGATCGAAAGGTCGTCCTTGGCGTCCAGAATCTTAATGAGCAGCGGGAACTCCTTGCCCTCGCAATTGCCAAAAAGTTCACGGTGCTCGGCCCACAGCCACGACAGCGTGTGGCCGGCGTACGGTCCCTCAGCAATCTGGCAGTCGCCGTTGGGATGGGCCGAGATAGCCCAGAACTCACCGATGGGACCTTCGGGAATGTCGTAACCAAATACGGTTTCGAGCTGGCGGCCACCCCAGATCTTCTTGCGGAAGAACGGCGTCAGTTTAATCAAATCGGACATATTCATACCTCCATTGTGTTGCGCGGGCGCTGCGCAAAGCAGCGCAAAACGAGCGCCCGCATGACTACAAAAACCTACGCTAACGTTACATTGTGCAACTCAAAGCGGTCGCCAACGTTGCGCGAGGTCGAATACTCAAAGGTGGCGCCGCTGTCCAAAAAGCCAATCTGGGTGAGCTCGAGCAGGGGAGAGCCAGGTTTGGTGTCCAGACGCTCGGCTTCTTCCTCGGTTGCTGCCACGGCTCGAATGGTACGGTGAAAGCTCGAAATCTTCAGGCCACATTGCTCTCGGATGAAGCGGTAGAGCGATCCGTACAGGTCCTTCTTTTTCAGCCCCGGAATCAGCTCGAGGGGCATGTAGGTGTACTCGATAACGATGGGCTTCTCATCGGCCTGACGCACGCGCACGACGTGATAGGCAAAGTCATCCTCGGCAATTCCCAGCTGGGCTGCGATGTCCGCCGGTGGATTAACGATCGAGAAATCGTAGACCACCGAGGTCACCTTCTCCCCGCGGTGCTCATACGAAAAACCTTGGGCACGGTCGTTTTTGCCCTGGAAAAACGCCTGGCCGGGAAGTCCCGCCGTGTCCTTAACGTAGGTACCCGATCCGCGCCGGCTGGTAATAAGGCCTTCCTCGGTGATTTGTTCAATAGCTCGTTTGACGGTGATTTTGGAAACGCTATAGAGCTCGCAGAACTCAACGACGGTGGGAAGCTTGTCGCCCGGTTTAAGAGCGCCATCCTCAATACTTCGACGAATATCTGCAGCTATCGCCTCGTATTTGGGAATCATGGAACCTCCTTTCCGACATATATGAAAACAAAAGTAAGTATAACCCTCAACAGGGCACCCATATTACTTTTATCTAAGAAGTTCGAGAAAGAAAAAAGAAAGAGACGCTTTACTTTTAAAATTAGAGCGCTATAGTTTCAGCAACAAACGGAATCCTGCCGCAGAACAGGATTGACTGTTTGGGGACGGTTTTGTTTTGGCAGGTTGGATATCGGTATGACCGGTGCGCGCCCGCGCCGGATAACCTGTCAAAGCAAACCCGTCTCCAACCGGAAGCTCTAGAACACGAAAGCGAGGACTTTGATGGCACAGTATCAGCTGCCCAACGACTTCTTCTTTGGCGCTGCTATGTCCGGCCCGCAGACTGAGGGTCAGTGGAACCAAGGCGGCAAGCTCGAGAACCTGTGGGACACCTGGTCCATCCAGGATCTGGGTTCGTTCTACAACTGCGTTGGCTCTTATGCCGGCAATGACTTTATGGCCAAGTACCAGGAGGACTTTCGCATTTTGAAGGACTTGGGCCTGGATACCTATCGCACTTCCATTCAGTGGAGCCGTCTGCTCGATGCCGACGGCAACCTTAATGAGGAGGGCGCTGCGTGGTATCACGAGCTGTTCCGCGCCTCTCGCGAGGCTGGTCTGGAGCCGTTCGTCAACCTGTACCACTTTGACATGCCCACCTACCTCTTTAACCGTGGCGGCTGGGAGAGCCGTGAGGTTGTCGAGGCTTACGCGCATTACGCCGACGTCGCCTTCCACGAGTTTGGCCAGGAGATTAAGTACTGGTTCACCTTTAACGAGCCCATCGTCGAGCCCGAGCAGCGCTATCAGGAGGGTGTGTGGTTCCCGCAACTCCACGACTTCAACCGCGCTCGCACCGTGCAGTATCACATCTCGCTGGCACATGCGCTGGCCGTGGCCAACTATCGTAAGGCCTATGACGAGGGCGTTATTCGCGCCGATGCCAAGATCGGCATGATCAACTGCTTTACTCCGGTCTACACCAAGGAGAACCCCAGCGAGGCAGACCTCGAGGCCGTGCGTATGACCAGCGGCATCAACAATCGCTGGTGGCTCGACCTTATTACCAAGGGCGAGCTTCCTGCCGACGTGCTCGACAGCCTGGCCGAGGGCGGCGTTAAGCTCCCGTTCCGTGCCGGCGACCAAGAGATTCTCAAGCAGGGTGTTGTCGACTGGCTCGGCTGCAACTACTACCACCCCACGCGCGTTCAGGCACCGGCGAGTAAGGTCGACCAGTACGGCCTGCCGCATTTTGCCGACGAGTACGTATGGCCCGACGCCGTTATGAACGAGAGCCGCGGCTGGGAGATCTACCCGCAGGGCCTCTACGACTTTGGCATGGACTGCGCTAAGAACTACCCCGATCTTGAGTGGTTCGTTTCCGAGAACGGTATCGGCATCATGGACGAATACAAGAACCGCGATGCCGAAGGAACCATCCAGGATGACTACCGAGTCGACTTTGTGCGCCAACACCTGGAGTGGGTTGCCAAGGCAATCTCCGAGGGCGCCAAATGCCGGGGCTATCACTACTGGGCCGTCATCGATAACTGGTCTTGGGCCAATGCCTTTAAGAATCGCTATGGCTTTGTCGAGGTCGATCTCATGGACGGCTACAAGCGCCGCCTTAAGAAGTCGGCAGCCTGGCTCAAACAGGTCGCCACGACCCACGTGGTTGATTAGCGACCGGGCGAACGCCCAGACCGCGCGCCGCCGCGCGCAACACATGGCACATCTGGTGGCAGAGGGCGACAGACCACCGTGCGCATAGGAAAAGGCCGGATTTGAAAGTTAGGAGCAATCATGGCCAGTGACAACGGAAAGAGCTTCCTCGACAAGTTTGCCGAGGTCTCTGCGAAGGTGGGAAACCAGGTTCACCTGCGTTCCCTGCGTGACGCCTTCGCGACCATCACGCCGCTCTATATCCTTGCGGGTATCGCGGTTCTTATTAACAACGTCGTGTTCCCTCTGTTCCCGCTCGATGCGGCGGGCCTTGCCAACCTTCAGACGTGGGGCTCGGCAATTACGCTGGGCACCCTCAACGTCTCTGCCATTATCTTGGCCGGATTGATTGGCTATAGCCTCGCCAAGAACAAGCGTTTCGATAACCCGCTCGCTTGCGTGGTCGTCGCCATCTCTGCCTTCGTCATCATGATGCCGCAGCAGATCACCGCCTCGCTTGCCGCCACGAGCCCGCTGCTCACCGACAAGATCACCTCCGCCGAGGTCACGGGCGCCCTTTCGACTGCCAACACCGGCACTAACGGTCTGTTCTCGGCCATTATCATCGCTCTGCTCTCCGTCTCGCTCTTCATCAAGATTTCTGGCGTCGAGAAGCTCAAGGTTAAGCTGGGCGAGGGCGTGCCTCCCGCGGTCTCCAACTCCTTCAACGTCATGATCCCGATGCTGCTCAACCTCGCAATCTTCGCTCTTGCCGCAGCCCTGCTCGCCGCGTGCGCCGGCACCGATCTGTGCGCCATCATCTCCACGTGCATCTCCAACCCGCTCAAGAACATCATGAACGCCGGTCCGTGGGCTGTTATCCTCATCTACACCCTTGCCAACCTGCTGTTCTGCGTCGGTATTCACCAGTCCACCATCTCTGGCGCTACCGTCGAGCCGATCCTGACCATGCTTATCGTCGACAACATGGCTACCTTTGCCGCCGGTGGCACCATCCAGCCCGATCACTACATGAACATGCAGATCGTTAACAGCTTCGCCCTCATCGGCGGCTCGGGCTGCACCCTCATGCTTCTGCTCGACACGCTCCTGTTCTCCAAGAACAAGGCTTCCGAGACCGTTTCCAAGATGGCTATCCTGCCTGGTCTGTTCAACATCAACGAGCCGGTTATCTACGGTTACCCCATCGTGTACAACCTGCCGCTCATGATCCCGTTTGTTCTTCTTCCCGACCTGTTCATCGGCATCACCTATGGCCTTACCTGCGCAGGCATCATCAGCCCCTGCATCGCCCAGGTGCCCTGGACCATGCCTCCCGTCATCAATGCCCTGCTCGCTACGGGCTTTGACTGGCGCGCCGGCGTGTGGCAGGCTCTCGAGATTGTCATTGGCATGGCCGTCTACCTGCCCTTTATGAAGATTTCCGAGAAGGCAATCGCCAAGCAGGAGGCTCTCGCCGAGTAGAACGCCTAACGTTCGTCCCTTTCACCTTTGCGGGCGCCGGTACGCGGTGCCGGTGCCCGCGGCTCTCTCCCTTGTGTAAAGATGCAGAGGGGTGGGCACAATAGCCGCAAGGAATACAACCAGTGTCGTCTGCGCGCCGCGCAGTTATAAGGAGGAAACCATGAAGAAGATCATGCTCTGCTGCAATGCCGGTATGTCCACGAGCCTGCTGGTCCAGAAGATGCAGGCCGAGGTTGCGAACCGTGGTCTGGATATTGAGATCGAGGCTCGTCCCATGAACGAGGCCCACGATCACCTGGACGAGTGCGACATGTTGCTGCTTGGCCCGCAGATCGGCTACACCAAGGGTGACTTTGAGAAGGAGGCCGCTGGCCGCTTCCCGGTCGAGGTCATCAACATGGTCGACTACGGCCGCATGAACGCTGCCGGCATTATCGACCACTGCGTCAGCGTGATGGGATAGGTGCTCCGCATGGAGGATATGAACGAACTGCAGATGACCTGCTTTGAGATCATCAGCTACGTCGGTACCGCCAAGAGCATGTACATCAATGCCGTGCAAAAGGCCAAGGAGGGCGATTTTGACGCCGCCGAGGAGCTTATCAAGCAGGGCGACGAGGCCTATAACGGTGGCCACGATGTTCACATGGGGCTTCTGAAGAAGGAGGCCAACGGCGAGCGTAACGGCGAGGCCCCGTTGATTCTGCTGCATGCCGAAGACCAGATGGCCGGTACCGAGACCATGCGCGTCATGGCGACGGAGCTCATCGAAATCCACAAGCAGCTGCAGGCACTTAAGGCCTAGTCGGCGTTATCGCCGCGAAGGACCGTGCGGTCCAACAGACAACATAGTCCCTTTGACGGGCGCCGGGAGTCTCCGCCTCCCGGCGCCTTTATTTTTGGGGATGGTCTTGCGCGGCCTGTTAAGCAGCCATTTGCGTTTCCCCAGATAAAACCTGCCAAACAAACCTGTCCCTTTTTGGTAGGTTTTTGTCTTGGGAGCGGTACCATACAGGCAATGTTTAAACGAGAAAGGTGGGCTCCCATGGAACCTAAGCAGTACTACATCGGCATTGACGTCGGCGGCACTTCGGTTAAGGAGGGCCTGTTCGACGAGGACGGAAACCTGCTGGCCAAGGCCAGCGTGCCCACGCCTCCCATCGTTGACGCTGCGGGCTTTGCCGCGGTGACCGAGGCTATCGACCAGGTGGTCGCCAAGGCCCAGATTCCGCGCGCCTTTGTGGTGGGCATTGGCCTGGCCGTTCCGTGTCCCATCCCGGCGTCGGGCGATGCCAAGGTCAAGGCCAACATTGCCATTAACCTGCCCGAGCTGAGGATCGCCATTCAAAAGCACTGCCCCGACGCGGTCGTTAAGTACGAGAACGATGCCAACGCCGCTGCCATGGGCGAGGCCTGGCTCGGTTCTGCCAAGGGCGTGCAGAACGTGGTGATGGTCACCATCGGTACCGGCGTGGGCGGCGGCGTTATCGTTAACGGCGATGTGGTATCGGGCGTTGTGGGCGCCGGCGGCGAGATTGGCCACATGTGCCTGAACCCGGCCGAGGAGCGTACCTGCGGCTGCGGTGGCCATGGCCACCTGGAGCAGTATTCCAGTGCCACCGGCGTGGTGAGCAACTACCTTGCCGAGTGCAAGAAGGCGGGCGTCGAGCCCATTGAGCTCACCGGCCCCTCCGATTCCAAGGACGTGTTCCAGGCCTGCCGCGAGGGTGACAGGCTCGCGCTGGCCGCGGCCGATACCATGGCCGACTATCTCGGTCGTGCCCTGGCGCTTATTGCCAACGTGGTCGACCCCGAGATGTTCCTGATCGGCGGTGGCGCGTCCGCTTCGGCCGATGTCTACCTCGACGCCGTTCGCGAGCATTTCCAGCGCTACGCGCTTTCCGCCTCGCGTGAGACGCCCATTAAGGTCGCTTCGCTCGGCAACGACGCCGGCATCATCGGCGCCGCCTACGTAGCTCTGCGCGCCGCCGGTAAATAGCTGGTGCAAGGGGGTCAGGTTACTTTGCACCAACACGGTGTAAAAGGGACAGCCTTGGCCCCCGTGCCTGCCCCAAAATATGCCGTGGCCCTTCCGTCTGCGAAGGCTCGGCATCGGCGTGCTACCATAGCTACGTCCAAGTACACATATCAAGTGGAGGAAACCCATGGCAAACGTTCTTGTCTTTGGTCACCAGAACCCCGATAACGACGCCATCATGAGCACCGTCGTCCTGTCCCAGCTGCTCAACCAGGTTGAGTATGCCGGCAACACCTACGAGGCCTGCGCCCTTGGTCAGCTTCCGGCAGAGTCCGCCAAGCTGCTCGCCGACGCCGGCATCGCCGAGCCTCGCGTGATCGAGTCCGTCGAGGCCGGTCAGCTCGTCGTCCTCACCGACCACAACGAGTCTGCCCAGTCCGTCGCCGGCCTTAAGGACGCCACGGTCTTTGGTGTCGTCGACCATCACCGCATCGGCGACTTCGAGACCGCCGGCCCGCTGCACTACATCTGCCTGCCCTGGGGCTCCAGCTGCACCATCGTCACCAAGCTCGCCGGCGTGCTCGGCGTTGAGCTTTCCGACGTCCAGGCCAAGCTGCTGCTCTCGGCCATGATGACCGATACGCTCATGCTCAAGAGCCCCACCACCACCGATGTCGACCGCGCCGTCGCCGCCAAGCTCGGCGAGCAGGTGGGCGTCGACCCGGTCAAGTTCGGCATGGAGGTCTTCCTTACCCGTCCGTCCGGCTCCTTCACCGCAGCCGAGATGGTCGGCAACGACATCAAGATGTTCGAGCCCGCCGGCAAGAAGCTGCTCATCGGCCAGTACGAGACTGTCGACAAGAGCCGTGCGCTTGGCATGATTGACGAGATTCGCGAGGCCATGCGCGCCTACGCCGCCGAGAAGGGTGCCGACGGCATTGTTCTGTGCATCACCGACATTATGGAGGAGGGCTCGCAGGTCCTGCTCGAGGGCGAGACCGAGGCCGCTCAGAAGGGCCTGGGCATTGCCGACGAGCACGACGGCGTCTGGATGCCGGGTGTCCTCTCCCGTAAGAAGCAGGTCGCTGCCCCCATCATGGCCGCCTGCTAGGTTTAGTTGACCAAACGCCACGACCGGATCGCGGACGCCCCGCGCTCCGGTCGTTTTTTGTGCACGGCTCCGCGTCGTCTCTTGGACAGGTGTGCCCGTGTCGTTGGGCAAATAATGTTCAACCTGTGGTTCCGCTTTTCGGCCACGCCTGCGTGCTTGTCGTGCAGGGTAGGCTAGATGCAAGCGTAATACGTTAGAGCGCGGCGCCGCCACTTGGGCGGGCCGTGCTTTTTTAAGACGGGAGCTTTCCCGCGAAAGGAGCCGCCCATGGCAGCAACTGAGCAGCTGTTCAACGTTCGTGAGCGCAAGCGCTTTGAACGTCACGACATCTGGGAGCGTATCGCCGAGAACGGCACGATTTCCGCCGCCGTCATGGTCTTCGCCGCCATCGCCGCCGTAATTTGCGCCAATACCGATGCCTACGAGGCCATCCATCACTTTTTGGAGACCCCGTTGTATGTGGGTCTGGGCAACCTTACGGCCGGTCTCACTGTTGAGCTTTTCGTCAACGACTTCCTCATGGCGATTTTCTTTTTGTTGGTGGGCATTGAGCTTAAGTACGAGATGACGGTCGGCGAGCTCAAGAATCCGCGTCAGGCCATGCTTCCCATGCTGGCGGCCGTGGGCGGCGTCGTCGTTCCCGCCTGCATCTACCTGATCTTTAACCATGCCGGCGCCCACAACGGTTGGGCCATCCCCATGGCAACCGATATTGCCTTTGCGCTGGGCGTGCTGTCGCTTTTGGGCAATCGCGTGCCCAACGGCGTGCGCGTGTTCTTCTCGACGCTCGCCATCGCCGACGACCTCATCTCCATCGCCGCCATCGCCATCTTCTACGGTCAGAGCCCCAATCCGTTTTGGCTGGGTGCCGCCGCGCTCGTGACCTGCGCGCTCGTGTGGCTCAACAAGACGCAGCATTACCGCCTTGCCCCGTATTCGGTACTGGGTCTGCTGTTGTGGTTCTGCATGTTCAAGAGCGGCG
Organism: uncultured Collinsella sp.; assembly: GCA_902470765.1. Classification (GTDB taxonomy): domain Bacteria; phylum Actinomycetota; class Coriobacteriia; order Coriobacteriales; family Coriobacteriaceae; genus Collinsella. Next base: position 53,913 of record CABRHW010000008.1, read on the forward strand.
TACATGCCACACTTGCTGGCGTCATCTTGGCCTTTACCATCCCGGCCAAGTGCGGCGTTAAGCTCGATAGCCTCACCGATTGGTTGGGCGAGTGCCTGCCGCTGCTCGATGACCGCTACGACGACGAGGCACACATCCTGGGCCAGCATGACTTTACCGTCTCGACCACCAAGGTCGAGCGCGTCATGCACCGCGTGACCCCGCCGCTCATCCGCATGGAGCGTCTGATCTCCACGCCGGTCAACTTTGTGATTCTGCCGATCTTTGCGTTCGTGAACGCACAGGTTCGCCTAGTGGGCGTGGACATGAGCACGCTGCTCACCGACCCGGTGACGCTCGGCGTGTACTTTGGCATGCTGCTGGGCAAGCCGATCGGCATCTTTGGCATGACGTTCGCCTTGGTCAAGCTCAAGGTCTGCGAGCTGCCGCACAATGTCAACTGGCACATGATTGCCGGTGTGGGCATTCTGGGCGGCATCGGCTTTACCATGTCGATTCTCATCAGCGGTCTTGCCTTCCCGACGGCCCAGTTTGAGGTTCTGGCTGCCAAGGCCGCCATCCTTGCCGGTTCGGTCACCGCCGCCGTGCTCGGCATGATCTACATGAGCGTGGTCTGCAAACACCCCGCGCCCAAGGGCGAGTAAAAGCATAAAAATAGGCACCAGAGCCGGTTTGGATGCGTTCGAAACTCGGATCAGGGTGCTACTGGCCCCCTGCCAGATACCCCCGTGGTCAAAAAACGCCGTTTGTGAGTACTGTCACAAACGGCGTTTCATTTTAAGTGTGAAAAATAATGAACACAATCATGTTATCTGTATGTTAACGAGTAATCGCTTGACTCCAATTTGGCGACAGCTGCTGCTTGGAAAGAAAATTCAGGCGCAAAAACGCCGATTTGGGGCCTGAATCGCTGCTACTAAAAAGGTAACAGTACTCATATTTGCCCTATTTTGCCCACAGCCCCCAATGACTAGGTTTATTCCACGGTGCCGTAGACGGCGCCCCAGCCGTGGGCGGCAAGGGCGGAGTTGAGCTGGTCGCAAAGTGACTGGCGGTCGTAATAGCCGGGTGGTAGCAGGTTCACGATTTCCATGAGATCGGGCGCCAGGTCCAAGATTTCGGCCTGTACGATCAGATCCAGGCGGTCGATGGCGTGGCGGTCGTAAAACAGTCCGTCGACCAGGCGCTGAAGGTCGCCGAATTCCTCGGCCTGGAACGATCCGTACTCCATAGTGCCTCCTTGGGCGCCTCACGCCGGCATGCGCGGCGATTCGTAATTTATTGCGATGGACTTAATCTATCACGGCTTCATACCGTTGCGGCGGTGGCGGTCTATACTTAGACGAACTGCAACGTCCCGCTTCGCGAAAGGTCGCACCAATGCAGACGATCTACCAGAAGATGGAAACCACCGAACTCGATGCCGCCATCGAGGCACTCAAAGCCGAGGTCTCCGAGGTCAAGGCCAAGGGCCTGGCGCTCGACATGGCCCGCGGCAAGCCGTCGCCCTCCCAGGTGGACATCTCGCGCCCCATGCTCGATATCCTCAATGCCGATGCCGATCTGCACGATGGCAACGTCGACTGCTCCAACTACGGCTGCTTTGAGGGCATTCCCTCGGCACGCAAGCTGGCGGGGGAGTTCCTGGGTTGCCCCGCCGAGCAGACACTCGTACTGGGTTCGTCGAGCCTGCTGATCGAGCACGATATCGCCGGCATGTTCTGGCGCTGCGGCTCGTGCGGCAGCGAGCCTTGGGAGGCTTACGAGGCCGCGCATGACGGCAAGAAGGTCAAGTTCCTGTGCCCTGTTCCCGGCTACGACCGCCACTTTGGCATCACCGCCGATCTGGGTATCGAGAACGTCCCCGTCGCGATGACCGACAACGGCCCCGACATGGACGAGGTCGAGCGCCTGGTTGCAGCCGACGACTCCATCAAGGGCATCTGGTGCGTGCCCAAGTATTCCAACCCCACGGGCATCACCTTTAGCGAGGACACCGTACGTCGCCTGGTCGAGATGCCCACGGCCGCGCCCGATTTTCGCATCTTCTGGGACAACGCCTACTGCGTGCACGACCTGTACGACGAGACCGACGAGCTCGCAAACATCTTTGACCTCGCTCGCGCGGCGGGCACCGAGGACCGTGTGGTGGCCTTTGCCTCGACGTCCAAGATCACCTTCCCGGGCGCCGGCATCGGCTTTATCGGTGCGAGTCCCGCGGTCATTGCCGAGTTCTCCAAGCGCCTGAAGGCCGGCCTCATCAGCGCCGACAAGCTCAACCAGCTGCGTCACGTGCGCTTCCTCCCCACCATCGAGGCGGTCAAGGAGCACATGAAAAAGCATGCCGAGTTTTTGCGTCCGCGCTTTGAGGCCGTCGAGCGCAAGCTCACCGAAGGCTTGGGCGACACGGGCTGTGCTACCTGGACGCACCCCCGCGGCGGCTACTTTGTAAGCTTCGATGGTCCCGAGGGCTCGGCCCAAAAGGTCGCCGCGCTTTGTGCCGACCTGGGCGTCAAGCTCACCCCGGCTGGTGCCACTTGGCCTTATGGCAAGGACCCGCGCGACACCAACATCCGCATCGCGCCGAGCTACCCCACGGTCGAGGACCTGGAGGCCGCGCTCGATGTGCTGGTGCTGGCTGTGAAGCTGGTCGCTGCCGAGCTTGCGCGTGCCGAGCGCGCCTAACGCACGGCTTCCCGTACTATCCGCACTTTCGATACGTAAAGGAGCATATACATGGATTTGGGTATTTCCACCAACCCCACGCCAGAGCTCTACACCATTATGGTAACCGGCGAGATCGATATCTCTAACGCCGATAGCCTGCGCAATGCCATCGACCTGGCGCTCGAGCAGCCCACTGAGGCCGTTGAGCTCGATTTTGCCCAGGTGAGCTACATCGATTCGACGGGCATTGGTGTGCTCGTGGGCGCCGCGCACCACGCGGCCGACCACAGCAAGCGCTTTAGCTGCACCAATGTGCAGCCCCCGGTGATGCGCGTGGTCCAGCTGTTGGGTGTCGACCAGGAGATTTCGATCACCGCTGCATAATCTTTGCCCCAAAAGGGCGTGCCGTTTGGCATATGTTTGTGATGCGCTCGGACGTTTTGGCGTCCGGGCGCTATACTTGACCGAATGAATAGACGAGTTCCGGCCGAATGGCGCGGTGCGGGCTCGACTCACATCGAGCCTTGGAGGTATGTGTGTTTGGTATTGGAGAGGGTGAGCTCGCGATCATCGTGGTCTTCGGCTTTTTGCTGTTTGGCCCGGATAAGCTCCCGCAGATGGGCCGCACGATCGGCCGTGCCATCCGTCAGTTCCGCGAGACGCAGGAAAAGATGACGGCCGTTGTTCAGTCCGAGATTATCGATCCGGTGAGCGAGGCCGCGTCGGCTCCGGTCAAGCCCAAGAAGGCTGCCGTCGACGACGATTCCGATGCGGACGAGGATGCCGCCGAGACGGCGGCGCCCGCCAAGAAGGAGACCTTTGCCGAGCGCCGCGCCCGTCTTGCTGCCGAGAAGGCCGCAAGCGAGGGTGCCGCCAAGGGCGAGGATGCTGCCGAGGAGACTGAGGCCGAGGGTGCCGAGTCCGTCGAGTCCGATGCCGCCGTCGAGTCCGAGCCTGCCGCAGAGCCGGAGCCCGAGCCCGAGGCGGCAGAGCCCACGACGGCCGACCTCTATGCCCGTCGTCCCCGCAAGCGCAAGGCCGTCGTCGACCAGCTCGCTCGCGAGCTCGAGGCCGAGGACGATGCCGCCGACGCCCCGAAGGAAGGCGATGAGTAATGCCTATCGGACCTGCGCGTATGCCGCTCTTCGATCACCTGGGAGAGCTCCGTCGCCGCCTGACCATCGTGGTCGTCTCGGTGTTTGCCGCCGCTATCGTGCTGTACTTCGCCACGCCCGTGGTGCTCGACATCCTGGAAGACCCCATCCGCTCCTTTGTACCGGACGGCAAGTTCTACATCACCACCACGCTCGGTGGCTTTGGTCTGCGCTTCTCGCTGGCCATCAAGATGGCCGTGGTCATGTGCACGCCCATGATCATCTGGCAGATTCTGGCGTTTTTCCTGCCGGCGCTTCGCCCCAACGAGCGCAAGTGGGTCGTGCCCACGGTGCTCGCCTCGACGGTGCTGTTCTTCCTGGGTGCCATCTTCTGCTACTTCATCATCATCCCTGCGGGCTTTGAGTGGCTCATCGGCGAGACCTCGGCCGTCGCTACGGCGCTGCCCGACCTGGAGAACTACGTCAACATGGAGCTGCTCTTTATGATTGGCTTTGGTGTGGCGTTTGAGCTGCCGCTCATCATCTTCTACCTGTCCGTCTTCCACATCGTTTCCTACGCGGCCTTCCGCAGCGCCTGGCGCTACGTGTACGTTGGCCTGCTTGTGGGCTCGGCTGTGATTACGCCCGACGGCTCGCCCGTTACGCTGGGCCTCATGTATGGCGCCCTGCTCTCGCTCTACGAGATTTCGCTCGCTATCGCCCGTGTGGTCATTACCGCGCGCGAGGGCAAGGAGGGCTTGTTCGTGAGTCGTCTGGACCTGTTCTCGGACGATGAGGACGACGAGGAGTAAATCGGTATGCACGAGGTTGGCATTGTCAACGGCATACTCGATACAGTGATTCGAGCGGCGCGTGGGGCGGGGGCCTCGCGCGCCGTTTTGGTAACGCTTCGTATCGGGGATATGACCGAGGTCGTGCGCGAGGCGCTTGACTTTGCGTGGGAGACGTTTCGTGACGAGGACCCGCTCACGCAAGGTTGCGAGCTTGCGGTAGAGGAGGTCCATCCGCAAAGCGAGTGCCTGGATTGCGGCGAGGTTTTCGAGCATGATCGCTTTCATTGTCGTTGTCCCCAGTGTGGCGGCGCCAACGTGCGCCTGCTGCACGGTCGCGAGCTCGACATCGCAAGTATCGAAATCGAAACCCCCGACGATTAGCCCGCTAGCCATCTGGTGATGGGGTATAAAGGGGCCAAAGTAAGGAGTGCCGAGTATGGCCGAGAAAACGATTGATATCGCGTCGCCGATTCTGTCGCGCAATGAGCGTCTGGCAGATCAGCTGCGTCAGCGATTTAAAGAGACAAACACCTATGTGATCAATGTGCTGTCGAGCCCCGGCTCGGGTAAGACCACCACGATTTTGGGCACCAACGAGCGCCTACGCGACAAGGCCGGCCTGCGTTGCGCCGTCATCGAGGGCGATATCGCCTCGGACGTCGACGCCATCACCATGAAGGAGGCCGGCATGCCCGCCATCCAGATCAATACGGGCGGCCTGTGCCATCTCGAGGGCAACATGATCATGGAGGCCGTCGACGCGTTCGACCAGGCGGTGGGCCTTCAAAACATCGACGTCATCTTTATCGAAAACGTGGGTAACCTGGTCTGCCCAGTCGACTTTGACTTGGGCGAGAACCTGTCCATCATGATTCTTTCGGTGCCCGAGGGCGACGACAAGCCTATCAAGTACCCGGGCATCTTCCAACACGCCGGCGCGCAGCTGCTCAACAAGGTCGACGTGGCTCCGGCTTTCGATTTTGACATGGATGGGTATACTAAGACACTCGATGATCTCAATCCGCAGGCGCCGCGGTTTGCCGTGAGCGCGCGCAAGGGCGAGGGCATGGATGCCTGGTGTGATTGGCTCATCGGGCAGATTGAGCAAGCAAGGGCGTAAGTCGGCCGCCATACGGGCGGGCGTAGCCGCAGAGATACGAGATAGGAGCCTCTTTTGAAGCTCATCATCGCCGAGAAAAACGACGCCGCGCGTCAGATCGCCGAGCGGCTGTCCACGGGCAAGCCCAAAAAGGACAAGGTGTACAACACCGCCATCTACCGTTTTGAGTGGAAGGGCGAGGAGTGCGTGACGATCGGTCTTGCCGGTCACATCCTTGCGCCCGATTTTTGCGACAGCGTGCTGTTCGATAAAAAGCTGGGTTGGTATTCGGTCACCGAGGACGGCGAGATGCTGCCGGCCGACATGCCCGATGACCTGGCGCGTCCGCCCTACGACACCAAGCGCAAGCCGTTCCTTGCCGATGGCATTTCCATCAAGGGCTGGAAGCTCGAGAGCCTGCCTTACCTCACCTGGGCACCCGTCATTAAGCTGCCGGCCGAGAAGGAGCTCATTCGCTCGCTCAAGAACCTTGCCAAGAAGTCTGACAGCGTCATCATCGCCACGGACTTCGACCGCGAGGGCGAGCTGATTGGCTCGGATGCTCTCAACAAGGTGCGCGAGGTTGCGCCGGACTTGCCGGTCGCCCGCGCCCAGTACTCTTCGTTTACCAAGGCCGAGATCACGCACGCCTTCGATAATCTCGTCACGCTCGACCAGAATCTGGCCGACGCCGGCGAGAGCCGTCAGCACATCGACCTCATTTGGGGCGCGGTGCTCACACGCTACCTGACGCTCGCCAAGTTTGGCGGCTTTGGTAACGTGCGCTCTGCCGGCCGCGTGCAGACGCCGACGCTCGCCCTGGTGGTCGAGCGCGAGCGCGAGCGCATGGCGTTTGTGCCCGAGGACTATTGGCAGATTCGCGGCATGGGCGCCGCACAGGGTGCTGCCGAGGACGACCGCTTTAAGATCGCGCACAAGACGGCGCGTTTTACCGACAAGGATGCTGCCGAGACGGCGTACGGCCACGTTGACGGCGCTACGACGGCGACCGTCGCCGCGGTGACCAAGCGCTCGCGTAAGCAGCAGCCGCCCACGCCGTTTGCGACCACCTCGCTGCAGGCTGCCGCTGCGGCCGAGGGCATCTCGCCTGCGCGTACCATGCGCATCGCCGAGTCCCTCTACATGGCCGGCCTCATCAGCTACCCGCGTGTCGACAATACCGTGTACCCCGCGACGCTCGATCTGGGCGCCGTGGTGAGCGACCTGGCAAAGATCAATCCAGCGCTGGCGCCCGTGTGCAAAAAGGTACTCGCCGGTCCCATGAAGCCCACGCGCGGCAAGGTCGAGACCACCGACCACCCGCCTATCTATCCCACGGGCGAGGGTGATCCGTCCACGCTCGACGGCGGCCAGCGCAAGCTCTACGACCTCATCGCCCGTCGCTTCCTGGCAACGCTCATGGGTCCCGCGACCATCGAGAACACCAAGCTCGAGCTCGACGTCAACGGCGAGCCGTTCGTGGCTTCTGGTGACGTGCTCGTGACCCCGGGTTTCCGCGAGGCATACCCGTACGGCCTTAAGCGCGACGAGCAGATGCCGCCGCTGGAGCAGGGCGATACGGTCGACGTGTTCGACATTAAGCTCGAGGCCAAGCAGACCGAGCCGCCCGCGCGCTACAGCCAGGGCAAACTCGTGCAGGAGATGGAGAAGCGCGGCCTGGGTACCAAGTCCACGCGCGCGAGCATCATCGAGCGCCTGTATGCCGTGCGCTACCTCAAAAACGATCCCGTGGAGCCGAGTCAGCTGGGTATCGCCATCATTGACGCGCTGACGCAGTTTGCCCCGCGCATCACGAGCCCTGATATGACCAGCGAGCTCGATGGCGATATGACCCGCGTGGAGCGCGGCGAGGATACCGAAGAGCATGTCGTGACGCACTCGCGCGCACTGCTGGCTGGCGTGCTCGACGAGCTGCTCAAGCACACGCAGGAGCTGGGCGACGCCATCAGCGACGCCGTCACGGCCGATGCGCGCGTGGGCGCCTGCCCCAAGTGCGGCAAGGACCTGGTTATGAAGACGAGCGCCAAGACCCGCGGCAGCTTCATTGGCTGCATGGGCTGGCCCGACTGCGACGTGACCTATCCGGTGCCGAGCGGCGTCAAGGTGAGCCCACTCGAGGGTGAGGCGGCCGTGTGCCCCGAGTGCGGCGCGCCGCGCATTAAGTGCCAGCCGTTCCGCCAGAAGGCCTTCGAGATTTGCGTGAACCCCACGTGCCCCACCAACTACGAGCCCGACCTTAAGGTGGGCGAGTGCAAGGTGTGCGCCGAGGCAGGACGCCACGGCGACCTGATCGCGCACAAGAGTGAAAAGAGCGGCAAGCGCTTTATCCGCTGCACCAACTACGATGATTGCGGCGTGAGCTATCCGCTGCCGGCACGTGGCAAGCTCGAGGCGACGGGTGAGACCTGTCCCGAGTGCGGCGCTCCCATCGTGGTGGTCAACACGGCGCGCGGCCCGTGGCGTATCTGCGTCAACATGGACTGCCCGACCAAGGAGAAGAAGCCCGCCCGCGGCCGCAAGACCACGACCAAGGCGAGCACGGCGAAGAAGACCACGGCAGCAAAGAAGACTTCGACCGCCAAGAAGTCGACTGCCAAGAAGGCTACCGCGAAAAAGACGACCACCAAGAAGCCAGCTGCCGACAAGTAGCGGTGCAGCCGAAACATTGCCCAAAACAAAAAACGAGCGAGGGTCTCATGATCCTCGCTCGTTTTTTATCCGGCAGTTAGGGACGCTCCTTTTCTGCCGGCAGTTTAGGAACGTCCCTAACTGCCGGCTCTGGAACGACAAAGCGGCTACTTCACCTCGACGGGTGCGGCGCCGGGGTAGCGGTCCTCAAAGTCCAGACGGTATTTGTTGTCGTTGGTGCCCGCTACGTTGTCGCGCGCCAGCGGCGCCACGATCTCGTCCTTGTGGTTGGCGGGGCTGGAGTACTCAAGGCTGATCTCCCAGGCATCGCAAATCACGTCGATGCGGTTCTCCAGATCGTCGTAGAGCGTGATGATGTCTTTCCACGAGCCGTAATTCTGCGAGTCGATGGGAACGTCCAGGTCCTCGACCTCGTCCTTCAGGTCGCCGATCTGATCCTCGAGCGCCTCGGCGGCATCGCTGGCAGATTGGCGCGAGCCGCGGTCATCCTTGAGATAGTACGTGTTAAACGTGGTAGCGCAGTCGCGAACCTGCTGATCAAGATCGGAGAGCCTGCTGTAGTAGGAGCTCAGCTGGTCGTAGGCGTTCTGCTCGCTGATGGTGGCGGCATCGTGGGCGTCATCGTCATCATCATCGTCAAGCTTGTTGGGGTCGCCCTTTACGGACACATCGTCGTCATCGTGGTCGATCTTGACCTTCTCGATGGTTGTGCCCTTGGAATCGTCGGCGTTCTTGTTGAACGGTCCGATCATAAATAATGCGACCAGCGCGATAATCACGACGACCAGCACGGCGATGATGCCGATAAACAGAGCGTTGTTGTTTTTGGGCGCGGCGGGAGCACCGGCCTGCGGAGCGGCGGTCGGTATGGGCTGCTGCGGCGCGGAGCCGGCTGGCGTCGCCCATTGCTGCGTCGCGCCAGCTTCCGGCTGGGGAGCGGGCGCGGGCTGATGGGCGGACTGTACGGTCACGTCTGCCTGCGCATCCTCTTGCGATTGAGAGGCCTGACCATCATCGGTTATCGGCGTTCCGCAGCTGGTGCAAAAACGCTCGTCGTCATTCAGAAGCTTGCCGCAATGGGTACAAAACCGGGGCATGATGGTTCCTTCCACTCGATGTGTTGGCTAGATTATAAGGTGGTTCAGGTGCGGTTGGGCCGCGCCGGCCCAACTGGTTATGTGAGGACAGTCGTGCCGCGCAAGCCCTGTCGCATGCGTCACAATGAATGCGGCATGCTGGGTGTTCGGCGCGGCCGTTTATCGACGACTCGGTAGAATGCGATGGTGGGGAGTGAGTCTGTGTACTGCGGCGAGCAAGGTCGGGGTGGCGGCGAAAACGTGGAGGCGTTCCGGTTCCCGCCGGGGGATGCACCCCTCACTGCGCGCGATTGCTCGCGTCGAGTGTTTTGTGCCGGGATGTTGACCGGAGCGCTTGCCTCGGTGATGAGTCTCGGCGGTTGTGCCGCGCGCCGCAACGAGGCTGAGGGCTCCGCTGTCCCTGTCAAACAAAAAGCGAATCATCCGTCCGCTCAAAAGACGGAAGCTGTCGCCCGGGCTTCTTGGATTGCCGGCCTTCAGCAAGATATCGAAGCTCTTGCCGAGCCGTATGGTGGGTCTACCTCGGTCTATGCTGTGGCGCTCGATCCTCAAACGTTCGCGTCGCTCGATGGCGAAGTCGCTGTGGCGCCGGACGCGCGACGTGTGGCGGCAAGCATCATCAAGCTTCCCATTCTCGCTTGTGCGCTCGAGACCGTGGCGGCGGGCGGGCTGTCCCTCGACGAGCAGGTAACGGTAGCGCAACAGGATATCGTGGGTGGCAGCGGCAACATTCAGTCGCGCGGCGCGGGTGTATCGTACAGTATTGACGAGCTGCTGCATGCCATGATCGCCCAGAGCGATAACGTGGCAGCGAACCTTGTTATCGGCAGGCTTGGCATGGATGCGGTCAACGAAACGTGTGCCGCATTGGGGCTGACTCAAACCGTGCTCGCTCGTTTGATGATGGATGCCGAGGCCCAGGCGCGGGGCCGCGAAAACTATACGAGCGCCCGTGACGCCGCGACCGTGCTGCAGCACCTGGCGGCGGGGACAATCGCGACGCCCGAGCTGTGCGAGCGAGCGCGCGGATATCTGCTGGCGCAGGAAGACGCGCGCGGTATTGTCGAGGGCGTTCCCGGCGGCGTTTTGGTCGCGCACAAAACGGGCAGCCTGGCGAATGCTCAGCACGATGCCGCAATCGTCTACGCCGAGCGCCCTTACGTGCTGGCAATCCTCACCCAAGACCTCGAACGCGAGCAGGCCCTAGCCCTCGAGCGCGACATTTCCTTCGCCATCAACGCTCGCGCCCACTCCTAACTTGCGGTGAAATAGGGATTGTATTTGCTGTTAGAAGGCGTATCTAGTCCCTATTTCACCGCAACTTAGAGGGTCGGCAGTTGGGGACGTTCCTTTTCTGCCGGCACTTTGGGAACGTTCCTAACTGCCGCCTAGCGACCAGGTCGTATTTGGGGCGCGCCGGACGCTGGGGTATCATGGCTTGGTTGCTATAACTTGCATTTTCGCGCCTTGTAGGAAGGGGCTGCGCCCATGGCTTTTGAGCCCGCTCAACATAGCTTTATCACGCTCGAGGGCGTCGACGGCGCCGGCAAGTCCACGCAGGCGCGCCTACTTGCCCGTGCGCTCGAGCTCGCTGGCTACCAGGTTGTGAGCCTGCGCGAGCCGGGCGGTACCGCCATCAGCGAAAAGATCCGCGCCCTGCTGCTCGACCCTGCCAATACGGCGATGGGCGACACCTGCGAGCTGCTGCTCTACGAGGCGGCACGCGCTCAGTTGGTGCATGAGGTCATAGCTCCCGCCCTCGCTGCCGGCAAGGTGGTCCTGTGCGACCGTTTCTACGATTCCACGACCTGCTACCAGGCGTTTGCCGATGGCCTCGACCGTCAGATGGTGCGCGATGCCAACAACCTGGCTGTCACCGGTACGCATCCGGCGCTCACGCTCGTCTATCACATCACGCCCGAGCAGGCGGCGCTGCGCATGGCGGCCCGCGGTGCGGCGGATCGCATGGAGGCAAAGGGCATGGCCTTCCAGGAGCGCGTTTATCAGGGATTTTGTTCCATTGCTGCCGAGGAGCCAGACCGCGTGAAGCTCATCGACGCCACTGCGTCGATCGCAGACGTCTTCGCGCAGACGGTCGAGCTGGTTCGTGCGTACGGTCTCGACATCCCCCAGGATGCCGTCGCCGCTGCGCTTGCCCAGGAGGCTGAGTAACATGGCCCCCGCGCAGACAAGCCTGCTGGCCAAGCTCGACACCCAACAGCGCGTGCGCGACTTTTTGGCCAATGCCGTCGCCAGCGGTCGTGCATCGCACGCCTACCTGTTCTTGGGCGCGCCCGGTGCCGGTAAGCTCGACGCCGCATGGGCGCTTGCCCAGGCATTCCTGTGCGAGCAGGATGGCTGTGGTTCGTGCGACAGCTGCGTGCGCGTTGCTCGGCACACGCATCCCGACGTGCACTATTACACCCCCGAAAGCGCTACGGGCTACCTCATCGCGCAGACCCGCGAGCTGCTCGATGACGTGCCCCTGGCGCCCATTCGCGCCAAGGCAAAGGTCTACATCATCGACCGTGCCGAGCAACTGCGCGCCAACACCGCCAACGCGCTGCTCAAAACGCTCGAGGAACCGCCCGAGGGCGTCATGTTCATCCTGTTGGGCACCTCGGCTGACGTGATGCTGCCCACCATCGTGAGCCGCTGCCAGTGCGTACCGTTTCGGCTGGTGTCGCCCACTGTGGCTGCGCAGGCCGTGAGCCGCGCCACCGGTCAGGACCCTGCGCGTTGCCGCATGGCCGTCGCTGTGGCGGGAAGCCCCACGCGTGGCATCGAGTTCCTCAAGAGCGCCGAGCGCCAGGACGCCCGTCGTCAGATGGTCCGTGCCATCGACTCGCTCATCGCCGCCGACGAGGCCGATGTGCTCAGTCGCGCCAAGTCGCTCATCGTCGCCGTCAAGGCGCCGCTCGCCGAGGTCAAGTCCACGCAGGAAAAGGTGCTCGAGCAAAATGCCGACTACCTGTCGCGTGGAGCATTGAAGCAGCTTGAGGACCGCAACAAGCGCGAACTCAACGCGCGCGAGCGTTCGGGTATCATGGAAGCGCTGGCGAGCGCGCGGACGCTCATGCGCGACGTGCTGCTGACACTTCAGGATGAGGCGGCAGACGTTGTGAACGAGGACGTGCGCGACACGATCGGGCGGCTTGCCGCGGCGACGAATGTTGCGGGTGCCACCCGGGCGCTCGAGGCAGTCGCGACCGCTGAGCGCAACATCGCCAGAAACGTTACTCCCCAGCTGGCCATCGAGGTCATGCTGTTCGATATCAGGAAGGCACTGAAATGCCGTTAGTCGTACCCGTTAAGTTTACCTACGCCTCGCGCGACCTGTGGTTCGACCCACAGGATCTGGATATCCTCGAGGCCGATTATGCTATCTGTTCCACCGAGCGCGGAACCGAGATCGGCCTGGTCACGGCCGATCCCTTCGAGGTGCCGCTCGACGAAATCGGTCAGCCGCTCAAGCCCGTGTTGCGCGTAGCGAGCGACATCGACCTGCAGCTTGCCGACGACCTGGCTATCCAGGGTGACGAGGCCATGGTCGACTTCCGCCGTCTGGTCAAGGAGCTCGACCTCGAGATGAAGCCGGTCGGCGTCGAGTACCTGTTTGGCGGCGAGAAGGCTGTGTTCTACTTTGCTGCCGAGGAGCGCGTCGATTTCCGTCAGCTCGTCAAGGACCTGTCCTCGACGCTGCACATTCGCGTCGACATGCGCCAGATCGGCGTGCGTGACGAGACCCGCCTGGTGGGCGGCTATGCCCAGTGCGGCCAGGAGCTCTGCTGCACGCGCTTTGGCGGACAGTTTGAGCCGGTTTCGATTCGCATGGCAAAAGAGCAGGACCTGCCGCTCAACTCGTCCAAAATTAGCGGCGTCTGCGGCCGCCTGATGTGCTGCCTGCGCTACGAGTTCGAGGCGTACAAGGACTTTAAGAGCCGCGCGCCCAAAAAGAAGACGCTTATCGATACGCCGCTTGGCAAGGCGCGTATCCAGGAATATGACACGCCGCGTGAGCAGCTGGTGTTGCGCCTGGAGAACGGCAAAGTCTTTAAGGTCAACCTGGCCGACATGACCTGCTCGGAGGGCTGCAAAAAGAAGGCCGCCGAGCAGGGCTGCAACTGCCGCCCCGACTGCGTGACGCGCGATGTGCTCGAGCGTATCGAGTCGCCCGAGATGCGCCTGGCGCTTATGGAGCTCGACCGCGAGAACGGCGTCGACGTGGGCGATGGCCTGTCGAGCGCCGACCGTCTGGCGGGGACGACGATGCCCAAGCGCCGCCGTCGCGATGCGGACGCCGATACCCGTACCGGTCAGAGCCAGGGCGAGGGTCGCGGCCGCGGTAAGGGTCGCGGCAAGGCCGAGGCACCCGAGGCCGAGGAGACTGCCGGTGGACGTCGCCGCCGCAAGCGCTCGGGTTCGGGCGATGCCGGCGAGGCCGCTCCCGCAGGCAAGAATTCCCCCCGCGAGCGCGAGGCTCAGCAGCCCCAGCAGCAAAACCGCGGCGGTGGCATGAATCCCACGCGCCGTCGCCGCCGTCACCTGTCGAGCGAGGAGCGCGAGGACGCCTTCCGCGCCGCAGCCGCTCGCGAAGCCGGTGCCGCCCCCAAGGGTGGTTCGGGTTCCGATACGCCTGCCGACAAGGGTGGCAAGCAGCGCAACGATGACGAGCGCGCCCCGCGTCCGCGTCGTCGCCATTCCTCGGGCACGCAGCAAAAGCCCTCGGTGCCCTCCGTGGCCGATCAGGTCTCGGATGGCGAGGTCAAGGTCACGCGCCGTCGCCCTGGAGATGGCGGAGGGGCGGCTGCCAAGGCCGCGCGCGGCGCTGCTCGCGACGAACGCGAGTCGCGCGAAGATCGTGGTGGCGAGGGTTCGGCCGACCAGGGCCAGAAGCGCCGTCGCCGTCGTCGTTCCCGCAAGCCGCGTCAAGATGGTGGCGAGGGCTCGACCCAAAACTCGTCCGCACCGCAACCGCCCACCGGCGAATAGTGCACGCAAACGGATTTAACCTGCCTGACCCCAAACGCGTCGGGGTACCATGACGCTGAATCAACAACCCTCCCTGCGACCGAGCGTAGGGAGGGTTGTGTCGTGAAGAGACATTTGAATGTGTTGGGATGCCTGCAAGGTGCCGACATCCTACCGTTTGCGGATGAATTGCTACCGTTTGCCGAGCGGGCGGCGCACGAGGCGCTTGAGGCGTTGTCGCCCACGCGATGTGCCGGCTGCGAGCGCGCCGGTGCGCTTATTTGCCAAGACTGCCTGGCCGCGCTCGCGCTCATCGACCCGCGGCATAGCTGCACTCGATGCGGCGCCCCGTTTGGAGACTTGCTGTGCACCGAGTGCTCGGTCGAGGGTACGTCCTCGGCGATGGCCGAAGCTCTCGACCGGTGCCTGGCATGTGCCGTTTACACGCATCCGCTGCCGCGGATCATTAAAGCGTACAAAGACGCGGGCGAGCGACGCCTGGCGTCGTATCTGGCAGAGCTGCTATACGACACCGCCTTACATGCCCAGGTCGCGGCGCCCGATCGCTTAGGCGGTGTGTTGTCCGGCGCCGATGCAGTGGTGTTTGTGCCCGCGACGGCGGCGGCGTTTCGGCGACGCGGCTTCGATCATATGGAAGCCATCGCGCGCCCATTTTGCGAGCTGTCGGGTGTTCCGCTGCTCGACGCCCTCGTTAAGTACGGACATGGCGACCAGCGTGAACTCAGTCGTGAAGAACGCCGTGAACGCGCCCGAGGCATGTACGAGACTGTTGAGGACGTGCGGGGCCGCCGCCTGCTGCTTATCGACGACGTTATCACCACGGGTGCGACGATGGCGGCGGCTTCGGCGGAACTCAAGCGCGCCGGTGCCGCGGCCGTTGATGGCCTCGCTATCGCACGCGTTTGGTAGGGGTGATTCATGTGGCGGTAACAATCAGGCAGTGCAACAAACCGACAAAAGAGCAGCTAGCGGCTTCCGTGATCCTGACGGGCGCCTCGGCGTTGCGCATGATTCGAGCCGAGCGCCGGCAGATGGGCTACATCGGCTGGAAGGACCTTGAGCCCGATGAAGAGCGCCGCGTGCTGTGTACGTCATCGCCTTCGACCGAGGATATCTATCTTCCCGACCTGGTGCGAATTGGAGCCAAAAGCGGCGAGGTGCAAGAAGATCTGTGCTTGCTGGTGGGATCTGCGGCGCAGCGCCGACGCATGCCTGGCGTGGGCTGGTCCGTGTGTTCCGGGTTGCCTGCCGGCTCGATTCTAGAGGTGGAACCGGGGGTGTACAGCCTATCTCCCGAGGCCCTTTGTGTTGCCGTCGCCCGCGAGGTCGGCTGTATCCAGGCGTTTGCCCTGGCCCAGGAACTGTGTTCCAAGATTTCACTGAGCGATCGCGGGAAGTATCTGCCTCCCTACACCTCACCTGTTGCGAATAGACTTGTAAAGGACAAGGACCAACCGGCAGACGTGGGCTACTTTGAAGTCGAGCCGGTGCTGACGCCCGATCGCCTGGCAGATTACCTTGCGGCATGCAAGGGGAGTGCGGCCAAACAACTGCTACGCCTGTGTCCCTACCTGTCAGAAAACCTGCGCTCACCCATGGAGTGCATCATGCTTGCCATGTTTTCGCTTCCGTTTTCCTATGGCGGATCTGCCTGCGGTCCCTTTAAGACCGACTACAAGATCGAGTTCGATGACCGCGCGCAGGCAATCTCGGGGATGCCGTATGCAGTTTGCGATGCGTACCAGGAAACAGCCCGGTTTGACCTGGAATACAACGGTGAGCTGGGTCATTCCTCTCGAAGGGGACGTGTCCATGATGAAAAACGCAACACGGGCTTGATTACTATGGGAATCGAGGTCGCGACGGTCAACAACGAAATGCTCTGCGACATGGAAGCGATGGAAGCGCTCGCATGGCGCATCCACCAGCGTATGCGAAAGCGGTACCGGAATCGTGTCGATGCCCGCAGGAAGAAGCAAGAGGCGTTGCTTAACACGCTGCGGGCGTGTTTTGGGCTTAAGCCGGTCTAATTCACGTCGAAAAAAAGGGGGGGGGGTTAATCATATGCCCTGGCCAAAAAATGGCAAATATGAGTACTGTCACTAAATCAGTAACAGCAAAATCAAAGAATTTAGGACTCGGAGGCGGCGTAAAGAAAGAAGATAATAAACAAACGTAGAATAACTAAGCATCAGATTGGCGACACTAAGCGCAAAATCTGTCCGAGAGGCCAAAATTGCCTGTTACAAAATTGGTAACAGTACTCATATTTGCCATTTTTTGGCCACGGCACCCCGAGGCGGGCGCCCCGGAGCTCCCCGTAGGGGAGCTCCGGGCTTCATGGGAACACGCACGGTCCGCTCCGACCTGCAAAATCTGTGCTCACGGTGCGAATGACGCCCCTAACCTTAAACTTTAGCTTGAACTTAGCTATAATGCGCTACGTTCCTGCCAGGCTGTGGTTGCGGACGGACGAAATGTCCATCCTAGTCCAAGACAGACGCGGTCAAAGGGATCCACGTAAGCGACCGCGTGCGCGCGGCGCGATCATGGCGCGTCCTAGATGTAAGCCGCACCGTCCGTTCTACTTTCTTTGGGGCAATACCGCCTCGCGGGCGAGCGGGCCAGTCGTGAAGGTGGTTACGGCCTCCCGAGCAAACACCCCGGTGCGCAAGTGTGGGGTCAAATACCAGGTCAGCTGGTGGGAACAACCCGTTATTCCGCGCAACGCACGGATTGTATACGACACAGAAGGCAGGGTAGTGGACATGGTGAGGGGCAGCTTGATGCACGCGGCTCGGTTAGGTGCTGGGACCGCGGCGGTCATTGCCGTATTGGGCTTGAGCGGATGCGCGTTCAATCCCCTATCCACGTTCACGACACCCACGATTGACCAGATCGAGCGCGAGACCGTCACGCCGACGGTGTCGGATGATGTCCTGGTCACTCCCGGCACCCTGACGGTTGCCCTCGATACCTCCGATGCCCCGCAGGCCATGCAGGGCGCCGATGGCAACCTCACGGGCTACGCGGTCGACGCTGCCCGCGCCCTTGCAAGCCGCATGGGCCTTAAGGTTGCCTTCGTCGATGCGTCTTCTGCCGATTCCGCGCTTGGTGACAAAAAGGCCGACATCTTCATTGGCGACATCAATTCCACGGATGGTGACATCAGCACGCTTGGTACTTGCCTGTACGACGCTGCGGCAGTGTTCGGAAAGACGAGCGACGGCGAGTCGCTGAGCGTTTCCACCGAAACGCTTAACGCCGCTACCCTGGGCGTTCAGACCTCTTCGGCCTCGCAGGAAGCGCTCGCCAAGCAGAACATCACGGCCAACCAAAAGACCTTCTCCAACATCAACGAGTGCTTTGAGGCGCTCGAGTCCGGCGAGATCGACTACGTGATTTGCGATTCCACGGCCGGCGGCTACCTTGCGCGCCTGATGAGCCAGATCTCTTACGTCGGCGCGCTCGAGACACCCTCGACGCTCGGCGTCGCGGGCCTCGCGGCCAACGATGAGCTATGCCGTGCCGTGAGCGATGCCCTCGACGGTATCACGGTCGATGGCACGCTCGAGGCGGTCCACTCCGTCTGGTACGGTACGATGCCCTATGACCTCACCACCAAGACGGTCTCGGGCGCCGACGTGCAGTCGACCGACACCGGATCCAGCGAGTCCGCATCCTCCGATTCGAGCAGCGAGGGCGCAAACTCCGAGGACAAATCGTCCAGCCAGGAAGCCACCATCACCGACGACGACATTAACAAACTCAATAGCTAGTTATTGCTAGGGGTGTTGTCTCCTATACGTTGGAAAGGACACCTCTTCACGGTTTCAACACGCACTGCCGGGCTTTCCCAACAGGAGAGCCCGGCTTTTTCGTTTCCGTAAAACCAGCAGGTCAAAGACATTTTTTAAGTACCAAACCAAAGTCGCCGTTGCTCTCCTATAGCGCACTTTGCCACAGAAAAGTGCGAGACTTCGGTATGCGGTATCAAGCAATCGTTATTCGGGTCTTTGGGAATCCGCGTGATTAAATGCACGGCAATGGGTACATAGCCAGTACAGTAAGTCCCCGAGGCAGATTGGAGCCACGTATGGATATCAAGGTTTCTGGACGCAAGACGACGGTAACCGATGCTCTGCGTGCGCATGTGGATGAGAAGATCGGCGAGGCGCTCAAGGTTTTCGATATCGAGCCCATGACGGTCGACGTTGTACTTCGCTATGAGAAGAACCCCTCGAACCCCAACCCGGCAATCGTCGAGGTTACGGTTCGTGCCCGCGGTTCGGTGATTCGCGTTGCCGAGCACGGTGCGGATATGTACGCCGCCATCGACCTCTCCGCCGATAAGGTCACCCGCCAGCTGCGCAAGTTCAAGACCAGGGTCGTGGATAACCGCCAGGGCGGTGCCAGCGCGGCGGATGTCGCACCGGTCGAGCGCGTCGAGGATCTGGCCGACCTGCTGCTGCCCGAGGAGGAGGACGACCTGCTCGTCCGCGAGAAGGTCATCGACGTCACCCCGATGACTGAGGAGCAGGCGCTGGTGCAGACCGATCTGCTCGGCCACGACTTCTACGTGTTCGAGAACGCGACGACTGGCCTCATCAATGTGGTGTATCACCGTAAGAATGGTGGATATGGCATCATCAAGCCCCGCATCGAAACACTTGACGAGTAAAATACGTTAACTTGCATGAGTTAACGGTTGGCGGCCATCCCATGCGGGTGGCCGCCTTTTTTACGTAAGGAGTCGCTTTGATGGACAAGGCTGCATCTACCGGCCATTCTGACCGCTGCCGCATCGTCGTCGATACCTGCTGCGACTTTAGCCCCGAGGTCGCCGCGAACCTCGATGTCGATATCCTGGGTTTCCCCTTCATTATCGATGGCGAGGAGCGCACGGATGACATCTGGTCGAGCATCGCGCCCAAGGAGTTCTATGACCGCATGCGCGCCGGCGCTCGCGTGTCTACCTCCGCCGTGTCGCTCGGTCGCTATATCGAGTTCTTTACCGAGTGTGCCAAGGAGGGCACGCCCACGGTCTACCTGTGCTTTACCTCGGCGCTGTCGTCGAGCTACAACTCCGCGTGCCAGGCGGCGGACGCCGTGCGCGCCGAGTATCCCGATTTTGAGCTGTACGTGGTCGACAACGCTCTGCCCTGTGCGACCGGCGCGCTCTTGGCGCTCGAGGCCGTGCGCCAGCGTTCGGCGGGACTGACCGCCAAACAGCTGGTCGATTGGGCAAACGAGGCAAAGACCTATGTCCACGGCTACTTTACGCTCGAGAGCTTTGACGCACTGGCCGCCGGCGGCCGCATTCCGCCCGCGGCGGCACAGCTCACGGCAAAGCTCGATGTCAAGCCCGAGCTCTCCTACGACCTTGCCGGCTCGCTGTCGCTGATCGGCGTCAACCGCGGCCGCAAGAAGGCGCTCAAGTCCATCCTCAAGTCGTTCCGCGAGAACTACGTGCCCGACCGCACCATGCCCATCGCCATCATGACGGCCGATGCCGAGAAGGACGGCGACTGGCTCGAGGCCGCCATCCGCAAGGAGGAGGGTTGCGCCGACGTCACGATCATTCGCAGCTCCGTCGGTCCCACCATCGGCTCGCACGTGGGCCCCGGCATGGTGGCCTGCGCGTTTTGGGGTAAGAATCGCGCCGAGAAAGCCTCGCTTTCCGACCGCATCGCGCGCCGCGTGCGAGGCGAGTAGGTAGGCGCTGCCGCTGCAAGTGCCCTCAAGTCACGGCCGAAACGCTGGCACCGAGTATTTTAACCTGGTAACAACACCCAACCCAAAAGGAAAGGTTTCATGGCAAACAAGCTCTCCGTCGCATTCATCGGCACCGGAATCATGGGTGCCCCCATCGCCGGCCACATCCTGGACGCCGGCTACCCCGTCACGGTCAACAACCGCACCAAGTCCAAGGCCGCCGCGCTTATCGAGCGCGGCGCCGTCTGGGCCGATACGCCGGCCGAGGCCGTGGCGAACGCCGATGTCGTCTTTACCATGGTGGGCTATCCCTCCGAGGTCGAGGAGCTCTATCTGGCGGGCAACGGCCTGCTTGCGTGCACCAAGCCGGGCGCGGTCTTGATCGACCTCACCACGAGCTCGCCCGAGCTCGCCCGTGACATTGCCGAGGCCGCCCAGGTTTCTGGTCGCATGGCGTTTGACTGCCCCGTCACCGGCGGCGAGTCGGGTGCTATCGCCGGCACGCTCACGGCTATCGTGGGCGCTACCGAGAACGACATCGCCCCGGTCCGCGACATCCTTGCCACCTTTGCGGCCAACATCTGCTGCTTCGACGGCGCCGGCAAGGGCCAGGCTGCCAAGCTCGCCAATCAGGTGTCGCTGGGCGCCTGCATGGTCGGCATGGCAGACGCCATGGCATTTGCCGAGCTGAGCGGCCTTGACCTGGAGAAGACCCGCCAGATGATCCTGGGCGGCACCGGTAAGTCCGGCGCCATGGAGAGCCTGGCGCCCAAGGCGCTCGACGGCGACTACAAGCCCGGCTTTATGGTCGAGCACTTCATTAAGGACCTGCGTCTGGCGCTCGCCTACGCCGATGATCGCGAGCTCGCGCTGCCCGGCGCCGACGTCGCCTTTACGCTCTATGACATGCTCGACGCCATCGGCGGCGCCAAGCTGGGTACCCAGGCCATCACGGTCCTCTATAAGGAGGAGGCCGACGCCATTGCCGCCGGTCTGGACTGGTCGCAGTATCGTCCCGAAGAGCATGGCGCTCACGAGGAAGGCTGCGGTTGCGGCGAGCATGGCGACGACCACGAGTGCGGTTGCGGCCACCACCATGGCGAGGACCACGAGTGCTGCGGCGGCCACGGCCATGACGACGGCCACGAGTGCTGCTGCGGCCACCATCACGGGGAGTAGCGCCCATGAGCTGGACGTTCGTGGTGCTTGCGCTGGTGCTCTTTCTCTTTGCGATCTACATCGGCTTTTTGTGCGGCCAGTGGGCGTGCGAAAAGCGCGTCATCACCAAGCGCGACTACTGGATTGCCAATTTTGCAGGAGCCGCGGCAGTCGTCCTGCTGACCTGGGTGTTCTCGCTGTTCCCGCTGGTGCAGTTTGCGCCGATCGGCTGGCTCGGCGGTTTTATCGCCGGTCTTAAGATGAGCTTTGGCGAGTCCGTCGGCCCATGGCGCAAGCACGATGAGGTCTTTAACGTCAACAAGGCACACCGCGCCGCCGCCGATGCGGGCGACGCCGAGGAGCGCCGCCGCGCGCGTCACAATGGTGCAGCCGACCGACAGCTCATCTCGGTCACCGATGACAGCAAGGGTGCTGGCAAGCACGCTAAGAAATAGTAAGAAGAGGTAACTATGGCAGAAAACAAGGAAGAACAGCTCACCGACGAGGAGCTGGCACAGCTTCAGCTGGCAGAGGAGAACGAGAACGCCGTCGACCGTCTGGTCAAGGAGCTCGGCTGCCCCACGCGCCGTATCCGCCAGTTTGCCGCCCGCGTGCTGCACCTGCTGGCCGAGCGCGATCCGCAGCGCGTCGTGCCCTGCGTGCCCGCGCTGATCGAGGCACTCGACCGCCCCGAGGCTCAGACCCGCTGGGAGGCCCTCGATGCCCTGGCGGCGCTCGCCGCCACCTGCCCCGAGCAGCTGGGCGATGCCTTTGAGGGCGCCGAGACTGCGCTGTTCGACGAGATTTCCTCCACGCTGCGTTACGCCGCCTTCCGCCTGCTGTGTGTGTGGGGCGTCACGAGCGTCGAGCGTTCGCGCGAGGCTTGGCCCATCCTGGACGAGGCCATCCAGTGCTACCACGGCGACCTTGAGTATCGCGACATGCTCGGTTGCCTGTACGAGTTTGGCCAGGGCGAGATCGACGCCGAGGTCGCCGAGAAGCTCGCGCTGCGCCTTAAGTTCGACGCCGAAAACGGCAAGGGCAGCTATCTCAAGGCCCGTTCGAGCGAGATTTGCGAAATGCTTGTTAAACGTTTTGGCCTGGATCTCTCCAAAAAGAAGAAGCGTGCTAGCGTTAAAAAATCTGACGACGCCGAAGACGAGGAGTAACAGATTATGGCGCGCGATGTAGTCCTGATCCCCGGTGACGGTATCGGTCCCGAGATTACGCAGGCCATGCGCCGCGTGGTCGAGGCCACCGGTGTCCAGATCAACTGGAACGTCCAGGAGGCCGGTGCCGGCGTCATGGACGAGTTTGGCACGCCACTGCCCCAGCACGTGCTCGATGCGGTCGCCGAGACCAAGGTTGCCATCAAGGGCCCCATCACCACGCCGGTCGGTACGGGTTTCCGCAGCGTCAACGTGGCCCTGCGCAAGCACTTCGACCTGTATGCCTGCGTGCGCCCCTGCCTGTCGCAGCCGGGCGACGGCTCGCGCTTCTGCGACGTCGACCTGGTCATCGTGCGCGAGAACACCGAGGACCTCTACGCCGGCATCGAGTTCGATGAGGGCGCTGCCGAGGTCGAGGAGCTCTCGCAGCTCGTCGAGCGCTCGGGCCAGAAGACCTTCGCCGCGGATTCCGCCATCTCGATCAAGCCCATCTCCATCGCCAAGAGCCGCCGCATTGTGGAGTATGCCTTTGAGTATGCCCGCCGCTGCGGCCGCAAAAAGGTGACGGCCGTGCATAAGGCCAACATCATGAAGGCGACCGATGGCCTGTTCCTGCGCGTTGCGCGCGAGGTGGCCGCCAACTATCCCGATATCGAGTTCAACGATAAGATTGTCGATGCCACCTGCATGGGCCTGGTCCAGAACCCCAACGACTTCGATGTCCTGGTGCTGCCCAACCTGTACGGTGACATCGTGAGCGACCTGTGCGCCGGTCTGGTAGGTGGACTGGGTATGGCTCCGGGTTCCAACATCGGTGCCGACTGCGCCATCTTCGAGGCGACGCACGGCTCCGCGCCCGATATCGCTGGCCAGGATATCGCCAACCCCACGGCCGAGATTCTGTCTGCGGCTATGATGCTCGATCACCTGGGCGAGAACGACGCGGCCAATCGCATTCGCGCCGCCGTTTCTGCCACGCTCGACGAGGGTGAGCAGGTTACCGGCGACGTTCGTCGTGCCCAGACCGGCTCCGTTGAGGGCGCTGTGGGCACGCAGGCCTTTGCCGATGCCGTTATCGCGCACCTGGCCTAAGGCATGCAGACTGCAAACGCCTAAATAGTACTTAAGTGTTTGCGTATAACCTGAGAATCAATACGCCCGGCGCTCTGTCGGGCGTATTCTATTGCGGACTATGTTTCCTAACAAGGAGTAACTGATATGGGTCTGATTCAAAAGAAGGACGAGAAGGACGAGATCGACGGCATCCAGATCATCGAGCGCGGTGAAGGCCCCGACGGTGATGAGGACGAGAAGATCGATCTGGTCGCCGGTACGTCTGCCGAGCACATTGCTGCCGGTACGACGGCCGAGGAGGAGGACGCCCGCCTGGAGGCTCAGATTGCCGCGGATGCCGCCGACGAGAACCTCATGCCCGAGGAGCAGGACGAGGACGACGACTCCGACGAAGACGACCATGCATCCAAGCACAAGAAGACGATGATTGCCGCCTTCGTGGTTGCAGTCGTGATCGCTGCCGTGGTCGGCTTCTTTATCGGCAACGGCGGTTTTGGCGGCAAGGGTGTCGGCTCGGCGACCCTCACCGAGGACCAGCTCGATTCGACCGTGGCAAGCTACAGCTACAACGGCAAGAAGAGCGACATCACCGCGCGCGAGGCCATCGAGAGCCAGTACAGCCTCGACACCGTCAAGGATAGCGATGGCAACTATACCGCTCCGTCTGCCGACGTTATCCTGTCCTACGTGCGCAACAAGATCCTGCTCGATGCTGCCGAGGACGAGGGCATCACCGTCTCTTCTAAGGAAATGAAGAAGTACGCCGAGGATTCCATCGGCACTTCGGACTACAAGACCATGGCCACGCAGTATGGCGTGTCCAAGGACCAGGCCAAGCAGATCGTCCGCCAGTCCGCGACGTTGCAGAAGCTCTACAAGAAGAAGGTCGGCGACAGCTCCGCAAGCATGCCGACCGCCCCGACCGAGCCTGCTGACGGCAACGAGGAGACCGCGAGCAAGGACTACGCCGACTACATCATCAATCTTGCCGGCGATGAGTGGGATAGCTCGAAGGGTGCTTGGAAGGACGAGGACAGCACCTACGCCAAGGCCTTCGCCGACGATGCCTTTACCGCCGATAGCGCCACCTACAAGCAGGCCATGACCGCCTACTACACCGCCTATCAGCAGTATTCCTCCCAGGCCTCGAGCGCCAGCTCCAAGTGGACCGAGTACGCCAATGGCCTGTACGCCAAGGCCAATATCAGCATCTACGGCCTGTTTGCGTAAAGGTTTGCCTGCACTACTGCGCGCAACCGATCTTTCTGATTAAGCCCGCTAGAACGGACAACGTTCTAGCGGGCTTTTTGCGTTGAGGGCGTGATTGGCGGCTTAATTATGGCTATTCATCCTTAAGTCCAAAAAGGCTATCGGCTTCATCGTCGGATATATATTCCAGCACATCGCCCGGTTGGCAGTCGAGCGCCCGGCATATCGCGTCAAGAGTTGAAAAGCGCACGGCAGAAACCTTGCCCGTCTTGATGCGCGACATATTGACCTGGGAGATGCCCACGCGTTCCGCAAGCTCTTTGGATGAGATCTTGCGTTCGGCAAGCATGCGGTCGAGCCGCAGAATAATCATGGATTCCCCCTAGAGCAACTCGTCATCTTGTTTTTGCAGGATACACCCGTACTGGAAGACGGTGGCAAGCAGGCTAAAAATCAGGCCCGCAAAGAGCATAGAGAGGTCGAGCAGCTGGTCGTCAAGCGCATCCGTAAAGTTACCGCCAAATCCTGAGAGTATCAGCCCTGTGACTATGGCACCAAAAGGTTTCACGGCGGCGCCGCCGATAAAGAACAAATGTCCTACTTGACGTAGTATGCGGATGCATTCGAGGTCAAAGGGCTTGCCCGCCTTTTCAATGGCGGAGAAAAACCTGTATGCGCTTAGCACGATGGCAAGCGCGAGGCATATCATCATGACGCTCCCTATGGCAGTATGACCGTCGTGCGCGACAAGCATAAGAGGGGTCTGTTCATTGGCGCCGACGAGAGCGAGAATTGGCCCTTCGCCAGCCTCAAGCTCTACGGATTGGAGACAGAACCCTTGGGAGAGGCTAGGCAATATGAGTAGAAGTTCGATTGCAATGACTGCGAGGAGTCCCAGAGCGAGCGCCACGGTGGTGCAGATTGTGGCCCATTTGCAGTAGCGAGTGAGCTTCCTCAGTTTGGCTATTGCCTGTTCACGATCGATGGCTTCATTCGATTTGGATACGTTCCAGCGGATCATAGCTCCTCCAATCATTACTTCAGTTGATACCTGTATTTTACTATATAATTAACGATAAACGATAAATAGTTGCAGAAATTAAGATGGTAACGTCTGGTCTAACAGAGCCAAAAGAAATATAACCTGCTTCAGCAATTGACTTGCTAGTGGCGCGAGTTGTTTATATAGATCTAAAATAGTCACAATATACAAATACTGAGAGATGTTGGAATATAGATGAAAGGATCTAAGGGTTTTCTTTTGTTAGTAATGATGCTGCTCGGACTGTTCTGTCTGAGCAGCCCTTCTTGGGCCGAGGCTGCCTGTCCTGAAGGTGAGCCTCAGCAGTCTTATACGGGCAGCTTACTGATAACCGCTAAGGATGGTGACGCTGACTCTCGGCCCGGGCTAAATCGCCTTGCCACTTTTAAGGGAGATGGAGGAACAGTCAAGCTTGACCATATTGGTAGCGGGATTTTGAGATGGCAAGTTTAGTCGGGAGGTCGCTCGTGGACACCATATATGACGGGGATGATTGGGTCGAACATTATACTTGGCGCTTGGTCGGCTCGAATGACAATGGGGATGTGGTGTTTGATGGGCTATGCCCAAAGCATCTCCATCCTTTTGTCTCATCGTTAATTGAGAGTTCCGCTCGTGTTGCCCCTTACAGCTCGGCATCGCTTAACGATGCGGACGTTCTTAAAATCATAAATGACTCTATTGACGAGGGCATGATGAGCAGCTTGCTGTTTTCTCGGCTTGTGGGGCTAGATGAGGCTAGCTCAAAACGACTGCTTGCGGGTGAAAAGGTGGAGCTCGCCTATCATTCGATGGTTTCAATTCTGCGGCTGGCCGATGCTCTTCGAAAATAAATAAAAACGGGACAAGTGAGCTACATCACTTGTCCCGTTTTTATTTGGCTCTGCTAGACCAGAATTGGCATACGTGTGGCCCCACGGCGCCATATCGTTAGCCCTGTAGACCGCGACGGACGGGGCAGCACGAACGCTGAGGGCCTGGTAACTTTCCTCAATTCATATGGGAAAACACCCTGTAAACGATTGCAAATGACCGGTGAACGGTCAAAAACTACCGTTCACCGATATTTTCGAAACTGGTTCAAACTGGTATTAAGTCAAAAAGACCAATTCACATATCTTCACAATGACCTGCATTTTTTCTACATGCGATTTTTAGCCACCCTACGTTGTTTAGACGCAGAGCAAGACCCGATCGGACGCAGAATCATTTCGAAACGGTTTCAAAACCGCAGGTAGAAGTGTTAACGAGCGGTGAACGGTCGATTTTTTACCGTGAGCGGTGCAAAAACGTTTTACTGTATGAATCAACGAAAGCGACCTCTTCTGTGGTGATATAGTGACAACAACACGTCACGTGGTTACTACCAGTTGAGAGACCACTGGTCTTCAAAGAACGCTTTCAAAGAAGCTTTAAGGGCACCCGCCCGCTGGCTTCCGAAAACCATCGAACTCAGATCGTACACACCTTCGGAAGGGAAATTTGAATGGTTGGCTTTATTCTTACCGGTCATGGACAGTTCGCACCCGGCCTTGCAAGCGCTATCGCTATGGTCGCTGGCGACCAGCCCGCTTTTACCGTCGTTCCTTTCGAGGGCGACCAGGCTGCCTCCTACGGTGAGGATCTCCGCGCCGCTATTACCGCCATGCGCGAGGAGTGCGATGGCGTGCTCGTCTTTACCGACCTGCTTGGCGGCACCCCGTTCAACCAGTCGATGATGATTGCCCAGGATGTCGACAACGTCGAGGTTCTGACTGGCACCAACCTTCCCATGGTTATTGAGCTTCTGTTCCTCCGCGGCAATGCCACGCTCGCCGAGCTTGGCGAGCAGGCCGTGACCGTTGGTCAGACGGGCATCACCGCCCAGACGGTCGCATCCGTTGCCGGCTCCGACGAAGAGGATATCTTCGACGACGAGGACGGCATCTAATGGCCGATTTCGGAGCCAACGTCCTGAGCTCTTCGGTCGCTCTTTTGGGCCTGCTTGTCATCATGGGCTTGATTTACACCATCTGGTCGCAAATCAACATGAAGAAGAAGCAGAAGTACTTCAAGGAGCTGCACACGGAGCTCAAGCCGGGTCAGGAGGTTCTTTTCGCCGGCGGTATCTACGGAACCGTCAAGGGCATCGAAGGCGAGAAGGTCCAGATCAAAGTCCGATCCGGAGCCGTCGTAGATGTTTCGCGTTACGCGATTCAGGAGATCAAGTAACTGTCGTCAGCAAATAACGAAAGGAAGCTGATCAACATGGCAGAACCCAACATTCTTCTTACCCGCATCGATAACCGACTGGTCCATGGTCAGGTTGCCACCCAGTGGAACTCCACTCTGGGCTCCAACCTCATCCTCGTCGCCAACGACGACGTGTCGACCAACACCATGCGCCAGAACCTCATGAAGATGGCCGCTCCCACCGGCGTCGCTACGCGTTTCTTCTCCCTGCAGAAGACCATCGACGTCATCGGCAAGGCGAGCCCGCGCCAGAAGATCTTCATCGTGGCCGAAACACCGGAAGACGTGCTTACGCTCGTCAAGGGCGGTGTGCCTATAAAGAAGGTAAACATCGGCAACATGCACATGTCGGAAGGAAAGCGCCAAGTCGCCACCTCCGTCGCAGTTAACGACGAGGATGTCGCTGCGTTTAAAGAGCTGCAGGAATTGGGGGTGGAGTTGGAGATCAGGCGCGTTCCGAGCACGCCTGTTGAGGACACGAGCAAGCTCTTCTCGTAATCCTCGTATCCACGTTGTCAGGAATGAAACCCTGACGTTCTGTACGTGATATCCAAAGTGCGTACATTCATTTTGAAAGGAGGAGCAAGATGGAATACTCGATCATCCAGATCGCTCTGGTCTTCGTCGTCACGTTCATCGCGGCAATCGACCAGTTTGACTTCCTCGAGTCTCTCTATCAGCCCATCGTCACCGGCGCCGTCATCGGTCTTATCCTTGGCGACCTCAACACCGGTCTTCTCGTGGGTGGTACCTATCAGCTCATGACGATCGGCAACATGCCGATCGGAGGCGCTCAGCCGCCTAACGCCGTCATCGGCGGCATCATGGCAGCCATTCTCGCTATCGCCACGGGCCTCGAGCCCAACGCGGCAGTCGGCCTCGCCATTCCGTTCGCTCTGCTTGGCCAGCTTGGCGTTACCCTGGTCTTCACGCTTATGTCCCCGCTTATGTCCACGGCCGATAACATGGCTCACAACGCGGACACCAAGGGCATCGAGCGCCTGAACTACTTCGCCATGGCTCTGCTTGGCCTGATCTTCGCTGTCGTCGTCACCCTGTTCTTCATCGCTGGCGCTACCATCGGTCAGACCATCGCTTCTGCCATCCCGACTTGGCTGCAGACCGGTCTGTCCGCTGCAGGCGGCATGATGCGCTTCGTCGGCTTCGCCGTCCTGCTCAAGGTTATGATGAACCGCGATATGTGGGGCTTCTTCCTCATGGGCTTTGGCCTCGCGCTCATCACCGTTGCCAACGATTCGCTGGCAACCCCTGCTCTGCTCATCCTCGCTCTCATCGGCTTCGGCATCGCTTTCTGGGACTTCCAGCAGCAGACCGAGCTGAAGGGTGCAGCTGTTTCTGACGGAGGTGACTTCGAAGATGGCATCTAATGAGTATGTGATCCCGGAGCACTACGAGGATCTCACTCCTGCTCCGCAGCTCGACCAGAAGACCCTCAACAAGATGGCTTGGCGCTCCTGCTTCCTGCAGGCATCGTTCAACTACGAGCGCATGCAGGCCGCTGGCTGGCTTTACTCCATCATCCCCGGTCTGGAGAAGATCCACACCAACAAGAACGACCTCGCGGCTTCCATGAGCCACAACCTGGAGTTCTTCAACACCCACCCGTTCCTCGTCACCTTTGTTATGGGCATCGTGCTTTCGCTCGAGCAGAACAAGGTTGACATCCCCACGATCCGCGCCGTCCGCGTCGCCGCAATGGGCCCGCTCGGTGGTATCGGTGACGCCCTGTTCTGGCTGACGCTCGTGCCTATCACGGCCGGCATCACCTCCAACATGGCCATCAACGGCAACGCCGCTGCGCCGATCATCTTCCTGGTGATCTTCAACGCCGTCCAGTTCGCTCTGCGCTTCTGGCTCATGAACTGGTCCTACAAGCTTGGCACCAGCGCTATTGACGCTTTGACCGCCAACATGCAGGCCTTTACGCGTGCCGCTTCCATCATGGGCGTCTTCGTCGTCGGTTGCCTGGTCGTCACCATGGGTGGCACCCAGATCAACCTCCAGATCCCCAACGGCACCACCCGTGGCCTTGCCCCTACTACCGTGATTGTCTCCGAGAAGGAGGCCGAGAACTTCACCGGTATGGAGGGCATCGATACCGAGACCGCTGAGGCCGGTACCATCGCCATGACCGATGAGGACGGCAACGCCCTCACCGCCACCGATGCCGACGGCAACGAGGTCAAGTGCGGCGTCGCCGATCTGGGCAACGGCATGGAGTCCGTGACCTACGCTACCGTCACCGAGGATCCGGTCAACTTCTCTGTTGCCGACACCCTCAACACCATCGTCCCGAAGCTCGTCCCGCTTATGCTTACGCTGCTGCTTTATTACATGTTCGCTAAGCACAGCTGGACCCCGACCAAGGGCATTCTCCTGCTCTTCGTCCTTGGCATCCTGGGCGCTGGCCCGCTTGGTCTCTGGCCGAGCATCTGGTAAGGCTCTAGCTTGAGGGGTGTGTCCCTACGCGGCTCACACCCCGACCCCTTAAGCCATGTGTATGTTAAAAGCCGCGTGCTCGAAAGAGCGCGCGGCTTTTGTTTTCTTAATGATTCGGGTGTGGCAGACAGATAATGCATAACACCCTAGGTAGTTAGCCGAATTCGAGCAAAAGGGAGGATAGGATGGCGATCGGAGCGCGTAAGCAACCGCTGTACGATCAGCTGGTCGATATTCTGACCGAAAAGATTGACCATGAATATCGCGCCGGTGACATGATTCCTTCCGAGCGCGAACTTTCGGAGCGCTATGGTCTCTCGCGCACTACGGTACGCCTGGCTCTGCAGGAACTGGAGCGTTTAGGACTGGTGGTTCGGCAGCACGGTCGCGGTACCTTTGTGACCGACCGTTCGGCAAAAGCAACCAATCTTATGCAGTCCTACAGCTTTACCGAGCAGATGCGCGCGATGGGTCGAGAACCCGAGACCACGATTCTCGATTTTTGCGAGATGGAGGCCGATAAGAATCTGGCTGAGCATATGGGATTGCGTATCGGTGATCGCATTTTTAAGCTCAAGCGCCTTCGTTCTGCCGACAACATGCCCATGATGGTCGAACGCAGCTATCTACCGGTTCGTCAATTTCTATCCCTAAAGCGACCACTGCTAGAGCGTAAGCCGCTTTACGATGTGATTGAGCAGGACTTTCAGCAAAAGATTCGCGTGGCCGAAGAGGAGTTCTATGCGAGCATAGCCCGTCCCACCGATGCCCACCTTTTGGGAATTGTCGAGGGCTCGCCTGTGCTCGATTTGGTCAGGACTACGTATAACGAGTCAAACGAGGTAGTGGAGTATACACTCTCGGTTGCTCGTGCCGATCAGTTTAAATACAAGGTTTACCACCAGCGCAGCAACTAGTGTTTGCATCGTTTCCATATGGTGATTCTTTGCATTTAACTGGTTACTACCAGATAACCAACCGAAGTGTATAATTGCACGTCAGAGGATTACTTCTAGAGAGAGGTATTAGAAATGTTCGAGAAGAGTGTCGAGGAGCTCACCGAGCTCGGCGCCCAGATCACCACGGCCGAGATTGCTCAGCAGCCCGAGCTTTGGCGCGATACGCTCAACATCTATCGCGAGAACAAGGAGGCCATCGAGGCCTTCCTGGCCGAGGCTCGCGCTATGGGCGAGGGTCGTCTGTCCGTTGTCTTCACCGGTGCCGGTACGTCCGACTACGTTGGCGATACCTGCGCCCCGTACCTGCGTCACGCTGGCAACACTGATCTCTACGACTTTAAGCCCATCGCCACGACCGACATCGTGAGCGCCCCGCGCGACTTCCTACGCGCCGAGGATCCCACGCTCGTGGTTTCCTTTGCCCGCTCTGGCAACAGCCCCGAGAGCCTTGCCGCCGTTGCCGTTGCCAAGGAGCTCGTCCACAACGTCAAGTTCCTCAACATCACCTGCGCTCCCGAGGGCAAGCTCGCCGTCGAGTCTGCCGATGATCCCAACGCGCTGACGCTGCTCATTCCGCGCGCCAACGACAAGGGCTTCGCCATGACCGGTTCTTATTCCTGCATGACCCTGCTCTCCACCCTTATTTTTGACACTGCCTCTGACGAGCAGAAGGCCGAGTGGGTCGAGACCATCGCCAAGATGGGCGAGGAGGTCATCTCCCGTGAGCCCGAGATCGCCGATTACCTGGCTGGCGACTTCAACCGCGTGACCTACTTGGGTTCTGGCTCCTTCGGTGGCCTTGCCCAGGAGAGCCAGCTCAAGATCCTTGAGCTCGCTCACGGTCTGGTCGCTACTTCCTACGACACCTCCATGGGCTATCGTCACGGACCTAAGTCCTTCGTCGACGATAAGACGCTCGTCTTCGTGTTCGTCAACAACGACGCCTACACCCGTCAGTACGACATCGACATCCTCAACGAGATCGGTGGCGACGAAATCGCTCAGCACACCATCGCCGTTCAGCAGGAAGGTGCCACCGTCTACGAGGGCGAGTCCTTCACCTTTAAGGGCTACGAGGCACTTCCCGAGGGCTACCTTGCTCTGCCGTTCGTGATGTTTGCCCAGGCTATCAGCCTGCTCAACTCCGTGCGCGTGGGCAACACGCCCGACACGCCGAGCCCCACTGGCACGGTCAACCGCGTGGTTAAGGGCGTGACGATTCACCCCTTCACCGCTTAATCGCGTCCCCCTGTAAGGGCGCCCGTCCGCTCATAACGGCGGGCGGGCGCTTTTTGTTTTACGTGAGCTGGGTATAAGCATCACCACAGTCAACTGCTTTAGAAGCGAGGAGTGCATATGAGCACGTACGCAATTAAGGCTGACAAGTTCTTCTTGCCGGCAGGCCCGCAATTGGGCGGCTATCTTATGGTCGAGGATGGCGTCTTTGGCGCCTGGCAGGCCGACGAGCCCTCTTGCGAGATTAAGGACTACACGGGATCGTGGATCGCACCGGGTATGGTCGATACTCACATCCATGGCTTCTACAACCACTCAACTACCGATAACGATCCCGAGGGCATCGATATCAGCTCAACCGAGCTCGCCCGTCGCGGTACCACCAGCTGGCTGCCCACGACGTTCACCGATGGCGTCGAGCAGATCAAGGACGCCTGCGCCGCTATCGCCAAGGCGGACGAGGGCCGCGGCCCCGACTTCTGCGGTGCTCGCATTCAGGGCATCTACCTGGAGGGCCCCTTCTTTACCATGAAGCACGTGGGCGCGCAGAACCCCGCTTATCTTATCGATCCCTCCGAGGAGGTCTTCGATCAGTGGCAGGAGGCTGCGGGTGGTCGCATCGTTAAGAGCGCCATGGCGGCCGAGCGCGACGGTGCCGCTGCTTATGCGGCTGCTCTGAACGCCAAGGGTGTGGTGACCAGCATCGGTCACTCCGATGCCACCTACGATGAGTGCATCGCCGCCATCAACGCCGGTGCCAGCTGCTTTACGCATACCTATAACGGTCAGCGCGGCCTGCATCACCGTGAGCCCGGTGTCGTGGGCGCTGCCATGTCCACGCCCGAGACCTACGCCGAGATCATCTGTGACGGCAAGCACGTAAACCCTGCCGCCATCAAGGCACTGCTGCAGGCAAAGGGCTGGCAGCACACGGTGCTCATCACCGACTGCCTGGGTTGCGGCGGCATGCCCGAGGGCAGCTACACCAGTGGTGGCATGGACGTCATCATGAAGGACAACCTGTGCTGGCTCGCTGACGGCAAGAGCATTGCCGGCTCGGTGCTCACGCTTGCCCAGGGTGTCAAGAACATCGTCGACTGGGGCATCGCCAGCGCCGATATCGCCATTCGCATGGCAACCGAGGTGCCGGCACGCTCCGCGCACATCGAGGATAAGTGCGGCAGCATCATGCCGGGTCGCGACGCCGACTTTGTCGTGTTCGACCATGAGCTCACCCTCGTCGAGACGTATGTTGGCGGCCAGAGCGTCGGCAACGCCTTTACCGAGTAACGATAGAAAAAGACGGCGGGCCCGAATCTGCTCGGACCCGCCGTATGGGTTAAACGCTCAAAAGCACCTTCACAGTTACAGCTTGTTAGCGATCTTCTTTGCCGTGCGCTTGACGCCGGCCACAAGACCTCCCGCAGGATGCTCCTTTTCGTAGGCTAGACGCTTCTCACGCTTGGCGTACTCTTCGACGATGATGTCGCCATACTCGTCTTCGATCTTGTCGAAGAAGTCGACGGCGCCCTTAATTTCCTCGGCGGTCGGGTGTCCCTTTTGGACACCGCCGGCGAGCTTGAACGGCCCCCACGTATCAAAACCGGGGCAGCCGTAGACACCCATAAAGATGGCCTGCTTCATGCGGCAGATGCCATCGATATCCTTGCCGTACCACTTGTTTTTGCCACCGTAGGTCATGAGGCCAAACACCTTGTCTTGCGGCTGCAGCACATTGGTGAGCACGCGTGCCATATCTTTGTCGATCTCGGAGTAATAGATGCCCGTGGCGACGCCGATTAGATGATATTCGTGCAGGTTGGGGTACTCGTTTTTGCCGAGTGACTTCACGTCGAGGGTATCGATCTCGGGGTGCGCCTCGACGATGGCGTCCACGAGCTTTTTCGTATTGCCGTGATGGCGCGAGGCGTAGAGGATGATGGTTCGCATAAGAAGGCCTTTCAGCTGTAATTGCATCAATGTCTGTATGGTACCCCGTTACATGGCGGGGATACCGGACGCATCGATGAACGTGCGGGTTTGTCCTTTGGTCAGGGCCGAGACGGGTTCTTGCGAGCAAAAAGCAGTTGTTCGAAAGGATGGATAATGGAATACGCTCTTTCCAACGATTCGATTTCTATCAAGGTTTCCACGGCCGGCGGCTCGTTTACCTCGATTGAGGCTGACGGACGCGAGTATTTGTGGCAGGGCGATCCCGCCGTGTGGTCCGGCCAGGCACCGATTTGCTTCCCGATTTGCGGAGGCTTGCGCGACAACAGCGCCATGACATTTGCCGGGCATCATGTAAAGCTCGCTCGCCACGGGTTTGCGCGCAAACAGGAGTGGAAGCTGTTGAGCCAAGGCGAGAACGAGCTGGCGATGTGCCTGGCTTCGGAGGATAACGCCGCATTGCTGAGTGATTATCCGTATCCGTTTAAGCTTGTCGCTCGTTATGCGCTCGAGGATACCGCCGTGCGCGTCTCCTATGAGGTGACCAACGAGGGAACCGAGGACATGCCGTTCTTTATCGGCGGTCATCCCGGCTTCAGGTGTCCGCTCGATGAGGGCGAGGCCTATACGGACTACGAGCTGCGCTTTGAGAAAGACGAGGCTGCGGAGCTTTGCACCGCCGTGCCCTCGACCGGATTGATTGACGTGGCAAACCGTTCCAAGAACCCCATGGTGGGAAAGACGCTGCCCCTGTCGCACGAGCTCTTCGATTTTGCGGAGACCATCTTTGACGTGCTCGAGAGCCGCCAGGTCACGCTTTCTAAGAAGGGGGAGGACAAGGGCGTTCGCCTGAGCTTCGAGGGCTTCCCGTATCTCATTGTGTGGAGTAAGCCCGAGGGCGATTTTGTGGCAGTTGAGCCTTGGGGCGGCCTCTCGACCTGCTCCGATGAGGACGACGTACTTGAGCATAAGCGCGGCTGCCTTGTCGCCAAGCCCAAGGAGACCATCGTCCGCTCGTTCACGATTGAGATTCTGTAATTCCGTTTTGTCGACTCGTATCGCGAGGCATAAGGAGCCTGCGAGATAAGGAGCTAAAAATGATCCTCACCGTTACGATGAACCCGTCTGTCGATACGCGCTATCAGCTCGATGAGCTCATTATCGACGACGTCAACCGCGTGACGCCCGAAAAGACCGCCGGCGGCAAGGGCCTCAACGTGGCCCGTGTGCTGGGCCAGCTGGGCGACGACGTTGTGGCAACCGGCCTGCTTGGTGGTCATATGGGCGCCTATATGGAAGAGCTCATGGATGCCAACGGCATTAAGAATGATTTTGTGCCCATCAAGGGCGAGACCCGCATCTGCCTCAATATCCTTCATGCCGGCAACCAGACCGAGCTGCTCGAGAGCGGCCCGACGATTGCCCCCGAGGAGCTCGATGCCTTTACCGCAAAGTTCGCCGAGCTTGCGAGCAAGGCCGACGTCGTCACCATCTCGGGTTCTCTGCCCCGCGGCGTCGAGGCGGACTACTATGCCAAGATCACGGGCATTGCCGAGAACGCCGGCGCCAAGGTGCTGCTCGATACCTCGGGTGCTTCGCTTGAGGCCGCCCTTAAGTCCGAAATTAAGCCCGAGCTGGTCAAGCCTAACCTGACCGAGATCAACGGCCTTTTGGGTACGAGCTTTACCACCGACGATGTGGACGAGCTCCGCGCCGCGCTCGCCTCTGATGCCCGCTTCTCCGATATCCCCTGGGTCGTCGTGTCCATGGGCGCTGCCGGCTCCGTTGGCTTCCACAATGGCCGTGCGTTCCGCGCAAAGACTCCCGATATCCCCGCCGTTAACGCTACGGGCTCTGGCGACTCGACCATTGCCGGCTTCGCACATGCGATAGCTGCTGGCGCGGATGACGAGACGGTACTGCGTACCGCCAATACCTGCGGCAAGCTCAATGCCATGGATCCCATGACCGGCCATCTGGTCATGGACCGTTGGGACGAGGTCTACAACGGCGTTGTCGTGACCGAGCTGTAAGAGCTTATGCCGCGGCCCCGGCATCGGTTGCTTGCCTGTGGTTAGAGCCGACGACAAGTGCGGTAGCATTATGCTGGGGCGCGACGCTGAGCCTGTCGTGTTCAATCCCGACCTTACCCTGGTCGAGACGTATGTGGGTGGCAACAGCGTCGGTAACGCGTTTGCCGAGTAGCTGCCAAAGAAACGATCCGAGAGGGGATTTAGATGATTTACGGTGCATTGGGCGATATCGAGGAGTACCGCGGAATGCTCAAGGGTCTCGACGTGCTGATCGACTGGCTCGAGGAGAACGACCCGGCGCAGCTCGAGGTCGGCAGCCATCCGATTTTGGGCGACAAGGTCTTTGCGAACGTCATGGCTCCCACGACGCGTCCCGAGGCCGAGGCTCACTACGAGACGCATCAGCGCTATCACGACCTGCAGATCGACGTCGAGGGTCGTGAGGCCTTTAAGGTCGCTACGGGCAGCCTGACGCTGGTCCAGGAGTTTGACGAGAAGGACGACTACGATCTGGTCGATTCCGACGCTTCGATTGCCGGCGATCTTGCTGACGACAAGTTTGCACTGTTCGTTGCCGGCGAGCCTCATATGCCTACGCTCGAGTTCCCGGGCGATGGCGCGCAGCCGGTCAAGAAGATCTGCTTTAAGCTGCTTGCCGACGCGTACTGGGAGGAGTAGCGCGCCGCTCGATTGAGCTGTGTTGGCGCGATTTCCTTGATGAGGTCGCGCTTGAGCCCCGTTGATCGTGGCTTCCCGTTTGGGGAACACGGTTGACGGGGCTTTTGTTTTTGGACAGGGGAGTCGCCGGCGACGTGGCCCTTGGATTGACGGGTACGAGAGAAATCGGCAACAAAAAAGCCGCCCGAAGGCGGCTATCTTGTGCAATGGAGCCAGCGACCGGGCTCGAACCGGTGACCCCCGCTTTACGAGAGCGGTGCTCTACCAACTGAGCTACGCTGGCGGCCATGTGGTGACGCAACTGAGGCGTCAACGGCTGTCTATGATACGGGACATCGCACATCCGCGCAAGTGTTCTGACGGCTTTTCTCACTTTAAATGCACTAATATTGGAGACGCGATGTCTTGCTCTTACGGGTCTCAAACAGAATGGGGCAGCGATGGCTCAACCCAAGATTCTTCTCACACGCATCGACGACCGTTTCATTTACGGGCAAGACGTTGTGCTGTGGAATGAGGCGGTTGGTTCCAACCTCGTCCTAATCGTTAACGACGAGATTGCGGCGGATTCGCGCAAGTGGGCGCCTATGAGGGTCGCGGCGCCAGAAGGCGTGTGGATGCGGTTTTTCTCGGTGCAAAGGACCATCGACATCATTCATACCGCAACGCCGCGTCAATGGATTCTGATCATGGTGGCCTCACCCGCCGATGTGCTCGCGCTGGTTAAGGGTGGTGTGCCGATCACCAAGATCAGCATCGGTCACATGCAAGCAGGGGAAGGCAAGCGCCCCATAACGCCTGCAGTTGCCGTAGACGGCGCAGACGTCGCTGCCTTCAAAGAGCTGCAAGCACTCGGTATAGAGCTAGAAAT
Organism: uncultured Collinsella sp.; assembly: GCA_902470765.1. Lineage (GTDB taxonomy): Bacteria > Actinomycetota > Coriobacteriia > Coriobacteriales > Coriobacteriaceae > Collinsella. The sequence goes on from CABRHW010000008.1 coordinate 92,112, forward strand.
CCGCTACCTCCCCAGTTCCGCCCCCGATCCCATCGGCAATCTGTTCAACTGATCCTTGGGGACGGAGGAAAACGGATCATTTTGCCCTTGCGAGGGACGCGTGCGATGCCGCCTGTCAAAAACTATGCCCATTTACTACGTTTGATCGGCTATCGCCGAGCATGTCGAATTTGAGAAAACAAAACCGCAGGTAGACGGCTCGCGAATTAAACAAAAACTGGTGCATGGTCGAGCATCCCGGGCTAAACGTAGTAAATGGACATAGTTTTGATATGTCACCCATACAGTCACAGCGAAAATGAGCCCGAAAGATGAAAAAGCGCCCGTCGGCGGTGGTGCCGGCGGGCGCTGCTGTGCGATATGTTGCGTTATGGGCTTAGTGCCTCATAAAGTGGTATTCGATCACATTGCTGTAGGGGTGACCGGGGCCCACAATGCCCTGCGGGAACAGCGGCTGGTGCGGCGTGTCGGGGTACATCTCTGCCTCGAGGGCAAAGCCGGCGCCCCAGACATAGTTGGCATCGTCCTTGGCGTGCTCGTCACCCAGCCAGTTGCCGGTATAGAGCTGCACGCCCGGGGCGGTGGTGTAGTAGTCCATCTCGCGGCCGGTCCACATTTCCTCAACATGCAGGGCACGTCGTAGGTTGCGGCCGTACTGATAGCCATCGATGCACAGACAATGATCGTAGCCACGGGCCTGCTTAATCTGCGGGTCGTCGGCCTCCATGCCGGGCGCGACGGGGCGCAGCTCGCGAAAGTCAAACGGCGTGCCCTCGACCGGAGCAATCTCGCCGGTGGGGATGTTCTGCTCGTTAATGGGCAGGTAGTGGGCAGCGTTAGCAACAAAGAAGTGTTCGCAGTCCATGCCGGCGTTATGACCGGCAAGGTTAAAGTACGTGTGGTTAGTCATGGACACATAGGTGGCGCGGTCGCTCTCGCAGCCATACTCGATACGGAAACGTCCGGTGCGCGTCACGGTAAACACGGCCGTAAAGGTGCGGTTGCCGGGAAGACCCAGCTCGCCATCCTCAAGCGAGGTGGTCATGCGCACGGCGTTGTGAGTCTCGTCGAGTTCAACGTCCCACACGCGTTTATGCAGGCCGTGCTCAAGGTCGCTGTGAAGGTTGTTGGCGCCCTCGTTGGCGGGCATATGCCAGTCCGTGCCGGCGATGGTGATCGTGGCGCCTGCGGTGCGGTTTGCCACGGGGCCGATGGTCGCGCCAAAGCAGGCGGGGTTGTCAAAGTAATCCTCGAGCTTATCGAAGCCCAGCACCACGTCGCGCACGTTGCCGGGAATGTCGGGCACATCGATACCAAGCACGGTGGCGCCATAGTCCATAATGCGAACGCAGATCTCGGGCCCGTTGAGGGTGTAACGATGAACGGGGGTACCGCACAGCGCGGTGCCGAAAAGCTCGGAAGTGATCATTTGGTTCCTAACATCGAGGTATTTCCGACAAACTGTAGCGCGAACACGCGAGATTATCACTACACCCCACTAAAGCAGGGGGTATTTTTCTCAAAAAAGTGATGATTGGAGCTGTGCGGGCGTTCATTTTTGGTTGATTTCCGATCTCAGCCGAACACATTGAGCAAATAGGCCATTCCCGCAGC
>CABRHW010000009.1 GCA_902470765.1 uncultured Collinsella sp.
GATCCGGTCCGACCGGGCCGCGCGGCAAGGAGATATATTGCCAGACCGGAGGGGCGCCGTGGGCGGGAATTCCACTCTTCACAAGTCCTACACAATACATCGCTTCCTATATAAGTCATAGAAAGGCTGGTACAGAAATACTGCACGTATCAGATGATGACCCTTCGGTTAAGAGATATATAAAGATCGGTCACCTGTAAGTGTCTATCTACCCGCGCTTTTGCTATATAAACCAGCGCTTCAGATAAAAAGAGGGAGCGCCGCGCACAACGCGACACTCCCCTAGCGATTCAAGAGAATCTATTAGGCCTCGAGAGCCTTCTTGGCGATGGTAGCCAGCTCGTTGAAGGACTCGATGTCCTCGTAAGCCATCTGAGCCAAGACCTTGCGGTCGAGCTCGATGCCGGCAACCTTCAGGCCGTGCATGAACTGAGAGTAAGAGATGTCGTTCAGGCGAGCAGCAGCGTTGATACGAGTGATCCAGAGAGAACGGATCTCGCGCTTCTTGTTGCGGCGATCACGATACTGATACTGCAGGGAGTGCTGGACCTGCTCTTTAGCATGCTTGTAAGTACGCGAAGCGGCACCGTAGTAACCCTTCGCACGGTGCATAACGGTACGGCGCTTCTTCTTGGCGGCAACAGCGCGCTTAATACGTGCCATGTTCTATCAACTCCTAGACGGTAAAACGAAAAACGGGAACGCGAACTTAGGCGAGACGCGACTTGATGACCTTGCGGTCGGCAGCGGCGATCTCGGTCTCCTGACGGAAGCCACGCTTACGCTTGGTGGACTTCTTGCTCAGGATGTGGCTCTTGAAAGCCTTGGCGCGCATAAGCTTGCCGGTACCAGTCTTGCGGAAACGCTTCTTGGTGCCGCTGTGGGACTTCATCTTAGGCATGAAATACTCCTTAATCGGTTACAGAACACTAGTTACTTGGTATCGCTTGCCGCTTTATCCTCATCGAAGGCGCCCTTAATCGGGGCGAGCAGCATAAGCATGTTACGGCCTTCCATCTTAGGCTTGGATTCGACCGTAGCGTAAGGCTTGAGATCCTCGGCGAGACGCTCGAGAACGTTAAGACCCTGCTCCGGGTGAGCCATCTCACGACCGCGGAACATGATGGTGATCTTAACGCGTGCGCCCTTCTTGAGGAAACGCAGAACGTGGCCCTTCTTGGTCTCGTAGTCGCCAACGTCGATCTTGGGTCGGAACTTCATTTCCTTGACCTCGACCTTGGACTGGTTCTTACGAGCAGCCTTGGCCTTCATGGCCTGCTGGTACTTGAACTTACCGTAGTCCATGACCTTGCAGACCGGCGGCTCCGCGTTGGGAGCGATCTCGACCAGGTCGAGACCCTGATCGTCAGCGACGCGCTGGGCATCGCGGATGGCGAACAGGCCGAGCTGAGAGCCATCGACGCCAATCAAACGGCACGAAGATGCAGTGATCTCGTCGTTGATGCGGGTGTCATCAGACTTAGCTATTTTCCCTACCTCCATTCATAAAAAAATAACCCGGCGCTTCTCAGCAACCAGGTCGTACACATAGACATTCTCGATATGAGGAAGGGAATCTAAGTTGTATGACCAGTCAGCTGCTCATTGGCGCCAAAAGGTGGGAACCCTCGGGTTCCTCTTTAGGGCATTGCGGGAACAACGCCTTGGCGATAATAACACGTTCGACGCGTTATCACATTACGTACACGAAAAAGGGGGCCTTGACCCCCTTGAACGCTCACTTGCATGCATGGTGCCCGAGGCGAGACTCGAAGGGTCTTCGCTTCGCGAAGCCCCGGGCTTCGGGCGCACGGCGCCCTCGCCACGCTCCGCTACAAACAGGCCACAGGCCTGTTTGCTTAACGCTCCGCGCGCTCACGCGAGTTCGGCACGAAAAAGGGAGCCTAGACCCCCTTGAACGCTCACTTGCATGTATGGTGCCCGAGGCGAGACTCGAACTCGCACGTTGTTGCCAACGGTGGATTTTGAGTCCACTGCGTCTGCCAATTCCGCCACTCGGGCACGTAATGCGTGAGTTAGTTTATCACAGCTTGCTATCGATTAGTCCGAAAATGGAACTTCGAGCATTTCGATGAGTTCGACTGAACGGAGCATCTCGCGCTGGCGGCATCCGCGACCGTCGACCGAAGCCTCACCCATCTGGTTATCGTAAGGGTCCTCGCGCATGCCGTCGAAAGAGGGGTCAAACTCTGCCTGGAATCGATTGTTGGCCACCATACGCCACGGGTCGAGATTGCCAAAGTAGTGACGGCGGCGCCACTCCTCCCCCATCCTGCGAGCAGAAGATCCAAATGACACGTCGGCGTTGAGCCAACCGGTCTGCGGCGTATAGAACTCTGCCCAGTCGTGCGACCCCACCGAATCGGGCGCAACGTACAGGCCGCTCTGCCAACGGGCAGGCACGCCCGCGATACGGCACATGGTGATAAACGTGAGCGCCATAACGCCGCAATCGCCGCGGAGCGAATGCGCGCAGTCATCGGCAATAGATCCCAAAAGCAAGTACGGCGGCTGATAGCGATAGTCGATATGCTGCGTCAGGTAATCATAGATAGCACGGGCGCGATCGAGCGGATCCTCGAGTCCGTCAACAACACCGGCCGTCAGCTGCTGCAGATACGGTGTGAATGCAATGTGCGGACGGTCCTCGGAAATATCCTCGGGCAGAGGCGCGTCCATACGCGGATGAACCGGAAGTGTGCCACCGTAGACATCACAATAAGCAGCATCGATGTGATAACGATAGGTCACCGAGAATGAGCGTTCACTCGAAGAAGACCACGAGGCGGTACGTGCCGAAGCGTTCGCGGGAGCAACAGCACCCTCCGGCGTCATGTCGAGAATCTCGACCCGAGACTGCTGGTGGCAGGTGGCGGCAACGGGAAGCCAAGCGCGAACGGTCTCCCCCTCTAGAGCGCCGGGGACAGACACAGATGCTTTAAGCGTAATGACGCGAGCCAATCCGTTTTGCGACCCCATCTCCTTGAGCATTTCGTTGCGCAGTGCAATTCCGTCCGTAGGATCGGGACGCATGCCGGGAACCTCTTTGGGATATACGCGAAGCGAATCGAGGAAGTTGTCGAGAACGAACAGCTCGCCGTCGATAAAGCGCCAGTCAATACGCTTACGGTCAATCAGATCGTCAAACTGCTCCTCGGTAAACTCAGGCCACTCCTCGCGAATCATCGCAATAGCTCGATCGCGCGACACCGAAAAATGAAGCGGCGTCTCGATCATGCGATACCGCTCGGCGCGAACGCAGGCAGCGAGCGAGGGATCGGGATCTTGGGCAAGTAGGCGGTCGCAAGCCTCAATAGCCAGCGAAAGATACCCCGCGTCCTTTAAACGCAGAATCTCGGGTGGCAAGCCAACATCTAGAAAACGGAAGTCATCATTGCAAACATCAACAGAGCAACCAACAGGACCCTCGTCAATAACCTTCCCATCCGAAGGCAGTACATTAATAACAGCCATACCAAAACTCCAAGTCACTAGAACGCTTGAAGCCCATTGTAGCGAGATAAAAAGAAAGCCCCAACAAGGGAGCCATCAACACCGCCGAGCGGTAGTCAAAAAATGAATTCAGCCCAGTAACCCTGTAGCGAGTTAACGAAGGAGGCCCCGTTCACCCGAAGCTATTCCCATTGCGCGACTTCTGGCAAAGCCAGGTGAGCGCAAGGGAAAAGCGTAGGGTGAACGGGGCCTCCGACGGGAAAGTTAAACCGCTACTTACGCCTTGTTGACGGAGCCAAACTCCTCCATGAGCTCCTTGGTGCGGGCAACGATGTTGTCGCGACCAGGCTTGAGGAGCTTGCGGGGGTCAAAGCCCTTGCCCTGCTGATCCTTGCCAGCCTCGATGTACTCGCGGACGCCCTTGGCGAAGACGAGCTGCAGGTCGGTGTTGACGTTGATCTTGGAGATGCCCAGGGAGATGGCCTTCTTGATCTGATCCTCGGGGATGCCGGTGCCACCGTGCAGAACGAGGGGCAGGTCGCCGGTCTGAGCCTTGATCTCGCCAAGACGCTCGAAGGAAAGGCCGGCCCAGTCGGCGGGGTACACGCCGTGGATGTTGCCGATGCCACAGGCGAGGAAGTCGACGCCCAGATCGGAAATCTGCTTGCACTCAGCGGGGTCAGCGAGCTCACCGTTGGAGGTCACGCCGTCCTCGGTGCCGCCGATGCCGCCAACCTCGGCCTCGATGGACATGCCCTTGGAGTGGGCAAGTTCAACGAGCTCCTTGGTGCGGTCGAGGTTAAGCTGGAAGGTCTCCTCGTGAGAGCCGTCATACATGATGGACGTGAAGCCGGCCTCGATGCACTTGAAGCAGTCCTCGTAAGAACCGTGATCGAGGTGAAGGGCGACGGGAACGGTAACGCCCGTGGCCTCGACGGCAGCCTTGACCATGTCGGCGCAGACCTTGAAACCGCCCATCCACTTAGCGGCACCGGCGGTGCACTGAAGGATCAGCGGAGACTTGGCCTCCTCGGCGGCCTGGAGAATAGCCAGGGTCCACTCGAGGTTGTTGGTGTTGAAGGCACCGAGAGCGTACTTGCCGGCCTCGGCCTTCTTGAGCATGTCTGCTGCGTTGACGAGCATAAAAGAAACCTCCTGTAAGGTTGCTCCGATAACGCCTGTGATTTTACCACGGCATACCGCAGCATAAACGTTCGTTTGTTCACGAATATCATCCGATTGGACAAATTTTGACCGTTTGCCCCACAGAATCGACCCGCTGGGGAAAATAACTTGACGATTGGGCGGTCTTCGTGATTCGAAAGACGGTCTCTAAGCTACATCTGCATGAATGGGTTCTGCATGAGCTCGCGTGCAACGGTGGTCGAATCGCCGTGGCCCGTCAGGCAGACGGTATCGGGCGGAAGCATCTTGGCAAGTTTGGAGAGCGAGCGCATAATCGCCGCCTCGTCACCGCCGGAAAGATCGGTGCGGCCGTGGCTGCCCGGGAACAAGGTGTCACCCACAAAGGCAATATTTCCCTGTTCGGTGGCAGCGAACAGGACGATACCGCCCGGCGTATGCCCCGGCGCCTCGATCACCTGCAGGCATATGTCGCCCACCTCGACCGTATCGCCCTCGGCAAGCAAACGCGTCGGCTCACCCGGATCCGGCGTTTCGATGCCCCACATGGCTCGCTGCTCCTCGATGTTCGCATGCGGTACCGCTACGTCCTGAGCGCACAGCTCGTACAGGCAGCCTTCGCCAACGGCGGCACGCACTCCGGCGACACCGCCAACATGGTCGGCATGACCGTGCGTACAGACGGCGCCGAGCATGCGCACCCCGGGATGTGCGGTGCGAATATGCTCCACAAGACGCTCGCCTTCCCACGCTGGGTCGACGATCAAGCACTCACCATTCGAAATCACAGCGTAACTGTTGGTCTCAATCGGGCCGTTGACGAGCGCCTCAATCGAAGCCGCGCCCCGAGGTGTCAGCTCCAAAGTCCTATCGTCCATACACATACTCTCCTTCTAAATACGTCGAGGCACCAGACGATGCCTCGAACGTAACCACTATCTATAATGCTGCGAGCGCAGCGCGTCTACACGCGGCGCTTGAGTTGCGCTCCACCCTCGCCGGGCATGAGGCGGCGAGCGTCGTAGACCGAGTCGACACTGCTGATGGAGGCCAGCAGCGGATCCAGACCGCTCGCGTCCGAAATCTCGACCATAAAGCGCAGGGTTGCGATACCCTCGCGGTTGGTCGACGTGGCGGCCGAAAGAATGTTGCCGCCCGCATCGCCGATGGCAATGGTGACATCCTTGAGAAGGCCCATGCGGTCCAGGCACTCGACCACGATCTCGACCTGGAAGAGGGTGTCGGCAGCGCCGTCCCACTCCACTTCGATCATGCGCTCGGGATGCTCCATAAGACCCTTGACGTTGGGACAGTTGGCGCGATGCACCGAAACGCCACGACCGCGCGTGATGAAGCCGACGATGTCGTCGCCCGTCACGGGGTTGCAGCAATGAGCCAGACGGACCAGTAGGCCGCTGTTGCTCTCGCCCTTGACGATAATGCCGTTACTGGCGCTCTTGCCGCGCTTTTGCGGCTTGCGGTTGGAGCCGCGAGCGGGCTGCTTCACGACCTCGGCGATAGCCTCGGCCTTGGTGAGCTGTTCCTCGGGCTTGGGGTCCAAGATTTGCTCGACCTTATTGCCCACAGCGCGCGGGGCAACCTTGCCGGCGCCGACGGCGGCAAACAGGTCCTCGAGCTGCTTGAAGTTAAACTGCTCCGCCACGGCGTTGAGCGCACGCGTGGATCGCGGCGTAGAGATGCCATACCCGCGCTTGCGCAGGTCCTTGGCCAGTATATCGCGGCCGGCAGCAGCGTCATCGTCTTTGGTCGCGGCGGCGAAGTAACGGCGGATCTTTGACTTGGCAGAAGGTGTCTTAACGATCTTGAGCCAATCACGCGACGGCTTGGAACTCTTGTTGGTCAGGATCTCGACACGGTCGCCCGTCTTGATCTCGTGCGTGAGCGGGGCCACCGCACCGTTGATCTTAGCGCCGACGCAGTGGTTGCCCACCTCGGTGTGAACGGCGTAGGCAAAGTCGAGCGGCGTGGAGCCGGCACGAAGCGCCATGACCTCGCCCTTGGGCGTAAAGACAAAAATCTCCTGGTCAAACAAGTCGACCTTCAGCGAGTGCAGGTATTCCTTGGCATCGGTGATCTCGTCAGACGCCGCCCAGTCGAGTGAGTGCTTGAGCCAGTTAATCTGGTCGTCCAGACGCTGGGCATCATTGGTCTTAGACGCAGACGATCCGCCCGACTTCTTATAGAGCCAGTGGGCGGCAATGCCGTACTCGGCCTGCTCGTGCATCTCGTAGGTTCGAATCTGAATCTCGAGCGGGCGGGCCGTGGGGCCGATAACCGTCGTATGGAGCGACTGGTAGTTATTGACCTTGGGCATGGCGATATAGTCTTTAAAGCGACCGGGCATGGGGTGCCACAGCGTATGCACTGCGCCGAGCGTGGAGTAGCAATCGCGCACCGAATGCGTGATGACGCGCAGTGCCACCAGGTCGTAGATCTCGGAGAATTCCTTGCCCTTGCGCTTCATCTTTTGGTAGATGGACCAATAGTGCTTGGAGCGGCCGTTGATCTGGAAGCCCTCCAGGCCAATGCGGTTGAGCTCGTCGGTGAGCGTCTTGATGGTCTCGGCCAGATAGCGCTCGCGAACCTCGCGCGACTCAGCCACCATGCGCGCGATGCGCTGGTAGGCGTCGGGCTCAAGGTAGAAGAAGGACAGGTCCTCGAGCTCCCACTTAATAGAGCTCATGCCCAGACGGTCGGCCAGGGGCGCATACACGTCCATGGTCTCGCGGGCCTTAAACAGGCGACGGTCCTCGCGAAGGGCCGCCAGCGTACGCATGTTATGCAGGCGGTCGGCAAGCTTAACGATAATGACGCGGATGTCCTTGGACATGGCGAGGAACATCTTGCGCAGCGTAAGCGCCTGCTTCTCGTCCATGCTATCGACTTCGATGTTGGTGAGCTTGGTCACGCCATCGACGAGCTCGGCCACCGTATCGCCAAACAGGCCGGAAACATCGGCAAGTGAGGTCTCGGTATCCTCGACGGTATCGTGCAGCAGCGCGGCGCACACCACATCGCAGTCCATCTTGAGGTCGGCCAAAATGATGGCCACCTCGACGGGATGGTTGATGTACATCTCACCCGAGCGCCGCTTTTGGTTGCAGTGCTTCTCGGCAGCAAAGCAATAGGCCTGCTCCACCTTAGAGAAGTCGTCCTCATTCATATATTTGAGGCACAGGCGCTCCAGCTTGTCGTAGCTGTCCGCCATAATCTCGGGCGGCAGCTCATCGGCATGCTTATAGTGCTCCATCTCCGAGAACGGCTGGAGGGTAGAATCATGGGCGGTACGGGCTGCGGCATCCATCGAGGTCCCCTTCCCCTAGGCCCGCGGTACGATCGGGCGGTTAACTTTGGCTAGCATATCAGAAGCGCACGAATCGAGCGCCCAGCTCCGGAAAGCCGAGAACTCCATGCGCGAGCGCAGACCCTCCAAATAGCGGATTGACCTGCTCAATTGCACACGGCCGGGGTTTTCTGCCATCGCGATGCGACGGGTGTCGTCAAACCCCGAAACGCGACAGAAACCAAGCTCTTCGAAGATTCCCAGACCGCTTGCCACCGAGCGCTCGTCGACCGGCGTGCGCGCGTCGATGGCAAGACACATCTGCGCGATGTCGATATCGCTCGCACTAAACGAGTCGTCTCCGGTCTTGCCGCGGTTGGAGCGCCACATAGTCTGCAGCGCTCGATAGAGCGTGACGAGCTCGTCGCGCTCGGGCGCGTAGCAGTCGAGCAGGCGCTCGTTAATGCGAGCGTCACGCGACGAATAGAGCAGGTGAATCACGGCGGGCTGTCCATCGCGGCCGGCACGGCCACTCATCTGGTTAAACTCAATCGCGCCAAACGGCATGTGGTAGAGCACGACATGGCGGATATCGGGCAGGTTCACGCCCTCACCAAAGGCAGAGGTCGAAACGATGCAACTGAGGCTTCCGTCTCGGAACGCCTCCTCCACACGGCGGCGATCGGAGCGCGCAAGCCCCGCGTTATAGAACGCAATGCGAGTCGCGCAATCGGGCACGCGCTTGCGCAGCGTCTTGGCAAGCGCCACGGACTGGTCGCGCGAGTTGACGTAGATGACGGTCTTCTCCCCCGTCGCCACAATGGACACCAGGCGGTTCTCGCGGCTCGCAAGATCGCGATCGTCCTCGAGCTGCAGGTTCTCGCGCACCGTCTCGTCGACCACCGTGCGAGTGATCGGCAGCACGCGGGCAAGCTCGGCCACGACCGGAGCCGTCGCGGTGGCTGTCGCGGCCATAACGACCGGGTCGCCCAGGGCCTTGAGGATATCGGGCATGTCGAGATAGGCGCTGCGGTCGCCGCCCTTGGCAAGGCCGGCGTGGTGCGCCTCATCGATAACGACAAAGCCGATGCGGCCCGAACGCGCGAAGCGGTCACGGTGGATAGATAGGAACTCGGGCGTCGTGAGCACGATACCGGTGCGGCCCGAAGCTAGGCCGGCGAACACATCATCGCGTGCGGCCTCCACGGTCTCGCCGGTCAGCACGCCAACGCCAATGCCAAGCGCTGCCATCGTCGACGAGAGGTGATAGGCCTGGTCGGCAACAAGCGCGCGCAGCGGATAGACAAAGATGCTCGCACGTCCGCGAAGGACAGCCTCGCGCGCAGCATGTACATGGAAGATGAGAGACTTGCCGCGGCCCGTTCCCATAACGGCCAAGACGCTCTGGTGGTCGGCCAAGGCATCGAGCGCCTCAACCTGCGCGCGGTGCGGCTGGTTCGATCCGATAAAGCTATGGATAAGCGAGCGCGTGAGCTCGGTATAGGAAAGCTGGGCGAGCGTCTCGCGCTTACGCGACTCCAGGCGCAGGCCGGAATCCGCCGGCTGCACGCCACGACGAAGCTCGCATGCCGGATCATCGACGCTGGGCAGCGTGGTATCGCGAACCAGAGCATCCTTGATCATGAGCTTGGGCTTCACACGCCCCTGCCAATGCTCGGCAACGGCCTCGAACACCAAGTCGACAGCGCTATCGCAGTTGATGAGCTTATCGATTTGCGGCACGCGGAACATAATGGCCGGCACACTCGCGGCGCCATCGGTCGCCACAAAGCGCATGTGCTCGCCGGTTTTGCCCACCACGGCGCGGTCGCACATCGTCACGCCCTCGGCAGCCAGCAGCGGCACCTTGTTGCCCTGGCCAAACGGCTCAAGACGGGAGATCTGCTCGATGGTCTCGATATTCAGCTCGGAAAGGTCGACGGTGGCGGCGACCTCGTCGGTGTCTTCAAAGTCCTCGGCGGGAAGCTCCGATAGCACGGCGGAAAGGCGGCGGCGGAACTCATCGAGCTTGGATGCCTCGATGGTCACACCCACCGCACCGGCATGTCCGCCGCGACGAATCAGCAGGTCGGAACAACGCTCGACGGCGTCAAACAGGTTAACTTTGCCCACCGAGCGACCAGAGCCGCGCGCGATACCGTCCTCGATCGAGAACAGCAGCGCCGGCACGTGATAGCGATTGGTCAAGCGGCTCGCCACGATGCCTTTGACGCCCTCGTGCCAGCCCTCGCCGCCCACGACGATTGCGCGCCCGCCGTCATAAGTCTCCTCGACCTTCGCCATGGCATCGCGCGTGAGCTCCGCCTCGATCTCACGGCGTTGGCGATTGATTTCCTCGAGCTCGGCTGCCAGTGCACTTGCTTCGATAGGATCACGGGCAAGCAGCAGGTCGAGCGCCAGCTTGGGATCAGCCATGCGGCCGGCAGCATTCAGACGAGGGATGAGCGAAAACGACAGGCCGTCGGCCGTAATGGTAGAAAGGTCGGCCTTGGCAAGTGCGGCAAGCGCGATATAGCCGGGACGGGCCGTCACGCGCATCTGCTGGATGCCCTCGGCGACCAGTGCGCGATTCTCGGGCGTGAGCGGCATCATGTCGGACACGGTGCCCAGCGCCGCGACCTCTATCAGCGAACGCCAATACGACGGCTTGCCCAAACGCTCGCCCAGGACCTGCACCAGCTTGAGTGCCACGCCGGCACCGGCAAGCTCGCGCGAGGGGCCCTCGTCCTCGAGCTTGGGGTCGGTCAGGGGCACGCCCTGCGGCACTTGGTCGGAGGGCTCGTGATGGTCCGTGACCACCAAATCGATCCCCAGGCTCTCCAGATAGGAGACTTCTTCCTTGGCGGCAATACCGTTATCGACGGTCACGATCAGCTGAGGGCGAGCGAGCTCGTTAACGCGGTCGAGCGCCGCGCGCGAAAGACCGTAGCCCTCGTCAAAGCGATGCGGAATAAACGGCGTAACATCGGCGCCAAACGTGCGCAGTGCCTCGGTCAACAGGCAGGTCGACGTAATACCGTCAACGTCAAAATCGCCAAAGACCGCAATGTGCTCGTGGTTGCAAATAGCACGCTCGACGCGGTCGGCAACGACCGACATGCCCGGGATAATGAGTGGGTCGGCCCAGTCGCGATCGAGCGAAGGCGTCAAAAACAGCTGACCTTCTTCGATGGATGCAATGCCGTGCGCGACCATAATACGCGCCACCAGCCCGGGAATGCCCAGGCCAGCCGAAAGCTCCTTTTCGAGCTCGGGGTTTTGCTGAGCGACCGCCCAGCGATGCGTCGTCTTAAGCGATGACATAGGCGCCCACCCCCGATAGGGGCAGGTCGCCGCGATACCTCTCACGGTTCATAGCGATGAGTCCTCTGTGTATGCCCGCTTCGGCAGGCAGATCTGTTGAACGGATTTATTATACCGTGCAGAGCAGACGCAAATCGCCGCAGCACGCCGCGGTTTCGGTAAACGATGCCGGTAATAGCCTCGAAATTATGAATCAGGGTTCGATAACGCCCGACCTGCGGTTTTAGGCGCTATCGGTGCTGTTTCGCGCGGGTTCGGGCGGGTCGCTCGGGCTGGAAAGGTTGCAAATCGGTTGCCCGCCCGAGGGTGCGGAAAACGCATCATCAAGACGGAGGGCGACCTCGCGGCGGGCATCATGCATCAGGTGTCCATATACGTTAAGAGTCAAGCTCACGTCACGATGCCCGAGACGGTTAGCAATAGACAAGACATTCACCCCAAGGGCGATGAGCAGGGCAACATGGCTGTGCCGCAGACCGTGGGGGCGTATCCGATGAACGCCAGCCATAGGCGCATGGCGGTCGATGATACGCCCAATGGTATCCCTAGCGAACGGGTCACCGTTCCAGCTAAGGACAAAGTCCGTCACAACGTTACGGCGCTGCACGCCGCGCCAGCGTTCGAGATATTCAAGCGTGAGCGCATCGAGGGCTATCGCACGTTTGCCAGCTTTCGTTTTTGGCGGGGTCAGTTTCCACTCGCGGACATTACGGTAATACATCGAGCAGTCCACCGACAGGACACCCTCGCCGAAGTCGATAGCAGACCAGCGCAGGGCTTGGGCTTCACCCAACCGAAGCCCCGTCATGTAGAGCAGCCAAAGGCACGTGAAGCCATAAAGCCCGTAATACTCGGACGTGTCGAAGGTAGCAATTACACGCTCGAACTCGTCCCGCGTCCAGAAATCGACCTCACGGTGCCGTTTCGGGATATTGCCGACCTGCCGCGCGGGGTTGCGCTGCAAAAGCCCCAACTGCACCGCCATATCGAGAACCGTAGCGAAGTGACCGAACACGAGACGAACGTAGGAGGGCGCGTGACCCTCCAGAAGCCCGTTCTGCCACCGCTTCACCATCGGCGGGGCAATGTCCCGCAACCGCAGGCGATCGAAAGCGCCGAAATGCTTTCGAGCAATCGCGGCGCGGGCATAGAAAGTGCTTTCGCGGACACGCGCCCTATAGTCAGGCTCCCAATAGGAGCGGTAGAACTCACCGAATGACATGGTGGAGTTGCCGCGAACGGCGGTCTTGGAGAAGTCAGCCATATACGCATCGTAGGCGGCTTTCGCGTCCTTCTGGGTCTTGTAGCCGCGCCCCCAATGACGTACGCGCTTGCCCTCCGCATCGGTGCCGAGGTTAGCCACGAAATACCAACTGCCGTTGCGTTTGTCGCGGTATACGTTACTCGACTTGGGCATCATGCGCCCCCACGGGGTCAACGCCGATTATCTCGGCAACAGCGGACGCGGGGACGCGCCCGACCTTGCGGGAGCCGTAGAACCCGAACCCCTTGGAAACCATGAGAGCTTTCGCAGCCCTGATAATGTCAGCAGACTTGGACGCACTGAAACCCAGCGCGATTAAATCGGTCTTATCGACCATTACACAGCTAGCCATAGGCTACCAGTCCTTCCCTATCTTCGTGTACCGAACCTTACGCGGGGCGTATCCACCGCCCTCACCGTAAAGGTCTGGTATCAATTGGTCGTATTCCTTCGTGAAAGCCACCGTATAGCCCTCGAAAGAAAGAGGTTCGAGCGTGGTGAAACGCTCTTCCACGGGCTGAATAAGGTTCTGCGAGCGGAAGAACTTCTTCTGCTTGTAAGAACCCTCGTCAACGTCCTTGCTGAAATACTTGGAGATATAGCGACCAACGTTATAGCGTTGGTCAACGTCAACGCGGTTAATCTTGACGAAGCCGTGACCCCACACCTCGCGCAGCTCGGAGAGCCTGATATACGGCATACCGAACAGGACTACGTGGTAGTGGATAGCCCCGCGCTTCTGGGCTTCCCAAACAGCCAGATAGCGCACTTTCGTCTTATCCGTTCCATACACTCGGCGGTTAAGGCGCTTGATAAACTTGCGAAACTCACGGTTGCAATATTTAATATCGGTTACGTTATCGGCGAACGTGAGCGTTAGAAACTTGGTCGAATCATCGAAATTGCAGTCGATAAGGCGGGCTATCTCCCAACGAACGCCCCTGTAGTGCCTTTGCCGCCGTTTCGCGGCATCGTAGTAAGCGGCTGCATCGCGGTTGCGCCCACGTTCGCTTTCATCTTCTGAATCATCATCGCGGCGGGCTTCTGGGTTCATGCGCCCAGCGGGAGCCGAGTACTCCCAAACCTCAATCGTCGTGGGCGTCTCGATGGTCTTGACCCATTCGAGCGCCAACTGGTATATACCACCTTCCGCACATCCGCGAAAAAACTGGTTCCAACCAGCGGGAACCGCCCAAAACGGGCGAACTTCCGCGGACAGATGTTGACATATATATCAAGTAAAGTAGGCCGCCGTGCGCCCGCTCGGGGCGGGGGGGTCGCTCCGCTCGGCTGGGCGCTCCGCGCCCGCCGCCCCCTTTCCCGCCCCGAGCGTTCGCCCAGCGGCAGGGGCTTTACTTCCTAATCCGTCACACTTTCGGCGCTTTCTTCCTTCTCGGCGTTGTCCGCAGATACCCCGTTACGGCGTTGAGCGGCGATATAAAGCCGTTTCAGCTCTTTCGGGTAATCGACCTTCGAGTAGTCCGCAAACGGGGCTTTAAAAGGTCTTGGAGCGTCCCAGCCGTCAAGCATGATATAACCCGTGCCGCGTTCCTCGATGGGCAGGAAGTCGAAAGAGCCGCCGAAGGTCATACGGTAGCCCTCGTCCGAGAGCGAACCCAGGGACACGCGAGCGCCCAAGTTGTCGCGTATGTCGGTCGATATGGTATCGGCGCGGGGCTGCTGCATGGCGAGGATAACGAACACGTTGGCGGCGCGGGCTTTCAGCACCAGCTGGGTCAGGTTGTCCCAGACCTCGGTAAAGGTCTTTTTGTCAGCCGCAGCCTTGAACGCCGCCACCTCGTCAAATATCAGGAACACGGGGTTAAGCCCGTAGGTAAAGGCGTTGGCACCGAAACGGAAACGCTCGGGGTCCTGCATATACTCGTAGCGCCTATCCATTTCCTCGCGGCAAAGGCGCACCACCTTGGCAATCTGGGCGGGGGATACGCCAACGCGGTCGGAGCCTATGACATGCGAGAGCGAAGCCAGCTCGGCGTTCTTGGGGTCGCAGATATAGACCTCACCCGCAAAGCCGTTGGAATTGCCCAACCGCATAAACTCGGCTATGAGGTAGTAGAGGAAGGTAGACTTACCGCCGCCAGTGCCGCCAGCTATGAGCATATGGGGCAGGTGGGCAAAGTTCCACGACAGCTCGCCAGTGAGCGGGACGGAATCGAGCGCCCCCGTAGGCTCGGCGGCGAGCAGGCGGGGAACAGCCTGCAAGCGCACATCATCGCGCAGACGGAAAACGTAATCGGTAGCGCCAACGCCAGCAGACTTGGAATCGAGCGGGCGACCTATCACGGAGCAAAGCCCCATGTCCTCAAGTTTGGAGAGCTTGGAGGTATAACCGTTCCCATCGTCAAAGGCTCGGACGGTCAGCATATTGCCGCTCACGAGGACGCGGAGACGGAGCGAGGAGTCGATACGCTCGCGTTTGGTGCCATTCGACAACGTGTCCTCATGCGAGACGTAGAGCTTGTTCGCATAAAGGAACCGCTCCAAGTTGCGGACGGTCGAGCCGCACGGCACGAAGCGGGAGCCGAACAGCGCGACATACAGGACGAGCCAGAGCGAGAGCGCCAGCAGCGCCACAGCGGGGACGAGCAGCGGCAAAGTGAATAACGAGCGCTCGCAAAACATGAGCAGGTTGAAGCCGAACACGAAGGACAGCCCAGCCGAGAAGAGGACGAAAACAGCCTTGAACGAACCCGAGGGCGCGGGCGAGGTCAGGGAAACGTCAACGCCCTTGCGAAGCAACTCGGTATCGCGGGCATCGAGACGCTTTCGAAAATGATCGAAAGCGGGCAGGGAACGCAGGGAATCAGAGAGCATGGGAGAGAACCCCCTTACGAGAGAAAACGGAACGGGAGCCATCAGAGTTGACGGCGGTAACGGTGACGGAGAGCGGCGAGCCGTCATGCAGGGGCGGCGCAACCTCGAAGCAAGTCCAGAGGGCGGCGGTAGAGCCGTCATAGCCGACCTCGGCACCGTGACCCGCGAATGACCCCAGAACGGGACGGGAGCCGACCGAAGCGGCGTTGACGGTGAGCGTGGCGGCATCGGACGAGGTCAGGACGGCAAAGAGCAGGGCGGGGGCGGCACCATCGGACGGCACCAGACGCAGGGAGAGCGCGGAGCCGTCTGGGAGGTCGAAACGGTCGAACTCCTTGGCGTTGAGCGGGACGGCGGCGCTACCCCGAAGGTACGGGGCGCAGCACTCGAAGGGCGGCAGTGCTGGGGGGACGGCGGCGGCGATACGGGCAGTGGCGAAAACGAGCCAGCCGAGGACGAGTGCGTACAGCACCGCCACCGAGACGAAGAACACACGCAGGGGCTTGGGCATGGCGCACCCCCTAGTATCCGAACGGGCTGGGGTTGCCCGAAGCAGCCGAGAGCGCCCAAATGACAGCGGCGAGCAGGAGAACGAGAACGAAAGCGCCGAGGTCGCGGGCTATGGCGGGGTGACGATAGCGAAAATCACTGAACGAATCGGCGTTAAAACGGGCTTTGGCGATTATTTCTCGAACGACTTGAATAAAATAAGCCATAGTAACGGCTCCTTAATCGTAACGGTTCGGTTGTGTATGAAAGAAAGCCGCCCCGCGTCTCGGGATTGGCGTTTTGGGACGCAGGGCGGTAGCTGGAATCGGCAGCGGTTACGGAGTCGCTACTACTCCTTGCCGCGCGGCTGGTTCGCCAGTCGGCAGGCATCAGCGGACGCGGTGACGGCGATACGACCGTTACGACCGACATAGGGTCGGGCGTTGAGGTTGGTAAAGACCACCTCGGTACCCGTTGGAATCTCGTCCTCGGGGTCGAACAGGAGCGCGGGAGCGCCCTCGACCAGCACGTTCAAATGCTCATAGCCGTTTTGGAGGTCAACCACATCGAAGCGGGTACCGCTGATGGTATCGGTGCGCTGATTAGTGGCGCGGTCGTACTCGTAGGCAATCGAGTTGCCAGCGAGGAAGAAACGGTGACCGTTCAGGTCGAGCTTGTAAGCCATGATTGATAGTCCTTTCTACTGGTTCTGGTTGGGCTTGGAGGTCGTGAAGCTGTAGGCAATCTCGCCGTTGAAGGTATTCGAGTTGCGCACATCGCCCTTAATGCGGTACGCGTCCTTGGCGGTCGTTCCGACAACACGGGCGCTGCCGTCCTCGGCATCCTGCATGGTCGAAACCTCGTCAGCAGTCCATACGCTCTTCCCCTGCGTGACGGTGGCGGTCAGGTTGCCGGGGTTGCGGGATGCATCACCAACGGGCTTGCCCCAAAGGTCGATATCAGAACTGTCGTTAATGGCGTTGACAAAGCCCGCGTGAGTGGCGGTGGCGGTCACGGTATCGCCCGTGCGGATAACGCCAGCCACGTTAACGTCATACTCGCCCGACTGGTCGAAATGCCCCGCGTCAACGTTCGAATACTCGATTCCCGTAGGGATGGTGACCGTAAACTTACCATTGTCGTGTTTACCGCCCTGTTTATCGGTCCACTTGCCGCCGTGGGCATCAACCGTGGTCTCAACGGACGCATCAACCTTTTCTAGGAAGTCGGTATCGTCGCTATGCGATTCCTGAGTTTTGACGGCATCGCGCACGCCGCCAGTCGTTGCGGCGAACGCTGCAACGGGGGCGATGGAGCTGCACCCGATAGCGACAGCCATAGCAGCGGCGGGCAAAACCTTACCCAGCTTGTTCTTGTACATAATTCTTCTCCTTTCGGGAGGGGTTTCGGTCGCACACCTCGCACGACCCTAGGATATGGACACGTCTCGGGCAAAGTGATCGAGACGTTGTCGCCTACTCTACCGTGAGAGCCCAGGTAAACGCGGACTGCCCAGCGGGCTTGGAATGGTCGGAAGAGAGGACGCTGCGCCACACGGTCATAGCCGAGTACCGACCGGCGGGAACTTTCTGGTTCAACTCAATGGTATCGACCTCGGAGCCAGCGGCGAGCAGCTTGCCGTAACCCGTGGAATCGGGCGCGTTCCACACGCACTCGGAATCGTCGAAGGTGCCCGAACCATCGAAATCGACATACACCGAGGGGGATGAGTCTACGGGATTGCGCCCAGTCGCGCCGCCGTGGGTGCAGGTCGCAGGCAACGAAAGCTCTAGTGGCTGCTTGAGGGCTTGAGACTTCCAAGTCACCTCATCATCACCCGAGTCATAGCTCGCATAGCGTATTGAGACTACAGGGGCGGCAGAGCCGCCCGAGGACTTGGCACCATCGAGGAAACCGAGAGAGCCAGAGCCAGAGCCAGAGCCGCAGAACGTGAGCGTGAGCGCGAGGAACAGCGCGGCAAGGAGCAAGGGCAGCAGGAGCAGCCAGCGGCGAAGGTGGAGCACTCGCACTGGGGAGCCAAGCAGTTCTCCCGGTAAGTCTACAAAGGCAAGCCTAACGCACCCGCCCTCACGAACGAACACACCCCTACGCTTCTTAGGTTTATGAAGGAAATGAACGGTGCGCCCGACCAAGACAGGCGGTAAACCGCGGAACGTGCTGGTCGAGCGGCGAAAAGAGAGGGCGAACATCTCCCAGCCCGGCACTATATCTGCATCAAAGTCGGCGGGGAACGGCTCACGTTCACCCGACAGACACTCCCGCCGCGTGTCAGCGAAACCCCATTGGCGGGCAACCGTTATGTCTACATCGGGTTGCATTAAAACCACTCGCTATCCTCGGCATTGGTGCCGTTAGGATACAGGTCATCAAAGATGGACGGGTCGAAACCACCCTCATTATCGAGCGCCTTACGGTTAATGATACGGTCTGTCTCGGAGGGCACGCAGCACGCACTACCCGAGATAAGTTCAGACGGGTCAAATGCGGCAGGAGCAGCGCCAACGCCGAGCAGTTCGTCAGTGGGCAACTTGAAGGGCAGGACGCGCTTATCGAGCGCGAGCGGGGCACGCAGCAACATTGCGAGCGCGAAGTTCAGATATACCCCACGCTCCTTGAGCTGGTCGAACTCGGGCTTGATAATATCGCGGAAAGCGATAAGCCTATCGTACGTCTGCTTCTCCAGAGAGAGGGACGTACTAAAGCGAACGCCCATGTTCGGCCATGAGGGGATACCGAGCTGGGACGGGGTGAGCTGGGCAAGCTTCACCCAGTCGATAACGTTCAGGAGGTTGCCGACACGCTGAAACGCGTACTTCAGAGCGGGCTCCATAGTGGGTGCCGAGGTACCCGAACCCTCGTCCGAATGGGTGAAGCAATAGAGCAGGGTGTAAGAGACTTCACGACGAAGCCACATAGACTTCTTGACGCGCGGGGGGCGGTTCGAGGTAACGTTTAAAGCCATGATAGTTAGTCCTTTCAGTAGGGAACGGGTGCCGCGCCCACTACGGCAGGCAGGCGCGGCTCAGACAGGCGGCTAGTTGGCCGTTTTGCCTGTGACGAAATGTATACACGTATCTTCATCTACGAGAACGTGAATATTCAGCTCCAAATCGGACACCGAATAGCCGCTGTACAGCCCTTGAGGAACGAGTAGGCACGTTGTAGGAACGCGGTGACGCTTATCAGCAAACCAAGCCCCCAGAAACCTGCACTTGGCACGCAGGGAGCCGCCTTTCGGGGAAATAACATCGTTAACCCAGACGGCAAGCAGCGCGCTCTTGGCTTTGGCGCGGCACATGATAACGTCACCTTCCTGATAAAGCTCGATAACGCACCCAGATTGCTCTAGACGGACACAGGGGCGCATACCGCGGTCGGTGGAAAACATAGGGATGAGCATATCGGTCGATGGCATGTAGGTACTTCCTTAAAACTGGGCGCGTCCGCGCCGCTTTTTCTAAGCTCGCGCTTAGCTGACAACCACATAATAGCCTAGGCAGACCCACAGGGCTTATACCGCCGCCTACGTCCACACTGCCATCACATATCGAATAGTTCTCGCCCGATGCCCGCATTTCCAGCAGCGGGGGGAGCCATACCAGAGCCGCGTTTACCAACAGCGGGCGCATCTTCCCACCCTTCCAACAGGCACGGGCGGCGTTCCAAAGCCCTAAAGCCCGTTGAAAGCGTGGAAAGCCGCGCCCGCCATTGAAAACACTAGGGTTATCCGAGAGATAAGGGCGTTATGGTTGCCGTGGGGTTGTCGAACTGCTAGTTGCCGACACGTATCCACAGGTCAAAGAGTAGGCTGCAAGCGGTATCGGTAATAGCCTCGAAATATTCGAGCGTTTCTGACGCACGGACGCATGCGAGCGTCTAGCATATCCATTCAAAACGGGTTCACGGGCAAAGGGAGTCACAAGCGCATATGAAGCAATGGGTTGGACTGGGCAAGTTTCTCGCGGGGCACATGCAGGTCATCGTTCCGATTTGCGTGGCACTCGGCGTGCTCTTTCCCCAACAGATTGGCGTACTCAAGCCCATCGTTCCCACCTTGTTTGCCTTTATGACGTTTCAGGGTGCGCTCAGCAACACCTTTCACCAGGTAACCGAGGTGTTCCGCCGTCCGTTGCACCTAGTCTTGGCGCTGCTCGTCTCGGCGGTGCTTATTCCCATCGCGGCGTATGCCATGGGGTCACTCTTCTTTGGCTCCAACCCCAACCTTGTCTGCGGCATTGTGCTCGAATACAGCGTGCCCGTGGCCGTCACCGCTTTTATGTGGATCAGCATGTTCGGCGGCAACGGCCCGCTCGCGCTCACCATCATCCTGACGTCCTCGGTCATCTCACCTGTGACGATTCCGCTTACGCTCAAGCTCCTGCTGGGCGCCACCGTCTCGATCGACGTGCCGAGCATGATGCAGAACATGGCCTTTATGATCGCCATCCCCGCTGTGCTCGGTATTGCCATCAATGAACTCACGCGCGGCTGGGGCCACGAGAAACTCTCTCCCGTGCTCTCGCCCGCCTGCAAGTTCATGATGATGGGCGTCATCGCGTCCAACTCCACCGCTATGAGCGAGTACGTGCTGCACATAAACGCGGTGCGCCTGGAAGTCGCCCTCTTTATTTTGGTCTTCGCCATCAGCGGCTTTGTCGTCGGTTTTCTGGTCGCACGTGCGCTGCATCTGCCATATAGCGAGACGACTACCATGTGCTTTACCTGCGGCATGCGCAACATCTCTTCGGGTGCCGTCATCGCCACGCAGTACTTTCCGGGCGAGGTCGTGTTCCCCGTCATGTGCGGCACGCTGTTTCAGCAGGTGCTGGCCTCGATTATCGGGCATCTCTTTGAGTGCCTAACCTGCGAGGAGCGCACCAAACAGCGCAAGCGGGTCGAAGCCGGCCGCGACGCCATGGCGCGCTAGGCTGTCCGCATTACGCGGGTGTTAGTCTTGCTATACGAGCGTTTCCAGATGCGCACGCAGACGCTCAGCATCGATATCGAGCGTCGTCTCGGCATTGACTTGGGCCAAACGATAGCCGACAAAGTAGGGCGAAACCACCCAACGCGGCAGCGCCTTGGCAATGGTCCGACCGCCCAGGTGATAGAAGAACAAGTTGTACGACTCTGCGCGACCACCGTGGTGCTCGTTTAGGATATAGCGCAGAGCTACCTGGATCGCATCGGCAAAGAGATCCGCCTCGGCTTGGTCTCGTGCGTCATCGCTGGCGGCGATTCCCTGCGGGGCTGAAACGTTGATCTCAAAGAACCCCATGATCGGTTCGGTTGAGATATTGACCGAGATTCTCCCCTGTTGCCAGACATTGATGCCTTCGAAATTGGCAGAAGTCAGCGAAGTGTAGCCGTCTTCCTGCTCCAAACCCACAATCTGCATGTGCGGATGAACGAGACTACCGCCCGAGAGCGGACCCTTGTTCTTGTACATGAGAACGCTGCGATACTGCTGTGAATCGATCATCTGCTGCCAGCAACCCAGGGCAAACCGCATCACATGGTGGAGTTCATCCGGCGCATAGGTCACCAGGTCGGCGTCGTGGTCGGACGACTCAATCAATACGGTCTGGCGAGTGGCCGGCAAGGTCTTAAACTTATTCTCGAGCCAGATGCAGCCACCGTCGCGCCGGATGATATTGGCGAGTTCCTCGGTATCGCAAAAGGGGCACGCGGTGCCGGGACGACGGTTGTCGTCGGGCTTACCGTTCGTCTGCTGAACGTCAAATACCAGCGCCACGGGTTATACCTCCAGCGGCACGATCTTGGTGCCATGGAGTTCGGAGACGCCCAGTGCCGCCGCCACGGTATCGCGATTGGCCGTGGAAATGCCGCCACCGGGAAGAATGGTCAGGCGGTCGCCCGCATACTCGACAAGACGCGACAGGTGCTCCAGGTTGTCCTCGATCGGCGTTCCGGCGGCACCACCATGCGTCAGGATGCGCGTGATGCCGCAGTCGGCGAGTGTGTCAATGGCGTCCAGCTGAGCCTCGGGCGAGAGCTGGTCAAAGGCCATGTGGAAGGTGATATCGATGACCCCGCGCTTGCACTCCTCGGTCGCACAGCCCGTAGCCATCACGAGGGCGCCGAGGGTGAGCTCGTCGAGCGCCCAGCCGCCGGCACAGGGCTTGCAGCAGCCAAAGACCAGGCCGTCAACGCCGGCGCTCACGGCAAGACCCAAGTCCATCTCCATCATGCGCAGCTCGTCCTGGTTGTAGTGAAAGTCACCGCCACGCGGGCGAATCATGCACATCACTCGCGCGTCATGCTCGTGAGCATAGCTGACCGTAGTGCTGATAACGCCGGCCGAGGGCGTGGTGCCACCGACGGCAAGGTTGTCGCACAACTCGATGCGCTTAGCACCGGCATCGATAGCCGCCGGCACACGCTCAAAGTTCTCGGCACAAAACTCGTACAGCATAGATAGACCCCCAGATGACAAACGTTTTCCGATGGGCATTGTCGCACGCCCCCATGAAGTTGCGGTGGAATAGAGACTGTTTTGGCCTCTGAGGCTCCCATCTAGTCCCTATTCCACCGCAACATAAAGGGGGCAGAACCAAAGTAACGCCGCAGGCAGAGGACCGACAGCGAGCGGGCGCCAGAGCGAACAAATTGGCATGAAAAGAGGGCGGCATAGACCTTCTGGTCATGCCGCCCTCTTTGAATGACAAGTTGTCGCTCTGGCGCCCGCGCAGCGTCGGCCGGTCCGCCGTTCGGCAGAACGGCGGAAGTCCCTAGCCGCCCAGGTAAGCCTTGCGGACGTTGTCGTCGTGCAGGAGCTCTTGGCCGGTGCCGGTCATGGTAATCTTGCCGGTCTCGAGCACGTAGCCGCGTGTGGCGATGGAAAGAGCCATCTGTGCGTTTTGCTCGACCAGAAGCACCGTGGTGCCGGCCTTATGCAGATCCTCGACAATCTGGAAGATCTGCTCAATCAGAATCGGCGCCAGGCCCATGGAAGGCTCGTCGAGCATGAGCAGCTTGGGGTTACTCATAAGGGCGCGGCCCATAACGAGCATCTGCTGCTCGCCGCCCGAAAGGGTGCCGGCGACCTGGCGACGGCGCTCCTTCAGGCGCGGGAACTGCTCGTAGACGCGCTCAAGGCCCGGAGCCACCGTGGACTTGGGCTGCGTATAGGCGCCCATCTCCAGGTTCTCCTCAACCGTCATCTGCAAAAAGGCGCGACGTCCCTCGGGAACCTGAGCCAGTCCCTTACCAACCAGCTTATCAGCGGGCGTATGGGTAATGTCCTCGCCCATAAACTTGATGGAGCCGGTCTTGGAGCGCAGCAGGCCCGAGACGGTCTTGAGCGTTGTGGACTTGCCAGCGCCGTTCGCGCCGATCAGAGCCACGATCTCGCCCTCGTTAACGTTAAAGGAGATGTCCTTGATGGCGTGGATGGCGCCGTACCAGACGTTGATGTTGTAGACGGAAAGCATCGGCTCTGCCATTTA
Source organism: uncultured Collinsella sp. (assembly GCA_902470765.1). GTDB lineage: Bacteria > Actinomycetota > Coriobacteriia > Coriobacteriales > Coriobacteriaceae > Collinsella. Next base: position 23,324 of record CABRHW010000009.1, read on the forward strand.
GTTCTCCCCCTTATCCTGCTTGCCCAGATATGCCTCGATAACGGCATCGTTGTTCTGGATCTCCTCCGCCGTACCCTTGGCGATAACCTTGCCAAAGTTAAGCACGCAGATGCCCTCGCAGATGTTCATAACGAGCGACATATCATGCTCGATAAGCATGATGGCGATGCCGAAGGTGTCGCGGATCTTGACGATGTTCTCCATGAGCTCCGCGGTCTCGGACGGGTTCATGCCGGCGGCAGGCTCGTCGAGCAACAGCAGCTTGGGGTTGGTGGCAAGCGCGCGGACGATCTCCAGACGACGTTGAGCGCCGTAAGGAAGCGAGCCGGCCTGTTCATTTGCCAGGTGCTCCATGTCAAAAATGGACAGCAGCTCCATGGCGCGCTCGTGGGCGGCCTTCTCGTGCTTCCAATACGTCGGCAGGCGCAGCACGCCCTCAAAACCGGAGTAGCGCTCCTGATTGTGCAGGCCGACCTTAACGTTGTCCTCCACCGTCATGGTATTGAACAGGCGGATGTTCTGGAACGTACGGGCAATACCCATGCGGTTGACCTGGTAGACCGACTTGCCCGAGGTGTCCTCACCGTCGAGCAGGATGGTGCCGTGCGTGGGCTGGTACACCTTGGTGAGCAGGTTGAAGACCGTGGTCTTGCCGGCACCGTTGGGGCCGATGAGACCGGCGATCTCAGTCTTGCCGATGGTTAGGCTAAAGTCGTCGACCGCCTTAAGGCCGCCGAATTCAATGCCCAGGTGAATGCACTCGAGCGCCGGGCGCTGGCCCAGATCGCGGTCGGGAACGATGGCGCCAGAAGGATACGGGACCATCTTGCCCTTGTTGAACTCAAACTTACTGGGCATCGGCTGCCACCTCCTTCTTGGAAGCAAAGCGGTCCTTAATGCGTGCGAAGAACGCCTTGAGCTGTGGGTTGTTAGTAAAGACCATGACCAGAATCAACACGATGGCGTAGATGAGCATGCGGTAGTCCGAGAACTGACGGAGCAGCTCGGGGAGCACCGTGAGCAGCGCCGCGGCGATAACGGAGCCGCGCATATTGCCCAGGCCGCCCAGGACCACGAACACCAGAATGAGGATGGACGTATTGAAGTCGAACTTAGTGGCGGAAAGCTGCGAGAAGTTACCGCCGAACAGGGCTCCGGCAGCGCCGGCGAGGGCAGCGGAAACCACGAAGGCGATCATGCGGTACTGGGTGACGGAGATGCCCACAGACTCGGCAGCGATCTTGTTGTCGCGCACGGCAATAATGGCACGACCGGTACGGCTGCGAACCAGGTTGAGCACAATCACGAGCGCGACCATAACCAGGATTGCGCCGGCAAGGAAGGTCGAATAGGTCGACACGCCCGATGCGCCCTGCGCGCCCTTGATGATGGCGGTGCCGTCCTCGAGCAGGTGCAGGTCGTCGATCGTGGAGTTACCCGTGATGTTAAAGATCACATGCAGGCCGCGGGAATCGACGCCCACAATGAGGCAGGTGACGACCTCTTTGATGATCTCGCCAAAAGCCAGGGTCACGATGGCCAGATAGTCGCCGCTCAGGCGCAGGACCGGGATGCCGATCAAGAAGCCCAAGATGCCAGCGGCGATAGCGCCGACCACAATGCTGATGATCAGACGCATCGGATCGGACGGAACGGTGCTCTCCAGCGCGACGGCAGTGACGATGCCCGTATAGGCACCGACGCTCATAAAGCCCGCGTGGCCCAGCGACAAGTCGCCCGCGATGCCGACGACGAGGTTAAGGGAGATGGCCATGACGATATAGGCCGTGATGGGAACCAGCTGACCGGCGATCATGCGCGGGATCATGTGGTTGGACTGCATAAAGAACACGATGGCGAACGCCACAACGCACATGGCGTACGTGACAAAGTCGTGACGCGTCTGCTTGTCTTTAAGAAACTTCATAACGCTCACCTACACCTTCTCGGGAACGTACTTGCCCAAGAGGCCGGCAGGCTTGACGAGCAGGACGATGATCAAAACACCAAAGACGATGGAGTTGGCAAGGCTCGTGGAAATGTAAGCCTGCGCCATCGCCTCGATGATGCCGATGAGAATACCGCCGACAAAGGCACCGGGGATGGAGCCGATGCCGCCGAAAACGGCAGCGTCGAAGGCCTTGATGCCAGGCATGGCGCCCGTGGTGGGCTGCAACACCGGCGAGTAGGAGCACAGGAGCACGCCGGCGACGGCGGCAAGGGCGGAGCCGATGGCGAACGTCATCGAGATGGTGCGGTTGACGTTGATGCCCATGAGCTGAGCGGCGGCCTTGTCCTCGGACACAGCGCGCATGGCCTTGCCCATCTTGGTCTTACCTGTAAAGAACATCAGGCCGGCCATGATAACCAGGCAGGCGACGATGGTGACGAGCGAGACGGCGCTTACGTTAAACTTGGCCAAGAACTCCGGCACCGGGAAGGTGACGAGCGAAGTGAAGTTCTTGGGCGTGGCGCCCCACAGAAGCTGCGCGGCGTTCTGCAGGAAGTAAGACACGCCGATGGCCGTGATCAGAACGGCCAGCGGGCCTGCTTGGCGCAGCGGCTTATAGGCCAGACCCTCAATGAGAACACCGAGAACCGTGCAGACCACACAAGAGAGAACTACAGATGCCCAGCCCGGGAGGCCGAGATACGACGTGGCGCAGAACGAGACATAGGCACCGACCATGATGACATCGCCGTGAGCGAAGTTGAGCATCTTGGCGATACCGTAGACCATTGTGTAGCCCAACGCGATGATGGCGTAGACGCTGCCCATGGACAGGCCGTTGACCAGGTATTGGATAAAGACCGTCATGTTCCACATCCCCCTTTCGAATAGGTTTCCAGTTAATGTATGAAACAGGGACGTTACACTGTCCCTAGATACCAAGCAAGCAGGGAAGGCCAAAACCTCCCCTGCTTGGGATCAAAACCGCTCTATGTAAGGCGGCCAATTAGGCCTGTACGTACTTGCCGTCGGTGATGACGTACGCCGTGGGCTCCTTCTGGACCTGGCCCTTATCGTTCCAGGTGAGCTTGCCAGTCAGACCGTCAACGGTAATCTTGAGCATAGCCTTGGACAGCTTCTCGGCGACCTCGGTCGGATCGGCGTCGACACCAAGACCGGCCTCCTTGACGGCCTCGGCCACCGCGTGCACGCCGTCGTAGGCGTCGGCGGCAAACTGGTCGGGGGTATCGCCGTACTTATCCTTGTAAGCGTTGACGAAGTCGGCGTTCTTCTCGTCGTCGGCGGAGAACGGGGTCATGAGCAGCAGACCCTCAGCAAGAGAGGTATCGAAGCCCTCAACGCCCAGGATGCCGTCCATGCCGTCGCAGCCCATCATCTTGACGTCGTAGCCCATGTCCTTGGCGTTCTTGAGCAGGACGGACGCCGGCGTGTAGTAGATCGGCGCAAAGATCATGGTGGCGCCGGCCTGCTTGGCCTTGGTCAGCTGGTTGGTAAAGCTCGTGGCGGAGTCGTCCTTAAAGGTCTCCTCGTCAACAACCTCGAGCTTGGACTCAGCGGCCTGGGCCTTAAAGGAATCTGCGATGCCCGAAGAATAGGCGTCGCCGGAGTTATAGAACAGCACGAACTTCTCGTCCGCATACTTCTGCGCTAGGAACTTGGCAGCGTTGACACCCTGGTTGGGGTCGGTGAAGCAAACCTGGAAAACGCAATCCTTGCCGTCGGTGACGTCCTCGGAGGACGCAGACGGAGTGATCATGAACGTCTTGGGGTCGTTACCGCACTCGGCGGCAACGGCAACCGACGCACCCGTGGTGGTCGGGCCGACAAGGGCCTGCATGCCCCAGTCGAGCAGGGTGTTGAAGGCGTTGACGGCCTTCTCACCGTCGGCCTGGTCATCCTCGGCCTTGCTGGCAAGCGGCAGCTCCTTGGTCGAGAAATCCTTGCAGCCAAGCTCGACACCCTGGGTAACGGACTTGCCGTAGGACGCGTTGGCGCCGGTCAGCGGGCCGATGGTACCGACCTTAAACGAAGCGTCGCTCGAAGCGGAACCGCTGTCGCCGCCGCTGGAGGAGCAGCCAGCTAGAATGGACATCGCCCCCAGACCTGCTGCGCTCGCGATAACGCTCCTGCGATTCATAACAGGGTTCAATGACTTACCGGTGAGGCTCGACATGCGGCTCTCCTCTCAAATCTCGTCGGGTTTCGGTTACCCGACAGGCCATCCTTCGCCGTGTTCGGCGTTCGCAAAATACTAGACGCTTTAGTTAAGGAAAGTGGCGATTATTTCAACTTTTCTTTGGATTTGTTCATTTATCCATAATTCTGCGTATTTCTATTACTTTATGCAGTAATGCCACTTTATTGTGTGAAAGTAATGTTTCCGTTCTGTTACAGGCGTCCCTGCCCTGAATAAAACGGCCTCACTGGTCGCGCTTTATGCGCACTTAGGCGGCGATGTACTTGCCGTCCTGGATCACATAGGCTGTGGCGGTCTTTTCGACCTGGCCCTCGTCATTCCACGTCAGCTCGCCTGTCAGGCCCTCGATCTTGATCTTGCGCATGGCCTTGGCAAGGTCGCCGGCAATGTCGGCACCGTCGGCCGAAATGTCAATCCCCGCCCTATCGATAGCCTCGGCGATGGCGTGGACGCAATCGTAAGCGTCGGCGGCAAACTGGTTGGGCGTCTCGTCGTAGGCATCCTTATAGGCCTTGACGAAGTCGGCATTCTTCTCATCGTCAGCCGAAAACGGGGTCATGAGCAGTACGCCCTCGGCAAGAGAGGTATCGAAGCCTTCCACAGAGAGCAGGCCGTCCATGCCGTCGGTACCCATGAGGGTCATGTCGTAGCCCATGTCCTTGGCGTTCTTGAGCAGGACGGACGCCGGCGTGTAGTAGATCGGCGCAAAGATGAGCGTGGCGCCGGCCTCCTTGGCCTTGGTGAGCTGGTTGGTAAAGCTCGTGGAAGAGTCGTCCTTAAAGGTCTCGGTATCGACGATGTCGAGCTTGGACGCCTTGGCCTGCTCGGCAAAAGCGTCGGCAACGCCCGAGCTATACGTATCGCCGGAGTTGTAGAACAGGGCGATCTTGGCATCCGCGTACTTCTCGGCCAAGAGCTTCGCGGCGCTGGCGCCCATGGTGGGATCGGTGAAGCAAACCTGGAAAACCGTGGTCTTGTCCTTGGTAACGTCGAGCGACGAGGCCGAAGGCGTGACCATGAGCATATCGTCGGCGATCTCACCCGAGACAGCGACGGCGGCACCGGTGGTGACGGGGCCGACGAGCGCCTGCATGCCCCAGTCGCACAAGGTATTGAAGGCGTTGATGGCCTTCTCGCCGTCAGCGACGTCATCCTCAAACTTAAGCGAGAGTTTGAGGTCCTTGGTCGAAAAATCCTTGGCGGCGAGCTTGGCACCCTTCTCGGCCGAAACGCCATAGGTTGCCGCGGCGCCGGTCAGAGGGCCGATGACACCGATCTTGAAGGTCTTGCCGTCATCGGCGGAGCCGCCGTCCGAGCCACCCGACGAGCAACCAGCGAGTGCCGCGGTGCTACCGAGCACCGCGGCGCAAGCCAAGAAACTCCTGCGGTTAAGTACGTTATTGACGCTAAACATGGTGTCCCCCTTTTCGCTGGCCGCGGTGCGGCCGTCTTGCGGTACAGGGCAAACCTTATGGTGCAAACGTTGACAGTTTGTTACGGAAGTTCGTTTGTAGCGAGCGTGTTTCCAATGTTTCCGCAGCGTTTCGGGGGTGGCGTTTTGTGCTGCTCCCGCTGCCAGGCAAGCACGCGCCCGCACTTCACGCTAGAATGCACTCAACCTTTAAGCGGTTAATCCATCCATAAGATGCACGAAGGAGCTATCTATGAGCGAACCCCTGCGCACCGTGAACGTCGGCCTCATCGGTCTGGGAACCGTCGGCGGCGGCGTGGCCCGTCTGATCAAGAGCCACCACGATGAGTACCTGGCCGCCTACGGCATCGACCTTAAGCTGACCCGCGCCTGCGCGCTTGCCTGGGAGCAGGCCGAAGCCGCCGGTATTGAGCGCGAGGCCTTTACGAGCGACTGGCACGACGTCGTCACCGACCCCGCCGTCGATATCGTCGTCGAGCTCATCGGCGGCGAGCACCCCGCGACCGAAATCTTCACCACCGCCTTCGAGAATGGCAAGCACGTCGTCTCTGCCAACAAGGCCCTGCTGGGCCGTCATGTCGAGACGCTCGCCGAGAAGGCGCGCGCGTGCGGCGTGCAGATTAAGTGCGAGGCCAGCTGCGGCGGTGGCATCCCCATTGTCAGCACGCTCGAGCACGACCTGGTGGGCAACAAGATCCTGACCATCGCTGGCATTCTCAACGGCACCACCAACTACATCCTGTCGCGCATGGACGCCGAGGGCGCCGATTACGCTGACGTGCTTGCCGACGCCCAGGCAAAGGGCTATGCCGAGGCCGACCCGTCCGCCGACGTCGACGGCTTCGACGCCGCCAGCAAGACGGCAATCCTCGCTTCCATCGGCTTTGGCACCCGCGTGACCACCGACGATGTCTACCAGCAGGGCATCCGTACCATCGGCGCCGAGGACATTGCCCAGGCCCGCGAGCTCGGCTACACCATCAAGCTGCTGGGTATCGCACGCAACACCGAAGCCGGCGTCGACGTCCGCGTGCATCCCACGCTGATCCCCGCCGACCACATGCTTGCCAAGGTCAACGGCGCCATGAACGCTGTCTACGTGGTAGGCGACGCCGTGGGCGAGACCATGTTCTACGGCGCTGGCGCAGGCTCCTTCCCCACCGCGAGCGCCGTCGTGGGCGATATCCTATCGCTCTCCGAGCAGATCAGCCGCGGCGTGGCTCCGCTGCCCGAGATTGAGCCCTATGGTCACAACCTCGCCTTTAAGCCCATGGACGAACTCCAGACCAAGTACTATGTGCGCCTGAAGGTCGCCGACCGCGTAGGTGCCCTGTCCGAGACGGTCGACATCTTTGCCAAGCACAACATCTCGATCTCGCTCATCAACCAGGTCGAGGACGGCAAGTCGGGCGTCAGCGATGCCTGCTCGGTCATCTTCTTGACGCACCGCGCACTCGAGAAGGACGTCCAGGCTGCCGCCGCCGAACTTGCCAGCGTCGACTGCGTGGCCGAGGTCGCCAACGTCCTGCGCATCGAGGACGTTGAGGCTTGGACCGAAGGCGTCATGGCGAACTAGCCCAACGCTCGCCTAGCAATACGCGCCTTGAGGGCTCCCGTCCGATGTGGGACGGGAGCCCTTTTGTCACCTGCCGTAAGCACAACGGCAGAGCATATTTGCGCGAGCCGCTCATCGGTAACGCGGACTACCGTTCACCGATATGCAAACGCGGCCGATTCCGGCTACCGCTACGCTGTGCTGCGAATGTCCGCCCGCGATGAGAGGAAGCACCATGTTGCTCGAGGGCAAGAAAACAATCATCACCGGAGGCACGCGCGGTATCGGCTATGCGATCGCCTGCCGTTTTATCGAGGAAGGCGCTGCCGTCACCGTCTTTGGCTCACGCCAGGAGACTGCCGACGCGGCCGTTGAGAAGTTGGCGGCCGCCTATCCCGACGCCAAGGTCTGGGGCCGCTCCTGCGACCTCACCTCGCTCGAGGCCGTGACCGAGGCCTTTACCCAGGCTGCAGCCGATATGGGCGGTTTGGATACAGTCGTCAACAATGCCGGCATCTCCCAGCGCTCACCCCTTTTGGACTACACGGCCGAGGAGTTCGCTAAGGTTATGGACCTCAACGTCGTCGCCGTCTTTAATGGCCACCAGGCAGCCGCCAAGATCATGACCGAGGCAGGTCATGGCGGCACCATCACCACCACGAGTTCGATGGTCGCCAAGTACGGTCAGCCCTCCGGCGTTGGCTATCCCACGTCCAAGTTTGCCGTCAACGGTATGGTCCAGTCGCTCTCGCGCGAGCTCGCCCCCATGGGCATCCGCGTCAACGCCGTCGCGCCTGGCGTAACCAAGACCGATATGGTCGCCAACCTGCCCGAAGAGGTTATTAAGCCCATCGTCGCCACCATTCCGCTGGGTCGCATGGGCGAGCCCGAGGATGTCGCCAACGCCTTTGTTTTCCTGGCGAGCGACATGTCCTCCTACGTCACGGGCGCCGTGCTCCCCGTCGACGGAGCCGCCCGCTCTTAAGGGACCACAAGCCTCAGCTCCCAGCCTCAACATAGTCCAACAAAGAAGGCGCGCCGTCTGCATCAACTGCAGGCAGCGCGCCTTCTTCTGTTTGAAAGGGAAGCTGTGTCCCGCAGTCCCGACTCAGACCGGGACGCAGCTTCCCTCGGGGCCATGTTTCGGAAAGAGCGCCCCGTTTTGAACGCCGATTCTGGGATACCGTTTCCGCAACGGGTCTCTCGCGGAAACTGCATCCCACTCTGAGCGCCCATTCCGGGACACAGTTTCCCAACGGCCCCCGTTTCGGAAACCACATCCCGTTCCGAGCCTTCAAAGCGGGACGCGGCTTCCCCGAGAGAGTATCGACTACTTGCCGTCGTCGTCCTCGGCTTCTTCTCTTGCATAGAGCTCCAGCATGCGGCGGCGGTATTCGCGCACGGCGAGCTTGGCGCGCTCCAGGCGGCGACGCTCGCGCGGGGTCAGCTCGGACGGGTCGACCTCATCACCATAGGTCTTATCGGCAAGAAGATGCGCCGCGTCCACGATGCGGGCATCGATGTGGCCGCTCGCCGCCTCGGCGGAAAGACGCTCGGCAATCGTATCGAGCGTAGGCAAGCCCTCGAATACGCGACCATGGCCATGCGAAGTCAGCAGCTCGTGCTCACGTGCGAGCAGGCTCGCCAAATCGTGATGGGCGCGCAGGATGTCGAGCGCATCGGATGGATGCTCGGCAACTTCTGCCACGGCGGCGACCGGCGCGGCGTCGACCACGCGGTAGAAGAGCTGCGCGAGCAACGGCATCAAGAACACCGTGATGGCACCGGCAGCAACCATGACCGACGCAATATCTTGCGACAGCGCGCCCGCGTTGACGGCAACGCTTGTCACGGCAACGATGATCGGCAGGGCCGTGGTGCAGTACAGGGCCACGGTAATGCGACCATACGCCGACACATCGCGCGTCGCAGGACAAATGCTCATAGAAATAAGAATGGGCACGGCACGAATAATCAACAACGCCACGATAAAGCCCACGAGCAGACCCGGGCGCGACGCCACGGCCGTCAGATCGATCTTTGCGCCCGATACGGTAAAGAATACCGGAATCAAAAAGCCGTAGGCCAGGCCATCGAGCTTGGTCTCGAGCGTATGGTTGCCCTCGGGGATGATATAGCGCAAGACAAAGCCGGCGGCAAAAGAACCCAACACGATGTCGAGATCAAAGACGGCCGAGAACGCCACGAGCGTGACCAGGATGAGCACCGTCAGGCGCACGAAGGTCTGCGACGTGGTATCGGCGCGTTCCTCGACAAACGCAAAGAAGCGGCTGCCGACACGCTTGGAGCGGCTTGGGACCACAGCCAGCAACACGCAAACCACCGCAAACAAGCCAAGGATTACGAGCGTTTGGATGCCAGTGCGGGCAGACAGCAGCACCGACATGGCGAGCACAGGGCCGAGCTCACCCCAGGTGCCATACGCGAGAATCGAGTCGCCCACACGCGTGCCAGTGAGCGAGCGCTCACGCATGATGGGCACGAGCGTGCCGAGCGCCGTCGAAGTGAGGGCAAGCGTCACGGCGATACCGTCGAAATGACTGACCGAGAACCACGGGGTAAAGCGCACGGCAAGCCAGGCGATACCAAACGTGACGACCCACGTCGCCAAGCCGTAGCGCCCCTCGACGCCCGTGATGCTCTTGGGGTCGATCTCAAAGCCGGCAAGCAGGAACAAGAAGGCCAGGCCCAGCTCGGACACAAGCGAGACCTCAGCATCTACATGGATGACGCCGAGCATATGGGGTCCCAGCACTGCGCCGAGCACGAGCAAAAAGACCGTCTCGGGAACGGGTTTTCCGGGAATCGCCGAGGCGATAAAAGGACTCGCAAAGGCCACGAGTGCGATGATGGCGAGCGAAACGAATGCCATGTGATGCCTTTCTCTTGTTTGCGCTTCACTGTAGCACCCTCGCCGTCCTCAACGCGCCGCGAGCTGTCGTATCATAGTGAGGTTTACAAACATGTGGCTCAAGGCGACCGCAGGGCAGACCCCGCAAACCGACCGCTGCCGCATACCGTACCGTACGCCCAACCGATCAGGAAGGCAGGAACCAATGGTCTCTCGTATCTACGTGGAGAAGAAACCCGGGTTCGACGTCGAGGCTCAGCAGCTCAAGGGCGAGCTGACCGAAATTCTCGGCATCAAGGGCATCGAGGCCCTGAGGATCATCAACCGCTACGACGTCGAGGGCATCGACGAGGAGCTTTTCCGCTCCTGCGTGCCGACCGTCTTTAGCGAGCCCCAGGTCGATGTGACCTACGACGAGCTCCCCGCAAGCGATGGCGCCGTCTTTGCCGTCGAATTCCTGCCTGGCCAGTTTGACCAGCGCGCCGACTCCGCCAGCGAGTGCGTGCAGCTCATCAGCCAGGGCGAGCGCCCCGCCGTGCGCTCCGCCAAGGTCTATATCATCTCGGGCGCTCTGGACGAGGCCGCCATCGAGGCCATCAAGCACTACGTGGTGAACCCCGTCGAGGCGCGCATCGCCTCGCTCGACCTGCCCGAGACGCTGTACATGGAGACCCCCGAGCCCCAGCCCGTCGAGGTGCTCGACGGCTTCCGCGAGCTCGACGAGGCCGGCCTTGCCGCCTTTATCGCCGATCGCGGCCTTGCCATGGACGAGGCGGACATCGCCTTCTGCCAGCAGTACTTCCGCGATGAGGACCGCGACCCCACCATCACCGAGATCCGCGTGATCGACACCTACTGGTCCGATCACTGCCGCCACACCACCTTCGGCACCGTCCTGGACGACGTGACGATCGACGACGCCGTGGTGCAGCAAGCCTTCGACCGCTACATGGAGATGCGCCACGAACTCGGCCGCGACGCCAAGCCCGTCTGCCTCATGGACATGGGCACCATCGGCGCCAAGTACCTTAAGAAGACCGGCGTCATGACCGATGTCGATGAGTCCGAGGAGATCAACGCCTGCACCGTCAAGGTGAAGGTCGTTGTCGATGGCGAGGACCAGGACTGGCTGTTCCTGTTTAAGAACGAGACCCACAACCACCCGACCGAGATCGAGCCCTTCGGCGGTGCCGCCACCTGCGTGGGCGGTGCCATCCGTGACCCGCTCTCGGGCCGCAGCTATGTGTACCAGGCTATGCGCGTCACCGGTGCCGGCGACCCCACCGTCCCGGTTTCCGAGACGCTCGAGGGCAAGCTGCCGCAGCGCAAGCTCGTGACCACTGCTGCCGCCGGCTACTCCAGCTACGGCAACCAGATCGGCCTTGCCACCGGTCAGGTCAACGAACTCTATCACCCCGGTTACGTGGCCAAGCGCATGGAGGTTGGCGCCGTCGTGGGCGCTACCCCGGCAAACCACGTGCGTCGCGAGTGCCCCGCCCCCACCGACAAGATCATCCTGCTGGGCGGCCGCACCGGCCGTGACGGCATCGGTGGCGCCACCGGCTCCTCCAAGACCCAGAACACCGAGTCCATCGAGACCTCGGGCGCCGAGGTCCAGAAGGGCAACGCCCCGGTCGAGCGCAAGCTGCAGCGTCTGTTCCGCCGCGGCGATGCCTGCCGTCTGATCAAGCGCTGCAACGACTTTGGCGCCGGCGGCGTCTCGGTCGCCGTGGGTGAACTTGCCGACGGCCTGTATGTCGACCTGGACACCGTGACCAAGAAGTACGACGGCCTGGATGGCACCGAGCTCGCCATTTCCGAGTCCCAGGAGCGCATGGCCTGCGCCGTCGCCGACGGTGACGTCGAGGAATTCATGGGCTACGCCGCCGAGGAGAACCTGGAAGCAACCGTCATCGCCGAGGTCACCGCCGAGCCGCGCATGCGCATGGCCTGGAACGGCGTCGCCATCGTCGATCTGTCCCGCGAGTTCCTCAACTCCAACGGCGCGCCCAAGCACCAGGTCGCCCACGTCTGCGCCCGCAGCGTGTGGCAGCCCAGCTGGGCCGGCACCACGCTTGCCGAGCGCATGACCTCGCTCGTCACCGATCTTAACGTCGCCTCCAACAAGGGCCTTTCCGAGCGCTTCGACTCCACCATCGGTGCCGCGACCGTGCTCATGCCCTTTGGCGGCAAGACGCAGCTCACCCCAAGCTCGGCCATGGTCGCCAAGTTCCCCGTGGACGGCGAGACCACCACGGCGAGCGCCATGGCATGGGGCTTCAACCCCTATCTGATGGAGGCCGACCAGTTTGCGGGCGCCTACCTGTCCGTGGTCGAGTCCATCGCCAAGCTCGTTGCCGCCGGCTTTGAACACAAGCGCGCCTATCTCTCCTTCCAGGAGTACTTCGAGCGTCTGCGCACCGAGGCCGAGCGCTGGGGCAAGCCCATGGCTGCCGTCCTGGGTGCCCTTATGGCCCAGGTCGACCTGGGTGCCGGCGCCATCGGCGGCAAGGACTCCATGAGCGGTTCGTTTGAGGACGAGACCGGCGAGCTCAACGTTCCGCCGACCCTGATCAGCTTCGCCGTCGCCGTGGGCAAGGCCGCCCGCGCCGTCTCGCCCGAGTTCAAGGGCCTCACGCACCGCGTCGTCCGCATCGCCCCCGCCACCTATGGCGAGGACTACCGTCCCGACGCCCAGCAGCTGCTCGCCGCGTTTGACGCCGTCGAGGCGCTCACTGCTACCGGCAACGCCCTGGCCATCTCCACGCCCGGCTACGGCTGCGGCGCCGAGAGCCTCTTTAAGATGTGCGTCGGTAACCAGATCGGCATCGAGCTTGCCGAGGATGTAGACGTGGAGAGCCTCTTCACCCCGCTCTACGGCAGCTTTATCGTCGAGCTCGCCGAGGATGCCGAGCTGCCCGAGGTCGCCGACGGCGTTGTCGTCGAGCCCTTGGGCACCACCGTCGAGGGCTATGTCATCGACACCGGCTCCGAAGTCATCGAGCTCTCCGAGCTCCAGGAGGCCTGGGAGAGCGGCATCGAGGGCGTCTTTGCCTACCGCAGCGCCGACGAGACCCCCGAGGTCGAGACCATCGACTTCCGCGCCAAGGACATCCACGTGTACGGCGGCGCCAAGATCGCCCGCCCGCGCGTGGTTATCCCCGTGTTCCCCGGCAACAACTGCGAGTACGATAGCGCCCGTGCCTTCCGCGCCGCCGGCGCCGAGGCCGACACCTTCGTGATCAACAACCTCACGCCCGAGGCCGTCGCCGAGAGTACCCACGAGCTTGCCCGCCGCATCCGCGCAAGCCAGATCGTCATGATCCCCGGCGGCTTCTCGGGCGGCGACGAGCCCGACGGCTCCGCCAAGTTCATCACGGCGTTCTTCCGCGCTCCCGAGGTCACCGAGGCAGTCCGCGACCTGCTCAAGGCCCGCGATGGCCTGATGCTGGGCATCTGCAACGGCTTCCAGGCCCTGATTAAGCTCGGTCTGGTGCCCTATGGCGACATCGTCGACGCCACGCCCGATGCGCCCACGTTGACGTTCAACACCATCGGTCGTCATCAGAGCCGTCTGGTGCGCACCCGCATCTCGTCCAACCTGTCCCCGTGGCTGTCGCAGTGCAGCCTGGACGACCCCTACACCGTCGCCATCAGCCACGGCGAGGGCCGCTTTGTCGCCAATGACGAAGTGCTCACCCAGCTGATCGCCAACGGCCAGGTCGCCACGCAGTATGTGGGCGAGGACGGCAAGCCCAGCATGGATCTCTCCGTCAACCCCAACGGCTCCGCACTCGCCATCGAGGGCATCACGAGCCCCGACGGCCGCGTCCTGGGCAAGATGGGCCATGCCGAGCGTCGCGGCGACAACCTGTACCGCAACGTGCCCGAGCATGTCCCCGGCGATAAGTTCATGCCGATCTTTGAGAGCGGCGTGGCCTACTTCGCTTAAACCTTTCCCATCAGGTACAATCCCTTCGGGTAACAACACCCGCCACCGACACATCCGGTGGCGGGTTCTTTTTTGCTTCGCGCATGTAGGAAGGACATCATGGAAAGCCGCAAGCCGTATCTCGCCACCCTGCCCGGACTCATCCTGGGCTGTCTTGTTTGCTGTGCACTCTGGGGATCGGCCTTTCCCTGCATCAAGATCGGCTACGCACTCTTTGGCATCCCAGCGCACGATAGCGCTTCGCAGCTGCTCTTTGCAGGTTTACGCTTTACGCTTGCCGGTGCCCTGGTTATCGTTGGGATGAGCGCGGCTCAGCGCCGTCCCCTCATTCCGCGTACTCGCGACATCAAGCCCATCGTTGTCTTGTCGCTCTTCCAGACTATCGGGCAGTACTTCTTTTTCTATCTGGGCCTCTCGCGCGCCAGCGCCATGTCGAGCTCCATCATCGAGGCCAGCGCCAACTTCCTCGCAATCCTCTTTGCCGCCCTGGCATTTCGCACCGAAAAGCTCAATACGGCCAAGGTGCTTGGCTGTGCGCTGGGCTTTGCCGGCGTCGCGCTCGTCAACCTTTCGGGCGCGGACGGCACCATTGGCTTTACGCTCGACGGCGAGGGCTTTATCTTGGCTTCCACTGTTGCAGGCGCCCTATCGACCTGCCTGATCGGCATCTTCTCGCGCGAGCACGACGGCGTCTTGCTTGCCGGGTGGCAGTTTTTAGTCGGTGGCGTGGTCCTTACCGCCATCGGGTTTTTGATGGGCGGCACGTTGTCCCCCACCGAAATCGCCCCCGCCATCGCGCTCATCATTTATATGGCACTCATTTCCGCCGTCGCGTACTCGCTGTGGTCGCGCCTGCTTGCCGTCAACCCCGTCAGCCGCGTCTCGGTCTTTGGGTTTATGAACCCCGTCTTTGGTGTGGTGCTGAGCGCGCTGCTGCTCGGCGAGGGCGCTGGCACGAGCCCCGTTACCGTCATCGTTGCCCTGCTGTTGGTCTGCGGCGGCATCATCATCGTCAACAAACCCAAAAAAGCCTAGCGAGTTCACCTTTTTAGAGAGGATGTTCGCAAACTTTAGCTTAATGGAGCACACTGGTTCTCGTTGATTTCGTACCGAGTCGCGGCGGCAGACGCCCGTCTTGCCGCACCGCACCTGGGCATTATGGCCGGTGGCCCCCACAAACGCAAAAAGGGGCGCACGACCACCACGGTCGTGTGCCCCTTTTCCTAGCGTATCTGGACGCCGGCCTTCTTTTTCTCGGCCTTGACGCGGTAGAGCTCCGCGTCGGCAGCGCGAAGCAAGTCTTGCCAGGTATCGACGCCGTCACCGACCCGTGCGTAGCCGATGGACATCCGCAACAGATACGGCACCTCAGCGCGCGCGAGCTCGTCGTTGATTGCCGCGCACAGACGTATGATGTCCTGTTCCGCTGCCGCCTTTTGAAGGACTACGAACTCATCGCCGCCATAACGTGCGATAAAGCTGCCAGACGCCGTGCAGACCTTTTTGAGCGCAGCAGATAAGACCTGAAGAGCATGATCACCCTCCACATGTCCATAGCGATCGTTAATCTGCTTAAAGCCGTCAGCGTCCATCATGAGAAGATACACATCGTCCGTATGACCAACATTTGAGAAGAGCGACAGCATATAGGTCTCAAAACGGTTGCGATTGTTGAGGCCAGTCAACGGGTCGGTCGAGATGAGCTGCTCCTGGCAGATGATATAGAGCAGCAACATGCTAATCATTATGCCGACACAAAGGCCAGGCACCGAGTATACGATCTGAAAGGTACCGCCCACCAGGGCCGGAATGGCGAAAAATGCTAAGGTTCGATAGATAGCCTTCGTCTGCAGGCTCTCGACCCTGCGAGATTGCACAAACGCATGCAGGGACGTATGTATAACGTAACAGTAGCTGACAATGGGCTGGATCATATAGGCAAAGCCGCGACGATACACGCCCTGCGAATCGATATAGAACAGGGCGTGCGTCCAGTAACTGGTAAAAGCCAGCACGACCACCAGAGCCGTAGGCAACGTTACAAGCACCACCCTATAGCGCGAGGTCACAAGGTGAGAACCCTGCATCGTCTCGGAATAGATAAACCAAATGAGACACGCGATGGCGAAGAGCGAAAACGAAACCGCGTTGGAAATCCAGTTGGCTGCAATGCCCAACGTGCCGTCCACACCATCCGAAAGCGTCCAGATCATATCGAAGAAAATGTAGGCAGCAGACGTGTAGCCCAGCATGCTAAACAAAAGCTGCTGGGTGCTCGAGAACAGGGAGCGACGGCTTCGTACGGCAAGCCCGATAAGAACAATCATGCATAGCAGGAATATCTCAATCTTGAGTGCCTTAACCACTAGACGCCCTCCCTTCAATATCCAAGTGGTCAGAATCGCCCGATTCGTGTCTGGGCAATAAACGCCCCTTTCTCCGCAGGGGTAAGGGGAATAATAGCAGAGCGCCCGAACATCACTACAAAACAGTTTCCGTTCGGGCGCTCGGACGGCGCGAACTGCACGCCGGAATCAATTATCGGTAACGGCCGTTACTCGCCGTCGATGTCGGTCGCGACGGCCTCCTCAATAGCCTCGACGCCTTCGACCGACAGATCTTCTTCGCCGTGGCAGAACTTCTTATCGACCCAGCCGGTCAGAATCGGGGCCATGATTGCCGTGATGATGACGGCGGTGGCGATCTGCGCATACGCGGTGGGCGCAAGCTCGGCATAGCGCGGAGCGACCTCGGCGAGGGCGACCGGCGTGGTCATGGCCGTGCCGGCAATGGTGGAGCATGCCACAGCCGCCTTACCGTTGCCGCCACACAAGCGCTCGAAGGCAAAGGTAATGGGACCGACGATAAAGAGCGTGATGAGGCCCAGCAGGATGCCCGAAATACCGCCGGCGATAAAGCTCGACAGGCTCATGGACGCACCGAGCTGAAATCCGATGACGGCAATCGCAGGATTGGCACCGGGAACTAGCAGGTTCTTAATAAACGGGAACAGGTTGCCCAGAACCATGCCGATAACGAGCGGCAAAATGGAGCCGATGATAGTACCGACAGGGATGTTGGCAAGACCCGAAACACCAAGGATGATCATCGTGACGGCGGGGCCGGCCGTAAAGAACAGGATACCGACGGCGCCCTGCTCGGACTCATCGCCGAACTCGCCCATGATGCCCGTATAGAGCGCCATGTTGCAAAACGTGATGCCGCCGATGATAGACACGGAGCTCAGACCCAGGAAGTTGTCGTTAAAGAAATATGCCACGCCTAGGCCGAGAGCCGCTGCGACGACCAGCTTGGGAATCAGCACGACAATGCCGGTCTTGATGGCGCCCGGCGTGGACTTGAAGCTGATGCCGGCGCCCACAAACAGCAGGATCGCGGCGACGATGGTATTGGAGCCACCGCGGCAGGCAGCCGTAAAGAAGCCGCCGATCTCAAAGACCTGCGGGCAGAAGGTGTTGAGCAAAAGACCGACGATCATCGGATAGATCATGATGTCACCCGGGATGCGCGGGACCCTGAATTTCTTTTGCTCGTTGGCGGTCGCTTCCTGTGCCATGAAGCCCCCATTTCCGCTGACGGGGTACAAAAGCCCACGTCACGCTTTGCTACAGTAAAGTTTGACCATGGTACCAGAAGAAATTGACCAGCTCGGTGAAAAATTCAACAAGTTGGGATGGAACGAGATTCGGCGCCCGCGACGCCACCCCTATATAAGGCTCAAGGCGATATAGAGTACGATGCCCGAGACGCAGCACCACAGCATCGATTTTGTCTTGACCGCCACGACAACGACGCCGGCGGCCGCAATCCAGGGAACCAAGGCAGGCCAGAGTCCCGCGTCGAACGCGCCGGGGCTCACCAAGTCGTTGGCGACCAGCGCGGCAAAGGCAGCGGGCGGGATATAGCCCAGGGCCTCGGTAATACGGGGCGACAGGGTCCGCCCGCGCAAGGCGAACGCCGGCGCGATGCGAAAGAACGCGATAGCAGCCCACGACGACAGCCACAGAACCAAGAACTCGTTAACGGGCATCGCGGGCACCTCTTCCGTCTAATACAGCATCGCACGCCAGCGCAATGGCAATGCCGACCACGACGCTTGCCGGCACGGCAATATTCGTGAGGCCCAAGAACTTGCATACGGCGACGGACACCGCGCCCGAAACCGCCGCGACAACGTTGCCGCGCGACAGCCGCTGCGAAAAGAGCAGGCAGATAAAGAGTGAGGTGCAGACAAAGGCTGCAATGGCGGTGGGAACATCGACAACGGCGCCGACGATGGCGCCCGTCGTACACGAAACGCCCCATGTTGCGATAAGGATCACGTTGAGCACAAAGGACTCGCGCGGGCCCCAATCCTCCCCTTCAACCAACTTGGCAAGCGAGATGCCGTATGCCTCCTCGGTAAGTGTCGCGGTAACAGCCAGCGTCTGACGCTTCGAGGCACCCCTCAGATGCGGCGCGATCGATGCCGAGTAAAGCGCAAAACGCGAGGAGATGGCGGCAACGCTCGCGATAATCGAAGGTGCCGGTACGCCCGCCAGCCAAAGATTGCAGATCATAAACTGCCCGCTGCCCGTCACAAACGTGCTGCTCAGAGCAAAGACCATCCAGGGCTCCATTCCCGTCTGCCCCATGATCATTCCGCACGGCGCGCCTATTGCAACATAGGTAAGCATCACCGGCCAGACGGTTCTAACGATTTTGAGCACCATACGCTTCTCATCCTGACAAGGTCTCCGAGCCGCATGTAGCGATACGGCAGGATCATCATCCGACAGCAACCGAGTTCACCTACAATTGCCACCGGATCGAAAGACACAACTTTTTAGGAAGTCATTATGACAGCTATCGATCGAGACCGGGGGCGCGCGGCCTTCAAAAGCTACACCGATGCCTACGATGCCACCAACCCACGCATCGCGCTCAAAATCGAGCATACGTACCACGTGGCCGAGGCATGCGATGCCGTGGCGCGCGAGCAGGGCTGGTCGTCAGAAGATATTGACCTGGCATGGCTTTGCGGCCTGCTACACGATATGGGCCGCTTTGAGCAACTTCGGCGCTGGGACACCTTTAAGGACGCCGAGAGCATGAGCCATGCGGCGCTGGGCATCGAGGTCCTCTTTGGCGAGAATCCCGCCGATGCACCCGCCGTAACGAGCATCCGCGACTTTATCGATGACCCGGCAGAAGATGAGCTCATCCGAGCGAGCATTGCCTATCACAGCGATTTCCGTCTACCCGCGCAGCTCGACGTGCGCACGCGAAGCTTCTGTGATATCGTGCGCGATGGTGACAAGATCGACATTATGCGCACCATCGCCGACAGCACCGTCGACACCATCCTCAAGGTGGACGAGAAGACGTTTCTCGGCAGCCGTTTTTCGTCGCCGACACTTGCCGCCTTTGACGAGCACCGCTGCGTCGCACGCGATGAGCGCAATGAGCCCGCCGACTTCTTGGTGGGGCTTGTCTGCTTTATGTTTGAGCTCGTCTATCCGGCAAGCCGTGCGCTGGCGCGCGAACAGAGCGATATCCACCGCCTGCTCGACGCGCCCTTTGGCATTACACAGCCCTTTACCGACCCCGTCACGCAGGCAACCTGGAGCCGCCTAAAGGACGAGATGCGCGACTGGCTGGCGCGCGCCTAGCGCTCAAGCTGGGCCAGCAGCTCCTCGACGACCTCGACGGCGTCCCCAACAACCTTGTACTGGGCTGCACCGAAAATGGGGGCATCCGGGTCCTCGTTGATGGCGATAATGCACTCCGCCCCACCGATACCGGCAAGATGCTGGATGGCGCCCGAAACACCGATACTCACGAGAAGCTTGGGCGAAACCGATACGCCCGTCTGGCCAATCTGGTGGCGATACTCCAGCCAACCCGCCTCCACGACGGGACGCGTGCAACCAAGCTCGGCACCCAGGGCATCGGCGAGTTTTCGCATCAGCGGCAGGTTTTTCTTGGAACCAATGCCGCGGCCCACCACGACCAAGCGCTCGGCATCGGCGATTGAGACCTGCTGCCCCCACTCCTCGGCGGGAATCGAGATCTCGACACGAGCCTTAGCATCATCCGCAAGTGATATCTGGGCAATCGTGCCGGAGCGGCCGTAGTCAAAGTCGGGCGCCTTAAAGATGCCGGGACGAACCGTTGCCATCTGGGGACGATGATTGGAGCAGACGATGGTGGCCATTAGGTTGCCGCCAAACGCCGGACGCGTCTGTTGCAGCAGTCCCGTCTCCGTATCCATCGAAAGTACGGTGCAGTCAGCCGTAAGGCCCGTCTGCAAACGCACGGCAACGCCGGGTGCCAGTTCGCGACCAAAAGCGGTCGCGCCGTATAGGATGGCCTCGGGTTTGCGTTCGGCTACCAAATCGCAGATCAAGCGGGCGTAGACCTCCGCATCGTTTTGGCGCAGGCGCTCGTCGCGACAGACCACAACTTCATCCGCACCGGCACAGACCAGATGCTCCAGCTCCTCGAGCGAGCTCTCGGGGCTCATGCCGACCAGCGCCACCAGACGGCAGCCACGAGCATCGGCAAGCTCGCGGCCCTTGCCCATGAGCTCATAGGCAACGGGATTCACCGTATCGTGCTCGTCGGTCTGCGCGAATACCCAAATGTCTCGATATGCATCAAGGTCTGCCGCGCCGGCAGCTTCGTCTCGCTCGATCGAGATAGCGTTGACGGGACAGGCATCGACGCACCCACCGCATAGGATGCAGCCGTCGGTTACGCGGGCGCATCGGCTAGGTCGCTCGCCTTCCACTACGATGCCGCCCGAAGCACAGGCGCGAACGCAGCGACCGCAGCCGATACAGGCTTCGCTATCGATAATCAGTCCGCTCATCTACGCCATCCCCTCGATAATCTTGGCAAGC
Organism: uncultured Collinsella sp.; assembly: GCA_902470765.1. Taxonomy (GTDB): domain Bacteria; phylum Actinomycetota; class Coriobacteriia; order Coriobacteriales; family Coriobacteriaceae; genus Collinsella. The sequence goes on from CABRHW010000009.1 coordinate 44,209, forward strand.
TTTGCCGCCTGCTCGGACGCCGTCCCCTCAACGGCCTCGCACGTTTGGTCACGGTCGGGCACAAACGAGCGCACGACCTGTGTCGGCGACCCGGCAAGACCGCAACGCGCGGGGTCGGCGTTCACGTCGGCGGCACTGACCACGCGCACGTCCGCCTCCTCCGCCGCGCGAATACCGGCAATACTCGGCATACGCAACTGGCCAATCTCCTTGGCAGTCGTCATCGCGCACGGCATCTCAAGACACACCGTCTCCTCGCCGGCATCGCAGCCGTGAACAAGCGCCAGTGAACCACAGGTCGTAAAGCCCGCGCTCTGCACGCAGCTCACGTCGGTCACACAGGGAATCTCAAAAGCACCGGCAAGCTCGGGACCAATCTGGGCCGTATCGCCATCCACCGCCATCTTGCCGCAGATGAGCAGGTCGAAGTCCTCGTCGAGCGCCTCGATACCGCACTTGAGGGTATAGGTGGTTGCCAGGGTATCGGCACCTGCAAAGGCGCGATCGGTCAGCAGCAGCGCGTCGTCGGCGCCTCGAGCGATGCAGTCGCGCAGCAGCGACTCGGTCGCGGGGATGCCCATCGACACCACCGTCACGCGCACATCCATGCCAAAGCCGATGAAGTCGTCTTTCAGCGCCAGCGCGCATTCCAAAGCGCTCGCATCAAAGGGATTAATGACCGCCTGCTTGCCATCGCGCACGATGGTATTGGTCTTGGGGTCCATCTTGACCTCGGTGCTGCCCGGCACGGCCTTGACGCACACCACCATATGGAAATCGCTCATCTTCACGCGCCCCCTTTCTGGACGAGCTCATCCAGGAGCTTCTCCGAAAACAGGTTGCCGCGGCCCAGCTGCCCGTCGGGATCGAGCTGGAGCTTGAGCCGCGCCGACTCGACCATGGCCTCGTGACCGTACATCGTCTCTAAGAAGCCCGCCTTGATCTTGCCGACGCCGTGCTCGGCAGAAACGGCACCGCCCATAGCCGTGACCTCGGAAGCCCACTGGGCAAAGAGTTCTCCACCGCGACGGTAGTCTTGCGCATCGCGCGGCAGGATGTTCACATGCAGATGGTTGTTACCGATGTGCCCCCAGGCAGCAGATTCAAGCCCGCTTTCGGCCAGTGTGCGGCGATAGAGGGCCACGACATCGGCAAGACGTGCATTGGGCACCGACATGTCCGAACCCAACTTGGTGATGGTGGGATCCGTGCGGCGGCGCTCGTCGATAAGCATGTTAACGCTCTCGGGCACCGCATGGCGGAAGAATCGCTGACACTCGCGATCGACCTCGGTGCGCGCGACCCATGTCGCATCGTCGCTGCCGCCCGCAAGCTCTAGTACCCACCCCAAGTGATACAGTTCCTCGGTCGCCTGGGCCTCGTCATCGCAGTCGAGCTCCACGTAGACACAGACCTTAGCGTCTTTGTCGAGCGCCGGCAGCGAGGCGAACGCGGTCGACTGCTCGCGCTGATGACGCAGAATATCCAGGGCGCCAGCATCGAAGTACTCGATGGCGGCCGCATGGGACAGGACGGGGCGCACGGAATCGGTAAAGGACACGGCCTTGTCTTCGCTATCGAAAAAGCAGCTCACACCCCAAACGACCGCAGGCGCCGCCTGCAGGGCAATCTCGAGCTCGGTGATAACGCCGAGCGTGCCGCAAGCACCGATAAAGAGGTCGATGACGTCCATTTCGTCCGCAACGAAATAGCCTGAGGCATTTTTGGTCTTGGGCATGGTGTAGTCGGGAAGGTCGAGCTCGAGTGCGCGGCCCTCTGCCGTCACGAGCGACAGGTGGCGGCCCTGGGCAAAAGCCTCGCCGCGCTGAAGCTCAAGCAAATCGCCATCAGCCAGCGCGACGTGGAGTCCCGTGATATGCGGGCGCATGGGGCCGTAAGCGTAGCTGCGGGCGCCGGAGGCGTTGCATGCCGCCATGCCGCCCAGACAGGCAGATGCCTCGGTGGGATCAGTGGGAAAAAACTGCTCCGGGGCCTCTTGAAACTCATCGTAGGCCTTAAGCGATGCCTGGTCCCAGCCAGCGACCGGCAGCACCTTCTTGCTCAGCTGCTTGCGCAGTTCCGAAAGCACAACGCCCGGCTCCACGCGCAGCAGAAATTGGCCTTGCTCATCGCGGCGAAGGCCTAAGTAGCGATTCATGCGGGAAGTATTGAGAATGTGACCGCCATGAGGCACGGCGCCGGCGGCAAGACCGGTCCGGGCGCCCTGAACCGTCACCGGGACACGCTCGGCATGGAGCTTTTTCAAAATGGCGCGGACCTCGTTTTCCGTTGTCGGAAACGAGATGCTTGAGGCCTCGCCCGACGTGCGAGACTCATCGCGACCATACTCTTCGAACTCGTCGGTGAAGGGTTTGATGGTTGCAGACACGCGAACTCCCCCTTTAGCTAACTACAGTGTTTGCAGGGAAATGTTACCGCATCGTTTCGTCGACGTGTTCGAGACCGTCTCCATAATTGGCGATTTTTACGTTCGTGCAATTCGGCGAGCGGCAAGGTTTCCTCGGCAGACGATGCTTTTGACACATATGGCCCCGCCGTCGCCGATCGCTCGATTGTCGCCCGAAAAAAGTTGAAGTAATTTTTGCCGCCTTTTACCTGCTGAGACACCAATCCGTCAAGCATTTGGTCAGAAATTGGTCAAGTTGCGACTGATACCGTCGGCATCGACAGCCAAAAACCGATAGAAGTTTTGGCCCCAGAAGCAGGGAGGTTCCCATGGCATATTACTGGCCCCAGTACGGCATCGCCATCGAAGTCGACGACGATCCCCATCTCCTGCCTTTCGACGAAGAGGCATTCCCCGACACGGCGGTCTACCACGTTACCACCGATGTGATCTGCGACCCCGAGTCGTTCTCGGCGCTCGCCCACCACATCGCGCATATCCACGACATCGAGCTCCCTCCCGACTTCGACGAGCTCGTCTACTCGCGCCGTCTGATGCTTCACATGCTCTTTGGAGCGGACCCGTCCACCTTTGCGCGCGTCTATACCACCAAGGATGCCGCATGAGCGCGAAGAGGCCACCCCACTTTGTAGGCCTGGGTCGTCGCAAGAAGCTCATCGTTGCCTGTTTGGCCATCGTCTGCGCCCTTGTCGCCGTAGGACTATACGCTTGGCAGTCGCAGCCCGTACCCGAGGCGGGCGCTTCGGTTACGACGGCCGAGGGCAAAACGCGTCAGGAAATCCAAGATGAGCTCGACGCTATCGTCCGCGACAACATGATGACGATTTCGGTCGCGCCGGTCGCTCAGCTGCAGGAGGACGGCAAGCTGCGCGTCAACGTGCAAAACGTCCAAGACAATAGATTTCCCCAGCGATTCCGCGTCATCCAAAACGACGAGACCATGTACGAATCCGGTGTGGTCGAGACCGGCAAAACGGTCGAGACGTGCCCCGCCGGCGACATCAAAGAAGGCGAGGCGTACATCGAGATCCAGGCACTCGATGCAAAGACCCTCGACAGCCACGGCAATCCGACACGTGTCAAGGTACGGGTTGAGCAAGCCGAGAACTAGCTTTCCGGCCGACGCGGCGCCGCACGCAATTCACCAGCATTCGTCCAATCATCGCGGGGACGGCCCGCGGCGAATAGAAAGGAACGACCATGGACATCACCAGGAACATGAACGGAGTCAGAGCGCTCGTCGTGGGCGCAGGGCTCGCGCTCGCGCTCGCAATGGGCGCCGCCCCGACGCCAGCTATGGCAGCCGGGCGCGTTGGAACCACGAAAGTAATGGTCAGGACCGAGATCGACAACGTTGAGTTCAAAGTTCCGACGGTTATTCCCTTCGTCGCCAAGGCCGACGGCACGCTTCAGGGCCCCTCAGAAGACGCGACCACCATCGACAATCATTCGGCCTACGGCATCCATGTCACCAACATGAAGATCGACGCCATGAACACCTGGACCATTGCTGCCGACGCCAAAGCCGGAACCGCACAGAACTCCATCGACTTTAAGGTCGGCCCCGACGGCGCACTCCAGAACGCCAGCGCCGCAATGCAGGGGACGGGCCTCGATCTTTCCAAGAACGCAGCCTTCGACATGGGCTACCAGGGCGTTGCCGGCGGCGCGGACAAAATTAAGCTCAAGACAAGCGGGAACGTCGCCCGCGTCACGCGCGACATCTTCCACGTAACCGGCGAAGGCGATCAAGTTGCAACGATCACCTGGACAGTCGAGCCCGGTGCGCACACGGCATAAGGCCGTCGCCTTGGCCGCCGCCGTCAGCATCCTAGCGTTTGGGCCAGCCATGGCCTTTGCCCAGCAAGAACAGGCGCAGGCAGCCACGCAAGTGACGGTCGACCTCTCGGAGCTCGACCGCGGCGACCGCGAGGAACCGTTGGCGCAGACAGGCGACAGACGATGGCTCTTGGCAGCAGGCGCCACAGCAGCAGGCGCAGGAACCGCCGGCCTCGGTCTGCACATCAAACGCAGCCAGAAACAAAACATGGACAGGCCGCACTTAATTAGCTAAGGAGACCCCATGGCATCGAAGAACCTTTTGCCCGTCGTCGCACTCTGCGGCGCGCTCGCAACCGGAACGCCTGTCGCCGCTTGGGCGACTCCCGTCATGGCAGACTCCTTACCAGCAGTCCTAAGTTCCGCACCAAATCCGTCGAGCGCCATTGCGTGCAAGCGTTTTTCGATCGCACAGGCCGCGATCTCAACCTCGGGATGCCTTCGTCGTAATACGGACGGCTCGATAGTCGTGGATATCAATCGTTCGAACAAGGCAAACGGCTCCCAGGCGGGGTGCGCCGTCTGCACGTGGCGCTCGGTTATGCTCGATGCAGATGGCGATCCATGCAATTTAGAACTGCGCATCGACATCGCTTCGGTCGATGACTCGGCGAACGGAGCGAAGGTCGCCTTCGACGGTACGTTTTTTGAGAAAGGAGGCGGTATATGTCTGGGCTGCGCCGCCGCGAATGCAGACGAAACGCAGCCCACACTCTCATTCACGGCATCGTTGCGGCTGACCAAAGCCGGCACCGATGCCATCGCGGCGGGAGAAGCGTCCCTGCTGTTCTACGCCGTCAGCACCAAAGACACAGACGCTCATTTCGAGAAGCCAGCCGGATCACTCAGCCTTACACGAGGGATAGAGGCAGGCCCTATTGAAATCGATGCCCACGCGCAAAGCAGGCAACGCATTCTTGCCGACCCGGCGCTTCTCGAAATGGAGTGGAACGGATCCGGAGCCATCGGAATTCTTCCTTCCGCGCTTGACGCCAAGACGCTCCCCTCAAACGACGAACCCATCAACGCAACCATACAAGAAGAGAGCGCGGACAAAGAAGCAGGTGCGGGCGACACGCCGTCGCCGACAAACAGCGTCCCAGCTTCTTTCGAAGCACCGAATGGGCCCGCTACCGATTCAAACGATCCCGAGCTCGCAGACAGTCCGGGGCTTGCTGATCCTCAAGAGATCGATGAAGGTAACTGCTGCGTGCTTGCCGCGCTCGACCACACAGAGGTCATCGACGCTGCGAACATCGAAGTTGCCGCCGCCAATCAGCCCGTCCGCAAGTCGGCCATCATCGCATTTCCTGAATCCATCGAAGTCGTCTTTTTGCCATCGGGCGAGGTCGTGGCCCCAACACTGCTCACCTTGTTGGGCGCCAAGAATACTAGAAACGAAATTAAAAAGGTCACGGTTGTCGACCCTGCAACGACCGCCAAGCTGCGTCTATACGCCGTTGCTCCAGACGGAGGCAAGACCTTGGAATTCGATGGCGACACACTCCTAGCCTGGCGACGTCTGGACATTATGCAAGACGTCTCGTATCAGATCGAACTCGAAGGGTTTGATCGTGCCCGCGATGCCAATATCATCGCCGCGGCTATTGAATTCCCGCAGCGGCTTATGACACTGCGCTTTGAATACTATCCCTATGTCCCGACAACCACCTGAGGCTTAAATGCTGCGCACCATCCCTAATACCACTTATATAACGTATTAGATGAGTCGCGATGTGCCTCGCATTTCGTTCTGCTACGATTGCCACGTTGGCATCAATACAGGAGGGCTCATGCCGGGCTTGGGAACAATCATCAACGTTGTGCTTTTAGTTGCGGGCGGTCTTTTGGGATTAGTGGGCGGCCGCTTCATTACACCGCGCATCCAAGACACGCTCATGAAAGCATCGGGGCTGTGCGTCCTGTTTATCGGCCTGGGCGGCACCATGCAAAAGATGCTCATCATCGATGGGAAGGCACTGGCGACCACTGGTACCACCATGCTCATTGTCTCGTTCGCCCTCGGCTCGCTCATCGGCGAGGCCATCAACTTGGAGGCCGCCATTGAAAACCTTGGCGAATGGCTCAAGCGCAAAACCGGCAGCGAGGGCGATAACGAGTTCACCAACGCTTTTGTCTCGACTTCACTCACCGTGTGTATCGGCGCCATGGCCATTGTGGGATCGATCCAGGACGGCCTGCTCGGCGACTGGTCCACGCTTGCCCTCAAGGGCGCGCTGGACTGCATCATCGTCTGCACCATGACGGCGTCGCTTGGCCGCGGCTGCATTTTCTCCGCCCTGCCCGTCGCCGTGTTCCAGGGGACGATCACGCTGTTTGCCGGCGCACTCTCCCCCATCATGACTACGGCAGCCCTCGACAGCCTTTCGCTCGTAGGCTCCATGCTCATCTTCTGCGTCGGCGTCAACCTCATCCGTCCTCAGACCTTCCGCACGGCCAATATGCTCCCCTCCGTCGTCATCGCCGTCATCTACGCCCTCCTGTTCTAAATCTATCTACGCAGCAGCATCTCGAACACCTGTTTGATGCTGTGCTATGATATGAGGTCACCGAAGCTGCGTTAGGAGAGGAGAGACGGTGGCCGACCAGGACATCAAGATGCTCATCGAGCGCATTATGGCCGAGGCCCGGACCCATCAGTCTGCTCGCTTCTCAAACGAAGTCTATGCTGACGAGCCGATTCTCAAAACCGGTCGTCAGATGCAGAATTTCCTTCCCGACCAGTACCGCAAGATGCGCGAGATATCGCGCTGGCAGGATGACCCCAAAGGCGGCGCAGGTCGCTGGCTTTCGGAAGCCGAGCTTTTCTACCGCCAGGGCCTGCTGATGGCCGACTTTGAGGACGACTGTCCCTACAACGGCACCTTTAAGTCGTACTTTCCCACCTACAACGCCATGAGCGACCGGCAGTTGCGCGGCTACTTTACCTGGCGTGCCCAAGTGCGCCGCGGAACCGTCGGGGAAACGTCTACGTCCTTTGCCTTTCTGTATCTCTATGAGCTGATTTGCGGCATTGGCGTAGATGACCCGCTCGATGGTTTTAACAAGATCAAGGCTTTTTGGGATGTCTATCGCGCCTTCGAGCCCGGCCTAGACCGATTTGCACGCGTGTGGCTGCAGGATTACGCCGTGTTCCACGGGCTCGACCCCAAGCTGCTTCGTGACTCTAAAACCGTCATGTTCGATAACGCCCTTATCGAGCTGCGGCGCGCGGCACGAGACCTTGTACCAGCACCGGCACCGTCCGGCCAGACCCCTAAGCGTCGCAAAACCTCCGAACCCACGCTCCCCCTTCCGCCCGATGAGGTGCGCGAGGAGCGACTCATGGCCGCCATCAACGCCCTCTCCACGTACAACCTAAGTAACTCGCGGCTCGACCGCAGCCACCACCGCGATCTGCGCCACGTGGCGTGCGCCGTGTATGTCCGTATGGCGCGCTACTATGACACGCACCGAAAGACCGGCATCGTGGCGAGCTTATTTGGGGAGGAGACGGCCATGCCCTACACCATGTTTGCCTCGGCCGTATTCTTTGCGCCCGAGCGCCACGAGGACTGCGAATACCGCCTGGATCCCATCCATATCTACCGTTGCCAAAACGGCTTTTGGGAATGTATGCGTATCCACGGTAGTAGGCAAAAGAGCAGCAAGCTCGGTGAAATGATGCGCGCCTGCGACCAACGCCTGCGCCTGGCGCTGGACCCCGCCCATCCCCTTAAGGAAGAAAAGGTCCCCAAATATCTGGCCAAGATTATCGATGACGAGATTGTGGCATGGCTTTCATGGGATGCCGCACACCAGCCCGTCAAGATCGATATCGATCTGAGTCAGCTGGGGCACATTCGGAGCGCCGCTGCGCAAACGCGCGAAGCGCTTTTAATCGACGAAGAGCGCGAGGACAGCGCGCCTGTGGAAGTCGAGGCAGCGGACTCAGGGCAACCGGAAGCCGAGCCCGTAGCCGACGCGATTGTCGAGGCGGTCGCGGCACCCATTCGGCAGGACGAGACCGACGAGCCAACCATATCCACCGAACAGTTTGGTGTCGTGGCACCGCTTCTCGCGCCGACGCCCGCGTTCGCAGCTGTTGCGCCCGCTGACGCCACGAACGAACTCACGCCTGCCGCAGACGCCTATCTCCGCGCGCTGCTCGAGCACAACGCAGTACAGGCGGAATCGGCGGTAGTGCAATCGGGGCAGAGCGAGGACATGCTCGTCGACAGCATCAACGAGGCGCTCTTTGACCTGGTGGGAGACACCGTTATCGAATTCGGCGCGGCAGGACCGCAAATTATCGAGGATTACGAAGCAGACGTGAGAGGATACCTAGACCATGAGTGATACCGCATCCGCAGCACCCCGCGTGCCCAAGCGCGTCGCCGCCGTCATTCTCAACTCACTCAAGGGCGGCGTGGTCCCGCGCATCGGCCTTCCCTACATCACCGTAGGGCGCGAGGTCGAGATCCGCGCCCTGCTCACCGATCTGAGTCTCATCGCCGACGGTGGCGCGAGCTTCCGCTTTCTGGTCGGTCGTTACGGCGCCGGCAAGAGCTTTTTGCTCCAGACCATCCGCACGCACGCCATGGGCGAGGGATTCGTCGTCGCTGATACCGACCTGTCGCCCGAGCGCCGCCTGCAAGGCGGTCAGGGGCAGGGCCTTGCCACCTACCGCGAGCTCATCCGCAACATATCGACCAAGACGCGCCCCGAGGGCGGTGCGCTCAACCTTATTCTGGATCGCTGGGTCGCCTCGTGTGCCGACGTCGACGAGTCGGTCGTCAATACCCAACTGGCCCCGCTCGAGGAGATGGTCCACGGCTTCGACTTTGCCCGCATGCTCCGCCGCTATCGCACGGCCGTATCCGAGGGCGACGAAGAGGCCATGAGCCGCGTGACCAAATGGATCCGCGGCGAATACCGCACCAAGAGCGAGGCTCGCGCCGAACTGGGCTCCTCGACCATCATCAGCGATGACGACTGGTACGACTACGTTAAGCTCATTGCACGCTTTTTGGTCTGCAGCGGATACAAGGGCATGCTGGTGCTCATCGACGAACTCGTGAATCTGTACAAGATTCCCAACGCGATCACGCGCCAATACAACTACGAGAAGATCCTGACTATGTACAACGACACGCTCCAGGGCAAGGCGCAGTACCTGGGCATGATCATGGGCGGCACTCCAACCTCCATCGAAGACCGCCGCCGCGGCGTGTTCTCCTACGAGGCTCTGCGCAGCCGACTCGCTCAGGGTCGCTTTGCGCGCGAGGACCTTAAGGACATGCTCGCGCCCATCATCCGTCTGCAGCCACTCACCTACGAGGAGTTGCTGGTGCTGATCGAAAAACTCATGCAAATTCACGCCGGTTACTTTGGCTGGACGCCCACACTTACCGAGAACGACTTGGTGGACTTCCTCAAGATCGAGTTCGGTCGCGTGGGAGCCGACACACATCTGACGCCGCGTGAAGTCATTCGTGACTTTATCGAGCTGCTCGACATCCTATGCCAAAACCCCGACGCCAACGTGGCCGAGTTACTGCAAAGCGTCGGCGGCGACGCGCTGGCGCCGGCAACCGCAACAGGCGACACCGATGCCGCAGGCGGCGACCGCAACTTCGCCGAATTCACCATCTAACCTGCCAAAAAGGGACAGGTTTATTTTGGCAGGTTTTATCTGGGCAAACGTCGAGGCAGTAATGCAGCAAGCCACTGCCCACCGCGTTGAGAGGTTCGTATATGAGAGGAGGCCCCGTGAACGCCTTTGACCGCTACGCCCCGTTTATCCAAGACTTCATCTACTCCCACGATTGGGAGAGTCTGCGCTCTATCCAGGTTGCAGCGGCAGACGCCATCTTTAATACGCAGGACAATGTGCTCCTGACGGCATCCACGGCTTCCGGCAAAACCGAGGCAGCCTTCTTTCCCATCCTGACCGAGTTTTGGGAGAACCCGCCCGCAAGCGTTGGCGCCCTCTATATCGGCCCCCTCAAGGCACTCATCAATGATCAGTTCGTCCGCCTCAACGACCTATGCGAAGAGGCCGATATCCCTGTCTGGCACTGGCATGGCGATGTCTCGCAGTCACACAAGGCCAAACTCATCAAAAAGCCGAGCGGCATCCTTCAGATTACGCCCGAATCGCTCGAGGCGCTCCTGATCCATAAGCACATGGCGATCCCGCGCATGTTTTGCGACCTGCGCTACGTCGTCATCGACGAGGTTCATTCGCTCATGCGCGGCGACCGCGGCGGTCAGACGCTCTGCCTTATCGAGCGCCTCTCGCGCATGGCGGGCGTGCAGCCCCGCCGCATTGGCCTTTCGGCCACCATCGGCGACCCCGAGCGCACGGGTGCCTTTCTCTCGCAGGGAACGGGACGCGACTGCGTTATCCCCCGCTTTGAGGAACCGCGCCGCGTGTGGCGCATCTCCATGGAGCACTTCTACAACTCGGGTCCCCAGGCACAGCAGCGGGGATTCGAGAGCACGGGTCCTCAAGAGGCCGAAGTGCTTGCGTGCGAGCGCATCGAGGCGGCATCCGCGGCACTGCCCGCCGGCGCCCAAGACATGCGTCACAGCGGACAGCTTACACAGGAGGAACGCCGTCAACGTCGCAAGCAGGCGCAGGGCAAGGCCGCTCCCAAAGACCGTCGCACTTCCTCGGCCCCCGAGGGCGAAGTCGACATCCCACGAGCGACCGAGCAGGCGCTTCTCAACCCCACCGACACGGCACCCGACAACGCCGACCCCGGTATGGGCTATATCTTTGAGCATACGCGCGGCCGCAAGTGCCTGGTCTTTGCCAACTCGCGCGAGGAGGCAGAGGCCGTGTGTTCCATGCTGCGCAGCTACTGCGAAAGTCGACACGAGCCCGACCGCTTTCTAATCCATCACGGCAACCTTTCGGCATCGCTGCGCGAGACGGCCGAGGAGCTCATGCGCGACGAGGAGCAGGCACAGACAACCGTCACCACCTCTACGCTGGAGCTCGGTATCGATATCGGCCGCCTGGAGCGCGCCTTCCAGATTGACGCGCCGTTTACCGTCAGCTCCTTTTTGCAGCGAATGGGGCGCACGGGACGCCGCGATCTTCCGCCCGAGATGTGGTTTGTCATGCGCGAGGAAGAACCCGAGCCGCGCACGATGATGCCCGAGACCATTCCGTGGAAGCTCCTGCAGGGCATCGCGCTCGTACAACTCTATCGCGAAGAAAAGTGGGTCGAGCCACCCGAACTCGATCGACTCCCCTACAGCTTGCTCTATCACCAGACTATGTCGACCCTCGCCAGCACCGGCGAGCTCACGCCGGCCGAACTTGCCCAGCGCGTGCTCACACTGAGCTATTTCCACCGCGTCTCGGCCGATGACTATCGCGTACTGCTGCGCCACCTCATCAAGATCGATCATATCCAGGTCACCGAGGGCGGCGGGCTCATCGTGGGTCTCGCGGGCGAGCGCATCATTAACAACTTTAAGTTCTACGCTGTGTTCCAGGAAAACGAGGAGTTCACCGTTCGCAGCGAGTCGGCCGAGTTGGGCACGATCGTCAATCCGCCACCGCCCGGTGAGCGCATCGCCATAGCCGGGCACTGCTGGATAGTCGAGGAAGTGGACTGGAAGCGTCATACCGTCTTTGCCACGCAGGTCAAGGGCCGCGTGCCGGCCTACTTTGGCGATTGCCCCGGTGACATCAACACACATGTACTCGAGCGTATGCGCAAGGCGCTCAACGAGCACGCGGCATATCCGTACCTCATGGGCAACGCACGGGCACGCCTTGCACAGGCTCGTCATACCGCCGAGATTTCGGGTGCGGGGACCAAACCGCTCATTAACCTGGGTGGCGACACCTGGGTGCTCTTCCCCTGGTTGGGCAGCTACGCCTTTCTGGCGCTCGAACGTATGCTCAAGATTAAGTGTGCCGCGGAGCTGGGCCTTCGAGGGCTCGATCCGTCGCGTCCATACTTTATGCAGTTTAAGATGAAGGCCGACGAGGAGACGTTCTTTGAGGTGCTCGCAGCCGAGGCCGAAAAGGACTTCGACCCCATCGAGCTCGTCTATCCCGGCGAGGTACCTTATTTTGATCGCTACGACGAGTACGTTCCCGAGGAGCTCGTGCGCAAAGGCTTTGCCGAAGGCGTGCTCGACATCGAAGGCATGAAGCAGCGCGTTCTCGGCTGGCGCGACCACACCTAAGACCAGTCTTTTTGGGACGGGGAGACTTATTTGTCGTGAAGGACGGTGCCGAGGAAGTCGGTGTCGAAGGGCACGGCTTCGGCAAAGGCATAGTCGCCGTCGCTGGCGATGAGCAGGTAGTTCTCCTCGCCGCCGAACTTCGCATCGCCGCACGGGACCACCCAGGCATGGGCGAATACCTCGAGTGCCGTGGCAGCGCAGTCGCGCAGGAACGTCACGTCGCTCCCCTCGTTTGCGCTCACGATATTGGCGACGTAGACACCACCAACATTTAGGCTGCCCCGCACTAAACGCAACGCCTCAACCGTCGCCAACTCGCGTACGGGCTCGGCACCGCCAAAGCAATCGCTCACGACCGCGTCATAGCAACGATGGCCCACGCTCGTCACACCCAGATACGAGCGAGCCTCAGCGGTTATCACCCGCAGGCGATCGCCCGCCGCGCGTTCCAGCTCGTCTAGGTAGAACCAGCGGCGCGCCAGGCGCGTAATCTCTCCGTCATACTCGATGACGTCCATGCGCAAGCCCTCGTGCGACATCAGGGCGAATTTAGGATAGGCAAACCCGCCGCCGCCCAGCATAAGCATGCGGTCGATACCGTGACCATAAGCGTCGCGCATCGCATCCTCGGCCTCAAACACGTCGTCAAACGCGCGATAGTACGCAAAGACGGGCTCCGCCCAGCGCTCGCCAACGTAACTCGCGCTTTGGTAGACGCCGCCTTGCACCAATACGCGGACTTCGTCGCCGCCCTCATCGTGCACGCGTTTCACACGCGCCAACCCATTGCGGGTTCGCGCAACCTGCAGACAGGCAGCACGAACAGCGACAGCGGCCGCACCAAGCGCCGCGGCTCCCAGAGCAACGCCGGCAACGACGCCGGCAGAAACACTCGGCTTGTTCATCTAGAGCTCCTTTTGCAGATAAAGGCCATGGTCATAAAATCCAAGATGGCGATAGTACTCGCGTGTGCCAATCGCGCTAATCACGTTGATACGCGCATAACCCGCATCCCGGGCAATCTCGCACGCACGCTCTACGAGCAAACGCCCCAACCCGTGATGCTGCGCCGCCTGGCCCTGGTCGCCCACGCGCGCCGCCATGCCATACACGTGCACCTCGCGAATCATCGCCTCGTCCGGCGTCGTCGGCAACTCGTCCGCATGTGCGGCAACAAACGAATGGTCGGGCAGCGACAACCGCAAAAAGCCCGCGATCTTGCCCCGCGGCGTCACCCACTGCAAAAAGCGCTCGTGAGTCACCGGCGTCTCGTACGCCACTTCCTCATCAAGAGAAAGCTCATCCAAGTCGGCACCCGCGGTACTGATCTCGCGATAGCGAATCTCGCGCACCACTGTGCCTTCTCCACGAGCCGCCAAGCGATTCTCGACGAGCTGACGCAGGTTGGGCTTCTTGTTGCCCACCATGATGTCATCGGAGCTAAAGTCGCGGATCATGCGACTGATGCGGCAGAACGCCGGCGTCACCACGATGTCATCGGCCAGTACATCGAGCAGCTCTTCCTCGGTATAGGGGCGCCACTCGCCACGTTCATAGCAACCCACCAGACGCGAGCCCTCGATGAGCGCACACGGGTAGACCTTGACCTCGTCGGGCATAAAGGCCCCCTCGGTCATAAAGCACTCGTAGTCGCGCTTGTCCCCCTCGGGCGTGGCGCCCAGCAAGTTAAGCATAAAATGCGCGTGGATCTTAAAGCCAAACAGGCGCGCAAGCGAAAACGCCCGCTCGATCTGCGCCACCGAAATGCGACGCTCGTTGATATCGAGCAGGTGCTGGTCGAGACTCTGGACACCCATCTGGATCTTGGTGCAGCCCAGGCGGCGGATAAGCGTGAGGGCCTGCGGCGTTACAGCATCGGGGCGCGTCTCGATAACGAGCCCCACCACGCGATGCTTCGCCGTCTCGTTGATGCGTTGCTGTCGTTCAAGCTCCTCCATCGTTGCCGTCTGCCACTCGGCAACCGCGCCCCAGGGTGTACCAGAGCCGTACAGGCGATGAACCGCGCGGTTATAGCCGCCCACGGCAGCATCCACACGCCCTTGCTCGCCGGCAACGCCGGCGGCAAGCTCGGCCTCATCGGTCGCAATTCCGGCGGCCCGATAGCGCTCGCGGCGCTCCGCTGCCACCGGCGGCAGGGCATCGGCGGGCGCGTCATCGAGCAGGCGCCCCGCCTCGGCACGACTGATGCCTGGACGCGCCAGCATGGGATTAGCCGCTACACCAGCCACGGCATCGTCATTGAGCGCACGGAAAAGCTCCGACATAAACCACGTTTGATACCCTTGCGGATAGTCGCTCCAGGTGCCACCGAGCACAATGAGCTCTATCTTGTCGGTCGCATGCCCCATCTGCGAAAGCGCCGTCAAACGGGCACTCACCTGCAGATACGGGTCAAAGCAATTTTGCTCCGCACGGGCACACGCCGGCTCGGCGTGCAGATAGCTCTTGGGCATGCGCAGATCGTTGGGGCAAAACAGGCAATCGCCCGAGCACGGCCACGGCTTGGTAATGACGGTAATGGTCGCCACGCCCGAGGCCGTTCGGCGCGGCTTCATACGCAGCACCTGCAGCAGTTGACGTTCCAGATCGGAATCGACATGCCACGCAGCCCACCGAGCCGGCTCCTCACGTTTAACCCGCTGGTAGAACGGCAGCAGACGGCGCTTGGCCAAATCGCGTTTGTCGGCACCCACGCGGCGCGCCTCGGCATGTATCAATTTGACGAGCGCTTTGTCGTCCACGGTCTCGCCGCGACGCAGGGCCTCGAGTATGTTCAAGATAATCTGTTCCATGCCCCCATTGTAAAGGCAAAGGCGCCGAAGCCGACCACGACCCCGGCGCCTTCATCAAACAGCGCAGCTATATCTTCGCCTAGGCTTTCGTCTGCCTCAATACTCCGAATCAAACGACATGTCGCCCGAACCGACCTCAAAACGATACGTGGCAGACTTGTCACCGTTATCGAATTCAAGATTCAAAATGGTCTCGCCGTCGTAGCCAAGCGGAAGGAAATCGCTCTCGAAGTCGCCGCTGCCCAAGGTGAGGCTCGCCTTAAAGCCCGTCGAGTTCGGAACCATCATCTCCACATCGCCCGAGCCCACGCTCACGTCCATCGACTTCGCGGGGGCCTGGTAGAGCTCGAACGTCACATCGCCCGAACCGACCTCAGCACTGAGCGCATCAGTCACGCTGCCCGTAAACTCTACATCTCCCGCACCCAGGAAAAGGTCGAAACCATCACAGATGACACCGACAATCTGCAGATCACCCGAGCCCACGTGCGCGTTGACTCCCTTCAGATGTTCGGCAACACGGCGCGGCAGCTCGACCGTAACTGTGCGATCGATTGCCTTACCGTCATCACTTCCAAACTGAGAAACCTTGAGCGTCGAGTCCTCGACGGATGCGATGTTTTGCGTCGCGGCCTTGGAGGCATCCATACCCTTGGCAACGCGCCCCCGCTCGATAACGCGAGCCTTGTTGCCGTCAACAACCTTGACGTCCACCGACGCCGCATTGATATCGAAATCGAGGTAGCGGAACTCATCGGCATCAAAGGTCGCACTCGAAAGTTGCTGAGGCCGAGCGGAATAGCTGCCGCTATTCAAGGAATCGTCCTCGTCAAACATATCGTCAAAATCAGACAAATGGCCAGATAGAATACCGGTCGTACGCACCATATCGGAATGAGCCAATAGCCGCGAAGTGCCAAAGACAAGCCCGATGATGAGCACAAACGCTCCGATGCCAACGCCCAAGCGTACCTTGGATTCATGCGAAAGCTTCATCATTCATCACCCTCTTTGGCGATCGGGTCAGCGGTAGTCACGGTAGCCACGTCAGTATCAACCGGAGCGGAAACATCCTGAGCCCTAGCGACCACCGGCGCCGAACCAACCTGAATATCTCCGCGCGCCCAATCGCCATCGAGTGCACGCGCCACCCAGTGATAGATGGGAATCGTAAAGAAGATCAGCGCAGCAAAGGGGCCGGCACCAAACAGGAACATCAGCAAAAAGAACAGCAGCCAACACACGGCCCAATACGGGAACGACTGGAACGGGCCCTTCACCGGAGTCGAGCCAACTGCGCCGCCACTCGTCGCCTGCGCCGTAGCGGCATTAGCGGCCTGTGCACTCCAGCTTGCCGCTTGCGCCGCCTTGGCGGCGGCGTCACTCGCCTGTGTTGCCGCCTCGGTAGCTCGTGCCGCCGCCTCATGGGTGCGTGCGCGCTCTGCCGCCTCGGCCTCGCGCTGACGAGCGCGGTCCTCATTCTCAAACTCGATATCGTCCTCAATCTCATCGCTCGGATTGAGCAGCTCGTCCAGGCTCACGCCATAGAGCTTGGCGAGCGAGATCAGGTTCTCGGTATCGGGCGAGCTCTCCGCACGCTCCCATTTACTGACCGCCTGGCGCGACAGCCCTAGCTTTCGCGCCAGCCCTTCTTGGCTAAAACCCTTGCTGCGACGAAGGTCGGCGAGCCGCTGCGCAGTTTCTACATTCATGGTTCCTCCTATGTGATGCCAGCCGTGCCGCCGGACCGTTTTTGTTCTTAAGGCGCCTTGCACAGTTAAAAATCTATCCGCCACCGCCAAAAGCATGCCACCTATTCTAGTGAGATTTTTGACAACCGGCGGTTGCGGGCACATATGAGCTGCGGAAATGTGTCCAAACAAAGCAATGACCCACGGCTCGGTTGTCCCCGTTGCGGCGTTAACGGTAGTATGGTCGTACTGTTTATTCCGCACCGCCAACGGAGGGAGTTCCGCGCCGTGAACCGCGATTTCGCCTCATCGCTCATCCAGCTCAACAATACGTTCTATCGCGAGCACTCCGCTTCCTTTTCCGATACGCGCCAGGCCCCGTGGCCCGGCTGGGTGCGCACCATGGACATCGCGCTCGGGCAGCTCAACGCTGCCACGATCGAGCATCCCGTCCGCGTCTTCGATCTTGCCTGCGGCAATATGCGATTCGAGAACTTTGCCGCCGGCGGCGCACTTGCCGCCAAGGGCGTCGACGGCGCAAACCCCTCGGCAGATGCCAGCTGCCCGTTTGAGTTCTATGGTGTCGACTCGTGCCAAGACCTGGCTATCGATGCACATGGCCACGCGCTTCGCATTCCCAACCTGCACTTCCAGGAACTCGACGTGCTCGACGCCCTCATGAAGCTCAACCCCGCCGAGACGCCCGACGTGCTTTTCGACGCCCCGCTCGCCGACATCTCGGTCTGCTTTGGCTTTATGCACCACGTGCCGTCGTGCGAGTACCGCGTACGCGTACTCGACGCCTTGGTGCGGCAGACGCGCCCGGGCGGCATCATCGCCATCAGCTTTTGGGAGTTTATGAACGACGAGCGCATGGCGCGCAAGGCCGTTCGAGCCGAAGCCCGCGCCGAGCTCACCCCGCCGTTTGAGGGTTACGATTCCGCGCAGTTTGAAGCCGGCGACCACCTCATTGGCTGGCAAAACGACCGCCACGCCTACCGCTATTGCCATCACTTTGACGATCAGCAGATCACCGACCTGGTGCGCGGCGTCCGTACGTTCTACAAAAGCGGCGAGGTCCCCGTGCGCGAGCTTGAGCGCTTCCATGCCGACGGTCGCAGCGGCGAGCTCAACCGCTATGTGATTCTCAAGCGTCTGTAGGCACCGACGACTCGCCGCCGAGCCGCACCGCATCTTTCGGGCAAACTATGCCCACCCTTTTTCAACCCATTGACGGAACGCACAGCTATGCGTTCCACACTTATGACCAAGGAGCCTCATGGGAGCCGTCCACGTTCGCACGCCTAAGAACTTTGTGCTCGAGGAGCGCCTGGAGCGCTACGCCGATGCGATTGAGACGAACCCCGAGGCCTATGCCGGAGATTGGCGCGAGGCCTGTGCGCCAGCTGGCAGCAAGCCCTTCGAACACCTTCACCTGGATCTTGGCTGTGGCAAGGGAACCTATCTGGTCGAGCGCGCCCACCGCGAGCCCGACACCCTCTTTATCGGCATGGACCAGGAGCCCATCTGCATCGCCTATGCCGCGCAGAAAATCTGCAAACAGGGGCTATCCAACGCGCTCGTCCTGCCCCGAGGCGCCGCATCGCTGCCACAGCTGTTTGCCGCAGGCGAGCTCGATGCCATCACCATTAACTTTCCCACGCCGCAGCCCAAGGCCAAGTACGCTAAAAAACGACTCGTCCATGTCGACCATCTGATGCTCTACCGCCCGCTCTTTTCAGCCGGCGCTACCGTCACACTGCGCACCGATAGCAAGCCGTTGCGCGATTACGCCCTGGGACAGTTTGCCGCGGCCGGCTACGATACGCTTTGGGTAAGCGACGACGTCCGCCGCGACCATCCCGAGCATCCCGAGACCGAGTACGAGCGCCGCACGCGCGAGATGGGTGCCGCCGTCTATGGCATTTGCGCCACACCTGGAGCGCAGCCCAGCGATGAACAGCTCGCGGCGGGCCGCGCGCAGGAGCAAAGCCTAGCCTACTACCTGCCCGATAACCTCGATGAGCTCGCCTATGTGCCTCTGGGCATGGAAGAGGCCGTCGAGAACTTTAGAAACCGTGCCCGCAAGGGCAAGAAGCGTCTACCGCAAGAGTCCTAGGGGCTTCTGATGGTCGCGGCGTTGGCAAACAAGCGCAAATAGGCTCCAGCGAACGGCCCTCAAACCTAAGTGAGTAGACTATTTTGCAATAGCCAAGCACAGCCCGCATAGCGAAACATAAAACCGCAGGTAGAACCCTTGCGCAAAAGCCATGTGCTCGCAATATCGCAAAAAGTCTACTCACTTAGCTAGCGACTACACTAAACGGCTTGGCAGAACGCCCATTTCCTGCATTTTCTCGCGCGCTGGCACCCCACGCCGCCGCTACGCCATAATAGTTGGCGGACAATCGCGAGAGAAAGCAACCACATGGCACAGACCACGACAGATACCGCCGCCAGCACCGTCTCCGGCGCCGGCGCTGCCAGCTCATTCTCGGGCGGCACGGGAACCGAGGCAGAGTTCGGTTCGCTCGGTGCGCTCTCCCCCACCTGGTGGGAGCCCGAGGACGGCAGCGAGCCCGAACCGTGGCTCACGCCCGATCAAGCCTTCGAACGTTTCTTTGAATGGACGAGCGACCGCGGCATTGAGCTGTGGGATCACCAAGAAGAGGCCCTCATGGACCTGGCTGCCGGCGATCACGTCATTTTAGGCACGCCGACCGGATCGGGTAAATCGCTTGTCGCGCTGGGCATGCTCTTTATGGGCATGGCGCAGGGCAAGCGCTGCTACTACACGGCTCCCATCAAGGCTCTGGTCAGCGAGAAGTTTTTCGACCTTGTGCAGGTGCTCGGCCGCGATAACGTAGGCATGATTACCGGCGACACGCATATCAACACCAAGGCACCCGTCATCTGCTGCACGGCAGAGATCCTTGCCAACGACGCACTGCGCGAGGGTGAAGATGCCGACGTGGGCTGCGTGGCCATGGACGAGTTCCACTACTTTGCCGACCCCGACCGCGGTTGGGCCTGGCAGGTGCCGCTGCTCACCCTGCCCCACACGCAATTCATGCTCATGAGCGCCACGCTCGGCGATGTCACTGCCATCGCCGCCTCACTCGAGGAACACACCGGTGCTACCTGCGACTTGGTCGTCGATGCCCCGCGCCCCGTGCCGCTGAGCTACGACTACGTGACGACCTCGCTCGAGGGCACGGTCGAGCTCGCCATGCGCCGTGGAGAGGCCCCGCTCTATATCGTGCACTTTAGCCAGGACGCCGCCCTTGCGACGGCGCAGTCGCTTGCCAATTTCGGCATCGCCAGCAAAGAGCAGCGCGAAGCCATCAAGGAAGCCGCCAAAGGCACGAGCTTCTCCACGGCTTTCGGCAAGATCCTCAAGCGCTTGCTCGGCTGTGGCGTCGGCGTGCACCATGCTGGCATGTTGCCGCGCTATCGCCTGCTGGTCGAGCGCTTGGCGCAGCAGGGTCTGCTGCCCGTCATCTGCGGCACCGATACGCTCGGCGTCGGCATCAACGTACCCATCCACACCGTGGTGCTCACCGCGCTCACCAAGTTCGATGGCTACAAGATGCGTCGTCTGCGCGCCCGCGAGTTCCACCAGATTGCCGGTCGCGCCGGCCGCTCGGGCTTTGATACCGAGGGCATGGTGATTGCCGAGGCACCCGAGCACGAGATCGAGAATGCCAAGCTTATGGCCAAAGCGGGCGACGACCCCAAAAAGCTCCGTAAGATTAAAAAGAAAAAGGCCCCCGAGGGCTTTGTCACCTGGAACAAGCAAACCTTTGAGCGCCTGATCGAGACGCAGCCCGAGACGCTCAAGCCGCGCCTGCGCATCACACACTCCATGGTGATTAGCGTGGTCGAGCAGGGCGGCGATGCCCGAGCCCGCGTACACGACCTCATCGAGACGAGCCTGCAGACCCCCGAGGAAAAGGCCAAGCTCGAGGTTCGCGCCGACGAAATCTTCGCCACGCTCATCGATTCCGGCGTCGTCGTTCGCACCGAGGTGCCGCCCGCGCCCGACGCCCCGACTGACGCCGCGCCAGACATCGACTATGCACTGACGGTCGATCTGCCCGAGGACTTTGCGCTCGACCAGCCGCTCTCGCCGTTTTTGCTTGCCGCGCTGGAGCTGCTCGACCCCGAGAGTGAGACCTATACCATGGATCTGATCTCGATGGTCGAGGCAACGCTCGAGGACCCCAAGCAGGTATTGCGCGCACAGGAACGCGCCGCGCGCGACCGCGCGATGGCCGAGATGAAGGCCGACGGCGTCGACTATGAGGAACGCCTGGAACGCATTCAGGATGTCACCTACGAAAAGCCGCTCGAGGACTTACTCGATGCCGCCTTCGATAAGTACTGTCAGGAAGTACCCTGGGCCAACGACTACCAGCTCTCACCCAAGAGTGTCCTGCGCGACATGTTGGAGAGCGCGAGCGACTTTAAGGGCTATATCCAAAAGCTCGGCATCGCCCGCTCCGAGGGCATTTTGCTTCGCTACCTGGCAGAGGCCTACCGTTCGCTCGACCGTACCGTGCCCATCGAGAAACGCGACGAGCGCCTGCGCGACATTATCTCGTGGCTGGGCTTTGTGGTGCGCTCGGTGGACTCGAGCCTGGTGGACGAGTGGGAGAACGCCGGCAACCCGGCAACCCTCGATGCTGCGCCGCCGCAGGGCATCGACGAGGTCGTGGCGGACCGCCGCGGCTGCACGCTGTTGGTGCGCAACGCACTCTTCCGCCGCGTGACCCTTGCCGCCCGCGAGCACGTTCGCGACTTGGGCGAGCTCGACGACGACTGGGGCATGAGCGAGATCCGCTGGCAAAAAGCACTCGACGCTTACCACGAGCAGCACGAGGAAATCCTCACCGACGGAGATGCCCGCAGCGCCGCGATGTTTTCCATCGACGAGTCCGACGAGAAGACCGCGCACGTGTGGCACGTGCACCAGATCTTTGCCGACGAGGATGGCGACCACGACTTTGGCATCATGGGCGATGTCGACCTGGACGCCACGCAAGACGGCGGCGAGGTCATCTTCAAAAACTACCGTGTCGGCTTTATCGAGGACCTGCTCGAAGACTAGCCGAACTTACCGGAACGAAACGGGGCCGCTGGCAATATCGCCAGCGGCCCCACTTTTGCACTATACGCTATGCCTTACTCGGCATCCTCGACCTCATACGAATCCGCCTCGGCTGGCTCATCGTTTGTCTCTGTCGCAGCCCCGCGTGCCTCGTCAAACGCTGCTTTCATGGTCTTGTTGCCCCACGTGAGCTTGCGAATGGTAAGATCGTCGGCCTTCTTGTTGGCTAGGCGCAGATTGTTCTCGGAGGACAGCAACGCCTCCTTGGTTTTCTGCAGATGGCTAATCGTCTTGTCGATCTCATCAATCGCCGTTTGGAACTTTCGGCTCGCGATCTCGTAGTTGCGACCGAAATCATTCTTGAACTTTTCCATCTTGGCTTCGAAGTTCGTGACGTCGATATTCTGCTGTTTGTACTCCGCCAGCTCCTGCTTATAGTGCAGCGAACCCATGGCGGCGTTGCGAAGAAGCGTGATCATGGGAATAAAGAACTGTGGGCGAATCACGTACATCTTCTCGTAGCGATAGCTCACGTCCACGATGCCGGCGTTGTAAAGCTCGCTCTCGGGTTCGAGCAACGTGCAGAGCACCGCGTACTCACAGCCTTTCTGGCGACGATCGTGATCGAGTTTCTTAAAGAAGTCCTCGTTTTTATGTTTGGTCGCGGTCTCGTCGTTCTCGTTTTTCATCTCGAACATAATCGAAATGACCTCGTTACCGCTTGCGTCGCACTCGCGGAAGATAAAGTCGCCCTTGGTGCCCTCGGACGCATCGTTATCCTTCTCGAAGTACGCGTTAGGAAACGCCGTCATGCGCAGACGGTTAAACTCGGTCTCGCAGTGCTGCTCGAGCGACTCGCCCACCATCTTGGTGGACAGGCGGACCTTCATGTCCTTAAGGCGCTCGATCTCTTCATCCTTGTAGCGAATCAGGTCATCGCTCGCACGCTTGGCCTGCGCAAGCTCGAGCTCGTGTGCCGCCTTGGCCTGTTCCTCGCGAGAATCGCGCACCGCCAGCTCGCTCGTCAGTTTGGCACGTGCCTCATCGCGCTCTCGCTCCGCCGCGGCGACCGCCTCTGACAGGTTCATTTTTGCCATCAGTTCCTGCTCGCGCAGCTGGGCACGCAGGCCCTCGGCCTCTTGCTCGGACTGAGCCTTTGCGGCGGAAAACTTCTCTTGCGCCTTCGCGCGATAGTCAGTAAGCGCGCGCTCGGCCTCGCTGCGAGCGGCATCGAGCTCACGCTGCGACTCTGCCGCGGCAGCGGCAAGCGCCATCTCCCGGGCTTTGTCCGCCGCGGCGAGCCTGGCCTGCAGCTCGGCAATCTGAGCGTCGCGCGCAGCTAAATCGTTTTGAGCAGCGTTGCGCGCCGCCGACTCGGCAAGCTTTGCTTCGTCATCTTTGCGCCCAAGCTGCGCACGCAGGCTATCAATCTCGCGCTGAAGCTCGGCGTTCTCCTTTTGAGCGTCGGCACGGGCTTCAACCGCCGCGCGCTGGCTTGCGCTCTCGCGCTCTGCGGCAGCGCCCTCGAGCTTAGCGCGCAGCTCGGCGAGCTCAGCATCGCGCTTGGCGACTTCTTGCGCCAGTTTCTGATCCGCAGTGTTCTTCTGTTCGACAAGCTGAGCGCTGCGCTGGGACTCTGCCTCCTGCAAAGCAGCCGTCGAGCGCGAGCGTTCAAGCTCCAGCGCCTGCTCGCCCTCGCGCTGGACTGCCTTCACACGCTCATCCAGGTCGCGCGAAAACTCGGCATCGCGCACTTGCTTGACGATATCCGCATAGCCGGACGCGTCGACCTTAAAAACTTCGCCACAATGCGGGCACTTGATCTCATTCATAGCAGCTCCTCGATGGACGCAAATTTCAACCGCCTACACTCTACCGCGCCGCACGGACAAAAAGGCGCCGCCATAATGGCAACGGCGCCAGAACCACCACAAAGGTGCCTGTCCCCTTTGTGGCGGTTTGTGTGACGGTTCGAGAATTACAGTCCAAAGAAGCCGAGGATTTGATCACGGCTTACGGGCTTGTACTCGTTGGCATCGAGGCCGACATCGTAGCGAAAGATAGGGCGCTCGCGATCGCGGTTGCGCGCGTTGGTGCGGTCTCCCCTGCTGTGGATATGCCCGTGCAGCATGATGGCGCCACGCGCCTTACCGTTCCAGCTGAGCATGGGGTAATGGCTCATCACCAGACGATGGCCCTTGGCATAGCCGGGGGCAACCTCCAGGTAATCGCGCACCTCATCCCAAATGTGCGGCGCGTCCGGATCTTCCCAATCGCCGTCATGGTTACCACGGATGAGCGTCACGTTCTTGCATTCGATACGCTCGCGCAGGCGCACGGCACCCGCCAGGGGCAAGCGATAGGTAAAGTCTCCCAAGATATAGAGGCGGTCGTCCACAGCCACGCACTCATTGATGGCATCGATAACCTTGCGGTTCATCTCCTCGACCGAATCAAACGGCCGATCCATATCGTGCAAGATATTCGTATCGCCCAGGTGCAGGTCGGCGGTAAACCACATCATCGTCTATGCCCTCGTTTCGCAACGTGTTCAACTCGTGCTAAGTATACAGACACAGCGATGCGGAAGTTATCCAAAGAGCCTGCCGAACAGGCCGCGGCGGCGCTTGTCTTGCTTTTTCGAAGCGTCACCCTGAGTTTTCTTACCCTGCCGTTTCCTACGGTCCTGCTCCAACTCATCGTCATCGAGTAGCATATCCCACTCAAACGGATCGTCTGTCAGATCGAGCAGGTCGTCGTCATCAAACATGACCGCCTCCCTTACCGATTAGCGAGCATCCACCACATAGAGTCCAACGCGCACCTGATGCCACGGGCTGCGCTCGGGAGCAACCTGTTGCACGCGAGCCTCAAATACGTCCTCATGGCCGTAATACATCATCAAGGACAGCGGGCCGACCTCGTTTCCCGGAACATACCCAAGCTTGGTGTTGCCGCAGTAGATCGCAACCGCCTCAGGATCATGGGGGTTATCGCGCTCGGCACACAGCGTCAGCTTATCGCCAACCTTAAGATCGCCCAGGACCAAAGCGCCGTCGGCATACTGAAATCCCGCGATATGGAACGACAAAAGAACACGCGAAGGCTCGTACATGGCAGCTCCTCTAACAGCCGGATAAACCGGCGCTTAACCTTACTGAGAAGCTTACGGGCCCGTGCGGACACAAATTCACCCGCTCGCGCCTTTCGATCGCTCGTCGCTACGTCTGCGAGACAGAGCGCTTGCAGATAAGATAGCGGCATGGATGGCACCCGTGGCAGCGGGTCTTGCCAACTCCGATACACGTTTTCATCGTAAGAAATGGCCGTCTTCGCTTGCGCGGAGGCGGCCATTTTGTTTGCCCTATGTCATCTGATTCTAATGCACAAACATGCGCACGAACTTGTGCTTCCAGCTTGCGTAAGGAGCATAGCGGAATGGCACGTCCAGCCACGTCGCCTTGTTCACGATGCTCTTCTTGTGGCTAAACGTATCGAAGCTCTCGCGTCCATGGTACTGCCCCATACCGCTCGCCCCCATGCCGCCAAAGCCCATATGACTCGTAGCCAAATGCATAATGGTGTCATTAACACAGCCGCCGCCAAAGGGCACGTAGCGCACAAAGCGCTGCTGAGCCGCGCGATCCTGGCTAAAGATATACAGGGCCAGCGGCGTCGGACGATCCGTAATAAACGTCTCGACCTCGTCTAGGCTCTCAAACGTCAGCACCGGCAAAATGGGGCCGAAAATCTCCTCCTGCATCACGGCGTCATCGGGGGACACGCCGTCCAAAATCGTCGGCTCGATCTTGAGCGAAGCCTCGCGCACGGCACCTCCAAGCACGACCTTATCGGAATCGATCAGCCCGCGCACGCGCGCAAAATGTTTGGCGTTGACGATATGCCCGTAATCCTCGTTATCGAGCGGATGCTCGCCAAACATACGGCGGGCCTCCTCCTTGATAAGGTCCAGCAGCTCGTCGTGCACGCGCGCATCGACCAGCAAGTAGTCGGGCGCTACACAGGTTTGCCCCACGTTGAGCCATTTACCAAAGGCGATACGCCGCGCCGCGACCTTCAGGTTTGCCGTCGCATCCACGATGCAGGGACTCTTTCCGCCCAGCTCAAGCGTCACGGGCGTAAGGTTTTTACTCGCGCGCTCCATGACGAGCTTGCCAACCGGAACACTACCGGTAAAGAAGATCTTGTCCCAGCATTCATCGAGCAGCGCCTCATTCTCGGCGCGCCCGCCCTCGACAACCGTCACCAGGCACGGATCAAATGCCTCTTCACAGATTTGCTTGAGCACCGCGCTCGAAGCCGGCGCATAGGCACTCGGCTTGATGACCACGGTGTTGCCTGCAGCGAGCGCGCCGGCGAGCGGCTCGAGCGTCAGCAAAAACGGGTAGTTCCAAGGCGCCATGATGAGCGTGACGCCATAGGGCACGGCTTGCGTCTTGCACACACTAATAGCATTAGCGAGGTCACACGGACGCAGGCGCGGACGACTCCATCGAGCCACATGCGCAATCTGATGACGAATCTCGGAAAGCGACGTGCCGATCTCGCACATATATGCCTCGTCATGCGACTTACCCAAATCGGTCTTGAGCGCATGGGCGATATCGGTCTCGTGTGCCCGCACCGCCTCGCGCAGGCGCACGAGCGCACGACGTCGAGCATCGACATCAAACGTAGCGTGCGTCTTAAAGTAGGTGCGCTGATCGCCGACGATGCGCGCAATTTCCTCGGTGTTCATGGACCCTCCTAGTTCTCGTCCTCAAACATACCACCTGCAACAACTTCGTACATATGCTCGAGCTCCAGGCGGTCCATCAAAAGCGGAACGGGATACAGCGGATTGGCCTCGGCATCGGCATGTGCCGCCATTTGCGGAATATCGGAGCGGCGAATACCTGAGACATATTTGGGGATTCCCAGGGCCTCGTTCATGCGGTCGACCCAATCGATAAAGGCCTCGGCCGCAAGACTGTCCTGCGCGGTAGCCGGCGCAATGCCCGCCATGCGAGCAAGATCGGCAAGCTTGGGGGCGGCGGCGTCACCATAAACGCGAAGCATGTGCGGCAGGATAATCGCGTTGGCTAAACCGTGCGGAATTCCGTATCGGCCGCCTAGACTGTGCGCGATGGCATGAACGTATCCAACATAGGAGCGCGTAAAGGCAACTCCCGCCTTATACGCCGCCGAAAGCATATTGCGACGCGCACGCATGTCGTCGCCATGCTCATAGGCCTCGAGCAAATTGTCGTGGATGAGCTGCACCGCCTGTCGTGCCATCTTGCGCGTATAGGGCGTGGTGCTTCGCCCGATAAAGGCCTCGACGGCATGCGTCAGGGCGTCCATACCCGTCTGCCCCGTAATGGAGGCGGGCAGACCGCGCGTAAACTCGGGGTCGTGCACCGCAAAGCGCGGAATAAGCACAAAGTCGTTAATGGGGTACTTGTAGTGCGTCTCGTCATCGGTAATTACCGCCGCAAGTGTGACCTCGCTTCCCGTGCCTGCCGTGGTGGGGACGGCGATGAGCAGCGGCAGGCGACGATGAATCCGCAGCAGGCCGCGCATCTTGTTGATGGGCTTGTTTGGCTGCGCAATGCGTGCGCCTACGCCCTTGGCGCAGTCCATGGCTGATCCTCCGCCAAAGCCGATAATGGCCTGGCAGGCGCTCTCTCGATACAGGGACGCCGCCTCCTCCACATTCGAGACCGTGGGATTCGCACGCGTTTCGGCATAGACCGTAACGCCAATCCCCTGAGCCGTAAGCGCACGCTCGAGTGATGCCGTGAGTCCCAAACGTGCAATGCCGGGATCCGTCACGATAAGGACCTTCTGGATCGAGCGCTTTTGAAGCACCGCGGGCACATCCTCGGCATGCTCTAAAATGTGCGGCTCGGTATAGGGCAGGATCGGCAATGCAATGCGAAAAACCGTCTGATATGTTCGGCACCAGGCACGACGGGCTAGATGCATAAAGGAAACTCCTTCATTTGTTGATAGGTCAACATTTGCTCGCCCGATTGTACTCAGCAAAAATCGCAGACGGCCTCCCAATCGTTAATCAATCAACATCTTCATATCTCGAAATTGTTTTATTAAAAATCATTCCTAATAGGCTTCACATTTGGTTGCATTTATGGATAATAGAACTCGTCAAGACGCACGTCCGGAGAGGGCCCTTACGGGACCGGACGAGCGCACAATCGCCATCGATCGAAAGGATCGAATCATGAAGTTTGTTTGCCCCGTTTGCGGTTATGTGGAAGAGTTCGACGGCGACCAGCTGCCCGAGGACTTCAAGTGCCCCCAGTGCGGCGTTCCCGGTTCTCGTTTCCTGAAGCAGGAGGAGGGCCAGCTCGAGTGGGCTGCCGAGCACGTCGTGGGCGTCGCCAAGATGGAGGGCGTCTCCGAGGACATCGTTGCCGACCTGCGCGCCAACTTTGAGGGCGAGTGCTCCGAGGTCGGTATGTACCTGGCCATGGCTCGCGTCGCCCATCGCGAGGGTTATCCCGAGATCGGCCTGTACTGGGAGAAGGCTGCCCACGAGGAGGCCGAGCACGCCGCCAAGTTCGCTGAGCTCCTGGGCGAGGTCGTGACCGACTCCACCAAGAAGAACCTCGAGATGCGCGTTGAGGCCGAGAACGGCGCCACCGCCGGAAAGACTGATCTTGCCAAGCGCGCCAAGGCCGCTGGCCTCGATGCCATCCACGATACCGTGCACGAGATGGCTCGCGACGAGGCTCGTCACGGCAAGGCTTTCGCCGGCCTGCTCAAGCGCTACTTTGGCTAAGCCAACCGCTTGAGACATAACCTCTAGCTCGATGAGGCCCGGACCGTATTGGTTCGGGCCTTTTTGTGTCTCGAGGACTCGTTAACGCCCTGAAATAGAGCTATCTTCGGCATCGGTCTCTCGTCAAAAACTAAGTGAGTAGACTTTTCGAAACTTGCCGAGCAGACCATCCGTATTGCTTTATAAAGTCGCAGGGAAATGACTTGTTTCAAAACGGCCTGGTCGCCATCAAGCCAAAAGTCTACTCACTTAGAACCGCAGCCGTCCACGATCGAACTGTTTTGTGTCTAACGGGCATCTTTCCGTCAATTACTCCCAATTTTGTCCAGTCAACGAATAGTTCAGACCGAAGTAATGTCTCAGCCCTTTGCTCATCTGAGCTTTTATCGCGATATTCAGCATCGAGCATCCTGCATACGGTCTTAACGATCGCGCGGAATCTACCCTCATCGGATATCTGTCTGTGTGTCAGGAGAAGTACATCGTAGCCCATGGCCTGAAGGGCCGTCATGCGGTCAGCGTCACGCAAGCCATCCCCTGCGCGTCCGTGCGAGGCCTTTCCCTGACATTCAATGGCCACCTGTCGCCTACCGTCCGGTGAAGAAAGAAGTAGGTCGATATATACACGGGACTTTCCCACAATCGCTCGAGCACTTGTGTTTAGCATCACTTCAACATTAAGCTCTATGCCGCAAAAACCTTCGCCTCCCAGGGATCGCGGCAGTGCAAGTAGCAAATACGCCTCGACCTCAAAAGGCGACGCGGCACCCAATGGAACGAGTTGCGATACCGCCATAAATCTATTGCCGTAACGCATCCCACAAACATCTGAACAAAAACGGTCAAGGTCTCCGCCCAAAACCAAAGCGTCTCGACGCCATAAATTTGAGGCGGTGCCGTCCTCGGACGGGCAGCGCGCCCAACCGAACGTTGTCGAAATCGCACCCGAATCAATTGCACGCGAAAGCTCCGTCTCAAGTAACGCCGGCAGGGCACACACCGCAAACAAGCCGCACATCTCCGCCAATACCAAAAGAAGCTGAAGATCCGTCAGATGCCGTGACATGATGAATGCCGTCAGTAGAGGAGACGTAATCAAAAATCCATGCTCCGTTTCCAGCACGGATTCCCTGGGGAGCTCACCAAGAAACAGCCGCTGCCTAATGCTGGCAGGACAAGTCCGTTTGTTTCTCGTCCGAACCAATGTATGCAACGGAAAACCGAGC
Source organism: uncultured Collinsella sp. (assembly GCA_902470765.1). Lineage (GTDB taxonomy): Bacteria > Actinomycetota > Coriobacteriia > Coriobacteriales > Coriobacteriaceae > Collinsella. Next base: position 74,335 of record CABRHW010000009.1, read on the forward strand.
GCGACCGCAGCCGTCGGGTTGCGGGCGAGATCATATCGCTGCCGGTCTTCTTCCGGTCGTGGAAGCGGCGGACACAAAGCGCGGACTTGAGGAGGCAAACGCCAGTACCTAAAAGCCGATATGTCACAAAGTAGATCCTTCATAGGCACAGGAGAACACGAATTTCAACCCAGTCAGTCACGCATTGGCGCGAACGCACCAAAAATGGCGCCGAACGGACTGCCAAGTTTTCAACAGCCCTCCCCAACTGGCCAAAAGCTTGTCGAGAGCTGGACGAAGCCCTGTTGAAAACCCCATTTTTTTCTCATGCAGAAGCTTTACGCGGCAAGTGAGTAGACTTTTTTGAACATTCCGAGCAGCCCGGTCATCCTGCTTTTCAAAACCGCAGGTAGATAGCTTGTTACAAAACTGCCTGGTCGCCAAAGTTCCAAATGCCTACTCACTTAGATTGCAGAGCGCTCCCATTAGCTGCGATTCCAAGGTATTTAGCGCTTTTGGACTCAAATCGTCATACTGAACAAGAATTTGACTTGAGTTTTCAGGGGCAGATGCGCCATCGGCACACCAAAAACAGTCACCGATATCGATAAAAGGGATGCTCGAGCGCGTGAGGGCCCGTGCAATAGTGCTTCCGCCCGTTCCACGCTCCGCAACCACGGTGCAGTAAAGGCCCGCGTCTGCGTGTTCGATCGAGACTTCCCCTGCCGGAAATGCCTTCCGTACAAGCGCCGCCAGGCCATCACGCGCCTCGCGAGCACGAACGCGCACGCGGTTCACATGTCGCTCGTAATCACCCGATTCCAGCAAACGAGCCAAAGCGACCTGGTCAACAGAACTCACCGACGAGGCGTAAAAACCAAGGTTGCGCCTAAACCGCTCCATTAGCTCATCGGGCAGCACCATGTACGCTAGACGCAACGCCGATGACAGGCTCTTCGAAAACGTGTTGGTGTAGATAACCGACTGGGAGGCATCGATCGACGCGAGCGCGGGAATTGGCTTGCCGGCAAGGCGAAACTCACAATCAAAGTCATCTTCGATGAGGTACCGACCTGGTCGCTCGGCGGCCCAGCTCAGCAGCGCATAGCGACGCGCAATGCTCGTCACAAGACCGGTGGGATACTGATGGGACGGCATAAGGTGAAGGACATCGGTCCCAGTTTTCTGCAGAGCGCTCAGGTCCACGCCGTCGTCATCCAACGGGATATGTCGTACTTGGCAGCCCATAGCCTGATAGATGCGCGTCAGACGCAAATAGCCCGGGTCCTCAACAGCATACACCTTGTCAGCGCCAAGCAACTGAACCAACATGGTATCGAGCAGCTGGGCGCCTGCACCGATAACAATGTTGTTGGGGTCGACATTCATGCCCCTTGTCCCACGCAGATGGTGAGCAATTGCGCGTCGCAGCCGAGCGGTGCCCTGCGCCGGTGCGGGCGAAAAGATTTCGCGCTCATCTTCGGATGCCAGCGTCGCCCGTAGTGCGCTTTGCCAAAGCCGCGCCGCCTCCAAAGCGGAAGGAGAAAGTGCATCGAACAGCTCGACCTGTCCGTTGACATCATGCGCGCTGAGGCCCACAGAGACGGTATCTCGGTCGATGCCCTGCGAAGCCAAAGGCAAAACCGGTGCATCCGGAAGCTTGCAAGCGTAGTAGCCACGACGCGGCATTGAGCAAATATAGCCCTCGGCAAGTAACTGGCTATATGCATTCTCGATGGTAATGACACTGATTCCCAGATGACTGGCAAAGGCGCGCTTAGACGGAAGATGCTCCCCCGCCACAATACGTCCAGCAACAATATCATCTCGAATTTGCTGGTAAACATACTCATAAAGCGATGCTTCGCCGCGTTTTTCCAAATTGTAGTCAAGCATGAGTTTGCCACCTGACCTTATCGAGCTGTTCAATCTGGTATTAGGCTGACATTATTATTATCTCGAAAACTGAGTATTTTGCCATACCCAGCTCCCCGATAGGATGTTCCGTCAAGCAATGCACATGCCAACCAAGGGAGCAACCATGGCAGAACAGACCAGCAAGGCCGATCGCGTCAAACTCAATCGCGAACTCGCGCAGATGCTCAAGGGCGGCGTCATCATGGACGTCACCACGCCCGAGCAGGCACGCATCGCCGAGGAGGCAGGCGCCTGCGCCGTCATGGCACTCGAGCGCATCCCGGCCGACATCCGTGCCGCAGGCGGCGTCTCGCGCATGAGCGATCCCAAGATGATCAAGGGCATCCAAAAAGCTGTCTCCATCCCCGTTATGGCCAAGTGCCGCATCGGCCACATTGTCGAGGCGCAGATCCTGCAGGCCATCGAAATCGACTACATCGACGAATCCGAGGTCCTCTCCCCCGCCGATGATGTCTATCACATCGACAAGACCCAGTTTGACGTGCCGTTTGTCTGCGGCGCCCGCGATCTGGGCGAGGCGCTGCGCCGTGTTGCCGAGGGCGCCACGATGATTCGTACCAAGGGCGAGCCGGGCACGGGCGACGTCGTTCAGGCCGTGCGTCACATGCGCAAGATCCAAAAGCAGATCCGCGACGTTGTTGCTCTGCGCGACGACGAGCTCTTTGAGGCAGCCAAGCAGCTGCAGGTTCCGGTCGAGCTGGTGCGCGAGGTCCATGCCACGGGCAAGCTCCCCGTCGTAAACTTTGCCGCCGGCGGAGTCGCGACCCCCGCCGACGCCGCGCTGATGATGCAGCTGGGCGCCGAGGGCGTCTTTGTTGGCTCGGGCATCTTTAAGAGCGGCGACCCCGCCAAGCGCGCCGCCGCCATCGTCAAGGCCGTGGCAAACTTCACCGACGCCAAGCTCATCGCCGAGCTTTCGGAGGACCTGGGCGAGGCCATGGTGGGCATCAACGCCGACGAAATCGAGATCATCATGGAGGAGCGCGGGCGCTAGTCCAGCAGAAAGGATCGCACATGAGCGATTATGCAGACCAAACGGTCGCCGTGCTGGCGGTCCAGGGCGCTTTTGCCGAGCATGAGGCAAGGCTATCTGAGCTGGGCGCACGCTGTATTGAGCTGAGGCAGGCGGCTGATTTGAAGCAGAACTTTGACCGTCTGGTACTTCCCGGCGGCGAGTCTACCGTTCAAGGGAAACTGCTTGATGAGTTGGGCATGCTCGAGGAGCTTCGTACCCGTATCGCTGAAGGCATGCCCGTCCTGGGCACCTGCGCCGGCCTGATTCTGCTGGCTCACGACCTTGCCGCTCATGACGATAAGGGCACGCCGCGTTTGGCAACCATGGATGTGCTCGTTGAGCGCAATGCCTATGGCAGACAGCTCGGCAGTTTTCGCACCAAGGGACAGGTAGACGGCATCGACGGTGAAGTGCCGCTGACATTTATCCGCGCGCCCCGCATCGTCGAGGTCCACGGCGACGCCAAGGCCTTGGCAGAGGTCGATGGCCGCATCGTCGCCGCCCGCCAGGGCAACCAGCTCGGCGTAACCTTCCACCCCGAACTCGATGAAGACACCCGCCTCCACGAACTGTTCCTACAAATGTAGGTAGAACAAAAACGAGAGTGGATAATCTCCCACTTTGAGCTTGAATGCAGGCTCAAACCGGGAGATTATCCACTCTCATCCTATGTAGTCGTTGGGGACGTTCTTAAACGACTAGTCAAACAAGAACGTCCCCAACGACCATATTGCGATAGACGACCACGTTTGCCCAGATAAAACCGACCAAAATAAACCTGTCCCTTTTTGGTAGGTTTGGATCAAGGCGACGCCGATGCCTTGGTACCGACAGACACTATGACCCAATCCGAGGGCACTAAAAAGATAGGAGCCCCCGCTCGTG
>CABRHW010000010.1 GCA_902470765.1 uncultured Collinsella sp.
GGCCCGTGGGTTATACCCTAAGAGCAAACCACCCTTTTTAAGGGTGGTTCTGATTGCGGGGCTGGGCGTACGCTTGAGCAGGAGTATATGTTGCCTCATGCCGCCCCATGCAAAAATGTGTTGCTAATTTAGAAGCCTATTCAAGCGCGCCGAAGTCGTGGCGTGCTGGCGTAGCATGAGCAAAAAATCAAGCAATGGAGGGTAACGTGGCAATATCGAAGACGCGAGAGCTCGAAGATTATTTTGAACGCATCGTGCGCACGCGCGAAGGCGACCTGCCTGGTCGTCGCAAAGGCGACGAATACTTGTCTCAAACCCATGCGCTCTACCATGGCGACCCTGCGCCCTGGGCTCTGACGCCAAAGATATTCGACAAGGATATGACGGCGCTTCTTAAGGAGGCGTCCGAGCGCATGTACGACATTATGGACAAGGTGACGCGGGCGTTTTGTTCCGATGCCTCCGTGCGCGCGTGGTTTCGCATGGATCCGGCTTTTGCTGACCTGTGCGCTATGGATGCCGGCTATGATTGCCAGATCCCCCTTGCGCGCGTTGATATCTTTCTTGACGAGGACACCGGTTCGTATACGTTTTGCGAGCTCAATACCGACGGCAGTGCCGGAATGGTAGTGACCGATGCGGTCTGTCAGGCAGTGCGAACGACGCCTTCCTTTGAGGAGTTTGCATCCGACCACCCCGGCTTTCGGCAGTACGATTTGTGCGACGACTGGATAGATGCATTGTTTGAGACCTATGCAGAGTGGAAGCTGGCCCATCCTCGCCGCACCGAGGATAGTGCACGATTGGACGACGGGGCCCGCGTTGACGAGGGGCTCTATGCACCGCAATCAAAGAAATGTCCCGCTTCGGTGGCAATCGTCGACTATTCGGAAAGCATCGACTCGGAAGATGCGGCTCATTTTGTCGACCTTATGAGGCGGCGGGGTGTAGCCGCACGCTTTGCGGATGTGCGCGACCTGCGGATTGGCGAAGGCGAAAGCGGTGCTAGGTGCCTGTGCGATGCCGCTGGTCCTATTGATTGCGTCTGGCGGCGCGCGGTGACCGGCGAGTTGTGGGATAAGCCGTGCGATGGACGCTCGGCCTTAATTGAGGCGGCTCAAGAAGGGATTGCGTGCATCGTCGGGGGATTTAGAACGTGGCCGTGTGCGACTAAGACCGTATTTGCATTTCTGTGGTCTCGAGCCGGGCAGTCCTTGTTGAGCCCGGAGGAGCAATCGTTTGTACGGGAGCATGTGCCCTATACCGAGATTTTGGACGAAAGCACCCAGTTGTCGAGATTTGCCGAAAAGGACCGATGGATCGTCAAGCCGTGCGGCGGCTACAATGCGGTTGGCGTTGTCGCTGGTTTGGATGCCACGGAACAGGAATGGTCCCAGGTGCTTACTCGTGCTGCGGCCGCTGGGGCGATTGTACAGGAGTATGCTCAGCAGTATCAGACTCCCTGCTTGCGCGGAACGCTTGTCGATGGGCCGCATCGAGGAGAGGCGCCCAAAGGACTTGTGGATGATCTTGGTTTTGCGCCCGCTTCTAATATGGAAGGCTTGTATCTGTATCGCGGCCGTTTTGCAGGCGTGTACACACGTGTGGGCTTTGCCAACACCATAGGAGAGTGGACGAGCCGTTTGAACGTTGCGAGCTTTTTTGAGGAATAGCCGTTTCTTGGGGAGCCTTCCGTGGTTGCGGCGTTTGACGTGACGGGGAGATTTTGGCGAAGCCGGCGAGTCCAGTTCTATCTGGCGTTTTTGTTGCGGGGCTGGGCGTACGCTTGAGCTGGAGTCCTCTCCATGCGCTACCATGACAGGCAACGAATTTGACGAACGACCCGCCGAGCTTGCCTCGGCGGGCTTTTGGCGTTGCAATGCCGGAGGAACAGCATGCTCATTCACCGTATAGCCGCGCAGCTCTACACTGCCGAGGCGCTGCAGACCGTCGAGGCCGGGCTCGATTCTGGCGAGGACGTGACGCTGGCCGTGTCTCAGTCGGGCCGAACGCTTATGGCCGCCGCCCAGTTTGCGCGTCGTCCGCGCCCCACGGTCTACATCGTGAGTGGCGAGGATGCGGCCGATCGCGCCGCACGCAGTCTGGCCGCCTATGTGGGCCTGGCGCACGTGTGCCGCTTTCCCGAGCGCAAGGACTACCCTTGGCGCGAGCAGGCGCCCGACGACGCCGTGGTAGCCCAGCGCTGCGAGGCACTCGGGCGCATCGTGCGCGGCGACAACTGCATCATGGTCGCCTCGGCCCGCGCGCTGCTGCGTTGCGTGCCGCCAGTCGAGAGCCGCTACTGGGAGTCCACGACCTTCGCGGTGGGCGAGGAGATTCCTTTTGACGAGGTGCCGCAGCGCTTGGTGGGTATGGGCTACACCAATGCCGGCGCCGCCGACGCGCCCGGCCTGTTCCGTGTGCACGGCGACACCGTCGAGGTGTTTCCCGCGCAGGAAAAAGCGCCCGTGCGCATCGAGTTCTTCGGCGACGAGATCGATCGTATCCGCCGCATGGTGAGCTCCACGGGGCAGACCATCGGCAACGAGGACAGCATCGAGATCTTCCCGTGCCGCGAGCTGGCGCTTACCGACGAGGCCGTCCACAACATGCATGTGGCGCTCTACCGCGCCAGCCAGGACGACAGCAAGTTGGCGGCGCTGCTCGAGATGGTGGATGCGCGCATCGTCACGCCTGAGCTCGACCGCTTTTTGCCGGTGATGTACGGCCAGACCGTGAGCCCGCTATCGCATGTGAGCGGCAAGGCGCTCGTGGTTCTGTCCGAGCCGCGCTCGCTGTTCGACGATTGCCTGCGCGCCTACGAGGATATCGAGGCACGTGCCGGCGAGGCGGGGGTCGACCGTCTGGACGGCCTGTACGTGCGTGCCCAGCAACTCGACTTTGGTTCCCAGCAACGCCTGAACTATGTGAGTCTCATCCGCGCCGGCGGTGCGGTGACGGCCGAGCTCAAGATTGAGCAGCCTGCCATCGCGGGCTCGGACAACCGTTTTATGACGCGCATCCAGGAGGTCGTGGGCAAGCGCTATGCCTGCGTGTTTGCCATCCCCGACCGCGGCGCGCGCGAGTCGATGGAGCTCACCTTTGGCGACGAGGGCATTACCTTTGAGGAATCGCTGACCGCGGCGCCCGAAAACGCCGGCGCCATCGGCGACCGCGTGCGCGTGGCAGCGGCGGATTCCGCCGACCGTGCCGCACGCCAGGAGGCCCATGCTTCCATTCGCGAGCGAAAGGCCGATGCGCTCAACGCCCGTTCGCTCGAGGCGGGCGCCGCGCAGGCTGCCGCCGGCGCCGCCGTGCCCACCATCTCGCGCGGGCGCGTGACCTTTGTGGACGCTGCCCTGCCACAGGGCGTGGTGGTGCCCGACGCCAATTTGGCCGTGTTCTCGATTGCCGACCTCAACGCCCGCATGGATGCCAACCGCGCGCGCAGCCGCCGCAAGGTTGACATTACGCAGATCACCTTCCCGTTTAAGCCGGGCGACTACGTGGTGCACGCTACCCACGGCATCGCGCTCTTTAGCGAGATCGCGCGTCAGGAAGTGGGCGGCAAGGAACGCGACTACTTTTTGCTGGAATACGCCGATGGCGACAAGCTCTACGTGCCGCTGGAGCAGGTTGACCGCATTACGCGCTACGTTGGTCCCGACGGCGATAAACCGCGCTTGACCAGGCTCAACACCGCCGACTGGACGCGGGCCACCAACAAGGCGCGCAAGAATGCCAAAAAGCTGGCGTTTGACCTGGTCGACCTGTATACGCGCCGCTCGTCGATTACCGGTATCGCCTGTCCGCCCGATACGCCCGAGCAGATCGAGATGGAGCAGAGCTTCCCCTACGACGAGACGCGCGACCAGCTGGAGGCCATCGCCGACATCAAGGCCGACATGGAGGCGCCCAAGCCCATGGACCGCCTGCTGTGCGGCGACGTGGGTTTCGGCAAGACCGAGGTCGCCCTGCGCGCGGCCTTTAAGTGCGTGGACTCCGGCCGCCAGGTCATGGTGCTCTGCCCCACGACCATTCTGGCCCAACAGCACTACGAGACATTCTTTGAGCGTTTTGCCCCGTTTGGCCTGGAGGTCGAGGTGCTCAGCCGCTTCCGTACCCCGGCGCAGCAAAAGCGCGCGCTCAAGGCATTTGCCGAGGGCACGATTGATGTGCTGATCGGCACGCACCGTCTGCTTTCGGCCGACGTGAACCCCAAGAACCTGGGTATGGTGATCATCGACGAAGAGCAGCGCTTTGGTGTGCAGCACAAGGAGCAGCTCAAAAACCTGCGCGAGCAAATCGATGTGCTCACACTCTCGGCAACGCCTATTCCGCGAACCATGCAGATGGCCACGAGTGGCGTGCGCGACATGAGCCTGATCACCACGCCGCCGACCGGGCGTCGTCCCGTGATCGTGCACGTGGGGGAGTACGACCCCGACGTGGTGAGTGCGGCGATTCGCCTGGAGGTGGGCCGCGGCGGTCAGGTGTATTACGTGTCCAACCGCGTCAAGACCATCGACGATGCCGTGGCGCGCGTGCACGAGGCCGCGCCCGAGGCGCGCGTGGGCGTAGCACACGGCAAGATGAGCCCGCGCGAGGTCGAGGACGTGATGATCGAGTTCGCGACCAAGAAGATCGACGTGCTTATCGCCACGACCATCGTGGAGAGTGGCATCGATAACGCGACCGCCAACACGCTCATCATCGAGGACTCGCAGCGTCTGGGTCTGGCACAGCTCTACCAGCTTAAGGGCCGCGTGGGCCGTTCTGCCACGCAGGCCTATGCGTACTTTATGTTCCCGGGCGAGCTGCCGCTCACCGAGGAGGCAACGGCGCGCCTGACCGCGCTTTCCGAGTTCCAGGACCTGGGCAGCGGCATGCGCATCGCCATGCGCGACCTGGAGATCCGCGGTGCCGGTTCGCTCATGGGCGCCGAGCAGCACGGCAACCTGTCGAGTGTGGGCTTTGACCTGTTTACGCAGATGCTGGGACAGGCCGTGGCCGAGGCGCGCGGCGACGACGATGCCGGCGTGGAGGCGGCGAGCGTGGGTATCAACCTGCCGGCCGACTACTTCTTGTCCGAGGAGTACATGCCGGCGGTGGACCAGCGCGTGCTCGTGTACCGCAAGCTCGCGGCGGCTGAGGACCTGGAGAGTATCGACGAGGTGCAGGAGGAGACCGAGGCTGCGCATGGCGAGCTGCCGTTGGCGGGACTCAACCTGTTCAACCGCGCTCGCATTCGTATTCGCGGCGAGCGCCTGGGGCTCGAGAGCGTCACGCTCAGCGGTGGACGCATTACCTTCCTGGGGGTTGACGTGCCCAAGAAGGTGGCCTTTGAGCTTAAGACCCGCTATGGCGCGGTGAACTTTCCCAAGAGCCGCAAGCTGTCGGTGCCCTACAAGGCGGGCGCCGGCGCGGGCAGCGGCCTGGGTCGCGGCCTCGACGCCAACGACGGCACCGGCCCCGTGGCGGCCGCGCTCATGCTGCTGCAGCAGCTGGGTGCTAGCGACGACGACTAACGGGTCGACGCTGCAAACGCCCCATTTGGGCAATCTGGTTCCATCGAAAGGAAAGCATGTTCGGATACATCTATAAGAAAGATGTCGCCATTATCGCGGTTGTCCTGTGCCTTTGTCTGGGCGTGGGCAGCTTCTTTGATTATCAAATCTCGAGTGCGCTGTTCAACATCGGCAGCATGTACGGTCGCTTTGTCGAGGCGGCCGGTGAGCTGCCGTTCGAGCTGACGGCGAGCATCGCGGGCGTTATGCTCGTGCGCTCGGCACGTCCCGATTCCAAGGCGAGCAAGTGGCTCGCTGCGCTGGGCGTTTTGATCAACGTGGGTCTGGTCGGCTACGAGATTATCGGATCACTGCGCGTCGGCGGCAAGCTTATTGCGTTTCAGCTGGTACTGACGTTTGTGCTGGTCATTGCAGCCAACTTCATCGCCTACCGCTTTACGCGCGACACCGAGCCCGACGAACTTACGCGCTGGGCGTTGATGGTGCTTGCCGTGTGGGTCGCTCAGGCCATCATCCTCAACGTCATTGTTAAGCCGTTATGGTCGCGCCCGCGCATGCGCGTGATCGAGGTCACGCCGGGGCTCAATTTTCAGCCGTGGTGGGTGATCGGCAACCCCGACAAGTGGGCCTATATCGCCGCCGGCGTGATCAAGGACGGGTTCAAGTCGTTTGCGAGCGGACACACGGCGCATGCGGCGATCGGCCTTATGCTCGCCGGGCTTCCCGCGGCAGCCTTTAAGGAAAAACCTTCGCGTCGCCGCGTGATCTTTTGGGCGGCGGTTGTTGTTGCAGCGTTCGTCGCCTTTGGGCGCATCGTGATCGGCGCGCACTTTTTGAGTGACGTGAGCTGCGGTTTTGCCCTGGTGCTGGCGCTTGAGTGCCTTGCCGCGCGCATTGCTTATCCGGACGGCGTACAATAGCCCCGTTTGAATCATCGGGCCCGTGCCCGGCTAGAGAGGATTGCCATGCTCGCGTTTAACAACGACTATTCCCACGGTGCACATCCGGCAGTGCTGCAGGCGCTTGTCGACACCAATATGGAGCCGCAGCCCGGCTATGGTACCGATGCGCACACCGAGCGTGCCAAGCAGCTTATCCGCGAGGCCTGTCAGGCCCCCGATGCCGACGTGTTTTTTCTGGTGGGCGGCACGCAGGCCAACGCGACGGTGATCGACATGCTGCTCGCGCCGTACGAGGGCGTCGTTGCTGCCGAGACTGGCCACGTCGCCTGCCACGAGGCGGGCGCCATCGAGTTTGGCGGTCACAAGGTGCTCACCATCCCCGGATACGAGGGCAAGATGCACGCCGAGGACCTCGAGAACTATATCCAGGTGTTCTACGAAAACGAGAGCTACGAGCACACGGTGTTCCCGGGTGCCGTGTACGTGAGCCTATCGACCGAGTATGGCACGCTGTACTCCAAGGCCGAGCTCGCGGCGATTCACGCGGTGTGCCAGAAGCGCGAGATTCCGCTGTTTGTGGACGGTGCCCGCCTGGCCTATGCGCTGGCGGCCGATGAGTGCGACATTACCCTGCCCGAGCTGGCGCAGCTGTGTGACGTGTTCTACATCGGCGGCACCAAGTGCGGCGCTTTGTGCGGCGAGGCCGTGGTGTTCTGCGGCATGCACGCCCCGGCGCACCCCATTCCGCGTATTAAGCAGCACGGTGCGTTGCTGGCCAAGGGCCGCCTGACGGGTGTGCAGTTCGAGGCTCTTTTTACCGACGGCCTGTATTTTGAGATTGGTCGCCAGGCCATCGAAACCGCGCAGGCGCTTCGTCGCGTGCTGCACGAGCGCGGCTACCAGTTCTTCTTGGAGACGCCCACAAACCAGCAGTTCGTGATTCTGCCCAACGAGGACATGGCCCGCATTCGCGAGCATGCCTCGGTCGAGTACTGGGAAAAGTACGACGATACCCACACGGTGGTGCGTTTTTGCACCAGCTGGGCCACGACGCAGGAGGATATCGACGCGTTGGCGGCGGTTCTGTAGCCTGATGTAATGACGAGGGGCCGCCTTGCGCTGGGTTTGGCGCAAGGCGGCCTTTGCTTTTGGGGAGAAGGGTTGTATGACCGAGATGTCCGAGCCGACGATTCGCCTGGCGACGCCCGATGATGCGCCAGCGTTGCTTGCCATCTATGAGCCGTATGTGCGCCAGACGGCGATTACCTGCGAATACGAGGTGCCGAGCGTTGAGGAGTTCGCCGGGCGCATCGAGCGTACGCTCAAGCGCTATCCGTATCTGGTGATGGAGTTGGACGGGCGTCCGGTAGGCTATGCCTATGTGAGTCCGCTCAACAGCCGCGAGGCATACGACTGGTCGGTCGAGACATCGATTTACCTGGCGCGCGATGTACGCCATGGCGGGCTGGGTCGCAAGCTGCATGACGCGCTCAAGCAATGCCTGATCGCGATGGGCATCACCAACATGTGCGCCCTCATCGCCGTGCCGCACGATAAGGACGATGAGTACCTGACGCACAACAGTCAGGATTTCCATGCCCATATGGGATATCGCCTGGTGGGCACCTTCGACCGCTGCGCCCAAAAGTTCGGCCGCTGGTACGACATGTGCTGGATGGAGCTGGTCCTAGCCGAGCGCACACCCAACCAGCCCAAACCAATCTGGTTCCCCGACCTCCTCGCCTAAAACCACCACAAAGGTGCCTGTCCCCATTGTGGTGGTTTTGGTGTTGGTTAGCCGATGGGCTCGGTGTATTTGGCGCGGTCGGTGCGTTGGATGCGCTTGGAGACGTGGAGCGGGCGACCGTCGGTGTCGTAGACGTAGTCGGTGATTAGGATCAGCGCCTGCCCGCGCTCAACGTTGAGCAAAAACGCCTCGTTTTGCGAGGCATAGCACACCTCAAAGGTCTTGTGCCCCTGTGCCGGCGCGCGATGGAATTCCTGGCGCAGCGTCGCGTAGAGCGAACCATTGATATCGCGATCGATGAGTGCTTCAAAGCTCGGTGGTAGATAGGTAGTCTCCAGGCACAGCGGCGCATCGTCCAGATAGCGCAGACGGACAAGTTTGACGAGCTTGCTGCCCACGGCCGCATCAAAGAACTTAGCTATACTGCCGCCCGCCTTGGTAAAGCCCGAGTCCACCGTGCGCGTGGTGGGCTTCATGCCCTGACCCTGGACCTGCGCCGTATAGCTCGAAAACACCAGGTTGTTCTCGTGGAGCGCCGGCGTGTCGGCCACAAAGGCGCCGCGCCCGCGCTCGGTTCGAACCAGACCCTCATCAACGAGCACCTTAAGGGCATGGCGTACGGTGCTGCGCGACAGCCCCGATTCGTCCATGAGTTCCATCTCGGACGGCAGCTTGTCTCCGCGCGCGTAGGTGCCGGAGGCGATGCGGTCGCGCAGCATGCCCGCCAAGCGCTCGTATTGGGTCAGTCTCTTTTTAGATGAAGCGTTCATGCGATCAACCTGTATCTAACCTGTATGCGTATCTAATCAAGCATGTATTCAATACAACAACAAAACCGCTGGTATCAAGTTATCGAAAACCGTATCAGCAAATTTTTTAAGACAAATATAGCATACAACTAGTCGACATAACCAAAACATGTATGTAACTTGTATGCCATCGAGAGCATCAAACGAGAAGAAAGGCTGATGCACGATGACTACTCAGGAACAGGTTAAGGACGTCGTCTCCCAGGTTTTGGCCGACAAGGCAGACAAGGGCGGCATCAAGCGCGTCGTGTGGATTGGCGCCGGCGGATCCAACGGCGGCAACTATCCTGCCCAGTACTTTATGGAGCACGAGGCCACGCAGGTCGTGAGCTCCAGCTACACCAGCAATGAGTTCGTGCACGCCACCCCGGCCTACGTCAACGAGAACACCCTGGCCGTCGTCGTGTCCATGCGCGGCACCAAGGAGACCATCGTCGCCGCCCAGGTCGCCAAGGACCACGGCGCCAGCACCATCGCCATCTATGTCGACGAGTCCGGCCTCACCGAGGTCTGCGACTACAAGATTCAGTATGACAGCCTGGCCGTCGACGAGTCTTGCATGGGCCGTACCAACTCCGCCGTCGTGACCATGATCGCCATGGAGCTTACGCAGCAGACCGAGGGCTATGCCGAGTATGAGACCGCTATGGCCGCCTTCGACCTGGTTGACCCCATCTATCGCAAGGCCGTCGAGTACACCCGTCCGCTCGCCGCCAAGTGGGCCGAGCAAAACGCCGACAAGCCCTGCATCAACGTGATGGCTCAGGGTCCGCTCTTTGGTGCCGCCTACGTCTTTAGCATCTGCAACGTGCAGGAGATGCTGCAGATCGACTCCTGCACCATCAACACCTGCGACTTCTTCCACGGCCCCTTCGAGATCCTGGACAAGCGCACCTCGCTGTTCCAGCTCATCAGCGTCGGCCGCAGCCGCTGCAACGACGAGCGCGGCATCCGCTTCGTCAACCAGTACGGTGGCGAGCGCGTCTATCAGCTCGACGCCAAGGAGCTCGGCCTCAACGACATCAAGGACAGCGTGAGCGAATACTTCAACCACCTGATCTTTGCCCCGATTCTCAACAACGTGTACATGCGCGCGCTCTCTGCCGTCACCCACAAGGACTACATGACGCGCCGCTACATGTGGAAGCTCGACTACTAGGGGATAGAGCGGCCTAACAGCTCGATGTCCTCATAAGTTGCGGTGGAATAGTTCCTGTTTGGGGGCTTGAAGCCTCTATTTGGGAACTAGTCCACCGCAACCGCCAAGTAATCCGCTGAGGACGGAGGAAAACGGATCACTTTCCCGCTCGCCGATTTGTGTCTTGAAAAATGTATATAACGACTATAACGTAGTGTGAAACATATTGGAAACAATACCGAGGAGGCTGCGTTGAAGAAAAGCAATCTGGGCTATGTGCTGGTGCTGATCGCCGCGCTTATGTGGGGCAGCATCGGAATCTTTGTAAACGGCATCTCGGCCATGGGCGTTTCGTCCCAGAGCATGGCTGCCTTTCGCTTGTTGGTCGGAGCGCTTATCTTGGCGCCGGTCCTGATGTTTATGGGCTGCCGTCCGGGTGAGGGGTCTACCGTGGCTCAGGGTCCGCTGGCACTGTTCAAGGCAAGCCCTAAAGAGCTTGTTCCCTGCGCGCTTGTCGGTATTGTCGGCCTGGCCGCCGCCAACACCTGCTATTACGAGTGCATGGGCGAGGTGGGCATGTCCACGGCCTCGGTGCTGCTCTATACCTCGCCGGTGTTTGGCGTCGTGCTCGGCCGCGTGCTTTATCGCGAGGACGTGACCCCCAACAAGCTCGTCGCCATTGTCTTTAACATCGTTGGCTGCGTGCTTGCAGTGACCAATGGCGACCTTTCCGGTTTTCATTTTTCGGTTTGGGGCGTCACGTCGGGCGTGATTGCAGGCCTTTGCGGTGCGTCGCTCGCGGTGTTTAGCCGGATAGCAACCAAGACAGTCCACCCGCTGGCTGTCACGTTTTGGGGCTTTGTTTTTGGCGGTGCGGTTATGGCGGCTATCGCGGCTCCGTGGCCGGATGTCGCCGCGGCAATGTCGCCACAGCTGCTGCTGCTGTTCCTTGGCTTTGGACTCATCCCCACAGCCGTGGCTTACATCTTATATATGCAGGGTCTGTCCATGGGGCTCGAGACGTCGAAAGTTCCCGTCGTAATGTCTTTCGAGACGGTCGTCACCGTACTGGTGGGCATTGGCATCTACGCTGAGCCCGCCGGCGCGATCAAGGTCCTGGGCATCGTGCTGGTGCTCGCGTCCATCCTGATCATGAACACCGACTTCTCCAAGCTGCGCAACAGTGTGTTTGTCGGTCATGTTGTTGAGAGCATGACCTTTAAGCCCAACGCGTGGTGGACGGAGAAATCGCAGGACATGGATCTGTTTAAGGAGCGCACCGGCATCGCGCTGGAGCCCACCGTGCAGGAAAGCCCCTGGTACTTTGTGCGATAGAGGATTGCGCGCAGGGTCTGACCTCGGGTTATCCAGCCAGCGCGGTCTACCCAGCCCCAACGTTTCAAATACGTTAAACCCGTCAACGGTCGATTTTCACCCGCGAACGGTCTTTATACTAATTAGCAATATAAGCAACGTATAAGACGTTATAATGACCATAACGAAAAGGAGGAGGCAAGATGAATCAGATCATTCTCGCATCTCATGGCGGCCTGGCCGCAGGCGCCAAAGACACGCTCGAGATGGTTCTCGGCGACGTGTCGAACGTCCACGTCGTGTCGCTTGCTCGTGACGACAAGGAGCCCATCACCGATAAGGTGGACGCCATGATCGCCACGTTCAACGCGGACGACACCGTCTATGTGCTGACCGATATGCTCGGCAGCTCGGTCAACAACAGCATGGTCGAGCTTTCCAAGAACGGCACGAAGTTCACGGTTGTCAGCGGTTTCAACATCCCGCTGGCGCTCACGCTCGCTATGAGCCCCGTCCCCGTCAAGGGTGCCGAGCTCGCAGCCCTCATCAACGAGGCCCGCACCGGTCTGACCAACCCCAACGCACCGGTCGAGGCTGCCGCGGCTCCCGCCAAGAAGGCCAAGGCGTCCCGTCACAGCTCCGGTCCCGCCAAGATCGTCCTCGCACGTCTTGATTACCGTCTGCTGCACGGCCAGGTCGTCTTTACCTGGACCACCAAGGTTCAGGCCGAGCGCATCATCGTCGTTGACAACGCCGCCGCCAACGATGACATCAAGAAGGGCGCTCTTAAGCTGGCCAAGCCCCAGGGCGTGCGCCTGAACGTCTTCACCGTCGAGCGTGCCCTCGCCAAGATGGACAAGCTCAACACCCTCGGCGAGCGCGTCATGTTCGTCTTTGGCAACACTGCCGAGATGCTGCAGTTCTGCCAGGGCTACAAGCTCGACGCCATCAACCTGGGCGCCACCGCCAACCACGACGGTGCCGATCAGGTCGGCGGCAAGGACAGCTCCGTCTTTCTCGACGCCACCCAGAAGGCCGACGTCAATCAGCTGCTCGACATGGGCATCAAGCTCTATGTTCAGCAGACCCCTACGTATCAGAGCGTCGACATCGACGCCAAGCTGTAATCAACCAGGCTTTTGCCTGACTGAAAGGAGAAGGGTATGAATACGTTCATCAGTGCGGTGCTCGTCGGCCTCGTCGGCGTGTTCTGCATGTGGGACTCCCGCCTGCTCGGTCGTCTTAACTTCGAGCAGCCCCTCGTTGGCGCTACGCTCGTCGGTCTGCTGCTGGGCGATGTGCCCACCGGCCTTGCCGTCGGTGCCGCCGTCGAGCTCGTGTCCATGGGCCTGGTGCAGGTCGGCGCCGCCGTTCCGCCCGATATGGTCCTGGGCGGCATCGTGGCCGCTGCCTTTGCGTGCCTGACCGATGCTTCCGCCGAGACCGCCATGACGATCGCCATCCCGGTCGCCGTCCTGGGTCAGCTTCTCGGCATCGTGTTCCGTTCCATCATCGCCGCCCTCACCCATGTGGCAGATAGCGCGATCGATAACGGAAAGTTCAAGACCGCCTACCGTATGCACATCTGCGCCGGCTCCGGTCTGTACGCCGTCATGTACTTCCTGCCGATCTTCCTCGCCGTTTTTGTTGGCACCGACCTGGTTCAGGCCATCGTCAACATGGTTCCCGAGTGGCTGTCCACTGGTCTTAACGTTTCGACCAAGATCATGACCGCCTACGGCTTGGCCCTGCTGCTCACCATGATGATCAAGAAGGGTATGACTCCGTTCCTGTTCATCGGTTTCCTGCTCGCCGCTTACCTCAACCTGTCCGTCATCGCGGTCGCTCTGATCGGTGTGTGCCTGGCTGTCGTCTTCATGGGCTTCAAGTTCAACGGTTCCCATGCAGCCGCCGGTGTCGATTCCGACTACGATCCGCTCGAAGACGACGAAGACTAAGGAGGAACACACTATGGCAACCGCAACCAAGGACGTGTCCCTGAACAAGAAGGTCAGCCAGTTCTTCTGGCGCTCCTGGGCCATCCAGGCCTCTTGGAACTACGAGCGTCAGATGAACATGGGCTTCCTCTACGGCATGGTTCCCACGCTCGATCGCCTCTATCCGGACGAGTCCGACCCCAAGCAGCTCGCTGCTAAGAAAGAGGCTTACCACCGTCACATGGCGTTCTACAACTGCACCCCGCAGACGAGCGCCTTTATCCTGGGCCTCACCGCCTCCATGGAGGAGGAGTACGCCAAGGATCCCGAGAACTTCGATCCCGATTCGATCAACGCGGTCAAGACCTCCCTCATGGGTCCGCTTTCCGGCATCGGTGACTCCTTCTTCCAGGGCACCATCCGCGTTATCGCCTTTGGCCTGGGCGTTCAGCTGGCTCAGCAGGGCTCCATCATGGGCCCGATCCTGGCCATGCTCATCTCCATCGTCCCCTCTGTGCTGATTACTTGGTTCGCCGCCAAGATGGGCTATCAGGGCGGCCACGAGTACCTGAGCAAGCTTCAGGGCGGCGACCTCATGGAGAAGCTCATGTATGTCTGCGGCATCGTGGGTCTTATGTCCGTGGGCGGCATGATCGCCACGCTGATCGGCGCCACCACCCCGCTGCAGTTCGCTGAGGGCACCGTCGTTATCCAGGACATCCTGGACGGCATGATGCCCCAGATGATTTCCCTTGGCCTCACCGGCCTTATGTACTGGCTCATCAAGAAGAACGTCAACACCGGTTGGCTTCTCGTGATCGCCATCGTGGGCGGCATCGCCCTCTCCGCGGCCGGCATCCTGGCCTAGTCGCGACCAAGCGTCTAACCGCTTTCCCCCGGGGGCCTGCCTGGCATCCCATACCCCAGGCAGGCTTCCATCCCTAAAATGCGACAATGGGACAGTCCCTTTGTCGCATCCTTAACGGGCCGGCGACTCGGTCCAAACCACGGTAACCCTGCGAGCGCCCGGCAATGTGGCGCCGCAAAAATCGAAAGGAATGTGTCAGATGTACGAGATCGACCTTAACCTCCCTAAGCAGATCGTCGCTGACGTCCTGTCCAACCACGAGATCCACAGCGTCGCTTTCGTCGGCTGCGGTGCCTCCATGTCCGACCTTTACCCCGCCAAGTACTTCCTGGCCAACAACACGGACAAGCTGAACGTTCAGATCTTCACCGCTAACGAGTTCAACTACGACACGCCTTCCTGGGTCAACGAGCACACCTTCGTGATCACCTGCTCCCTCGGTGGCTCCACGCCCGAGACCGTCGAGGCCAACAAGACCGCCAAGAAGCACAACTGCCCGGTCGTCTCCCTCACCAACAAGGCTGGCTCCGCTCTGACCGTCGACGCTGACTACGTCATCGTTCACGGCTTCCACGCCAACTTCGCTGCCAAGTGCGAGAAGCCCGGCTACGCCATCGCTCTTGCTGTCGAGATCCTTCAGCAGACCGAGGGCTATGACCACTACGAGGACATGATCACCGGCCTCACCAACGTCTTCGAGCTCTGCGAGAACGCCGCTCAGCACTGCAAGAAGCTCGCCAAGAAGTTCGCCGAGGACTTCAAGGACGACAAGATGATCTACTTCATGGCTTCCGGTGCCTCCGAGAAGATGGCTTATTCTCACGCCGCCTTCCTGTTCACCGAGATGCAGTGGATCGACGCCGCCGCCTACAACACCGGCGAGTACTTCCACGGCCCGTTCGAGGTTTCCACCGAGGGTAAGCCCTACGTCTTCTTCATGTCCGATGGCGCTACCCGTCCGATGGACGCCCGCGCCCTCACCTTCCTTGAGCGCATGGGCGCCAAGGTCGCTCTGATCGACTCCAAGGACTACGGCCTGGCCGACGCCGTGCCCGCGAGCGTCGTCACCTACTTCAACCCGCTGCTGCACCTCGCCGTTATGCGCGAGTACGGCAACCAGATCGCCGAGGCCCGTCAGCACCCGCTGACCATGCGTCGCTACATGTGGAAGCTTTCCTACTAATCACAAGTAAGTAGACCTTACGGGTTGATTGAGAGGGGATGGGGTTTGCGCCCCGTCCCCTTTTTTGCTTTGGGGAGGGCGTGTCTGTTGCGTCACAAAACCCCAGATAAAACCTACCAAAATAAACCTGTCCCTTTTTGGCAGGTGGGAGGAGATGCGTATGATCAAGGCGGTGCTGTTTGACATGGACGGCGTGCTGGTCGATACCGAGTGGTTCTACAACCGTCGTCGCGTGGCGTTTATGGAAGAGAAGGGGTTCCACTTTGACGAGATCCCCGATCTTTCGGGGTCTAACGAGCCTGCCATTTGGGAGGCGCTGGTGCCCGACGATGTTGAGCTGCGCGAGCGTCTGCGCGTGGAGTACAAGCAAGTCTACAGCCCGGTCCACCCCGTTCCGTATGCCGAGCTGCTCAACGAGCAGACGGAGCCGGTGATGCGCAAGCTGCACGAGCGTGGCGTGAAGTGTGCCATCGCGAGCTCGTCCTATCGCGAGCTGATCGACGAGCTGGTGGAGATTGCCGGTATCGCCGACGTGCTGGACTACACCATCAGCGGCCACGAGTGCAGTGCGTTTAAGCCCGATCCCGAGATCTACCTGCGCGCCATGGAGGCGCTGGGGGTGGAGCCTGCCGAGTGCCTGGTTATCGAGGATTCGCCGATGGGGATCGAGGCTGGCAAGCGCTCCGGCGCCCGCGTCCTGGCGCTGCGTCCGCACGAGGGCGTCAACCTCGATCAATCGCGAGCCGATGCCGTTATCGATAATCTGACCGACATTTTGGCCGCTTTGTAGTGTCAATCCGCCGCGAGAAGCACGGGTTCAAACGTTTTTTGCGGTGGACTGGCTCAATTTGGTTTCGATTTTGATCCGTTCGGCTTCGATTCGGGCTAAGTGAGTAGACCTTTTGACGCAGGCCGAGCACAATGCATATCTTCCTTTGTAAAACCGCAGGTCACAGGGGTGGCGGTTTTTGGGTGCGCTCTGCAGATCGTAAAAAGTCTACTCACTTGTAATTTGGGCCTTTGGTCGTGGGGTTGCTGGTCCCGTTTTGGTTGTCGAGGGAGGGCGAATTGAAGCGCCCTCGCACGCTCCGTGCTACAATCGCCGACATGCCTCACAACTAGATTTGCCTTCGAAAGGAGCCCGCGTGGCGAACGCCATCGATCAGCTCACGGACCGAGTGCTCGTGCTCGGCCGTCTCACCATCGTCCGCCGCGCCATTACTGCAGTGGCGGTCACAATTTCCGCCGTTCTCCAGACATTTCTGATCCAGGCATTCATTCAGCCCGCCGACCTGCTTCCGAGCGGCCTCACCGGCGTCGCGGTCCTGCTCGACCGCGTTACCTCGCTCGGCGGCGTTCACATCGACATCTCGCTCGGTATGCTCGCGCTCAACATTCCCGTGGCGCTCCTATGCTGGAGCGGCATTAGCAAGCGCTTCGTCATCTTCTCGATGATGCAGGTCGTGCTCTCATCGCTGTTCCTCAACGTCTTTCACTTCGCACCGTTTTTGGGCGACAAGATTATGCTCATCATTTTTGGCGGCGTGGTCTCGGGTCTGGGCGCTGCCATCGCGCTTAAGTCCGGCGCATCCACCGGCGGTACCGACTTTATCGCGCTGTGGGTTTCCAACCACACGGGCAAGACCATCTGGGGCGTCATCTTTGGCTTTAACTGCTTTATCCTAGCGATCTTTGGCTTTATGTTTGGCTGGGACAAGGCGGCGTACTCCATCGTGTTCCAGTTTATTTCGACCAAGACCATCGACAGCTTCTATCGTCGCTACGACCGCGTGACGCTGCAGATCACGACGCGTAAGGCGGACGAGGTCATGACCGCCTATGTTGACCATTTTCAGCATGGTATTAGCTGCGCCGAGGTCATCGGCGGATACAGCCGCGAAAAGATGTACCTGCTGCACGCCGTTGTCTCGACTTACGAGAGCCAGGACATTATCAAGCTGGTGTGCGACATCGATCCCGGCGCCGTGATCAATGTGTTCCACACGCTCAACTTTGTGGGCGGCTGGTGGGGCGGTCATGTCGACGAGCCCATGCCCACGGCCGTTCCCGATCCCGACAAGCCCGCACGCATGGCCAGCAGGCAGGCGCGCCTCAGCGAGCAGGACAGCCTGCAGCAGGACGACGGTAAGTAGGGTTTTGGCATTTTGCCGGCCTGGCGCAATCCTGTCCGCTTGAGCCTCCCGAAAGCCTCGCTGCTTTCGGGAGGCTCTCGTTTGCCCAGATAAAACCTGCCAAAATGAAGCTGTCGCTTTTTGGTAGGGAGGGTGTATCGTTTTATCAATATGAGGTAACATGAAACTAGACGTTATATACGTATTAGTTATTTCAATATTTCGATAAGAGTGATTAGATATGCCTGCGCCCAAAAATGCACCGCTTTACCAGCAGATTTACGACGAGATCAAGGATGCGATCGAGAAAGGTGTTTATGCACCCAAGGAGCGTATTCCGTCCGAGCTTGAGCTAGCCGAGCAGTACGACGTGAGCCGCATTACGGTGCGCCGCGCCGTCGAGGAGCTGTGCTCCGATGGCTACCTGGTTAAGCAGCAGGGCCGTGGCACCTTTGTTTCCACGCCGCACATCAACCGCCAGTTCCACGCCTCGACGCTGCAGACGTTTACCGCGCTGTGTGCCGACAACGGCATGAAGGCGGGCGCACATGTGGTCGATCGCCAGATTGTGCCGGCACGTCAAAACGAGATGGAGTTCTTTGGCCTGCAAAAGGACGCGCTGCTGCTGCATATTAAGCGCGTGCGTACAGCCGACGGCGAGCCCATCTTTGAGGAGAACATCTTTGTGCCGTTTGACGCCTACCGTGAGCTGTTGACGGCCGATCTTGAGGACAAGTCGATTTTTGCCGAGGTCGAGCGTGTTGGCGGAACGCCGATTGTCTCGGTTGGCTACCGCACGGTCGAGGCCGTTCGTGCCAATACCGAGCAGGCGGCCGAGTTGGGCATTGCTCCGCACGATCCGCTGCTCAACCTGCGTGCCAGCTTTACCGGTCCCAATGGCGAGCCGGTCCTGATGGGTAAGCAGTACTACGTGGGATCGCGCTACGTTATGGTTATGTAGGGTTGGTTCGGGCTGGTTCCGCCGTTCTGACGAACGACGGACCTGTCGACGCTGCAAACGCCCCTAAGCGGCAATCTGACGTTCAATCGTCGGTCGCGTACCGAAGTACGCTTCCCTCCTCTTTCACGTCACCTTGCTCGCTTAGGGGCGTTTTCGCTGACCCATACCCAGCCAGCGACGTTTCCGCGCTTGTCAAGAGACTAGTCATTGGGGACGTTCTTAAACGGCCAGTCATTCAAGAACGTCCCCAATGACTACCCGCAGAATGAGCGTGGCTGAGAGCCGGGCGACGCCGGTCCGCGTGGCGGCGTATAATCGGCGGCAGATGATTCTGACGTTAGGAAACCATGACCGATAGCATGCAGCAGATGGCGCTCGACACGCTCGGCGCCTATTTTGGCTACACCTCGTTTCGCCCGGGACAGGATCGCATGGTGGATGCGATCCTTGCCGGCCGCGATGCGCTCGGCGTTATGCCCACGGGCGCCGGCAAGTCCATTTGCTACCAGGTGCCCGCACTCATGCTGCCCGGCATCACCTTTGTGGTGAGCCCGTTGCTGTCGCTTATGGAGGACCAGACCCGCGCACTGCTCGCGGCGGGTGCGCGCCCCAGTTATCTCAACTCCAGCCTTACGCCGGCTCAGCAAAATACCGTGCTCAAGCGGGCGCGCGAGGGCCGTTATCAGCTTATGTATGTGGCGCCCGAGCGCCTGCTCGAGCCGCGCTTTTTAGCCTTTGCGCAGGAAGCTGCGGCCGAAGGTGGCATTGGCGTTCCACTCGTGGCCATTGACGAGGCCCACTGCGTAAGCCAATGGGGCCAGGATTTCCGTCCCGCCTACCTGCAGATTCGCGAGTTTATCGATTCGCTGCCGCGGCGCCCGATCGTGGCGGCGTTTACCGCCACGGCGACCGAGCGCGTGCGCGCCGATATCCAGCAAATGCTCGGCCTGCAAAACCCGGCGACCGTGGTGACGGGTTTTGATCGCAAGAACCTCTACTTTGGTTGCGAGGAGATGGGCGACAAGGCCAAGGCCGCGTGGGTGCGTGACTACGTGATCGCGCATTCGAGCGAGAGCGGCATCGTGTATTGCTCGACCCGCAAGACGGTCGACGCGCTGGCCGCGGAGCTTGCCGAGGCACTGGGCCCCAGCGGCATTCGCGTGGGCCGCTACCATGCCGGCATGGGCAACGACGCCCGCCGCCAGAGTCAGCGTGCCTTTATCGACGACGACATCCAGGTGATGGTTGCTACCAACGCCTTTGGCATGGGCATCGACAAGCCCAACGTGCGCTACGTGATTCACAACAACGTGCCCGAGAGCATCGAGGCATACTACCAGGAGGCGGGCCGCGCTGGCCGCGATGGCGATCCGGCCAGCTGCCATCTGCTGTGGAACGGTAACGATTTTCGCATGCGCCGCTTTTTGATCGACCGCGGCGATGCGGCCGACGAGGCGCTTGACGACGAGCAGCGCGCGTGGGCGCTCCAGAACCGTTATCGCCTGCTCAGCCAGATGGAGGGCTACTGCAATACCACCGGCTGCCTGCGCGAATACATGCTGCGCTACTTTGGCGACGAGGCGGCGGCCGAGCATGCGGCAGCCGCCGCGGGCGGCACGGCAGACGACGCCGAGGGCTGCGGCAACTGCAGCAACTGTCTCACGCAGTTTGACGTCGAGGACGTCACCGATATGGCCCGCGCCGCTGTGCGCTATGTGGCCACGCGTCCCATGCGCTTTGGCAAGTCGCTGATCGCCGATGTGCTCCACGGCGGCAACACCGAGCGCATTCGCCAGATGCATCTGGACGAGGACCGCGGCTACGGTGAGCTGTCGAGCGAATCGGTCGGGTGCATCAAGGATATCATCGGCCAGCTGTGCGGCCGCGGCTATCTGGCCACCTCGCAGGGGCAGTACCCGGTCGTGGGGCTGGGCCCGCGTGCCGCCGAGGTCGAGGATGAGGCGTTTGCCTTTACCGTTAAGCGTCGCGCGTCCAAGCGCAAGGCCTCGGCCCGCGCCCGCCGCGCCGTCGATCTGCTGCGCGAGGAGGCCGAGCTGGATCAGCGCCCGCGCGTGGGCGACGATGCCGAGCTGTTCGAGCGCCTGCGTGCCCTCCGCAAGGAGATTTCGACCGAGCTGGAGATGGCGCCGTACATGGTCTTTTCCGACAAGGCCCTGCGCGGCCTGTGCCGCCTGCGCCCGCAGACGCGCGACGAGCTGATCCAGGTCAACGGCATTGGCGAGAAAAAGGCCGACGCCTTTGGCGAGCAGTTTATGGCGGCAATTGAAGAGTTTGAGTCCGAGCATGCGCGGGATGGAGCGTAAACTATGGCAACCGAGAGCAAAACCGAGCGTTCCGAGCGCGCCGAGGTGCCCGCCGTGCCGTTGTATCAGCAGGTTATGGACGACCTAAAGGGCGAGATCTCGCGCGGCGTGTATCCGACCGGCTCGCGCATTCCATCCGAGATGGAGCTCGCGAAGTCCTACGGCGTGGGGCGCATCACCGTGCGCCGCGCCATCGAGGAGCTGTCGCGCGCGGGGTATCTTAGCCGCCAGCAGGGGAGGGGTACCTTTGTGTGCGCTCCCAAGCTCAAGCGCAAGATTGTCCAGAAAGGCGATGTTCAGAGCTTTACCGATGGCTGCGTTGCAAACGATATGGTGCCGGGCGCGCGCCTGGTGTCGCGCACGGTGGTCGCGGCAACGCACGAGGATGCGGCATTCTTTGGCGTGGAGCCCGGCTGCGAGCTTATCGTGGTCGAGCGCGTGCGTACGGCCGACGGCGTCCCCGTCATGCTCGAGAACAACGCCTTTGTGCTTGCCGACCATCCGTATCTGCAAACACTGGCCGACGATGACCTTACCGACAATTCGATCTTTGCGCTTGTTGCCGAGCATTCGGGTCGTTCGCCGCTCAAATCCGATCCCTGCACGGTGGAGATTGCGCTTGCCGATGCTCAGGCGGCCCCGCTGCTCGAGGTTCCGATCGGCGAGCCGCTCTTCTACATGGAGGCGTACTTTACCGATTTTGATGAGCAGCCTCTGCTGCTCGGTCGCCAAAAGATCGTGGGCTCGCGCTACGTGTTCGACATCTAACGTTCATAGATAGAACAACATAGAACAAATTTGCCGAAATGACTTTCCGAGCGATAGCTTGCGTGGTATAAATAGGACAACATAGAACGACCGCAGGTACAAGCTGTCGTCTAAAGGTGCCACACAAGGAGGAACATCAGTATGAACGCACATGATCTGGTTCAGGAAATCATCGAGCGCAAGGGTAAGATCGAGAACGTCTTTTGGATCGCCTGCGGCGGTTCGATGATCGACCTGATGCCGGCCAACGAGCTGCTCAAGCGCGAGGCCACCACGTTTACCTCCACGGTCTACACCGCGCGCGAGTTCTGCCTGATGGCCCCCAAGAGCCTCGGCGAGAAGTCGCTCGTCATCGCCTGCAGCCACAGCGGCAACACGCAGGAGGTCGTCGACGGCTGCGAGATGGCGCTGGCCGCCGGCGCCGAGGTCGTTGCCATGACCGACTGCGAGGGCTCCAAGATCGACAACGGCAAGTGGACCACCTGGGTCTACCCCTGGGGCGAGGGCGTGTCGCAGGCCGAGGTCCCGCAGGGCATCGGCGTTCTGATGGCTGCCGAGCTGCTCGACCAGCAGGAGGGTTACGAGGCGCTCGCCGACATGTACGAAGGCCTTAAGCAGATGGACGCGCTGCTGCCTGCCGCCCGCGAGAAGGTCAACGCCGAGCTGGGCGCCCGCTTTGCCGAGCTCTGCCAGCAGCACAAGTTCTTCTACATCCTGGGTTCCGGCCCCAACTTTAGCCAGACCTACGCCATGGCCATCTGCTCGCTCATGGAGATGCAGTGGCAGCACTGCTGCTACATCCACTCCGGCGAGTACTTCCACGGCCCCTTCGAGGCCACCGAGCCCGGCGTGTTCTACTTTGTGCAGCTCGGCGCAGGCGAGTGCCGCCCCATGGAGGAGCGCGCGCTTGCGTTCCTCAACACGCACACCGACACGCTCATGGTGCTCGATGCGCTTGAGTACGGCGTGGGCGAGGTGCCCGCTAGCGTGCGTTCGTTCCTGGAGCCGATCTTCTTCTATGCGATGAGCTGCGAGCTGCGCGCCGCCCGCGGCAAGGTCTTCGACCACAGCCCCGAGTTCCGCCGCTACATGGGCGTCGAGCAGTACTAGGTACCGGGAAAAGCATTCACCTTCGATTCGCAAGGGCACTGCGTGAGTCAAAAAAGCGGGCCGCGCCGGGGATTTCCGGCGCGGCCCGCTTAGTATCGCGTTTAGATTCGCAAGGTTGCGGCAGCGTACTGCCTACTTTGCGTCGTAGGCCTCGGCATCCCACCAGTCGAGCTGGGCGATGTTGTCGCGGATGTGCTGGCAGCTCTTGTGGAAGCCCTCGATCTCGTATTCGGACAGGTCTAGCGTGTAGACCTCCTCGACGCCCTCGGCACCGATCACGCACGGCAGGGAGGTGAAGATGCCCTCCTCGCCATACTGGCCGGTCATGAGCGTAGAGGCCGAAAGCACGGCGTGCTCGTTGTGCAGAACGGCGGCGCAGACGCGCGCGGCGGAGTTGGCGACGGCGTACTCGGTGCACTGCTTGCCCTGGTAGGTAACATAGCCGCCCTTGCGCGCGAGCTCCTCGACCTCCATGTGGTCGAAGGCGTACTTGTCGGGGTTCTCGGCCTGAAGCTCGTTGAGGCTCTTGCCGGCGATGGTTGCTGCCTTAAAGGCGGCCAGCTGGCTAAAGCCGTGCTCGCCGATCATGTAGGCGTCGATGGACTTGGGGCTCACGCCGACCTTCTTGGAGATCTCGGTGCGCAGGCGGGCGGAGTCCAGACCGCAGCCCGAGCCGATGATCTTCTTGGGATCGTAGCCGGTCAGGTGCCACAGCTCGGTGCACACGACGTCGCAGGGGTTGGAGATGCTCACGAAGATGCCGTCGAAGCCGGCGTCGACGATGCGCTTGGCAAAGGTGCGGGCGGCGTCGGTGGTAAAGAACAGCTCACCGTCGCGGTTGCCAGCGGCCAGCGCGACCTTGCCGGCGGCGTTGACGATGACGTCGCAGCAGGCCAGCTCCTCGTAGTGGTCGTAGCAGTTGACGATCTTGGTGTTGTACGGGACAAACGAAAGGGAGTCGCGCAGGTCCTGGACCTCGGACGTCACCTTGGCCTCGTTGATATCGCACAGGTACAGCTCGTCGGCAATGCCCTGCATAAGCAGGCTATTGGCGACATGTGCTCCTACGTGGCCCTGGCCGACCACACCGATCTTACGCGTCTGGTACATATATGTATCCTTTCGGCCGAGTTTTTCGCGTCGAACCATTGTAGCGTCCTGCTGCCACTTTGCTAGGCTAAAGCGCCGTAGATTTTTGGGACATGCCTTAATCTCTACTTTTGGAGTGATTTGGGCCGCTGACGGCATCGCTGGGCGATGTGCTCGCGCGGATGGGGCCGCTCGTTGTACCATAGCTGCAACTGACTCGTAAGGAGCATCCATGCCCATTCGCATTCCCGACGCCCTCCCTGCCGCCGCGCAGCTCGAGAGCGAGAACATCTTTGTCATGACCGAGTACCGCGCGCTGCACCAGGACATCCGTCCGCTGCGCGTGCTCATCCTCAACCTCATGCCCACCAAAATCGCCACCGAGACACAGATCATGCGCAAGCTCTCCAACACGCCGCTGCAGGTGGAGGTGGACCTGCTGCGCACCAAGACGCACGAGGCCACGCACGTGAGCGCCGGCCACCTGGAGACGTTTTACCGCACATTCGACGACATCCGCGACATCCACTACGACGGCCTGATCATCACGGGCGCGCCGGTGGAGCAGATGCCGTTCGAGGAGGTCGACTACTGGCCCGAGCTCTGCCAGATCATGGATTGGTCCACTACGCACGTGCACTCTACGCTGCACATTTGCTGGGGCGCGCAGGCTGGCCTGTATCACCATTACGGCATTCAGAAGTACGACCTGCCGGCAAAGGCGAGCGGCGTGTTCGAGCATTATCTGGTGAAGCCGCAAAGCCCGCTGGTCCGCGGCTTCGACGACCGCTTCTATGCCGTGCATTCGCGCAACACCGATGTGCGCCGCGAGGACGTGGAGGCTGAGCCGCAGCTTGAGGTCGTGGCCGTGTCCGACGAGGTAGGCCTATACATCGTCAAGTCGACCGACAGCCGCCGTTTCTTTGTCTTTGGCCATCCCGAGTACGATGCCGACACATTGCGCCTGGAGTACGAGCGCGACGTGAAGCGCGGGCTTAATCCTGAGGTGCCGGCACATTACTTCCCGGGCGATGACCCCACGGCCGAGCCGCGTAACGTCTGGCGCAGTCAGGCTCAGCTGTTCTACACCAACTGGCTCAACTACTACGTCTACCAGACCACGCCCTACGACCTGGCCCGCGCTGGCGAGGAGCACTAGGCCGCTGTCGTGGCTGTGGCTGCGGCGGTTACCGTGGCCGCTACGCGACGAGCGTGGATAATCGGACGCATGTTGAATGAGCGTGGATAATCTCCCACTTTTGGTCGAGGAACAGGCCCAAAGTGGGAGATTTTCCACGCTCGATTTTTCTGCGGCTGTCGTAGGCGGCAGCACCACGCGTCGAGTGTTTACGGACAGCATCGCAAACTAGGTAGTTTCGAGCCACAGCATATTTTCTTTTAAGGAAATCGACGGCTTTTGAGGCATAAAGATGTGGAGACAGGGATCTCTGGACAACCGCTCTACCTGCGGATATAGAGCATTGGCCTAAAACGTCCAAAACCGTCAAGCATTTGGTCAGCTGCTGGACAGCATTTGGTCAGACTTCGCATGAAACCGTCTGGTACGTTGGCGCCGTTCCAAGAGTTTGGAGGCGACATGGCAAACATGACGGCGAATCAAAGACTTGCAGGTCACATTAAGGCATGCGAACAGCAGATGAGCTGCGTGTACGCGCGAACTGCGGCGGAGGCAAAGCAGATTGAGCGACGGGTGGCGGCGGGAAGTCTCGAGGCGGTCATGCCAGGGCTGTATGCGCGTCCGGAATATTGGTCCGAACTCAAGTTTCGACAGCGTTATCTGCATCGGGTGCGGGCCCTTGCGCAAAAGCATCCCGACTGGACGTTTTGCTCCTATACGGCGGCTGTTATCTATGGCCTTTCGGTTTCGCATACCAATTTGACGCACATCCATATCGCCGTGGCACCGGCACAATCAACGACGCCGGGCTCTCAGGTCGTTCGCCATCGTTATGTTCGTCAAACACGGGCCACCCAGATGGACATTGCCGTGACCGATATCGATCAAACGATTACGGATTGCCTGGTCGATGCATCGTTTGTCGAGGGACTGATCATTGCGGACTCGGCGCTTCATGAGCAGCTGTTGTCGAAGGAGCATCTCGTTGAGGCAGTCAACAAGCTTGGCTTAAATCGTCGCGGTGTTGTGACGGCGCGCAGGGTTGCACGGTATGCCGATGGCCTGTCGGAAAGCGGTGGCGAGTCCAAGGCGCGCGCCCTGATGATCGAGCGCGGCTGGCAGACGCCGGAGCTGCAAATTGAGCTGTTCGACCCGGTTGAGCCGGGACGGCCGTATCGCGTCGACTACTTGTGGCGCGTGGAAGATCGGCTGATCATCGGGGAATTTGACGGATTCGTTAAAAGCGAGAAGGCAGCGGAGGAGGGCAAGCTCGCAAAGGCGCAGTTTGATGAGCGCCAGCGCGAGTCGAGGCTTTCGCTGCTTGATAACTGCAGGATCGTGCGCTTGTGCTGGGATGATCTGAGGGATCCGGTAAAGCTCGATCGCAAGCTCAAAGTTGCCGGCGTGCCGCGTGCATGTTGAGGCGGTTGCGGGGCGTTAAGCTGCACGAGCGTGGATAATCGGACACACGAGCGTGGAAATCTGGACGCGCGTTGATTGAGCGTGGATTTTCAGACATGCGAGCGTGGATTATCGGACGTTTGTATAATGAGCGTGGATAATCTCCCGTTTTTTGCCCCCGAACAGTCCCAAAGTGGGAGTTTTTCCACGCTTATCTTGCGGGTGCGATACAACGACATTTAGGCGCTGACGATGTTGGGCAGCGGCAGGTCGTGGACGTCGGTGGGGACGTGGTCGATGCGCTGTTCGTCAAAGGCGATGCCGACGATTTGACATGCGGGCGAGAGCATGGACAGGTAACGGTCGTAGCAGCCGCCGCCGTAGCCCAGGCGCGCGCCGGTTTGGTCGAAGGCCACGAGCGGCACAACAATCATGTCGAGTGCTTCGGCAGGCACGATGGGGAAGCGGTTGCTGCCGATGTCCGCGGCAGCGAAGGTTCGCGTGGGATGAGTGATAAACGGAGCCGCGGACGCATCGTCGGCGGCAACTGCCCGCATGCACATACGCTGGCCACAAGCTGCGGCTTCGGCTGCCGAGAGCATGCACGGATAGGCTGCGCGCCAGCCGCGCGCGGCGGCCGCAGCGGCAAACGCGGCAGGGTCTGCCTCGGAACCCATCGCGGCATAGACGGCAACGGTGCGCGGCGCCGCGGCATCCAAGCGGCCCAGCAGCTCAACCAGCCGCGTGCAAATGACAGCAGACTTTGCCTTCCGAACATCCAAATCAATCGCATCGCGCCGAGCAATTACCGCCCGCCGCAACTCAGCCTTATCCATCCTAGCCCCCTCCCCCAAACCTACCAAAAAGGGACAGGTTTATTTTGGCAGGTTTTATCTGGGCAAATGTCGAAACCACCACAAAGGTGCCTGTCCCCTTTGTGGTGGTTTTGCTTGCTGTGGCTAGCCCAGCAGGTCGACTACGTTGAAGCCGGCGTTGCTCTTTGCGATGACGTCGCGGCCGCCAAAGACGCAGGTGGGCGACTCGGCTGCGATGCGCGTCACGTCGGTGCCGAGCGAGCGCAGCTCACCGGGCGTGGCGGCGAGCATCTGGGCGCGGCGCTCCTCGCGTGCATGCGGGTCAAGCCCGGCCAGGTAGGTCGTGTTGCGGCGCTTGGTGAGCGCGTACGGCTTCACCGGCGCGTCCATGCCGCTCACGCAGCTCACGATAAAGCCCTCAAAGGCGGCCTCGTCGGGCTCAAAGCTGCCAAGCCATGCACCCGCGCGCTCCACGCGCTCAATCGAGGGGTCGATTGCCGGGTCGCGGTAGGTGTAGAACGCCGCCTGACGCTCACCTGCCGCGCGGAATCCACAGCCGTACGCCCCGCCCTTCACGCGGATCTCGTTCCACAGGTAGTCGTAGGAGAGCGCGTTGGCAGCCACGGCCCAAGTGCCTGTCACGTCAATGCCCAGACGACGCGGGTCGCACGCGCTTGCCGCAAAGCAGATGTCGCTGGGGATGACAAAAGCCTCGTGGCGGTCGCACGGCGTCGGCACCACGAGCGCGTCGCGGCCGGCATCGGCGCCGTCGCCAGCGCCCAGCCCCAGATCGCCCGCGGCGGCCCAGTACGCGTTAAAGTCCTCGTCGCTGCCGGTAAAGCTCGCCAGGCAGCCATCGGCCACAAAGATGCGGCCTGCCAGCTCGGTAAGCTTGGCGCGCAGGTCATCCAGGCGCTCGTCAAAGTGGTCGAGCAGATCGCGCAGGAACAGGTAGAAGTCCACGCCCGAAAGCTGCTCGCGCACCACGGCCGAAGGCGAACTGTAGCTCATAGCGCGACCGAGCGCCGCCGAGTGTCCGTTGTTGATAAAGCCCTGCTCAAGCCCAATGCGAATCTGCGTGAGCACGTCGCGCACGCGGTCGGCGTCGGCATCGAGCAAAAGCGTGCTCGACCACACCTCGTGCGGCAGGCTTGCCAGCGCATTGATCTTCTCGGACAGGGCGCCGGCGCTTACCAGCAGGTAGGGGCGCACACCGTCCACGTCGGGCTGGGTCATGACCTCGGTCGAAAAGCTCAAAAAGCCCAGCTTGCCGGCGAGCAAGTTGTCGAGCTCCTCGGCCGAGTGCTCGCTCGTGGGCAGCTGCTTGAGCAGGCGGCAGAGCAGCGTTACATAGGGCAGGTCCTCAAACGCGACGCAGCTCAGGTCGAAATACTGCATGGCGTAGGCCAGGCGGTTGGTGGGGATGCCGTGACGCAGGCAGGGGATGGGCGCAGTCGTGTCCACAACGAGCGGCGGCTCGGGGCGCGCCTCGCCAATATCGGATACACGCAGGCGCGGCAGCGTGGCCTTGTCCTCGGGCGTGTCCTCGGCTTCCTGCGCGGCACGCAGCACGGCCGTGCGCTCGACCACGTCGGCCAGCTCGGCATCGGTCATGGCATCGCGCTTGGCTGTCAGCTCGGCGGCCTCGGCACTCTCTGCGCCCTCGGCGGCATCCACCGGCACCAGCTCGACCAGCGCCATATGGTCGTTTTCCAGCACCAGCTCGCGCAGCAGGTCCTCAAAGTAGCTGCCGTCCAGCTCACCACGCAGCTCCTCGTACACCGGGCCGTACTTGAGCGCCAGCGTCGCGGCGTCGTCATCGTAGAGCCAGGTGCTCAGCGCGTCGCACGCAATGGCCACGCCGTCGGCGATACCGTAGTCGCGCTGGCGCAGGTCGTATTCGTTGCTGCTGATGATGGCCTCCAGGCGCTCGCGCGGGACGCCGTGCTCGCACAGGTCGCGGCAGGCGTCCTGGAACAAGCGGCGCAGCTCGCGCGCCACGCCGGGCTGCGCGTTTTGCAACATGATGAGTTCGTAGGGCTGCAGGCACTCGGCAGCGGTGTAGCTCACCACGTTGCCGCCCAAGCCGGCAGCCAGAATGGCCTTCTTAACCGGCGCTTCGTTGGAGCCCAGCAGCGCCTCGAACAGGATGTCCGCCGCGATAGTGCGCTTGCGGTCGAGCGCGCTGCCCAGCACAAGGCCTAGGCCCACCAAGGCGTTCTCGGGTGTGGTGGCCATCTCGACGCGCTTATACTCGCAGGTCACGGGCGCCTGCACGCCCAGTGGATTGGGTGCCAGCGTGGACGGGTCCTCGCCGGCGGCAACGGCTGCGTCCATGCGGCGGCTTGCGGCGCTCGGCTGCGACAGGTAGCGCTCGTTCAAAAAGGCTAACGCGCGGTCCACGTCCAGGTCGCCGTAGAGCGTGATGTAGGAGTTGGAAGGATTGTAGTGGCGCGCGTGCGTGTCCAGGAACTGCTCGTAGGTGAGCGTGGGAATCGCGCGCGGGTCGCCACCGCTTTCGTGCGCATAGGCGGTGTCGGGATAGAGCGCGGCGTTGACGGCGTCGTCCAGCACGCTCATGGGGTCGGACAGCGCGCCTTTCATCTCGTTGAACACCACGCCGTTATAGCGCAGCGTGCCCTCGCGCAGGCTCGCGGAGCTGTCGCCGTCCTCGCCCTCGGCGCCCTCCGGCAGGTCCAGCTCGTAATGCCAGCCCTCCTGCTCAAAAATGGTGGGTTTGGTATAGATGGCCGGGTTGAACACCGCGTCCAGGTACACGTCCATCAGGTTGTACAGGTCCTGCTCGTTGGTGGTGGCAACGGGGTAGATGGTCTTGTCGGGGTAGGTCATGGCGTTGAGGAACGTCTGCATGGAGCTCTTGATCAGGTCCACGAACGGTTCCTTGACGGGGAACTTGGCCGATCCGCACAGCACCGAGTGCTCAAGAATATGGAACACGCCGGTGGAATCGGCCGGCGGCGTCTTGAAGCCAATGGCAAAGGCCTTGTTTTCGTCGTCGCATGCCAGGTACAGCAGGCGAGCGCCCGATGCGGTGTGGCGCAGCACGTAGGCGTCCGAGTCGAGCTCGGGCACGGTCTCGCAGCGCTCGACGGCAAAACCGTGACAGATGGTACCGGGCACCAGCAGTGCGGTAACAGCGGCGCGCGGGTCGGTTGAGGTGGTGGGCATATGCAGTCTCCTTTGACGCCCCAGCGGGGGCGAATCGAGTCGAATCCTCGAGAGTATACCCATATGGGGCCGCAGCTCTGCGGCGAACTGGCAACGATATTGGTGGACGGCTGTGCTGGGTTGACGGCGCATGCCGCGGGTAGCCGCTGCACCCCGCTAAAGTGAAATAACACCCCGTTTACCGAATCATTTAGGAAATATATGGACTCCTAAAAAGATCTAATACAATATAAATCAACTATCTATAAACTGCTGATTCCTTGCAAAGGTATGGTTGATATGGTTGAAGCAAATAGCGTTATCCCCCTGTACAAACAGATTGTCCGTGCGCTTTCTGATTCGATCGCCAACGGCACGTACCGTCCGGGAGATAAGCTCCCGACCGAGGCGGAGCTTATCGAGCAATTTGGTGTGAGCCGAATAACGGTTCGCTCCGCAATTAAAGAAATGGAAGATGCTGGGCTTGTTGAGAGAGCCCGCGGCAAGGGCACGTTCGTTTCGTCGGACACACGGATGTATGCCGCGGACGACCGTGAGAGCTTTACCCATTCGTGCCAACTTGTGGGAAAAAAGGCGTCTACCAGGGTTCTCGAAATGGGCTGGGACTTCCCAAGCCTGCGAGACGCGAAGTTCCTGGGCGTAGACGATACCCAAAAGGTATTGCGTAGTCGTCGTCTGCGCCTTGTGGATGGCAAGCCCACGATGCTGGAAACCAATAGCTATTCCGCTGCGCTTTCTTTTTTGGAGCACGAATCCCTCGATGATTCGCTGATGGCGGTACTCGATCGCCAGGGGATCAAGATGGGTCCCAACACGCGTACGCTCGAGGTCTGCTATGCGAGCGAGCTCGAGGCGGCATACCTTAACGTGGAGCTGGACTCTTCGCTGCTTCTGTTTGTCGATAGACGTTATGCTCCAAGCGGCGAGCCGCTTTTCATCTCCCGTCAGGTGTACTGCACCGAGCGACTGAAGTTCTACTTGTAAATTAGAGATAGATTGGTCGGTTTACCGACCAATTGTTACCGTTCGCGGATTTGGAAAATAGACACACCACGTAGGGCAGATTGCTAATATACTTTGTTATGACAATATAGTACGTCCTATTGGTATTGGAGAACTATGAATAAGATATTGCTAGCGAGTCATGGTTATCTCGCCCAAGGCATGAAAAGCTCTCTGGAGATTCTGATGGGCACCAACGACCGAATCGAGTGCCTGTGCGCCTATGTCGATGACGATTCAAGGGACGTCGCGGCGTTGATTGATGCATGGATGGAGACGAGGGACCCTGCCGACTCTTGGTTTGTCGTGACTGACATCTTTGGCGGCTCTGTAAACAACGAATTCATTCAGAGACAGACCACCGGATCGTTTACGTTGATTACCGGAATGAACTTGCCGCTGCTGGTGGAAATGGTTACACAGCTGGATTCCCTGGATGCGGACAAGGCCAAAGCCGCGGTCGAGGGGTCGCGTCCGTTTATTCAGCTTTGCGAGGCGGCGGACATGCTTGCCGGCGCCGAGGAAGAAGAGTTCTAGTTAGTTCTGGTTCGAGCCCTAGCTAAGGGCCACGCCTGTCATTCCTTTATCACGTGCGGAGATGATAACGATGATTAAGCTTACGAGAGTTGATTACCGACTGATTCACGGCCAAGTTGCCATGTCCTGGACTCACGCTTTGGATGTAGATTGCATCCTGCTTGCCAGCGATGCTGTGGCAAAAGACGACATGAGGAAGGCGGCCTTGAGGCTCGCCCGCCCCAGCGGCGTTAAACTCGTCATCAAGGATGTTGACGCTGCTATCGAGGCGCTCAACAGCGGCGTTACCGACAAGTATTCGCTGTTTATCATCACTGAGACGATTGAAGATGTCTATCGTCTCGCTAAGGGTTGCAAAGACATCAAAGAGATCAATCTGGGTGGAACCCGAAAGACCCCTGAGACCACGCTT
This sequence comes from uncultured Collinsella sp., assembly GCA_902470765.1. Classification (GTDB taxonomy): domain Bacteria; phylum Actinomycetota; class Coriobacteriia; order Coriobacteriales; family Coriobacteriaceae; genus Collinsella. Next base: position 32,305 of record CABRHW010000010.1, read on the forward strand.
CATCCGACCCCTGCAATCTTTGCGACCGAGAAAGATGCCGAGCATATCCAAGAGCTCCTGGGCGATGGCGTGGCCGTCGAAATCCGTCAGGTTCCCAATGACGCTAAGGTGTTTGCCAAGGACGTTTTTTAGCCGAAAACATGCTGGTGTTCGGTATTTATTGAGCCGATACTCTATGTCTATGTCCGTCGATCATTTGATCGGCGGGCTTTTTATTAAAGAAAAATCAAAAAAATCTGAAATAGTTCTTGCATAGTTAGTTATATAAAGTATTATAACGTCATGGGATGAATGAAGGGTTCATCCAAGTGAGTTAGGAGTAAGGGATGTTCAATTTCGATGAGCCTCGTTACGAGAAGGTTGTGAGCGATGCCCTCGCTCTCCGTCCTCAGATTGAGGCTGCCGTGGACAAGGTCTGCGAGCAGGGTTATTCCAACATCTTCTTCATCGGCTGCGGCGGCACCTGGGCCCACACGCTCCCGATGAAGTATTGGGTCGAGACCACCACGGCCGACGTCGACGTCCACTGCGAGATCGCCGCTGAGTTCCTCGCATGCCCGCCCAAGACCTTCAACAAGGACTCGGTCTGCGTCTTCTCCACCCGCACCGGCACCACCCCCGAGATCATCGAGGCCGCCAAGTTCTGCCAGGAGCAGGGCGCCCGCACGCTGATGTATGTCTCCAACGACAACACCCCGGCCACCGAGTACGCCGATTACAAGTTCTTCAGCTTCGCCGAGGACGACGTTCTGTGCGAGGCCATCTATACCTACCAGATCACGCTGGTTGCCCGCTTCCTCAAGAACGCCGGCGCCTTCCCCAAGTACGACACCTTCATGGAGGAGTTCGGCAACATCGCTCCGTACCTCATCAAGGCCAAGGACGCTCAGGACGAGCGCTGCGCCGCCATGGCCGAGGACTTCAAGGACACCGACTACCACATGGTGATTGGTTCCGGCATGCTCTGGGGTGAGGCCTACGACTACGCTATGTGCATTCTCGAGGAGATGCAGTGGATCAAGACCAAGTCTATCCACGCCGCCGAGTTCTTCCACGGCACCATCGAACTGTGCGAGGAGGGCACGAGCCTCATCATGCTCTACGGCGAGGACGACACCCGTAAGCTCATGGACCGCGTGGACAACTTCACTCACATGCTCGCCGACGAGAAGAGCGTCCATGTCCGCGTGAACAAGTTCGACACCGCCGAGGTCGAGCTGCCGTTCAGCGACCCCGAGTTCCGCAAGATCGTCTCCCCGATGGTCACCTACACCATCACCGAGCGTCTGAGCTGCCATCTCGAGCACGTCCGTAACCACCCGCTCACCACGCGTCGTTACTATCACCAGATGAACTACTAATCCTCTCAAATTGCTGCGGTTGTCTGCAGGCGAGCTGCGCAGAATGCCTCGCCTGCAGACCTGTTTCTGGGGTTGATCGAAATGGTTGTCCAGTATCTTCTAGTTGCACTGGTCGCATTTATTGCGTCCATGGACGAGCAATTATTTGGCATTACGATGCTTGGTCGTCCGCTGTTTACGAGCCTGTTTGTCGGCTTGATTCTTGGCGATGTCCAGCAGGGCGTTATCGTCGGCGCTGCTTTGGAGTCCATGTTCATGGGCGCCATCATGGTCGGCGCGGCGGTTCCTCCCGAGGTCTATGCCTCCGGCGTGCTTGGCTGCGCGTTTGCCGTCATTACGGGTACGGGCACGGCAACTGCCGTCGCACTCGCCCTTCCCGTCTCCGTCTTCCTTCAGGTGTGGCGCAACTTCTGCTACGCCGTTCCGGGTGCCTTTGCCTGCAAGAAGATTGAGACCGCTCTGGCAAATCGTGATCTTGCCAAGGCGAATCTGTACCATCTGACCATCGTTCCGTTGTCGATTGGCATTCCGTCTGCACTGCTGGTGTTTTGCTCGCTGTTCTTTGGTGCCGACCTCATCAACAATGCGCTCAACGCGATTCCGCAGTTTGTGATGGATGGCCTCAACGTTGCGTCCGGCGTCATGGTCTGCATCGGCTTCGCACTTCTTATCAGGACTATGGGCGATAACAAGCTTCTTCCCTGGCTGTTCCTGGGATTCATTATGGTCATCTACCTCAAGATGGACGTTATCGGTGTTGCCGCTGCCGCTATCTGCGTTGCGCTGCTCCTGGCATTCCGCGAAGGCTCGGCCGGTCCGCAGGCGGTTGCCGAAGATGAAGAGGAGGACTTCTAATGGCTACCCAGAACACCGATCTCAAAGAGGCCAAGAAGGACGCGATTATGACTCCCGATATGTATCGGAGCATGTTCCTTCGCCAGTTTACGAGCCAGTGCTCGCAGTCGTACGACAAGATGATGGCAATGGGCTTCATGTACACCATTCAGAAGCCCCTGCGAAAGATCTATCCCAACGACGACGATTACTATGCGGCGCTCGACCGCCATACCGAGTTCTTTAACATCACGCCTCATGTGCTTCCGTTTGTAGCCGGCCTAACGGTTTCGATGGAAGAGCAGGCGGCTGCCGATAAGAACTTCGACACGTCCTCGATTAACGCCATGAAGGTCGGCCTCATGGGACCGCTTTCCGGCATCGGCGATTCGTTCTACTGGGGTACGTTCCGCGTGGTCGCCGCCGGCATTGGTATTGGCATCGCTTCGACGGGCAACCCGCTCGGCCCCATCGTGTACGCGCTCATCTACTCGGTGATTAACTTTGCAACGCGTATCGTCGCAGCCCATCTTGGTTACGACCTGGGAACCAAGTTCTTGCAGCAGTCCGAAGAGAACAACCTTATGTCTCGCATGACGCATGCTGCTGGTGTCCTCGGAATGACCGTTATCGGCGCCATGATTGCGGCACAGGTCTCGCTGTCCACGGCTTTGACCTTTGACGTGGGTGGTTCGGAGATTGTCCTGCAGGATCTGTTCGATTCGATCTTCCCCGGTCTGCTGCCCTTGCTGGCAACCTTTGCCTGCGTCGCCCTGTACAAAAAGGGCGTCAAGACCATTTGGATCATCTTGGGCATCTTTGCGATCTGCATCATCGGAACGGGCTTGGGAGTGTTCGCGGCGGCGTAAAGCCAACGGCAACAAATGATATTAGGTGGCACCGGGCCGGGATTGTCTTCCCGACCCGGTGCCACTGCTATTCTCCGACTTTGGCATTGATATCTGCGGTGCCATTCATCAAGAACAGCCTAAGAACCAGCTTGATGACATATCCCGGTTTGACTTCAGCCGCGCCAAAGACGCTGCGCTCGGCGAGCTCGCTGCAGTATGCATAGATGTCGCGGATAAGGTCCGCGCCCGAGAGCGTAAACATGTAGCCTGCGTCCGAAAGCGCATTGGGCGCGGCGGGCAACTTGGCCATGTGGCAGAACGTTTGCAGGTCGGGCGCCATAACATTCTGGTAGTCGAGGTGGCCGCTGGCATCCTGTGCGGCAAGCTCCAATTGGCGCACAAAATCCAGCGCCGCCGCTAACACAAAGCTCGGCGTAGGCGCATTGACGTCCTGAGTGGTCGCCACAAGCCTGCCCGCTGCCTGCGTGACAAGCCAAGCGACCTCGCGCTGGCAACGCACGGCCTTGCGCGTCACCGGCTTAATGGACGAAGAAGAAACGCTCCCCTTAGGCGGATTCGAAGCAGCCATAAGACCCTCCCATGAACAATCCGGCCCAAACAAGCCCGGACGAAACACGTGCTACATCAGTATACAGGGGAGTGGGGTAGTGGGGTACAAGCGCGCCAGCGGCAAACCGAGAGCATCAACGATGTGCCTCCGCTCTATTTGGATGACGGTACGTGGGTCATTAAGTACTCGGTTCAAGCGCCGGGCACCGTTGGTTTTCGAGACCAGAATCACAACCGTAAAATGCTCAACTGCATGGAATGTGGCGTCCCAGTCGGAGTCATACTTGCAACCGAGGTGAGCTATAAGGTGCTCGGCCTTGCGTTTGTTGAGCGGTTCGAGCTCGAAAACGGATGGTTTGGACCCAATACGGTGTTTCTTGAGGCCCATCGCATTGAGTTCGATCACTCGGAAAAGAAGCGTGAAAAGGCGGGCCTTCTGCCGTATTAGCGTATTTGGCTTTGGCGGTCTTTTAAGATCGTGTTGTTTGATCGGATCGCGTGGCAATGCAATCTCACGCGCACTTGCTGGTGCATGCTCTTCCTGGTTTGAATAACGGGAAGGGAGCGAGCGTGAGCTGGCGAGGCGATATTGCGATGGGGAAGTACGGAAAGCTGCCGCGTGCCCTTATTGACAACAACATGTTTCCGGGCATAGAAGTTGATTGCGGGTCGTTTGCTGTCGCCTGTCCTTGCTGCGGTTCGCAAATACCGTGCCTCGACATTCGGTTCATCGATGCGCGCGACAGACTTAGCGACGAAGTGAGAAAACGGACAGGCGTTCATATGCCGGTGTATTCGGAGAAATGCCCTGTTTGTGGCCTCGATATCGTGTACGACGCCGGCGACGAGGGATAGGTGATGCAGAGGAGTTGGCTGCGAGTGTCTTTTGCCTCTACAAATAAATCCCCTCACCGAGTTGCTTGTGGAACTCGGCGTGATGGTCGCGTGCCCAGGTAAAGAGCGCCTGGTCAAAGTCGGTACGCGTGGCCGGGACGCCAAAGACGCCGGCAACTTCGACGCGTATAAACTCCAGTGCCGGCAGCTTGTTGATGGCAGTGAGGGCAAACGGGGACGAGGGCTCCTCGAACAGATAGCGGCTGCCTTGCATCGCGTCGCAACTGGTGCACGTGTTGCCGGGCGACGGGGCTTTGGAGGCTCGCGCGCCTACGGGCTTGTAGCCGCAGCGCTTATGAAGGTAGTCGCGGATCTCGCCCGGCACGCAGCCAAGAGCGGGCACGATGGCGAGTGCGTTGGCGTTGGCCGTGTCGATGGCAATGTGCCCGGCTTCGTTGGGCGCGTGCGCGATGGCGATGCTCTCGTCGTTATCGGCTCGATAGGGAATGCCGAAGGCCGCGACCGAGGTTTCTTTGTGACACTTCCAGCACTCGCGCTTGCCCAGTACTAGATATATATACGGCGCTGAGGGGTCGGATCGGTCAACACCGGGCAGCCACTCGGCAAAGGGCTCGGGGTTGACGCCGCTGGGCACATACCAGATCTTCTTGGTCCGGTCCCATTTGGCGCCCAGCGCCTTGGCTTCTTCTTTGTGCGAAAAGGGGACATCGAGCTCGGTGCGCATGGTGGCTCCTTGGTGCTGTAGGTGTAAGTGGCTCAAGGATACCGCAGGGCGCAGACATCGCGGCGTTTTGCTGAGGAGTTGCGGCTTGGATGGGTTCGAGACGCGTTGGCCTCGGCCTCGGTGGCTATTGACGCGGTTTTGTGCATGGGCAGGGTGGTTGCTTGGGCGGTTGGAGCAGCCAGCGGATTTGGCGACATAAAACAAAACAGCCCAGAGGACATAGCCTCTGAGCTGCGAACATTTGGTGGGCGTTAGAAGATTTGAACTTCTGACCTCTTCCGTGTCAGGGAAGCGCTCTCCCCCTGAGCTAAACGCCCGATCAAGGGTGCGCAAGCGCGCAAGGGATAATATAACGGAGCCTGAACTCGGTGGCAAGAACATTTTTAAAAATCGCTTACATTGTGGAATTCGGGGGCTTTGTCGTATCCATTTCAAAAGAGCCTGCTGCCGCGATTTGGCTGTCGCATAATGCAAGGCCATTGCGGTATCGAGCTATGGAAAGACGCCTGCGGAATTGTCCTACCGATAAGCGGACAAGCCTCCAGCTGGTGACTTCGCCGTGGTAAGGTAAGCCGAATTGTTTCCAGACTGTTTCGGGGGAGTGGAATGAGCAAAGAGTGTGTCGAGCAGGTCGAAGGCGCAGGGGCTTCGGTGCCGATGACCGATATATCGAACATTGATGTGCCCGAGGGCACCGACGAGCTCAGCCGTAGCACCCGCCGCGCCTGGCGCGGGCGTCTGAACAGCGCTTCGACGCGCAAGATGATCACGGGCGTCTTGGCTACGCTGGTGGGCGGTTCGTTTTGGGGCTTCTCGGGCACCAGCGCGAGTTTTCTGTTCGATACCTACCACGTCGATACCTTGTGGCTTATGAGCGTGCGTCAGATTCTCGCCGGTCTACTCTTTATGGCCGTGGTTGTTACGCGCGACCGCGAGCGCCTGATTAAGCTCTGGACCACACCCGCCGATTGCAAGCAGCTGCTGCTCTTTACCGCCTTTGGCCTGCTGTTCAACCAGTTTTGCTATCTTTCGGCCGTGCGCCTGACCAATGCCGGAACCGCGACGGTGCTCCAGTGCCTGCAGCTTGTTATCATCATGGGCTACACCTGCGTGATCGATTGCCGTATGCCGCGTACTCGCGAAGTCATCGGCATTGGCCTGGCTCTGGGTGGAACCTTTTTAATCGCCACCGGCGGCGACCCCACCAGCCTGAATATCTCGCCGCTTGGCCTGGCAGCAGGTCTTATGTGTGCGGTCAGCGCCGCGTGTATGGCGGTGATTCCCGCCAAGATCCTGCCCGAATACGGCAGCCCCATCGTCACGGGCTCGGCAATGCTCACGGCGGGCGTGGTCTCGTGCGTCTTCGTGCAGCCTTGGGCGCATATGCCGGCGCTCGACGCCGCCGGCGTCGAGGCGCTTGCGGTGTTCGTGGTTATCGGCTCGTTTTTTGCTTACATGCTCTATATGCAGGGCGTTAAGGACATCGGCTCGGTGCGTGCGAGTCTCATCGGAACTGTGGAGCCGGTTTCGGCGACCATCACCAGCGCCGTTATACTGGGCACGGTGTTTTTGCCGACCGACCTTATCGGCTTTGCCATGATCATCGTGATGATGTTCCTCACGGTGTAGCTGGCGCCGCCGCCAAGACAGAAAAGGCGTTGTGCCGCATTTTCGCCAATTGATGTCCGTGTCTGGAGTTTAGCTGTCGATGCTCAAAATGCCATAAACTAGTAACGTTATGGACTTTTTCATTGCGACTCAATTGCGAGGATTTCTTTATGGCTGGTAATCACTTTAAGGGCAGCGATAGCGGCCGTCCTGCAGTTCCGCCGCGTCCGAACGGGGCTGGTAAGGCCGGCACGCCGGGCGGCGCTGGACAGGGCGGTTCCGGTAAGCGCGTGTCCCCGGGCGAGACGGCGATGTTTACCGCTCTGTACGAGCAGTCTCAAAAGGCAAAAAAGACCGGCCGTGCAAGAGGGAATGTCTTTGCGGGCGGTGCAACCTCCGCGTCGCAGCCGAGCGGGGCTCCTTCGGCACCTGCGAACAACGCAGGTGCTGCCAACGCCGCGAATGCTGCCGGCAACGTTAATGCCGGCAAGGCCGCCAACAATACTTCCTCTGCCGGTGGCGCGGGGCTTACGGGTAACCTTGGCACGATCTACACCGGCGCCTCCGAGACTGGCACGTTCGCCCGCCTGGATGATAGCGGTGCCGAGTTTGCGGGCTCGGGATCCAAGGAAGATTATTACGATTTTGGCTTGAACTACGGTAGCGACGCTTCGTCGAGTTCGACCTCTGACGGTCTGGTCCGTCATCGCCATCGCAAGGGCGAGGGCAAGAAGCGTCACACTGGCGCCATTATTGCCGCTGTAGTCGCGGTGCTTCTCGTTGCGCTTGGCGCAAGCGGCTTTATGCTGCTTAACTCGGCAAAGACCGTAAAGAGCGAAGCGAAGGAGGCTGTCGAGATCGTCGGTGGCCTTAAGGACAAGGTCACGTCGGGCGATTTTTCGACGCTGCCTGACGACGCGAAGAAGATCGATGAGCTCTGCGACAGCATGAAGGCGGAGACCTCGAGCCCGCTGTGGACGGCGGCTTCGTTTATCCCGGTGTATGGCAGCGACATCAATGCGGCCCGCACCATGATCGACGCCCTGTCCGATGTCTCGAGCAATGCGCTGGTTCCCATGGCCGATAACCTTTCGCAGGCCACGCCCGGCAAGCTGTTTCAGGACGGCATGATTAACGTGTCCGCGCTGCAGGCGGTCGCCGATTCGCTTTCCAGCAGCTCGAAGGTGTTCAAGAGCGCCAACGAGAAGATCCAGGGCATTGGCGATACTCATATTTCCCAGGTGACCGAGCTGGTCGATAAGGCCAAGGACGGCTTTGCCACCCTCAACGGCGCGGTTGACGCGGCGGAGAAGGTCGCCCCCGTCCTTCCCCAGATGCTCGGCGCCAACGGCCAGACGCGCAACTACCTTATGTACGCCATGAACAACGTCGAGATTCGTGCCTGCGGCGGCTTTGGCGGTTCGCAGGGCCTGATTTCGGTCACCGACGGCCAGATGTCGATTGGCGAGTTTGTTCCATGTATTGCGCTTGGCAAAGACGAGGCGGTTGAGAGCGTCGACGAAGAGGACGAGGCACTGTTTGGCGACCACAGTAACCTGTACAACTCTGGTAACGCGTATTCGCCCGATTGGCCCCGCAACTCGCAGCGTGTCGCCGCGCTGTGGAAGTCCCAGTATGGGCAGGACGTTGACGGCGTCGTGGGTATCGACCCGGTGTTCCTGCAGTATCTGCTGGGCCTCGTCGGTAATGTCTCGCTGCCCGACGGAACGGTTGTCGACGGCACCAACGCCGCAAAGGTCCTCATGCACGATGTGTACTGGAACTATCCGGTCGAGGAGTCTGACGGCATCTTTGCATCCGTCGCCAGCGCTGCCTTCGACAAGATCCTTGGCGGTATCGGCGATGTCGATGTTACGAAGCTTGTCAGCGCCGTTGAGCGCGGTGCCGAAGAGGGCCGCCTGATCGCGTGGATGAAAAACGATGACGAGCAGAACGCTATCAAGCAGATGAACATCGACGCCTCGCTGCCCGATCCGGATGACCCGAGTGAAGATCCCGTTGCTGGTGTCTACTTTAACAACCTGAGCTTCTCCAAGCTCGACTGGTACCTGAATGCCGATACGCAGATTGGCCAGGGCGTCAAGAACGGTGACGGCACGTGCTCGTATCGCATCACCGTTACCCTGACGAACATCATGACGCAGGAGGAGGCAGGCAAGCTGCCCGACTACGTCGCGGCGAGCGCACCCGATGCAGCGCGCGACGACGAGCGTCTGAATGTCTCGTTGTTTGCACCGACGGGCGGCAACATTACTGATCTGACCGTCGAGGGCACCCAGTTTGGTCTTGGCGCCGCTACGTGGCATGGAATCCCCTTCTATTCGGGCACCGTTGACCTGCATGCTGGCGAGACGACGACGATCACATATACGCTGACCACGTCGGCCGAGGCGGGGGACAAGCCGCTTACGCTGCGTCAGACTCCTACATGCCAGGCGGCTCGCGACAGCGCGTCGGCGTAGGATTTTTCTGGTAGCGCAGATAATCGAGTACCATTTTGGGGCGGACAGGCAATCTGTTCGCCCCTATTTTGTAAGGAGAGCGCATGAAGTACTTTGGCACCGACGGCTTTCGCGGTGAGGCCAACGTTGGGCTGACGGTAGAGCACGCTTATAAGATTGGCCGTTTTGTGGGCTGGTATTACGGCGCCAACCGCGAGCGCAAGGCGCGCGTCATCGTGGGCAAGGACACACGTCGCTCGAGTTATATGTTCGAGGCGGCGCTGGTGAGTGGCCTGGTCGCGAGCGGTGCGGACGCCTATATGCTGCACGTGATCCCCACGCCGGGCGTAGCGCATCAGACCGTGGAAGGCTGCTTCGATTGCGGCATCATGATCAGCGCGAGCCACAACCCGTTTTGCGATAACGGCATTAAGCTCGTCAACAGCGACGGTTTTAAGATGGACGAGGACGTACTGGAGCTCATCGAGGACTACATCGATGGCAAGAGCGAGGTGCCGTTGGCCACGGGCAACCACATCGGCGCCACGGTGGACTACATGCAGGGGCGCAACCGCTATATCGCCTCGCTCATTGCGAGTTCGAATTTTTCGCTACAGGGCGTCAAGATCGGTCTCGACTGCGCCAACGGCTCGGCGTCCTCGGTGGCCAAGCCGGTGTTCGACGCGCTGGGCGCCGACGTGCGCGTGATCAACGCCGCGCCCGATGGCTTTAACATCAACGTCGACTGCGGCTCCACGCATATGGAGCGCCTGCAGCGCCACGTGGTGGAGCAAGGCCTGGACGTGGGTTTTGCCTATGACGGCGATGCCGACCGCTGCCTGGCCGTGGATGAGCGCGGTCGCGTGGTAGACGGCGACCAGATCCTGTACGTGTGCGGCGTGTATCTGAACAAGCACGGTCGCCTTTCGGGCGGTACCGTGGTGCCGACGATCGCCAGCAACTTTGGTCTGGTCAAGTCGCTGGAGCTTGCCGGACTGAGCGCCGTGACCAGCGGCGTGGGCGACCGTCACGTGTATGCCAAGATGCGCGAGGGCGGCTACAGCCTGGGCGGCGAGCAGACGGGCCATACGATCTTTGGCGATATCGAGCGCACGGGCGACGGCATTATGACCTCGCTGCGCGTGATGGAAGTGATTCGTGCCGAGCGCGAGACGCTCTCGCAGCTCACGGCTCCGTGCAAGCTGCTGCCGCAGGCGCAGGTTGCCGTGCGCGTAGCGGATAAGGACGCCGCGCTCGAGAACATGGGCGTGCAGAACGCCATCGCCGAGGCCGAGACTGCGCTGGCAGGCGAGGGCCGCGTGCTCGTGCGCAAAAGTGGAACCGAGTCGGTGATTCGCGTTTTGGCCGAAGCGCCCGACCAAGCATCCGCCGATGCTGCCATGAAGCGCATCGCCAACGCGCTCGAGGCTCTGTAGTTACGCGGTTTTACCAAACCGCGTAACTGCTCGACGCTGCAAACGCCCCTAAGCGGCAATCTGACGTTCAATTTCAAGGGCGCGACCAGAAGGTCAGCGCCCTTTCATTTCACGTCACCTTGCTCGCTTAGGGTCGTTTTCGCTGACGTTGCCAAGACATTGGCGTCAACATAGTTGGCGTTGGCGATGGCGTGCTGGTCAGTCCTTACAGCTCGTACAGTGTGGTGAACTTGTCCTGCAGGTAGCTGCAGTAGTAGCGGGCGTCAAAGGCCATGCCGCAGGCGCCCTTGATGAGTTCCGGCGCGTCTTTGGCGCGGCCCCACTGCCAAATGTGCTCGCCCAGCCAGGTGCGGACGGGTGCCAGGTCGCCGCTTGCACAGGCACCGTTGAGGTCGACGCCGTCGCGGCACATGGCCGGCACAAACATGGCATCGTAGGCGCTGCCCAGCGCGTACGTGGGGAAGTAACCAAACGAGCCGCCGCTCCAGTGCGTGTCCTGCAGGCAGCCACGTGCGTCGTCGGGAACGGGAATGCCCAGGTACTCGTCCATAAAGCGATTCCAAAGCGCGGGGATGTCCTTGGCCGTGGCCTCGCCGGCAAACAGCATGCGCTCAATCTGGTAGCGCACCATAATATGCAGCGGGTAGGTGAGCTCGTCGGCCTCGGTGCGGATCAGCGACGGCTGCGCAATGTTCACGGCGCGGTAGAGCGTGTCCTCGTCCACGTCGCCGTAGGCCTCGGGCGCGTGACGGCGCAGCACCTGCAGCAGCGGTCCCATAAAGGCGCGGCTGCGGCCCACGGTGTTCTCAAAGAAGCGGCTCTGGCTCTCGTGGATGCCCATGGAGGTGCCGCCCTCCAGGCACGTGCGCGCATAGGCGGGATTGACGCCTAGCTCGTAGGCGGCGTGTCCTGCCTCGTGGATGATGCTGTAGACGTTGGAGATGCAGTCGTCCTCGTAGATGTGCGTTGCGATGCGTGCGTCGCCCACCGAGAAGCCCTCGCTAAACGGATGCTCGGTAAAGGCGAGCGTGGTGTCGTCCAGGTCCAGGCCGACGAGCTTCATAAGGTCAAAGCTCATGGCGCGCTGGGCGGCCTCAGGCACGCGGGCGTGCAAAAAGTCGGCAGCGGGCTGCTGGCCGCGCTCGCCAATGGCATGCACGAGCGGTACGACCGTGGCCTTGACCTCGTCGCAAAACGCGTCGAAGCTCTTGGCGGAAAGGCCACGCTCGTACTGGTCGAGCCAAACATCGTATGGGTCGCGCTTGGGGTCCATGAGCTCGGCCTGATGCTTAAGTTGGGCGACGATTCTATCTACATAGGGCTCAAAGCTCGCCCAGTCATTGGCCGTCTTGGCCTTGTGCCACACGGCGTCGGCCTCGCAGGTGAGCCTGGTCCAGGCCTCAGCCTCCTCGGTGGGAATGACGCTTGCCTCACGCTGGTCGCGGCCGAGCACGCGGATCTCGTCGAGCAGCTGCGGGTCGTCGATCTTGCCGCCGGCGATGGTCTCGCGTGCCAGCGAGCGCACAAGCTCGACAGACTTTTTGCTGGTCAGGAGCTTGTGATGTTCACCGGCAAGGGTGCCCATGGCATCGGCGCGCGCTGCGGCGCCGTTGGCGGGGGCAATGGTCGCGCCGTCAAACTCGGCAATCTTGAGCAGGTACTCACGAGTCGACAGCTTGCCTTCGAGCTTGCGGATTTTTTTGACGGCCTTATCGACCTTCATGCCTTTGGATGTCTTGCCCGCTGCAGGCTCGGCCTTCTTATCGAGTTTCTTTCCCATACCATATCCTTGATCTCGTGAGCCGAGCGCTTCGGGTGGGCGCGCGGCCAGTTTGCACAGCTACCTGCCTTGTACCCAGCACGAACAAAACGGAACGCGGCGATACGCCCACACAATGTGGTATCCTGTAGCCCAATGCGTTGACGGAGAGGGTTTTGCCCGCCGCGTCGCCGGCAAGAGAGGGAAGGTCATGGGCTGCGAGCCTTCCTGCGGTGACAAGGGCCAAGCGTTCACTCCCGAGCAGCGACCTCAACGGGCACGCGGCCAGCGGCGGCGAAGCCCCAGTAGGGAAGCCGTGAGCCTCGCGACAAGGGGCACAGAGTGGGCGCGGCGGGCCAGACATCCGCCGGGTCAAACAAGGTGGTACCGCGGAATTCAACCGTCCTTGGGCAATGCACATGCCCGAGGGCGGTTTTTTTATTACCGAACCGGGCCGCGTTTTCACAACGCCAGACGGTGGCAGCCGCCTCGGCAAACGGAGAGCGCGAGAGACGAAAGGGAAGACATGAGTCTGATTGATGATCTGGTCAAACTCGAGGAAGAGGCCAAGGAGCTCGTCGCAGGCGCCGACGACGCAGCCAAGCTCGAGGCTGCGCGCGTTGAGCTGCTCGGTCGCAAGGGTCGTATCACCGGCTTGATGCGCATGATGGGCAAGCTCGCCCCCGAGGATCGTCCCGTAATGGGCAAGCGCGCCAACGAGATGCGCCAGCTGATCGAGGGCATGCTCGACGAGCGAAACACCGAGATGAAGGCTGCCGCCCTCAAGCGCGCACTCGAGCACGACGCCGTCGACATCACGCTGCCGGGCATCCGTCCGCAGATCGGCCACCAGCACCTGATCAAGCAGATCATCGAGGAGGCCGAGGACATCTTCTGCGGCATCGGCTACACCGTCGAGTCCGGTCCCATGGTCGACACCTCCTACTACAACTTCACCGCGCTCAACGCCCCTATGGATCACCCGAGCCGCTCGGCCCGCGATACCTTCTACGTGGTCGACAATAACCCCGGCAGCGTCGCGCACCCCGAGGCCCACGCCCACGGCGAGTCCGACGTGCTGCTGCGCACCCAGACCTCGGGCGTGCAGATCCACACCATGGAGTCGCAGAAGCCGCCCATCTACATGATTTGCCCGGGCACCGTCTACCGTCCCGACACGGCCGATGCCTGCCACCTTCCGCAGTTCAACCAGATCGAGGGCCTGGTCGTCGACGAGGGCATCACCTTTGGCGACCTGAAGGGCACGCTCGACTACTTTGTTAAGTGCATGTTTGGCGAGGATCGCAAGACGCGTTACCGCCCGCACTTCTTCCCCTTCACCGAGCCCAGCTGCGAGGTGGACGTGAGCTGCCACGTGTGCGGCGGCAAGGGCTGCAACTTCTGCAAGCACAGCGGCTGGATCGAGATCTTGGGCTGCGGCATGGTCGACCCCAACGTCCTGATCAACTGCGGCATCGACCCCGAGAAGTACACCGGCTTCGCCTTTGGTATTGGCGCCGAGCGCGTCGCGGCCCTGCGCTACGACCTGCCGGACCTCAGAACGCTCATGACAGGCGATATGCGTTTCCTGAATCAGTTCTAGGCTGCGGCTTGCCCAAGCACGGCACCTCGGCGCTCATTCGTCGCTTGCGTACCAAAGTACGCGGCGCTCCTCTTTCGGGCCGATCTGCCGCACTTGGGCAACCCTCGCTTTGTAAGGAATGTTCACAAAGTTGAAGTTTCCACCTGCATCTCTTCGCAGGCTTTCAGTATGAAAGGAGAGCTAGATGCGTGTTTCTTACGACTGGCTCAAGACCATGATCGATATTCCGGAGGATCCCAAGACCCTTTCGGACGAATATATCCGTACCGGCACCGAGGTCGAGGCGATCGACACCGTGGGCGAGTCCTTCGACCACGTGGTGACCGCCAAGGTGCTCACCAAGACCCCGCACCCCGATAGCGACCACATGTATGTGTGCTCGGTCGACGTGGGTGACAAGAACCTCGATGCCGACGGCAATCCCGCTCCGCTGCAGATCGTCTGCGGCGCGCAGAACTTCGAGGCCGGCGACCACATCGTCACGGCCATGATCGGCGCAGTTCTGCCCGGCGACGTCAAGATCAAGAAGAGCAAGCTTCGCGGCGTCGTGTCCATGGGCATGAACTGTTCCGCACGCGAGCTCGGCCTGGGCGGCGACCACTCCGGCATTATGATCCTGCCCGAGGATACGCCCTGCGGCATGCCGTTTGCCGAGTATGTGGGCTCGAGCGACACCGTGCTCGACTGCGAGATCACGCCCAACCGCCCCGACTGCCTGTCCATGATTGGCATGGCCCGCGAGACCGGTGCCATCTTCGACCGCGATTTCCACGTTGAGCTGCCCGTCATCAAGGCGGAGACCGGCCGCGCGACCGACGACGAGCTTTCGGTCGAGATTGCCGACGAGGGCCTGTGCGACCGCTATGTCGCCCGCATCGTGCGCAACGTGAAGGTCGGCCCGTCGCCCGACTGGATGGTCAAGCGCCTTAACGCCCTGGGCGTGCGCCCGCACAACAACATCGTCGACATCACCAACTATGTGATGATGCTCACCGGTCAGCCGCTGCACGCCTTTGACCTCGACACCTTTGCCGAGCGCGATGGCCATCGCCGCGTGGTGGTTCGCGCCGCCCAACAGGACGAGAAGTTTACGACCCTCGACGGCGAGGAGCGCGTGCTCGACGCCGGCATGGGCCTCATCACCGACGGCGAGCGTCCCGTGGCGCTGGCCGGCGTTATGGGCGGCATGGATTCCGAGATCGAGGACGATACCGTTGACGTGATGGTCGAGAGCGCCTGCTTCAACGCCGGCCGCACCTCGCACACCAGCCGCGACCTGTCGCTGATCTCTGACGCCTCCATTCGCTTTGAGCGCCAGGTCGACGAGACCGGCTGCGTGGATGTCGCCAACGTCACGTGCGCGCTCATCGAGGAGATCGCCGACGGCGAGGTCGCTCCCGGCTATGTCGACGTGTTCCCCGCGCCCAAGAGCATCGACAGCATCAAGCTGCGCTTGGCCCGCGTGCATGCCATCTGCGGTGCCGACATCGAGCCCGACTTTATCGAGCGTTCGCTCACCCGTCTGGGCTGCACCGTCGAGCGCGACGGCGAGGACTTCATGGTCACGCCGCCGAGCTTCCGTCCCGACCTGCCGCGTGAGATCGACCTGATCGAGGAGGTCCTGCGCCTGTGGGGCATGGGCCGCGTGACGGCGACCATCCCGGCTGCCAAGAACCACATCGGCGGCCTGACCCGCGAGCAGAAGCTCACCCGCAAGGTCGGCGAGATCCTGCGCGCCTGTGGCCTCAACGAGACTACGACCTTTGGCTTTGCCGCCCCGGGCGACCTGGAGAAGATCGGTATGTCCACCGAGGGCCGCGGCTGCCCCGTGGTTCTCATGAACCCGCTGGTGGCCGAGCAGACCGAGATGCGCCGCTCGCTGCTGCCGGGTCTGCTGCAGTCTGTGGCCTACAACGAGGCCCACGGCACGCCTAACGTGCATCTGTACGAGGTCGGCAGCCTGTTCCACGGTCGCGAGAATGCCAGCCTGCCCAAGGAGACCAAGTCCGTGGCGGGTGTGCTCTCGGGCCAGTGGAGCGAGCAGTCTTGGAACATGAAGTACCGCAAGCTGCGTTTCTTCTTTGGCAAGGGCATTGTCGAGGAGCTGCTCGCCCAGCTGCGCATCGAGAAGGTCCGCTTCCGTCCCGTCGAGGGCGAGGGCTATGCCTTTTTGCAGCCGGGCCGTGCGGCTGAGGTTCTGTCCGGCGGCACCGTGCTGGGCTGGGTCGGCGAGATTCACCCCGAGGCGCGCGAGGCTATGGGCATTGACGAGGTTGTCGTTGCCTTTGAGCTCGATCTGGACAAGCTGATCAAGGGCGCCCGCAATCAGGAGAACTACCGTGAGTTCTCGCAGTACCCGGCCGTTGAGCACGACCTTGCTATCGTGGTCGACAACACTGTGACCTGCGAGGATCTTGAGCGTCTTATTACGAGTGCCGGCGGCAAGCTGCTCGAGGGCGTGCGCCTGTTCGATGTCTACCGCGATCCCATCCGCATCGGAGCGGGCAAAAAGTCCATGGCCTTTGCGCTTACGTATCGCTCCGACGACCACACGCTTACCAGCGAAGAGGTCGAGAAAGCGCACCAGAAGATTGTCACCAAGGTGTGCAAGGGCGTAAACGGCGAGGTCCGCTCGTAATCTTTGCCGTTTGGAACCCGCCCCCTGCGGGGTTTTCACGGCAACGTCCTCGCCGCTTCGCGGCTGCGGGATGTTGCCTTAGAAAACCCCTCTCGAGGGCGGGTTCCTGCGTTAACCTTGTTGCGAGCGGACCGCACCTTCTTCCGGGTGACCGGAAAGTTGGGAGTGCATGGGCCCTTTATTGGGCGGTGTGTGGACCTGGGTTAATAACGTACGTATTGCAAGGGCGTGCTGCGTTGTCGGCGGTGCGCCTTTTTGTTAGTATGCAGAGTCGGTGTTACGGATTGTTGGAAACGTAACACGCAACGTTCTGATTGAGAGAGCTCATGCATATTCCAGATAATTATCTGTCCCCGCAGACCGATGCCGTTATGGCGGTGGCGATGGTGCCCGTATGGGTTCACTGCATCAAGAAAGTGCGCGCCACGCTCGATCGCGAGCATATGGCCTTTCTGGGTATTTGCGCTGCGTTCTCCTTTTTGCTCATGATGTTTAACGTGCCGCTGCCCGGCGGCACCACAGGCCACGCTGTCGGCGGCGCACTCATCGCGCTGCTGCTGGGTCCCGAGGCCGCGGCTATCGCTGTCTCGGTCGCGCTGGCGCTGCAGGCGCTGCTGTTTGGCGACGGCGGCGTTCTGTCGTTTGGCGCCAACTGCTTTAACATGGCCTTTGTGCTGCCGTTTGTCGCTGCTATCGTGTTCCGTGTGCTCAACAGCCGTCTGCACGACAAGAGCTGGGGCACCTCGGTTTCTGCCATCGTGAGCGGTTGGGTCGGTCTGTGCCTGGCGGCCCTGTGCGCGGCAATCGAGTTTGGTATTCAGCCGATGCTCTTCACCAACGTTTCGGGCGCCCCTCTGTACTGCCCCTTCCCGCTGTCCGTGGCTATTCCGGCCATGTTGATCCCGCATATGCTGGTTGCCGGCGTGATCGAGGGCGTGGCGACGGCCGCCATCTACGGCTTCATTAAGAAGACGGCGCCGAGCATTATCGTCGGCCCCGAAGCCGCCGATGGCCAGCTTGCCGCCAATGGTACCGCCAAGAAGACTTCCCTGATTCCCACGCTCATTCTGGTCGCCGTGCTTGTCGTGGCTACGCCGCTCGGCTTGCTCGCCACCGGTGACGCCTGGGGTGAGTGGGACGCCGAGGGCGCCGCGACCGCCGTTCAGGAGGCTGGCGACGACAGCCTGCAGGCTTCGGTCGGCCTCGATACCCCGACCTTTGCCGACGCCCTGCCCACGGGCGATTATCTGCAGGCCTATTCCGAGGAGCAGGGCCTTGGCTTTGCCGGCCAGGCTGCGATGTATATTCTTTCGGGCGTGATTGGCGTGGCGGTGCTCACCATCACATTCCGCCTGGTCTCGCTGACGGTCAAGGAAAGCGGTGCTCATGGCAATAGCCGAGCTGCCTAGTTGGCTTGCGGCCGAGGAGCGTTACGAGCCCGCGGGGGCTCGGCATCGTGTGATGCAAAAGAATGTCCTGCACCTGGCGAGCCTGCTTGAGCGGGTTCGCCTGGGTGGAGGCGCGCACGAGGGCGGGTCGATGGTCGACCGCGCCCTTTCTTGCGTTTCGGCTCCGGTGCGCCTGGTGGGGATGTTCGTTTGCGTCCTGTGCGTGTGTCTGACGCAAAGCCCGCTGTACCTGATGTTGATGGCGGCGATCGCGTTGGTGCTGGTCGCGGTGCGCCCCGTACGCGGGCTGCGCGCTACCTTTGTGCCGGCGTTGGCTGCCGCGGGGTTTGCCGTGGTTCTGGCGCTGCCTGCCCTGCTGCTGGGTGCTTCTGCCTCGGGCGCCATGCTCAAGATTGCACTCAAGACGTTCATTAACGTGTCGCTGGTGCTGGGTGTTTCGTGGACGCTCACCTGGAGCCGCATGTCGGCGGCGCTTAAGATGCTGCACCTGCCCGACGAGGTCATCTTTACTTTCGATATGGCGCTCAAGCATATCGAGGTGCTGGGACGCACAGCGCACGATCTGTGCGAATCAGTCATGCTGCGCAGCGTCGGTTCCGCGCCTGCGGGTTTTTCGCGTACCGATTCGATCGCGGGTATCATGGGCATGACCTTTATCAAGGCGATGGAATGCAGCCGCGCGATGGACGAGGCTATGCTTTGCCGTGGCTTTGCCGGTGCGTATCCGACTCCCGCGCGGAGCGGCTTTGGCTGGCGCGATGCGGTCTATGCGGTCGTCGTGGTGCTGCTCGCCGTGTTGTGCGCGGTGCTGTAGCGCGGGCGGCCGAGCCGTCGATGTGGATAGGGAAGGGCGACGTTTTGGCAAACGATACGAATGGCGTGATGGGCGCGAGCGGTGCTACTGGCGCCAAGAGCGTGCCGCTCATCGAGTTTCGCGACGTGCTGTTCTCCTATGCGGGGCATACGGTTGTCGATGGTGTGTCGCTGCAGGTCGATCGTGGTGAACTCGTTGCCCTACTCGGTCCCAACGGCTGCGGTAAGACGACGATTATGCGCCTTATCAACGGTCTTGAACTAGCGGACGCGGGTGCGTACCTGTTTGACGGGCACGTGATCGATGCGGCATATCTCAAGGATTCCGCAGCCGCTCAGCGTTTTCATCAGCGCGTGGGCTTTGTGTTCCAGAATGCCGACGCCCAGCTGTTCTGCGCTACGGTGGGCGAGGAAGTTGCTTTTGGCCCCGCGCAGATGGGGCTGCCGACAGACGAGCTCGAGCGCCGCGTCCGCGATGCCATGGAGCTGTTCCAGGTTGCCGATCTGGTCGATGCCTCGCCCTATCAGCTTTCGGGCGGGCAAAAGAAGCGCGTTGCGCTGGCTGCGGTGGTGTCGATGAACCCCGATATCCTAGTGCTCGATGAGCCCACCAACGGGCTCGATGAGGACTCGTGCGACATCGTAGTCAACTTTTTGCTGGCCTACGTTGCTGCCGGTAAGACGGTTTTGATGAGTACGCACCATCAAGATTTGGTGCGCCGCCTGGAGGCCCGTGCCATCTATATCGATCGATATCACCATGTGGTCGAGGCGCCCGTGCCGTCGTATGGAACCGAAAGCGGTGCTGCGGAATAGTTGCTGCGTAGGGTATGTATGGCCGCCTGTGCGACTCTGCCGTGATGGTATAGTTAACCAGGTTTTATGGGGGTGGCTATGCCAAGTTGGAACATTCATATCGCTCAAACGGAGCGCTTGCTGGCACGTGCTAGCGTGCTTGCCGATAGCGTGCGCGACCGCAATGCCTTTTTGTTTGGCTGCGTGGTTCCGGATATCTTCGTGGGCTATATGGTCCCTGGCATCGCCGATCCCATTCCGTATCGCATTACGCACTTTGCAAAGCCCGAGCCTATCCCTAAGCCGCGCGAGCACGAGTTCTGGGATACCTATGTGGCGCCGCTGCTTAAAGGCGCACCCGCGGGCGAACCTGCTGAGGCTACCTCGATTGTCGAGGAGCGCGAGCGACTGAACCGCGTGCACTATCCTCAGCGCTACAGGGATGCCGAGCCGGTTGTCGGTCCCGGCGCCTGTGAGTTCTCGCTTGCGTCCGAAGATGTGGCGCAGTCGCTGCTCGATTTGACGCTGGGCGTCTGGTCGCATCTGGTGGCGGATACCGTATGGAATACGCGCGTGAATCAGTACCTGGAGGCGCACGGCGGCAAGCCGTGCGAGGAATTCCGCATTAAAAAGCAAGGCGACTTTGACTGGTTTGGTAAGACGCTCGGCATTGTTTCGATTCCGCGCGCGACCGATCGCCTGTATACTGCGGCGACGCGTTTTGGGCAGTATCCCATCCATAAGGAGTATGTGCTCAAGACCATTGGCGTTATGCACGAGATTGTACGCGAAAACCCCGGCGAGCCCGATCATCCGCCGTATCGCCTGCTAACCGAGGAGTTTTTCGATGCAACGTTTACCGAGGTCATCGAGCTAACCGAGGCGGGATTTGCCGCCCGCGTCGCATCACCCGGTGTTCCTGCTCTGCCCCTGATCGCTAGCTGCTAGCTGGCCGGCCCGGCAGTGAACAGCTCATCCCAATCGACCAACAGCTCCCGTCGCAGGGCGTAAACACGGCAAACGAGCTGCACATTTCATAGCATGCCATAAGTAGCTGGTTGCGTGTCATGCCGTGCGGGAGGCATCGACGCACAGAAAAAGGGCCCGGAAGGCAAAGCCTTCCGGGCCCTTTGCAATGCAAGTGTGCTTGCAAGTGCGATTTAGCGCACCTGAGCGACGTAAGCGACGTTGGTCGAGGAGACCTTGTCCTCGAGCTGGACGCTCATGCGGGGATCGCCGGCGGTGGCGACGGTCAGGTCGCCGGCCTCGACGTAGCCGAGCTCCTTAGCGGTCTCAATCGCCTTGACGATCGTGCCGTTGACGGTACCCTGGGTAATCTCGGCCTGGTGCGGGATAACGCCCCAGTACATGATCATCTGCTGGACGGCCCACTCGTGGCGGGAGAACGCGCAGATCGGCATGTTGGGACGGAAGTGCGAGATCAGGCGAGCGGTACGACCGGTGGTCGTCGGCACGGTGATGCACTTGGCGCCAACGGTGGTGGCCATGTTCACAGCGGACATACCCACAACGTTGTTGACGACGCGGGTGCCGTGAGCATCGGCCGGAACCTCGAGCGGAGCGTGGGCCGGGAGGTACTTCTCGGTCTCGAGAGCAATGCTGGCCTGCATCTTGACGGCCTCGACCGGGTACTTACCGGCAGCGGACTCGCCGGACAGCATGACGGCGTCGGTGCCGTCATAAATGGCGTTAGCAACGTCGGCAACCTCGGCGCGCGTCGGGCGCGGGTTCTGCTGCATGGAGTCGAGCATCTGCGTAGCGGTGATAACGGGCTTGTAGGCCGCGTTGCACTTGGCGATGATCTCCTTCTGGATGTGCGGAACGAGCTCGGGCTTGATCTCGATGCCCAGGTCGCCACGGGCGACCATGATGCCGTCGGAAGCCTCGAGAATCTCGTCGAAGTTCTCGACGCCCAAGGCGCACTCGATCTTCGGGAAGATCGTCACGTGCTCGCCGCCGTTCTCGCGGCAAAGCTCGCGGATGCCGCGGACGGACTCGCCGTCACGGATGAAGGAAGCGGCGATGTAGTCGATGTTCTCGGTCAGGCCAAAGAGGATGTCCTGACGATCGCGCTCGGTGATGGCGGGCAGCGAGATGTTGACGTTGGGCATGTTGACGCCCTTGCGCTCGCCGATCAGGCCGTCGTTCTTAACGACGCAGGTCATGTCCTGGCCACTGACGGACTCGACCTCGAGGGCAACCAGGCCGTCATCGATCAGGATGAGGGAGCCCTTCTCGACCTCGGAAGGCAGAGCCAGGTAGTCGAGGGAGATGTGCTCAGCGGTGCCATGGAAATCCTCGGACGTGGGCTGAGCGGTGACGACGATCTTATCGCCGGTCTTGACGGCAACCTTCTTGCCGTCGACCAGAAGGCCGGTGCGGACCTCGGGGCCCTTGGTGTCGAGCAGGATGCCGACAGGCAGACCGAGCTCCTTGGAAATACGGCGGACGCGCTCGATGCGACCGTGGTGCTCGTCGTAGGAGCCGTGCGAGAAGTTAAAACGGGCGACGTTCATGCCCGCCTTGATCATCTCGCGGATGGTCTCGTCGCTATCGCAGGCGGGACCCATGGTGCATACAATCTTAGTGCGCTTGTACATTCAGACCTCCATCTGACATCGTCTTGCGCTGATAGATAAACCATAAGAAATAAAACCGAGATGATTATAACGAAATGCCGACCGAATACCCCAAAAAATCGACCGTATGCCGAAATGGAAGTTCATTTTTTGCGGGAAAAACGGTATATGAAAAATCTTTACCAACCACTCCAACCGCTGCTATCTGGGAGATATGTCAGTTTGGCGATGTGCCGAAGAAAAAACGTTTTACCAATGTTGAGCATCACACGGTCTGCACCGTTGCGTGCGGACCATATTTCCAAACCGATTGTTTTGGCTAGACGCGTCGCTTTGGGGTACCATAGCTCCACTATCAACTGCCGCTCAGCACGGCAGCCTTGATGAGCCCTTGCCCTTCTCCTGGGAATTATGATCGGGCATCAATCTGCTGAGTGGCCCGAATCCCAGGAGGGGACTCTATATGCAAAAGGAATACCTGTCCGCCGCGGCGGAGGTGCTCAGCGACCAAGGTGTCGATGAGAACCTCGGCCTGAGCAACGACGAGGCGTCTTCGCGCCTCGCCAAGACAGGCCCTAACAAGCTCGAGGAAGCCGAGAAGACGCCGCTGTGGAAGCGCTTCTTTGAGCAGATGGCCGACCCCATGGTCATCATGCTGATCGTTGCCGCCGTCATCAGTGCGCTCACGGGCATGGTCAAGGGCGAGCCCGACTTTGCCGATGTTGCCATCATCATGTTCGTCGTTATCGTCAACTCGGTGCTGGGCGTGGTCCAGGAAGCCAAGAGCGAGGAGGCCCTCGAGGCCCTGCAGGAGATGAGTGCGGCGCAGTCCAAGGTGCTGCGCGACGGCAAGCTCGTGCACCTGCCGAGCGCCGAGCTCGTGCCCGGCGACGTGATCATGCTCGAGGCGGGCGACTCCGTCCCGGCCGACTGCCGCGTGCTCGAGAGCGCCACGATGAAGATCGAAGAGGCCGCGCTCACCGGCGAGTCCGTGCCCGTAGAGAAGCACGCCAACGTGATCGAGCTCGCTGCGGGCACCGATGACGTGCCGCTCGGCGACCGTAAGAACATGTGCTATATGGGCTCCACCGTCGTGTACGGCCGTGGTCGCGCCGTCGTGGTCGGCACCGGCATGAACACCGAGATGGGCAAGATCGCCGGCGCCCTGGCCGAGGCCAAGGAAGAGCTCACGCCGCTGCAGGTGAAGCTCGCCGAGCTCAGCCGCATCCTCACCATCATGGTGATCGTCATCTGCGTCGTGATCTTTGGCGTTGACATCCTCCGCCACGGCGTGGGCAACGTCCTTACCGATCCGACTGCCCTGCTCGACACCTTTATGGTTGCCGTCTCGCTCGCCGTCGCCGCCATCCCCGAGGGCCTGGTTGCCGTCGTGACCATCGTCCTTTCGCTTGGCGTGACCAAGATGGCCAAGCGCCAGGCGATTATCCGCAAGCTCTCTGCCGTCGAGACCCTTGGCTGCACACAGACCATCTGCTCCGACAAGACCGGTACCCTTACCCAGAACAAGATGACCGTCGTCAAGCACGAGCTCGCTGCGCCCAAGGAGAAGTTCCTGGCCGGCATGGCGCTGTGCTCCGATGCTCAGTGGGACGAGGAGCTGGGCGAGGCCGTGGGTGAGCCGACTGAGTGCGCGCTCGTCAACGACGCCGGCAAGGCGGGCCTCACTGGCCTGACTGCCGAGCACCCGCGCGTGGGCGAGGCCCCGTTTGACTCGGGCCGCAAGATGATGTCCGTGGTCGTCGAGACCCTTGACGGCGAGTATGAGCAGTACACCAAGGGCGCGCCCGACGTGGTGATCGGCCTGTGCACCCATATCTACGAGGGCGATAAGGTCGTCCCCCTGACCGAGGAGCGTCGTGCCGAGCTCGTGGCCGCCAACAAGGCCATGGCCGACGAGGCCCTGCGCGTGCTGGCGCTGGCAAGCCGCACCTACACCGAGGTCCCGGCCGACTGCAGTCCCGCCGCGCTCGAGCACGACCTGGTCTTCTGCGGCCTGTCCGGCATGATTGACCCGGTTCGTCCCGAGGTCGCCGACGCCATCCGCGAGGCGCACGATGCCGGTATTCGCACCGTCATGATCACGGGCGACCACATCGACACCGCCGTGGCCATCGCCAAACAGCTGGGCATCGTCACCGATCGCAGCCATGCCATCACCGGTGCCGACCTCGATCGCATGAGCGACGAGGAACTCGACGCGCACATCGAGGACTACGGCGTGTACGCCCGCGTCCAACCCGAGCACAAGACACGCATCGTCGAGGCTTGGAAGTCGCGCGACCAGATCGTGGCCATGACGGGCGACGGCGTCAACGACGCCCCGTCCATCAAGCGCGCCGACATCGGCGTGGGCATGGGCATTACTGGTACCGACGTCACCAAGAACGTCGCCGACATGGTGCTCGCCGACGACAATTTCGCCACCATCATCGGTGCCTGCGAAGAGGGCCGTCGTATCTACGACAACATCCGCAAGGTCATCCAGTTCCTGCTTTCGGCCAACCTTGCCGAGGTGTTCTCGGTGTTTATCGCCACGCTCATCGGCTTTACCATCTTCCAGCCGGTGCAGCTGCTGTGGGTGAACCTAGTTACCGACTGCTTCCCCGCGCTCGCGTTGGGCATGGAGGATGCCGAGGGCGACATCATGAAGCGCAAGCCGCGCAACGCCAAGGACGGCGTCTTTGCCGGCAATATGGGCCTGGACTGTGTGGTCCAGGGCCTAATCATCACCGTGCTGGTGCTGGCGAGCTTCTTTGTGGGCGTGTACTTTGACATGGGCTACATCCACATCGCCGATATGATCGCCGGCAATGCCGACGAGGAAGGCGTGATGATGGCGTTCATCACGCTCAACATGGTTGAGATTTTCCACTGCTTCAATATGCGCAGCCGTCGTGCGTCGCTGTTCACCATGAAAAAGCAGAACAAGTGGCTGTGGGCTTCC
The DNA here is from genome assembly GCA_902470765.1 of uncultured Collinsella sp. GTDB lineage: Bacteria > Actinomycetota > Coriobacteriia > Coriobacteriales > Coriobacteriaceae > Collinsella. The sequence continues at coordinate 57,588 of CABRHW010000010.1, forward strand.
GCCGCGCTGGCACTGGTGCTGACGGTGATCGTAACCGTGCAGCCGACGCTTGCCGAGATGTTCTTTGGCCCCGTGACGCTTGAGCTCAAGGGCGTTGTCGCTGCCCTGGGCCTGGCCTTCCTGATCATCCCGCTGATGGAGATCTACAAGGCGATCATGCGCGCGGTGGAGAAAGAGTAACGTACCTGTCCGGGCCCGCCCGCCTGCGGGGTTTCTTCTTCGCTGGTCCTCGCGCTTCGCGCTGCGGGATCACTCAGAAGAAACCCCTCCCGGCGGGCGGGCCTTCGGATAACCTCTCGGGACCGTAAGCTGAGGGAAAGTGTGTGAGTCGGTCGAGCATTTGCTCGACCGACTCTTTTTTGTGGGAAAATACCTGCTCAGTTGTGATTTATGGTGCTGGGAGGCGCTTGTGGGCAAGGCTAAGGCTAAAGCGAAGAAAAAGACGACGGGGGCGCGGGCTAAGCGCGATCGTCGTCGGAAGCTCGCGACCGAGGCTCCCGCATCTGCTGAGGAGTTGCTGGCGAGTGTACCGGGGCTTGACGCGCTGCGGGACGTTCCGGCGTTTGATGACCTGCCGGTCGATGAAGCCCAGCAGGCTGCCTTTGATGATTTCTGCGCGCATGTCGAGGAGCCCGAGCAGATGCAGCTTGGCGCCGTGGTGCGCTTGGATCGCGGGTTTCCACTGGTGGCGACTGCCGATGACACGTTTCGTGCCGAGCATGCTGTGGGGTTTGCCAAGTCACGCGGCGAGGACGAGGTCCTGCTGCCTGCCGTGGGCGATCGTGTGGCGGTGCGCCGCGCTCCCGGGCATGATATGGGCGTGATTGAGTGCGTGCTGCCGCGCCGTACGAGCTTTGAGCGTTGGCGCGGCCGTGCCCGCGGGGAGCGTCAGGTGCTCTGCTCCAACGTGGATAGCGTGCTAATCGTGCAGGCGCTCGGTGCCGGCGAGGTGCTGCTCGACCGCGTGGCGCGCTCGCTGGTGTTGGCGCTCGACTGCGATGCCGAACCGGTGGTGGTACTCACCAAAGCTGACCGCTGCGATGCCGAGGAACTCGAGCGCGATCTGGACCGCGTGCGCCGCCTGGTGGGTCCGGACGTGCGCGTGATCGTGACGTCCTCTGCCGAGGGCCGCGGCCTGGACGAGGTCCGTGCCTGCGTGCCCGCCGGGAGCTGCGCCATGATTCTGGGCGAGTCGGGTGCCGGCAAGTCGACGCTGCTCAATGCGCTGCTGGGCCACGATACGTTGGCGACCGGCGGTGTGCGCGAACGCGACGATCAGGGCCGTCACACTACCGTCGCGCGCGTGATGGTGGCACTGCCGGGCGACGCCGGCGTGATCGCCGATGCCCCGGGCCTGCGCAGCCTGCCGCTCGTGGGTCACGAGCGGGGTCTGGCGCGCGCTTTCCCCGAGATTGTCGAGGCATCGCGCGCGTGCCGGTTTGGCGATTGCACGCATGTCCATGAGCCGGGCTGCGCCGTTCGCGAGGCCGAGGACGCCGGGCAGATCGATAGCCTGCGTCTGGAAACGTTCCAAAACCTGGCGTCATCCATGCGCGTGAGCGCTCAAATGCTCGATCCCGATGTCCATCTGTAATTGATTTTTCCTATGACAGCCGTCTCCCAACTGTTCGGGAGACGGCTTTTTTGCTGCGGAAAAGCCTCGAAACATGCAGTTTGCTGATGTGCCGACCAAAACCTTGCCACGAGCTTGACGGGCTGGTCAGCTTTTGGTCAGCGATTGGTTTGACATCGAAAACCAAGATCGCGATTGCGCCGCTTTGCGCTCTGACCGCCCAGACAATGGTGGTACGGGCATTCGCCCGGCACTGCCATGAGAGGAGCGGCCGTGAACAAGAGCAAGCGCATCGCCATCAGTCTGGTCACGGGCGTGCTCGCTGCTCTGCTTTGCATGGTTTACGGCTCGTCGATCCGCTCGCAAGCCGAACAGGTCCAGGCTGAGACCTTGGCCAAGTACGGTGGCGATCGCGTCGAGGTATGCGTCGCGGCGCGCGATATCGATGTGGGCGAGACCCTCGATGAGACCAATGTCATAACCCAGGAATGGCTGACGAGCCTGCTGCCGCGTGACGCAGCGACCGAGCTGCGCCAGGTGCGCGGCGACGTGACGACTTCGCGTATTCCCAAAAACGCCGTGATCTGCAATGTCTACACCAAGGCCGAGAGCCGCAAGCTCGAGGTGCCTAAGGGCAAGGTCGCCGTTTCGGTGGCGGTCGATGCCGAGCACTCGGTCGGCGGTGCTACGGGCGTGGGCAGCTACGTGGATGTGTATGTGCAAAAAGACGGCGTAACCGATCGGCTGTGCGGCGCGCACGTGATCGATACCAGTGAGGATTCCGGTGCCACGCGCGAGGGCAAGATCGAATGGGTGACGCTGGCGGCTGACCCCGAAGACGTCAAGGAACTGCTGGGAGCCTCGGGCAAGGGAACGGTCAGCTTGACGATTCCCGCCACGGCGCGCGGCAAAAAGAGCGGAGGCGACGAGTGATGAAGGCAATCTGGCTTGCGTGCTGCGCGTGCGGCGATTACGGGCTGTTGCAGCGGGAAGTCGAGGGCCGTGATGTGGGTGCACAGGTGCTTCGCGTGGGTGACCTGGACGGGCTGGTTTCCATGGCGCGGGCGTTTCCGTCGCGCCGCGGGGCTGCCATCATCGCGGCGTCTCTGTTTGATACCGAAGATGTGCGCAAGACTGTTGCGCGCCTGACGGCCGAAGGCCGCGTGAGTCGCGTGGTCGTGTTGATAGAAGCGCTCGATCCGTCGGATATCGAGGGGCTGTTTCGCGCGGGGGCGACCGAGGTCATCGCTGCACACAGTATATGCGGCAACGGGCGCGCGGGCGAGGGAGCGGTTGATTCCGATCGGCGCATGACGATTGAGCCCGATGCTTTTGTTGATAGGGAACCCGGGGCGCCTCGCGCTACAAGAGGCCCGCGTGTTGATGATTATGGAAAAGCGGAAGCCGAGCATGGTCGGCGCCCCCGGAACCCCCTTGTACACGATGACGCTGGAGGGCCGGCGCAGCATGCTGGCGATTCCCCGGCTGTAGATATGGGATACGTGCACGGCGTGAATCTGGCGGATGAACTCGATGAAGTTGAGGGCTTTGCCGGGTGCGGCGAGTTGTCGCTGATGCAGCATGAGCAGATTGCGCAGAACGAGCCTGCCTCGCAGACCGAACAAGCTGCCATGCCGGCTTGGACGCAGCGTGTGGTTGCGGCGGGGGAGACGGGGACGCTGTCACCGACGCCCGCCCCGCCGCCTCCGATGCCGCCGGCAGACGCTGCCGCTTCGCCGCATCGAGCTCCGGTCATCTGCGCCATTTCGGGTTCGGGCGGTTGCGGCAAGTCGACGATCGTTGCCACCATGGCACACACATCGTCGCTGTTGGGCTTGCGTGCCGCCGTGCTCGACCTGGACCTGATGTTTGGAAACCTTTACGACTTGTTAGGTGTCGATGCTCCGCGCGATATGGCGGCACTTATCGAGCCGTCGGCGGCGGGCACGCTCGCCGAGCCGGATATCGTAGCCACATCGATGCGCGTGGCACCGGGCGTTACGCTCTGGGGTCCCGTCACGGCGCCCGAGCAAGCCGAGCTCATGGCACGTCCGGTGGAGCTACTGCTTGATGTTCTGCGTCGCGAATCCGACGTGGTCTTTATCGATACCTCGGTCTTTTGGGGCGACGCCGTGGCGGCTGCGGTGGCGGCGAGCGACCGTTGCCTGGTCGTTGGCGATGCGGCGGTGTCGTCCGCGGCATCGGCATCGCGCGTCATTGAACTGGCAGGTCGAGTAGGTGTGCCGCGCACGCGCATGAGCGCCGTGTTCAACCGGTTCGGTGCGCGCGGGGCAGACGAGGACGTCGCCATGCGCTTTGAGATTGCCTGTGCGTTGGGCTCCAAGATTCGTATCGCCGATGGCGGGCAGGATCTCGCCGCGCTCATGGCGTTTGGGCGCGCTGACGAGGCAGTGGGGCAGACCAGCGCTTTTGCGACTAGCGTGCGCGAGGCCACGCGCGAGATGCTCGTGGAACTGGGGTGCGCCGTCGGCCCTTGGAGCGATATGGTCGCCGACCGTGCAACGCGCACCGAACGCCCGCGTATCCGCCTTCCCTGGTCGCGCGAGGGTGATCAGCGATGAGCCTGCAAACGAGGATTAAGGCTGCTGGCGCTGCGGCGGCGGCAGCGCCTGTGGATGCGGGGCGTCGCCGCGCCGTGAAACGACGCACCAAGCGCGCCGTGATGGACCGCATGGGTTACGACGAAGTGGCGCGTATCAGCGCCTATATCGACCCGGCACTTGCCCGCTCGGAATTGCGTCCCGCGGTGGAGGCGGCGCTCAATGTTGAGGAGCCGACCGATCTCGCGACGCCCGAGCGCGAGACCATCATCGACGAGATTTTGGATGACGTGGTGGGCTTGGGGCCGTTGCAGCCGCTCATCGAGGACGACACCGTTACCGAGATCATGATCAACGGCTGCTGCTCGGCTTTCTTTGAACGCGGCGGCGTCTTGTACCCCATCGAGCATGCGTTTGAGGACGACGAGCAGATCCGTGTGCTCATCGACCGTATCATCTCGCCGCTGGGCAGGCGCATCGACGAGCGCAGCCCCATCGTCAACGCCCGCCTCAAAACGGGCTATCGCGTCAACGCGGTGATTCCGCCTGTGGCGATTGACGGACCGATTCTCACCATCCGAAAGTTCTCGGACCGTATCTGCTCGCTGGACGAGCTCGTGGGGTTGGGATCGCTGCCGCTTTGGTATGCGCAGCTGCTGTCGTGTGCGGTGTCGCTGCGACAGGACCTGGCGGTTGCGGGAGGCACGGGATCTGGTAAGACCACCCTGCTCAACGCGTTGTCATGTGAGATTTCCACCGGCGAGCGCATCGTGACGATCGAGGACTCTGCCGAGCTCAAGTTTGCGCATCATCCGCACGTGGTGCGCCTAGAGGCGCGCGAGGCTTCAATTGAGGGCGAGGGCGCGGTGACGATCCGCGACCTGGTAACTAATGCCCTACGCATGCGCCCCGACCGCATCGTGGTGGGCGAGGTGCGCGGTGCCGAGTGCTGCGACATGTTGCAGGCCATGAACACGGGCCACGACGGGTCGCTCACCACACTTCATGCGGGTTCAGAACAGGAGACCGTGGTGCGTCTGACGTTGCTTGCACGTTATGGCATCGATCTGCCGAGCGAGCTCATCGAGGAGCAGATTGCCATGGCGCTCGACGGCATCGTGATGTCCGAGCGTCACGCCGATGGCAGGCGTTTCGTCTCCTCGTATTCGGGGGTGCGACGCGCCGCATCGGGTGGCGTAGAGCTCGAGCGCTATGTGACGTTCGATGCCGCCGAGCGCACCTGGACGCTTGACCGCGAGCCGCCGTTTATCGCAGAAGGCCTGCGGTCGGGGACGCTCACGCAAGAGGAGGTGGACGAATGGAGATCACTGTGCCCCTCGTCGTAGGGGGCTTGGCAGGGCTTTCTGTCGCGACGGCGTGCGAGGTGGAACCTCGTGTGCCGCAGGTACCGCCGGCGGAGCTGGCACGTCAGGCGCTCGAGACGGTGGCAGAGAAGCTGCCGCGTGAGCTGGTGGAAAACGATCTGCTGAAAAAGATCGCCCGTTCGTGGGCATCGCTGGCTCCGGCGCATCGCCTTGGCCTCGTGATCGAAGATGCTTCGGGGCGTTTGGCGTTTCTGCTGCTATCGAGCGGTGTCTGCTGCGTTTTACTAACGATGGTGTCGTTATCGCCCCTCGGATTTGTCTTGGGACTTGTTGCTCCGTTTGCCGTTGGCGCCGCCCGGGATGGCTTTGAGAGCCGGCGCGAGCAACACGATGCAGAAGAGGCGATGCCCGAGGCGTTTACCGCACTTTCCATGTCGCTTGCCTCGGGACATTCGCTGGCCCAGGGCATGCGCTTTGTGGGCGCTCATGCGCAAGAGCCGGTGCATACCGAGTTTTTGCGGGTGGCGGCGGCGATCGATTGCGGCATCTCGGCGACCGACGCGCTCGATGACTTGCTCGTGCGCATCGACGCCCCCGGTCTTTCGCTTGTGACCTTGGCGCTTAAGGTGTCTCAGCGCACCGGCGCTCCGCTTGCCGACTTACTGTCCGAGGCGTCGAGCATGGTGGGGGAGCGCATTGAGCTCAAGCGCCGCCTGGATGTTAAGACGTCGCAGGCTCGCATGTCTGCGCATATGGTCGCGGCGATGCCGGCGGGCATGTGCGCGGTGTTGGCGCTGCTTTCGGCAGATTTTCGTCGCGGTCTTGCGACGCCTGCCGGCGCGGGCGCTGTGGTGCTGGGTCTTGCCCTCAACGCCGTTGCCCTGGTGGTTATCCGGCGCATTATGCGGGTGGAGCTATGAGCGCCCCGGTTGCAGTTGCGGCTTGCCTGTGCGCCCTGAGTGTATTTGTCGCGACGGGTTTGGATCGGGCGGATGCACGCAAGATCGCAGGGGCCTGCAAGCGCGAGGCGGTGCTGGTCGCTGCCGCGGGTCGCTCGGTGGTCGATGCTCTGACCGCGCGAGTGAAGGGCGCGGTTGGAGCGGGCGGCCCGGCGCGAGTGTCGCTCGGCGAAGTGTCCGAGATGATCGATGTTGTGCGCTTGGGTCTTTCGGCCGGTCTTTCGTTTGATGCGGCGCTTGAGATTTTCTGCGCCAACCGCCGGTCAGTGCTGGCTCTTCGCCTTGAGCGCGCCTGCATGGCGTGGCAGGTGGGCGTGGGCACGCGTGAGGACGAGTTGTTGGCCGCCGCGCGCGACCTGGACGTGCGAGCGCTCGAGACCTTTGCCATCACGGTGGGGCAGGCGCTCGCCCTGGGTGCCCCACTTGCCGAGACGCTGGCCGCTCAAAGTCGCGAGATCCGTGCGGCTCATCGCGCCGCGGTCGAGCGCGAGATCGAGCGTGCACCCGTCAAGCTGCTGATTCCCACCGGCACGCTCATCTTGCCGGCGTTGCTTCTGTCCATATTGGGCCCGCTGCTGGGAGCAGGCGGGATGATGTAGGGAGGAATACATGAACACGATGACTGACGCTGCTGGCAAGGTCCAGGGCTGGGCGTTTTGCCGGGCGGCACATGTTCGTCAGCGCGCCAAGGAACTATTGCAGGAGGAGAGTGCACAGGGTACCACCGAGTATGCCATCTTGGTCGGCGTGCTCGTGGTGATCGCGATTATCGCCATCGTCGCATTTAAGGGCAAGGTCCAAGATCTATGGAACGCTATCAGCGAGGGCATCAACAGCCTGTAGAGGGCGAGCGCCCCATCGGGGTGCTGCTGGTGTTTGCTTGCCTGACCGTGGCGATAGCGGCGGTGCTTTGGGGGCTTAACGCCGCGCGGCAGCAGCGTCCTGGGACCGCCTCCGATTTGGGCTCAGATTCGGCGGTGGCGTCTCAAAAAGATGAGATGCGAGATGCGGACGATTCGGATGTCGCTGTCACGGCGCAAACCTTTCTGCGGACGCTCGACAAGCGGTCTGGCACTGCGACGGATTCGCCTGAGGGCAACGCGATTGCGGTCCGGCTTGCATGGTCCGAGGACCGACCGATGACCGAAGCGGCGGCGGATATGCTGCGTGCCTATCGCGAGGTACCCACGGCGCAACTTGCTCTGAGCGGCTATCTCGACATCAAGGGAAACGTGTGGGGCGCCATCGTGCGCGACGAACGCGGCTGGGTCGATATGGTGACAATTGCCGCGGATGCTGGCGATGCTTCGTGTCGTCTGCGCGCCGTGCGCCTGAGCCCGCAGGCAACGGACTCAAAGGAGGGATCGTGAAATGCATGATGTCCTGCGTGAGGAATCTGCCCAGGCGACGGTCGAATACGCCATCGTCACGGTGGCGCTGTTATCGATCGTGCTGGCGATCGCGGGACTTTGGCGTGCCGGCACCGATGGGCGCTTGGCGGCGCTGGTTGAGCGGGCGGCATCCCATGGCGTTGCCTCGACGTCGGTTATCGACGCCGCTGCGGCCGCTAAGGACATCGCGTTGTATTGATGCCGCGCGCGAGGACCGGGCGCAGTCTACGGTCGAGGCCGCTTTTTTGCTGCCGACGTTTCTGACACTCATCCTTCTCGCGCTGCAACCGGTGTGCCTGCTCTATACGCGCGCGGTCATGGAGTCTGCCGCCGCCGAGACCGCGCGGCTCATGACCACGACGACGGCGGAGGACGACGATCTTAAGGAGTTCGCCCGCCGCCGACTTGCCGCAGTGCCCAACGTTTCGATCTTTCATGCCGGCGGGCCGTTGTCGTGGGATATCGAGCTTGGCCGGGCCGGTGCGGGTGGCGTCTCGTCCGTGTCCGTTTCCGGCGAGGTCAAGCCGTTGCCTGTGATCGGTGCGTTTGCGCAGGCTATGGGTGGTACCGCCGAGGGCGGCTACGTTGAGCTCAAGGTCGATGTCTCGTATCAATCGCGTCCCGAATGGCTGGAGGGAGATTATGATTCGTGGATTGCTGCATGGGATTAAGCGTTTCTGGTCTAGACGCGTTTTGGCGCACCGTCCGAGCCGCCATCGCAAGCGAGGCGGCTTTATGGGTCGAGCCGGTGTCGATCTGTTTATCGAAGACGGCGCCTATACCACGCTTTCTTCTGCCGTGGTCATCCTAGTGGTGCTCACATTGTTGTTTTCGTCGACCGCGGCGATATGGAGCATGTCGCGTGCCGGGGATACCCAGGTGGCGGCTGATAGCGGCGCGCTGGCGGGTGCCAACGTAGTGTCGTCCTATCACACGGCTGCCACGGTGGTTGATGCGAGCATCTTGAGTCTGGGGCTGGCGGGGTTTGCCACGATCGGGACGGGCCTGGTCGCCATCCTCATCCCGGGTGCCGAGCCGGTTGCCGGCAATATGGTCGACACCGGGATTGAGATCATTAAAACGCGCAACAAGTTTGCCAAAAGCGCATCGGAAGGCTTACAGAAAATCGAGACGGCCCTGCCGTATCTGATCGCCGCGCGTGCCACGCAGGCGGTGTCGGCGCAGGATACCGATAGTGTGACCTATACCGGTACGGCGCTTGCCGTGCCCAGGACATCCGAGTCTGACTTCGCTGCGCTCAAAGGATCAGAGATCTCGACCGATACCATTAAAGACACATCAGATGATTTAGAGGGTGCGGCCGAGGAGCTGCGGAAGGCTTCTGAGGACACGGCGAAGGCTAAAGAGCGTGCTTGGCTGGTGGATTGTGGTGGGTCTGACAAGGGCTCGGTCGGCAGCTGTTCTTGCATGTGGGAGCGTGCGAAAAACCTAACGGATCTCTCCGGTGTTCAAAATCCGCATTACTCATCGAGCGTTACGTGGGAGCCCCAAGTTGCCCTTGATCGCGCGAAGGACTACTACCATTGGCGTCTGACAAATGAGAAGCCCCACGGCTCGAGTGTCGAGATGAAGGCAGAGTCTGCGGCGCGTAAGGCGTTTTATACCTATGCGAGCGCGGAGGTCGATCGGGCACATATAACCGAGAACGGAGACAGGGTCTCCTCCTATATTCCGCTGCTGCCGCGCAACTCTGATGAGGTTCGGGCGACGGAACTCTATACCGATGCGGTGTGGCCGACTAGCGTGAACGATGACAAGGCGTATCTGCATTACGGGACGACCTGCCCTAACTATAAGAAAGGGACGCCGAGCGGATTTGCTTCGGTTGCCGATTACGATGGACAGGATAAATGCAGCAAATGCCATTTTGGCGTTTTGTCGCTTGGTGCCGTTGCGGCGCCTTCAACCTCTATCGAAAACGGCTTCGAGTATCACTTTGACAAGTTTAAAGACGCCCTGGAGGACTACGTCGACTGTCGCAACAAGGAGCTCGAGCTCGAGCGTCAGACCGAGGACGAAGCCGACCGTGCGGGCAATGCGTTTGACCAGGCCATTAAAGCGCTTTCGGGCGAGCGTCCGCGTATCGCTCCGCCCGGTCGCAACGGCGTGGTTGCCTTTGCGGTTTCGGGTGCCATCTCGAGCCCCGATGAACTCAACTCTTCGTTTAACACGGCAGTCAGGCTTGGCGATCGCGGTGCCATCTCTGCCGCGGTGCTGGCGCCCGATGAGGCGACGGCGCAAAACAACGTGCTTTCGCGATTTTTCTCGACATTGAAGGAACGCTCGGGCGGCGTTGCCGGTGTGCTCGACGGCGTCATGGATGTTTGGGGGCGGCTGCTTGTGGGATACGGAGACATCCAAGGTTCGGCCGACGAACTTATGGACGAGATGATTAAGGGCCTAGGAGGGGGCAACGGCGCGTTGGGCTCCATTGCATCGTGGCTCGGCGATACCGTTTCGGCGTCCGTGGCGGCGCTGGGTTTGGAACCGTGCGACTTGCGCCTGCGAAAGCCGGTGCTGACCGATTCCGCCAACGTCATTAAGAGTCCGGGGTCTGACATTGCCGGTTTCTCTCAAGCGCAAGACAAGCTGCGAAGTATTCCGTTGGGCGTGACCGATCCCAAGGCGCTTTGCGAAGCGCTGGAATATCAAGTCGAGCGCACCATCAGCGGCACGACGTTCACGCTTGCGGAGATTCCGCTGCCCGGCGGCGGTTCCATCCCACTTACCGTCGATGTCACCACACTGGCGGGTGCCCTGGGCGGTGGGTCGTAATGGGCATCCGCACGCGCCTGTGCGAGGAGCGCGCCCAGGCGACGGTCGAGATGGCCGTGGTCACGCCCGTCCTGCTGGTTCTGGCGCTTATCGTGTACAACGTCATGGTCTTTGCCGGTGCGGTCGCACGCTTCGATCGCGTGGTGCCCGATATCGTGCTAGCACATGCCGTGGCGCCGAGCGGGGAGGGCGATGGCAGCTCCATCGATGCTTCCGCGACCGTTCAGGCTCAGATCCAACATGCCATGGAAGGCTATGACTTGCTGATCGAGGTCTCGAGCGAACAGGGTGCGACGACATCGGATGGCGGTTTGCTTTCGCTTTCCGGCACGTTTAGGACCTATACCTGCACCATGCGCTATGAGCCGTGGCCGAGCTCGCTCAGCATCGCCGGCGTTTCGCTGGGGGCACCGGCAAAGTTGTCACACGAGCGCGCGGTGACGGTCGATCCGTGGCGTCCGGGGGTGGTCGTGTGACCGCGGTCTCGTCCTACATCGCCTACGCGCGGGCACTCAATAGGCTGGGCTGGACGCCGGCCGAGTTTGCGGTGGCGGAGTCGTTTGCCGTGCGCCTGCGCGGCATGCTGGGACGGTGTCCGGTTGCCGCCAACGGTCTGCCGCTCGTCATGGCGTTTCCACGCTGCTCTTCGGTCCACACGTGTTTTATGGCCTATCCCATCGACATCGCCTTCATCGATCGCGACGGCAATATCCTCGCGCGCTACGAAAACGTATGTCCCTGGCGTATGTGCTTCTGCCCCGGCGCCTGGGCCGCACTAGAACGCTCTTCAATCATTGTTTCGACCCCTGCTCTCCAACGCGTGCCGGCTTAAGAATTGGCGACAGCGGACTTTCGTCATACGAAATTGGGTAAGATGGAGGAGAAGATGCATGGATGTTGAGATCCATCCCAACGCTAAAAAGCACCTGACAGAACAGCAGGTGCTTAGCGCTTGGCTTGCGGTTACTGAGTGCATTCGTCGCGAGTCGAAGGACGAGCCGCCGAGATGGCTTGCGATTGGATGGCTCCCAGACGGACGAAGCGTGGAGCTTGTCGCGGTCGAGCTTGTCCGTGGGTGGCTTATCATTCATGCCTTGTCTCCAGTCCAGAAGAAATTTTGGCAGGAGATTGAACAGGCTCGGCAAAGGGGTCGATGATGGACAAGACGTATACGGCCGCTAATGGTCAGGTTGTAACGGATGAAATAATTGACGCGTGGTGCGAGTCGTACGAGCGCGGAGAGTTTCCGGATGGCGAACACACCGTTGGTGGGATCGTGCATGGACGGCCCCCACTCTCAGGTGAGGGGACGGCAACGCTGTCGGTCAAGATTCCTCTGGGAATGAAGGAGGCCATTCGTCGACGGGCGGCTGCCGAGGGGATGACGCCAAGTGAGTTTGCCCGTGCGGCTCTGAGCGAAAAACTTCTTGCTGCCGGCTGATGTCTCTGACGTGCCGATTTATAGAACCGAGGCTGTGCTCAAAAACTTTTTTAAAATTCTCGGTTGACCGGAACGCGTCCTTGGTTATACTAATCAAGCCTTGAAACAAGGCACACCTCAAATGGCTGGGTAGCTCAGTTGGTAGAGCAGAGGACTGAAAATCCTCGTGTCAGGGGTTCGATTCCCTTCCCCGCCACCTTGAATTGACTAGGACTTCTGCAAAGGGGTCCTTTTCTTTTATGCAGCCCCCACATGGAATCGAACCCCGTGAGGGCGCGGAGCTGAGTAAACGCGTAAGCGTTTGCCAGCGCAGCTCGCAAGGCGCGTAAGCGCCGCAGCGGTCCGTCCGCGCAGCGCGCGGACGCGATTCCCTTCCCCGCCACCTTGAATTGACTAGGACCTCTGCAAAGGGGTCCTTTTCTTTTATGTAGGGTTCTGCGGAAACTGCGTCCCAGAATAAGGGCTCAGAACGGGACACACTTTCCGGTGCCTGCCTCCGGCGCGCGTACACACCTCGTCGCACCATTCCGAGCCCGCCCGCCCCAGACATTCCTCCCACTTTCGCGTCACTTTACAGACCGTTCGGTCGCCTGTCCGCACACGCGGGTATACTCAAAACGATACTTATCCTATGCAATACGATGCGGGTTCGACCTGCATGATCCGAAGGGGGCAGTGATGGAGAGGATACTCGGCGTTAATCTCTCTGGCTGGTTTATTCCCGAGCCTTGGGTGACCCCGTCGCTGTACGCGGCGACCGGTGCATCCAACGCGGCCGAGCTACAGGAGGCCATGGGTACCGCCGCCTATAACGAGCGCATGCGCCGCCATTACGAGACGTTTGTGAGCGAGGACGATTTTCGTCGCATGGCGCAGATCGGTCTCAATGCCGTGCGTCTGCCGGTGCCCTGGTATGCCTTTGGCTCACAGGAGTCCGATGCCTCCTACATATCGGTTGTCGATTACATCGACCGCGCAATTGAGTGGGCTGCCAAGTACGACATCCGCGTGCTGCTCGATCTGGCAACCGTGCCCGGTGGCCAGGGCGATTCCAACGATTCGCCCACCACGCCGGAGGCTGTTGCCGAGTGGCATTCGTCCACCAACGGCCGTCATGTCGCACTCGACGTGCTCGAGCGCTTGGCCGATCGCTATGGCGAGGCCGAGAGCCTGCTGGGCATTGAGCTGCTGGACACGCCGCAGATGAGCGTTCGCAAGAGCCTCTTCACCATGACGGATGGCATTCCTGCTCACTACCTGCGCAATTTCTATCGCGATGCCTACGAGCTCGTCCGTTCGTATATGCCCGAGGATAAGATCGTCGTCTTCTCGTCGTCGGGGCATCCCAGCGAGTGGAAGCATTTTATGCGCGGCGCCAAGTACAAGAACGTCTACATGGATCTTCACCTGTACCATTACCGCGACGAGTATGCGCTCGACATCACGAGCCCTCGCGGGCTGACGACGGCGATTTCGCGTAACAAGCGCGAGCTTAAAGAAGCGATTTCGACTGGGTTCCCCGTGCTGGTGGGCGAATGGTCGGGTGCGGCAATCTTTGCCAACTCGTCGGTTACGCCCGAGGGCCGCAATGCCTACGAGCGCGTGTTTATCGCCAACCAGCTGGCTTCGTTTGCGCCGGCTGCCGGTTGGTTCTTCCAAACGTGGAAGACCGAGAAGCGCATTGCAGCATGGGACGCTCGCGCGGCGCTCGGTACGCTCGAACGCGGCATGATTGAATAGGTTGATATGACGCAAAACAGCGCCCACACGGGCAAACTCTATGTGGTCGGCACGCCCATCGGTAACCTGGGCGACCTGTCCCCGCGCGTTGGCGAGGCGTTTGCCGCCGCCGATGCCATTTGCTGCGAAGACACGCGTGTGACGTCAAAGCTGCTGATGCGCCTGGGAATTTCCAAGCCGCTTGTCCGTTGCGACGAGAATGTGATCGCCAGCCGCGCCGCCGGCCTGGTCGACCGTCTGCTGGCGGGGGAGACCCTCGCCTTTGCCTCGGACGCCGGCATGCCGAGCGTGTCCGATCCCGGCCAGGCGCTGGTCGAGGCGGCACGTGAGGCCGATGTGCCCGTCGAAGTTATCCCCGGGCCCTCTGCTTGCGTCACGGCGCTCGTTTCGTCCGGCATTCCCTGTGAGCATTTTTTCTTCGAGGGCTTTTTGGGCCGAAAGCACGGCGACCGCGTGCATCGTTTGCAACGCCTTGCCGTGGTGCCCGGCGCACTCATCTTCTACGAGTCTCCACATCGCATCGTGGCGACGCTCGAGGCCGTGGCGGAGGTCTTTCCCCAGCGTGAGGTTGCCGTCTGCCGCGAACTCACCAAGCTGCACGAGGAGGTCTTGCGCGGGCCCGCCGCCCAGCTCGCCGAAGAGCTGCGTGCTCGCGGCGAGGTAAAGGGCGAGATTGCGCTGGTCATCGCGCCGCCGAGCGAGGACGAGGATGTCGGCATCGTGCCGGTTGGCGCCGCGGCAGCGGATCCCGATGAGGCCCTGCGCGAGGATATCCGCGCCGCACTCGAGGAGGGGGAGCCCGCCTCTGCGGTGGCCAAGCGCCTGTCTCAGAAGTATTCGCGCCGCAAGCGCGATGTCTATGCCATGGTGCTCGATATGCAATAGATGGAGGATATCCAGCCCTTGCGCTAGAATCATCCCCTGTATGCAACGTTTTTCTGGAGGACAAACCCCATGGATCAAAGCAAGCCTTCGTTCTTTATCACGACGCCCATCTACTACGTCAACGCCGATCCGCACCTGGGCACGGCTTATTCCACCATCATCGCCGACGTTCAGGCTCGCTATCGCCGCTCCGCCGGCTATAACGTCAAGTTCCTGACCGGCATGGACGAGCACGGCGAGAAGGTCGCCGAGGCCGCAGCCAAGCATGGTATGACGCCGCAGGAGTGGACCGACAGCCAGGCCCCGCACTTCAAGGAGCTTTGGAGCAAGCTCGAGATTTCCAACGACGACTTCATCCGCACCACCGAGCCGCGCCAGCATCATGCCGTGCAGTACCTGTGGGAGCGCATGAAGGAGTCCGGTTACCTGTATAAGGGCAGCTACGACGGCTGGTATTGCGTGCCTGACGAGACCTACTTCACCGATACGCAGGTCCAGAAGGGCGACGAGGAGTACGGCAGCGTCGGCCAGCACCTGTGCCCCGACTGCCACCGTCCGCTTGAGCGCGTGCAGGAGGAGTCCTACTTCTTTAAGCTTTCCGCCTTCCAGGACAAGCTGCTCAAGCTCTATGACGAGCATCCTGACTTTGTCGAGCCTGCGTTCCGCATGAACGAGGTGCGCAGCTTTGTCGAGGGCGGCCTTAACGACCTTTCCGTGAGCCGCACGAGCTTTGACTGGGGCATTCAGGTCCCGTTTGACGAGGGCCACGTGACCTACGTGTGGTTCGATGCGCTGCTCAACTATATGACGGCCGTCGGCTACGGTGTCGATACCGACGAGGCGCGTGCCGAGCTGGCCTATCGCTGGCCCGCGCAGTTCCACATCGTGGGTAAGGACATCATCCGCTTCCACTGCGTCATTTGGCCCGCCATGCTCATGGCCATCGGCGAGGCCCTGCCCGAGCACGTTTTTGCCCACGGCTTCCTGACCGTGCGCAATGCCGAGACCGGCAAGGCCGAGAAGATGTCCAAGAGCCGCGGCAACGCTATCGCTCCGCAGGACGTTATCGACATGCTGGGCGTCGAGGGCTATCGCTACTACTTTATGACCGACGTCGTCCCCGGCACCGACGGCGCCATCAGCTTCGATCGCATGGAGCAGGTCTACAACGCCGACCTGGCCAACAGCTGGGGCAACCTCATCTCGCGTTCGCTCAACATGAGCGGCAAGTACTTTGACGGCTGCGCGCCCGCCAAGCCCGCATCGTTCGATGCGTTCGACAACCCGCTGGCAAAGATCGCCGACGGCCTGGTCGAGCGCTACATGGCCAAGATGGACGTGCTCGATTACGGCGGAGCCAAGGACGAGGTTATGGAGCTCATCCACGCCGCCAACCACTACATCGAGGACTCCGAGCCTTGGGCGCTTGCCAAGGATGAGGCTAAGGCTGACGAGCTGGCATTTGTGATCTACAACCTGCTCGAGGCCATCCGCATTGCCGCTCACCTGCTGATGCCGCTCATGCCTCAGACCTCTGCCGAAGCCCTGCGCCGCCTGTCCTGCGAGGACGAGGCCGCGAGCGACGACCTCAAGGGCATTTGCGCTTGGGGCCTGCTTGCCGGTGGTCAGCCCGTCGAGAAGGGTGAGCCGCTGTTCCCGCGTCTGGGCTAAGACGCCGCGCGCCATATCGGCAATTTGCTGTTTAGATGTAAGGGCATGGCCGCAACGGTCCATGCCCTTTTGTTTCAAGACGCCGCCATCATGCTAAGGAGGCAACTATGACAACTTCGCCTTTGGCAAACCCCACGGCAACAAGGGAGCTGCTGGAGGAGTTTGGCCTTGCGACCAAGCATCGCCTGGGCCAGAACTTCCTGATCGACAACCATGTAATTGAGCGCATTTGCGAGCTTTCCGAGCTCACGGGCGATGAGCGCGTGCTCGAGGTTGGCCCGGGCGTTGGTACGCTCACGCTCGCGCTGCTGCAGGAGGCGGCGTGCGTCACGTCGATCGAGGCCGATCCCGAACTCGAACCGGTGCTCGATGCCCATGCCGCCGACTATGCCAACTTCCGCTTTATCATGGGCGACGCGCTCAAGGTGACGACGGGGCAGATTGAGCAGGCTGCAGGCGGTGAGCCGACGGTATTTGTCGCGAACCTGCCCTATAACGTGGCGGCGACGATCATCCTGCAGTTCTTCCAGACGATGCCCGCGCTCAAGCGTGCCGTGGTCATGGTTCAAAAGGAGGTTGCCGATCGCATTGCCGCGGTGCCGGGTAACAAGACCTATGGCGGCTACACGGCAAAGCTCGGCCTGTATGCGCAGGTTACGGGTCGCTTTGAGGTGCCGCCACGTTGCTTTATGCCGGCACCGCACGTGGACTCGGCCGTCGTGCGTATCGACCGTGTTGACGGCGTGGCGCCCGAAGGACTCGATCGCGAGTTTGTGGCCCGCGTGATTGATGCTGCATTTGCTCAGCGCCGCAAGACCATCCGCAATTCCATGAGCGCCAACGGCTTTGCCAAGGACGTGCTCGACGCCGCCTTTGAGGCTTGCGGTATCGCACCCACCACGCGCGCAGAAACGCTTGATGTTGCCGACTTTATCCGCCTGGCTCAGGAGCTCATCCATGATGCCTAATGCCGAACGCGTGACGTTTACCAAGAAAAAGAAGACGGTTGCTTGTCCCGTGCCCTTGGCACCGCTTGCTGACACGCATGCGCATCTGCTTTCGTTTTGGGGGAAAGAAGTGCCCGAGACGCTCGTGCGCGCCAAAGCCGCGGGCGTCGACCTGTTGGTGACGATGCTCGACCCCATCGCCGACAAGCGCAGCGTGACGGACTATAGCGACTGGCTCGTGCGCGAAATTCTGCCGATGCGGGATATTCCGCAGATCAAGTATCTCGCTGGCGTTCACCCCTATGGCGCGCCGGATTATACCGATGACATTCACGCGCAGGTTGTTGCTGCGCTCGATGACCCTTTGTGCGCCGGTATCGGCGAGATCGGTCTGGACTACCACATGGATTACGACGACGACATCGCGCCGGCGCCCCACAGTGTGCAGATTGATTGCATGGCGCGTCAGCTCGAAGTTGCCGTGCGCCGCAATGTGCCGGTGGAGCTGCACCTGCGGCACGAGGACTCGGATGGGGAGCGCACCTCGCATATGGATGCGTACAACGTGCTGCGCGAGGTGGGTGTGCCTCAGGCCGGTTGCGTGCTGCACTGCTTTGGCGAGGACCGCGCCACGATGGAGCGCTTTGTGGAACTGGGCTGCTATATCGCCTATGGTGGTGCGGCCACCTTTAAGCGCAACGACGACGTGCGCGAGGCATTTGCGGCGACCCCGCTCGACCGCATTTTGTTCGAGACGGATTGCCCGTATATGGCGCCGGAGCCCATTCGCGGTCTTGAATGCGAGCCAGCAATGATCTCCATTACGGCAAACGCGCTGGTTAACGACCGTGTCGATCGCATTGGTGAGGACGCCGAAACAATCGCGCATGCCGCTTGGGAAAATGCCTGCAAACTTTTTCAAAAATAGTTCTTGCGTTCGCGGTGGCGCTCCGTTATTCTAATTCCTGCACGCGGGCGTGGCGGAATTGGCAGACGCGTACGGTTCAGGTCCGTATGGGGGCAACC
>CABRHW010000011.1 GCA_902470765.1 uncultured Collinsella sp.
GCTTGGAGGTCACGAGCGTGAGCGGGTACAGGCGGGTGCCGGACCCGCCGGCGAGCATGATGCCTTTCACTGGTTATCTCCTTCCGAGGAAAAGGTCTTCGTAGCTGTCAGTGATGGACCGCCACGAATACCGGTCGCGGATAACGGAGGTCGATGCCGTATCGAGCTCCTCGATCGACTTCCAATCCATCACGTCGGCGCTATTGATAAGTTCAGCCAAGTCTCCGGATTCCTTGCTCCAATACAGGGCCGAGTCCTCAGCGACCTCGCGGTTGAAACCGACGTCGAGAAGGAGGTTGAGGCGCGTGGACGCCAGCGCCTCCAGGAGGCTCGGATTGGTACCCCCGACCTCATGGCCATGGAAGTAGCCGTAAGCCTGCTCACGGATCTTCTTCAGGAGCTCCTGGTCGTAGACGGTCCCGACGAACTTGATGCGTGGGTCGGACTTGAAGTGCGTCTTCCGCTCGAGCTCCGCGAGGAAGAAGTCGTCCACTCCCGTCACGAGCGCGAAATCCCGCTTGGAGTCGGAAGCCATGAACTCGCGGATCATGGTCTCGTAGTTATTCTCGGGCACGAAGCGTCCCACGACCAGGTAGTAGCCGAAGGGCTCGAGGCCCTTCTCGGAGAGCCATCCAGTGAACTTGGGGTCGTCGTCCGCGAGCGCTGAGTGCCTGATGTCGGCCCCGTAGGCGATGAAGGTCGTCTCGGGGTCCAGGTCGGCATACTCCCCTCGAATGTACTTCTCGATGTTCTTGGAGTCGCACACCATCAGGTCGGCGTGCTTGACCATCCCGCGCTCCGAGACTTTCCAGTACCTGCGGACGGGCGCGCTCCACTTGGCGCGCTTCCACTCGTGGCCGTCGGGGTTCACGAGGACCTTGCCGCCAAGGGCGTGGATTTTGTTCACGTACCTGCCGAAAAACGGTCCGATGCGACAGGCCAGCACGTAGACGATGGGGTGCTCGACACGGTTATTCTCGATATAGGCGGTGCACCACTTGAGGGCGTCTATGTCGTAGAAGATCGCCCTAGCGGCTCCGACGGGCCTGCGTAGTACCTTGAAGCAATGCGCTCCGTTGTGCTCGAACTCGCCGACCTCCTCGGCGGAGTCCACAGCGCACGCCACGTGATACTTGATGTCGGGCGATACCTGATTCTCGGTCAGTTTCTCCACGAACGTCTCGTAACCGCCGTAGTTTGCCGGAATTCCCTTGGATCCGATGATGAAAACATGCTGCATTAGTACGCATCGCTCCCGTTAAAGACCTCCAGAACCGTTAGGAGGATGATCTTGAAGTCCGTGATGACTCCGCGCTTGGCTATGTATTCGAGGTCCCGGCGGACCATGCCGTCGAAACCGGTGGAGTTGCGCTCCGTAACCTGCCAGAGCCCCGTAATGCCTGATTTCACTGCTAGCCTCTGCAGGTCGTACTCGGTGTACTCAGCTACCTCATTCGGCAGCGGCGGGCGCGGGCCGACGACGGACATCTGGCCCAGAAACACGTTCAGGAACTGTGGGAACTCGTCAATGGAGTGCTTACGGATGAACTTGCCGATCCTGGTAACGCGGGGGTCTTCCCTCATCTTGAACATAGCGCCGGCGATCTCGTTCTGCTCCCTGAGCTCGGCGAGGCGCTCGTCGGCGTCCTTGTACATGGAGCGGAACTTCCACATGCGGAAGGTGGACAGACTTCCGTCGCGGTGGGTCTGACCCACGCGAATCTGGCTGTAGAAGGGGTTGCCCTCGCTCTCCAGACGGATGGTCGCGGCGAGGACAAGGCTGGGTACGGCGATGACGGACAGCACGCAGCCACTAAACGCGATGTCGAAGGTGCGCTTCACAGCCCTATAGACAAGGCGCGAGCGATCCCAGTCCATGATGGATTGCATGGCCTTGTAGCGGCCGGCGCCCTCACGCCGGTCCATGGCCTGGGCAATCAGCGCCGCCCCCGCGGGCGCATCCGTTGCATATTGAGTTTTATCCGACACGTTCTCTTCCAACACTTCGTCCCCTGGTCGGGGATCCTCCCTGTTCTGTGTAGCGACCGCCCGCAGCTAGGCAATCGCCTTTTTAAGGTTGCGCATGACGCGCTGCTCGGCCGAAAGCACGGCAAGGCCAACGCGCGTAGTTACGCATCGGCCGCACAGGTCGAGCTCCAAATAAGCAGTGCTCTTGCGTCTGTTAATGGTTTTGATAAGGCCTTCGTGGCCCAGCAGCGGACCTGCCGTCACTACGACCTGGTCGCCGTCTTTTAAGGCCTCGCTCATGGGCACTACGCGGTCTCCCCTATGCGTAAAGCCGCCAATAAGCTGAACCTCTTCTTTTGCCAGCGGCACAAACTGACCGTCCTGGGAAAGCACCCGGGCAAAGTCGTCCATACGTAGCAGATACTGTTGCACGGTGCGGGGATCTGCCGTATCGCAGATAAGATAACCGGGAAAGAGTGGCTTGGTCGTATTGACCCATTCGCCGTGTACCTTGATCTCGGTTTGATATTGGGGATAAAAGAGCTCCTGCATGGCGACAGCCGGCACCATGTGCTCAATGCGCTCACGCATTACGTCTTCGCGACCGTTAATGACCTGGATTACATACCACACGAGCACCACCCCCTTGCTGTCTTACGTATGGCTCACGTGATTTGGATATGGCTTCGCCAGGGCGCTTGTGCGCGAAGGCGCTGCATATTCAAACCCTGAGCCCAGTTAGACAAGCACGTGGCTCTGCCCCACCGTGAACGGTATGTATAAGCGCAGTTGCTAGAGACGCGGACGTGTATCGCAAAATAAACGCGTCTCCAGCTAGCTGCGTGCGGCCCAGTCAAGCGGGTACAAAACTGGAACGCACGCAAACAGCTGCAGCACTGCTACGCATTAGCATGCAAACAATAGCTATTTACACCTACGAATTAATTCGATGCAAAAAAACAAAGTCGCATGACTTCTTTATTGGAGCTCGTGGTGTTTCTGGCACCGCCGTTACGGCCGGATGCTGATCGACCCTGCGCTACGTGGCCTATTGGAGCCGTGAGCACAGTTGAACTCATGTAACGTTAGGTATCCTAGCACAAGCTGTTAGCGAAACTGATTTGGGCTGCGTTGGACAACATATCGTTCATTTAACGTGCTAAAGGGGGTTGTTTTGGGATGTTGTTCGCGTTGGCGCAGGTTATTGGGGTGCCGCAACGGGCGCCAGAGTAAATTCTGGTAAACCTAGGCTTTAATACGCCAAAGGAATTACGTGGTGCTTACGAATAATGTACAGAACTGGGAAATTAATTGCACAACATTTTGCGGGCGTGTGGGTATGGCCGTTACATTGCGAAGATGCTCATCACACACTAGGCACGCCTGGTTACAGAGTCAACGCATTTTGAGGCGGCTTGTTGGACAACTTTAGGGGTGTAGTTGTCGCAAATTTTGCGACAACTACTGCAGACGGCAAATATGAACAGGAAAGCAATTTGCATATTTTGCAAAAATGCAGTTCAGGCCATTTAATATCGTATGCAACTAAAAAAGGCCACTCAATTGAGTGGCCTTGCATTCACGATGGTGGAGACGAGGGGGATCGAACCCCTGACCTCTTGACTGCCAGTCAAGCGCTCTCCCAGCTGAGCTACGCCCCCGTGACGACGTAGTACTATAGGGGAATGTTTTGCTTGATGCAAGGGGGAATTTTGATTGATAGTCTTATCTTACGGGTTTTCCTGGGATGGGACTGAATTAGCTATTTTTGGCGGGTATGAAAATAACTTGTTGGGTTTATTAGTTTTCTGGTTGAAGAAAGTCTCCTACCATTATGTTAAGCCAATGGTTGGATTTAAAGCGGAGCAACTCATTGCAGTTGTAGAATCTCTGGTTGAAATCGTCTTTGCCTGGGAGGACCGACCATGGCCGAGAAGTTCGCGTTCGACTACGTGAACGAGATTTTGGATATCGTCAACTACGCGCGCGAAGTGCTGCGCCCCGCCTACACTGCTGGGGCTGCTGAGCCGCATCTCGATCGCAACATCGCGAGCAGCAGCCTAACGATTGGCCCGCGCATCGACGTCCCGGGACCGCTCTTCGTGACCGAGCCCGACCGCGACAACGAGATGGTGGATGAGTTCATCGAACCGAGGACAGGTCTGAGAATCAACGCAGAAACGAGCGAGGTGTTATGAGCATGACAGCAATTGCCGATTGGGAGCCCATGTCCTCTGCGTGTTTAAAATGCAGCGACAACGAATACGGGTTCCCCACCGTCGTCTGCCGTACGCCCAGCAGACTTGTGGAAGAGTGCGAAAACGCCTTCGACGCAGGGCTGCTGCTCGCCGCTTTGACTCTCGTAGTGACCATCCCAGACGTATGCGCGAACATCGGCGGGATGGATTACCGGAAATGGTGCAAGGAATACCTGGGGCTCCCAAACGATGGAAGAATAATGACCAATGCACGCAAGGGCGAGAAGCGCCCAGATGAGATAAAAGAGGGGTTTGAGACGATAGAGAAGCGAGGCATCTTTACGTCATCGGATCTCTACCAGCTTCGCTGCGCGGTGATCCATGCGGGGTCATCGGTCATCGAGGGAAGGGGCGAAGCGTATAGCCCCTATAAAGCCATCGGGGTTTGCGTACAGGGCGATGCGCGCGGGATTATCGCGAGTTACGGGCATAAAGGAATCGGCAATGGAAGCCAACAGGACTGCGAGTTCGATTGCGTCGTCAAGCTTGAAGGGCTCATCTCTCTCATAGCAAAGGGCGTGTGCAAATTCGTCGAGGAAGACCCCGCGCACGATCGAGAATACTCGACGGGGAAAGGACTTTACCGCCAAGGCGTGGTGGACTTCAGGCCTTTAATCAAAAAGCAAAGTTGTTAAGCAAGTGGTTGGATTAAACAGAATCCCGTTTGCAGAAACCAGCCAATCGTTTAACAACATCCAAATACTTATTTTACCTACCCTTTTTGGCGTTGCCAAAATAAGCTAATTCAGCCCCGTCCCGATAAAGCCCTCACGCAAGCAAATAGCCGATTGCGACGCCTTGGTGGACTTGGATCGTGGCTGTTGACCTGACGACGTTGCTGATGCCTGTGTCCGCCAACAGGCCCAGGGGGCTGTGGTCTAGCTCCCACTCTAGGCCGCATTCGCTTACCACCGTCCCAGGGGCTATAGCAATGATAGAGAACGTCTTGTCCACGACGCCCTCGATGGTCCACGATTCGCCTTCGTGCAGAATGCGGGCCGTGGACTCGTCCTCGGCAATCCAGACTGGGGCGTCATCGTAGCCTGCAAGCAACCCCAGTACGGAAAGCGCCATATCCGGACGGCCGCCGGTGGCGCAGGTCGCAACCACTTCGGCACGCGGCCAACGACGGCGGACGGAATCGAGCGCCAGCGCCAGATCGGTATAGTCCTTGTAGGGGTCGTGGCGCTCAACTTCAAAGTCGGTGGCAGCATCGATCAGTGCGCGACCGGCATCGCTCACCGTATCGGCATCCCCCACATATACGTCGCAGCTCAGTCCCGCGCCCAGCAGCGCGTCGAGTCCGCGGTCCACGGCGACAACGTGATCGCACTCCCCTGCTAACCTACGCAACAGATCCGCGCTCGCCAACACGGGCGAGCCACAGACTACTAGTACTTTGCAAGCCACAAACCTCGCCTATCCTTCAAACGAAAGCACGCGAGCCAAATCCAGCTCCTCGTAGCTGTCGATAAAGATATCGCAGTTGGCGCGCACGTTGTCGCGCTTCATGCGGCCGTGCGGGTCATAAATACCCACACGCTTAAAGCCGGCGGCCCCAGAGCTCTTAAGGCCAAAAACCGCGTCCTCAAACACCCAAGCGCGCTCAAACTTATGCCCATGATGCTCCTCCAGGCGGCGCAGCGCCAGCTCGTACACATCGGGGAACTGTTTGGAGCGTCCTGCCTCGCCTGTCGTGGTAACAAACTCCATGTAAGCGTCGAGTCCGGCATCAGCGAGCGCGGACTGCACCAGCTCGGCCGGCGTAGACGTGGCAACGCACATGGAAATGCCCGCCGCCTTCGCCTGCTCCAAAAATGCCAGGAGCCCCTCGCGCGGCGGCACCTTGGAGTAGCCATCAATCAGAATGTCGCTCAGCTCGCGATACAGCTCCTCGCCATTCTCGCCAATGCCCCACGTGTCGTGGTAGGCCTGGCACTCATCCTCGAGCGACAAATGCTCAAACTGGGCAAAATCGTCGACCGTCACGTCAACTCCGTGGCGGTGCAATAACTCGGGCTGGGCATAGGCCCAAACGGGGGTGCTATTAACCAGCGTGCCGTCGCAATCGAAAATAAAAGCGACATTGGGAGCGGCGGTCTGGGACATAAACGAACCTTTCGATGTCAAATGGTAAACAACCTGCTAAAAACGTTTTACCAAACGTCAAACCAACAATCAAAAAACCCTTATTGGTAAAACTGTCAAGAGTTTTACCATCGCAATTCTGCCAGTGGTCTAAACATGGCGCTTACCGATTAAACGCCGCCCAAAAACCACTTTCCTTCATAAAAGTAACGTACAGGTGTTATCGTAGTTTCTGCCGAAAGTTCCACCGAGCACGCGAGGTGGAACGAATCATAGAACTATCGCCGTCCCTTCGATTCGTGCAGCCTTGGACCTTTCGCATCTAGTCACCAAGGCAACACGCTGCCGCGTCATGATGGGATCAAACGTGAGCGATACAAAGCTAAAGCCAACGGCTAAAAAGCCCGCAACCCGTAAAGCCGCCCCGCACGCACCGGAGCTCACCAAGGACGATGTCTATCTATTTGGCATCGGCACGTGGGAGCGCAGCTGGGAAAAGATGGGCGCGCACCCCGACACGCAGAACCGTACGCGCGGCTGGCGCTTTTGCGTTTGGGCGCCCGATGTAAAGAGCGTGCATGTCATTGGCGAATTTAACGACTGGGATGAGCAAGCCAACCCGCTGGTGCCCGTGCATACGAGCGCTATTTGGGAAGGCTTTATTCCTGGCGCAGAACAAGGTCAGCTCTATAAGTATCTCATCGAGACCAACGAGGGCGAAAAGCTCTATAAGGCCGATCCGTATGCCTTTAAGGCCGAGTGCCCTCCGGGTACCGCCAGCGTGCTGTGGGCCCTCGATGGCTACAAGTGGAACGACGCCGCATGGCTCAAGCGCCGTGCCGGCCACAACCACATGTCACAGCCCCTTAACATCTACGAGGTGCATATTGGCTCGTGGAAGCGCCACGGCGATGCGCCGCAGGGCGAGCCGGACGAGTACGGCAACTACCCAGGTCCCATGGACCCCTTCCCCGCGCAGCGCGGCGAGTTTTACACCTACGACGAACTGTCGGTGGAGCTCGTGGACTACGTGCGCGACATGGGCTATACGCATATCGAGGTCATGCCGCTCATGGAGCATCCCTTCGATGGCTCCTGGGGCTACCAGACGACCGGCTACTATGCCGCCACGTCGCGCTACGGCAACCCACAGCAGCTCATGCACTTTATCGATGCGTGCCACGAGGCTGGCATCGGCGTGATCATGGACTGGGTGCCCG
Organism: uncultured Collinsella sp.; assembly: GCA_902470765.1. Lineage (GTDB taxonomy): Bacteria > Actinomycetota > Coriobacteriia > Coriobacteriales > Coriobacteriaceae > Collinsella. Next base: position 7,535 of record CABRHW010000011.1, read on the forward strand.
GCGGTTTTTGCGCAGACTCCCACGGCCTTGCCACCTTTAACGGCCACATGCTGTTTGAGCACGAGATTCACCCTAACTGGGGCACGCACAAGTTCGACTTCGCCCGTGGCGAGGTCCGCTCCTTCCTGGTCTCCAACGTGCTGTATTGGCTCGAGAACTTCCATGTTGACGGCATTCGCATGGACGGCGTGTCCAGCATGCTGTACCTCAACTTTGGCATCGACGATCCGGGCCAAAAGAAGTTCAACAAGTACGGTACCGAGGAGGACCTGGACGCCAGCGCGTTTATCCGCCAGGTCAACTGCGCTGTTGAGGCCCACTTCCCTGACGTGATGATGATGGCCGAGGAGTCCACCGCGTGGCCGCTCGTGACCTACCCGCCGCAGGACGGCGGCCTGGGATTCCACTACAAGTGGGACATGGGCTGGATGAACGACACCCTGCACTACATGCAGACCGATTTTCCGTGGCGCCCCGGCAACCACGGGCTGCTCACGTTCTCCATTATGTATGCCTTTACCGAGAACTTTATCTGCCCGCTGAGCCACGACGAGGTCGTGCACGGCAAGTGCTCGCTCATCGGCCGCATGCCGGGCGACTGGTGGCGCCAGTTCGCCGGCCTGCGCACGCTGGCCTTCTACCAGATGACGCACCCCGGCGCCAAGCTCAACTTTATGGGCAACGAGATCGGCCAGTTTATTGAGTGGCGCTACTACGAATCCCTCCAGTGGTTCCTAACCGAGGAGTACGAGACCCACCGTCATCATCAGGCGTTTATCAAGGCGCTCAACCACCTGTACACCGCCGAGCCCGCCCTGTACGAGCGCGGCTACAACGACGACGGCTTTACCTGGATCGACGCGGACAACTCCAAGCAGTCCATCGTGAGCTTTGTGCGCCAGGGCGAGGACGTCGATGACGACCTGGTGATTCTAATCAACTTTGACCCGGCGAGCTACGAGAGCTTCCGCGTGGGCGTGCCGCGCGAGGGTGACTGGGAGGTCATCTTTGATTCCGACCGTCCTGAGTTTGGCGGCAGCGGCTATGCCGGCAAGGAGCCCTACACCTGCTCGAGCGAGCCCTATCCCTGGAACGGGCAGATGGACTCCATCGAGATTAAGGTACCCGGTCTGGCAGGTGTGGTGCTTAAGCGCCGCGGTCCCAGCAGCTACAAGCCGCCGGTGGTCAAGGAGCCCAAGAAGGCGACGCGCAAGCGCTCGTCCACGGTGAAGCCCAAGGCCGCTGCTGCTAAGAAGGCTCCGGCTAAGGCGAAGGCTACCAAGCCCGCTGCCAAGGCTTCGGCCAAGTCCACCACGGCCAAAAAGGCAGCCACCAAAAAGGCCGCTCCCAAGGCTAAGGCAGCTGCCGTTAAGGCTCCTGCTAAGAAAGCGTAACAAAGGCGTTACCACTGTAATTACCCGCCCCGCGGGGGCGTAGGATACAAGTCATAACCGTTCCGGGAGAAACATCCCCGGGGGAAAGGAACGTATGAATAAGATCTTCGACAACAAGCAGGAGTTTACCGAGCTCTATCGCGATGCCGTCATGAGCATCAGCGGTAAGAGCGTCGAGGCCGCCAGCGACCTCGACCGCTTTAACGCCCTGGCCAAGCTCGTGGCCGAGAAGGCGCGCACCGTTGCCACCAAGAGTGACGCCCGCGTCACCGCCGAGGGCAAAAAGCGCGTGTACTACTTCTCGATCGAGTTTTTGATCGGCCGCCTGCTCGACAACTACCTGCTCAACTTTGGCGTGCGCGACATGGTCGCCGAGGCGCTCGACGACATGGGCTTTGACCTGTCCGTCATCGAGAACCAGGAGCCCGATCCGGCCCTGGGCAACGGTGGCCTGGGTCGTCTGGCCGCGTGCTTCCTGGATTCCATGGCAGCCGAGGGCATTGCCGGCTACGGCAACGGCATGCGCTACCGCTACGGCCTGTTTAAGCAGGAGATTGTCAACGGCAGCCAGGTCGAGGCCACCGACGAGTGGCTCACCCACGGCTATCCCTGGGAGGTCCGTCGTCAGGACAAGGCCGTGACCATCAAGTTTGGTGGCCATGTTGAGGGCTTTGAGGAGAACGGCCGCACGTTCTACCGCACGGTGGACACGCAGGACATCCTGGCTGTCCCTTATGACATCCCCGTCGTGGGCTATGCCGGCGAGACCGTCAACAAGCTGCGCGTCTGGGCCGCCGAGCCGGTCGAGGAGCACTTCGATCTGGAGGCCTTCAACCGCGGCGACTACGCCCTGGCCGACGCCGAGCGCGCCGAGGCCGAGGCCATCAGCGCCATCCTCTACCCCAACGACGCCGGCGAGCACGGCCGTCTGCTGCGCCTGAAGCAGGAGTACCTGTTTGTCTCGGCCGGCATCTACAGCCTGCTCGACACCTTTGAGAAGGAGCACGGTGAGAACTGGGAGCTGCTGCCGCAGTTTGTGGCCATCCACACCAACGACACGCACCCCGCCATGTGCGGCCCCGAGCTCATGCGCATCCTCATCGACGAGAAGAAGCTCGAGTGGGACGACGCCTGGAACATCGTGACGCAGGTCGTGAGCTACACCAACCACACCATCCTGCCCGAGGCTCTGGAGAAGTGGCCCATCGGCACGTTCTCCAAGCTCCTCCCCCGCGTGTACCAGATCATCGACGAGATCAGCCGTCGTTGGCACGAGTCGTTCGACACCACGCAGGAGGGCTGGCAGGAGCGTCTGCGCCAGACCGCCATCCTGTGGGACGGCGAGATTCGCATGGCCAACCTGTCTGTGATCTGCAGCCACAGCGTCAACGGCGTGGCCAAGATCCACTCCGACATCATCAAGAACATCGTGCTCAAGGACTTCTATGCCCTGACGCCCGAGAAGTTCAACAACAAGACCAACGGCATCTCGCACCGTCGCTTCTTTGCCGAAGCCAACCCTACCTACGCCAAGCTCGTGACCGAGGCCATTGGCGATGGCTGGCTGAAGGACGCCTTTGAGCTGGAGAAGCTCAAAGAGTTCCAGAACGACACCGAGTTCCTGAAGGCCGTGGGTGCCTCCAAGCGCGCCAACAAGGAGCGCCTGGCCGCCTACGTTAAGGCCGAGACCGGTCTGGTCATTGACCCCAACACCGTCTTCGACGTCCAGGTAAAGCGCTTCCACGCCTACAAGCGCCAGCTCATGAACATCATGAAGGTGATGGACATCTACAACCGTCGCATCGCCGATCCCAACTTCCACGTGACGCCGACGACCTTCATCTTTAGCGGCAAGGCTGCCTCGAGCTACACCTTCGCCAAGGAGACCATCCGCCTGATCAACTCGGTGGCCGATGTCATCAACAACGACCCGCGCGTCAACGAGGTCATGAAGGTCTGCTTTATCCCCAACTTCCGCGTGAGCAACGCCCAGCTCATCTACCCTGCCGCCGAGATCTCGGAGCAGATCTCCACGGCCGGCAAGGAGGCCTCGGGCACGTCCAACATGAAGCTCATGATGAACGGCGCCATTACGCTGGGCACCCTCGACGGCGCCAACATCGAGATCGCCGACCTGGCCGGCCGCGAGAACGAGGCCATCTTTGGCCTGACCGCTCCCGAGGTCGAGCAACTCTGGGCATCCAACAGCTACTTTGCGTGGGATACCCTCAACGGTGACCGTGAGCGCCTGGGCCGCGTGATGGACGAGCTCAAGGACAACACGTTTGCCGGCCTTTCGGGCAACTTCGAGAGCATCTACAACGAGCTCATGAACAACAACGACCCCGACCTGGTCATGGCAGACTTCCGCAGCTACGTGGATGCGTGGGAGAAGCTCACGGGCAGCTACGGCGACCAGGAGACCTGGAACCGCAAGGCCCTGCTCAACACCGCCTCGAGTGGCTGGTTCTCGAGCGACCGCACCATTCGCGAGTACCGCGACGAGATCTGGCACGCGTAAAGGCGTGCGAGCTCCCTTATGCCAGCACGGCATTACTCGATGGGCGCGACCGAGCGCCGTGCCCATCGCTAATGGGTTTAAGAACATCGATGACAGAAGGAGAAATCGATGAGTAAGAAAGAATGCATCGCGATGCTCCTCGCAGGAGGACAGGGCAGCCGATTGGGGGCACTCACCCAAAAGATCGCTAAGCCGGCGGTTAGCTTTGGTGGCAAGTTCCGCATTATCGACTTTTCGCTGTCCAACTGCTCCAACTCGGGCATCGACACGGTGGGCGTTCTGACGCAGTACCGCCCCTACCTGCTGCATGCCTATGTGGGCTCAGGCGAGGCTTGGGATCTGGACAGCCGCGACGGCGGCGTGTCGATCCTGCCGCCGTACGAGACGCAGACCGGTGGCGCCTGGTATGCGGGCACGGCCGACGCCATTACGCAGAATCTCGACTACATCAAGGCCAACGACCCCAAGTACGTCCTGATTCTTTCGGGCGATCACCTGTATCGCATGGACTACCGCAAGATGCTCAAGACGCACATTGAGAACAACGCTGACCTCACGGTGAGCGTTATGCCCGTGCCGTGGGAGGAGGCCAGCCGCTTTGGCATCCTGACTACCGACCCCGAGGACGGCCGCATCACCAAGTTTACCGAGAAGCCCGAGAAGCCCGATTCGAACCTCGCGTCCATGGGCATCTACATCTTCTCGGCAGACGTGCTGATCGAGGCGCTCGAGCAGGACGCTCTGGACCAGCGCTCGAGCCACGACTTTGGCAAGGACATCATCCCCAAGCTGCTCGGCGAGAACAAGCGCCTGTACAGCTACGAGTTCCACGGCTTTTGGAAGGACGTCGGCACCATTGCCAGCTTCCACGAGACCTCGATGGACCTGCTGGGCAACAACCCCGAGTTCGATCTGTTTGACAAGAACTTCCCCATCATGTCCAACATCACCACGCGTCCGCCGCACTACATTGGCCCGGACGGCCGCCTGGACGACTGCCTGGTCTCCAACGGCTGCAAGATCTACGGCACCGCTCGCCACTCGATCCTTTCGACCGATGTCATCATCGAGGAGCGCGCCGTGGTCGAGGACTCCGTGCTGCTGCCGGGTGCGCACGTTAAGAGCGGCGCGCACATCTGCCGCGCTATTTTGGGCGAGAACTCCACGGTCGAAGAGGGCGTGAAGCTCGGCTCTGTCGATACCACCAAGGATACGGCCGTCGTTGGAAATGACGTCGTTATCGGGAAGGGGGAATGATCCGATGATCAATCGCAAGGCCATCGGTTATATCACCGCTAACTACTCTTCGACCTACGGCAGCGTGCTGCTCAAGGACCGCCCCATCGCGTCCGTTCCGTTTTTGGGCCGCTACCGCCTGATCGACTTCCCGCTGTCCAACATGATGAATGCCGGCATTAAGACCGTCGGCGTCGTCATGCCGGGCAACTACCGCTCGCTGATCGACCATGTGGGCTCGGGCAAGGACTGGGGCCTGGACCGCAAGAAAGGCGGCCTGTTCATGGTCCCCGGCAACGCGTATGGCACCACCAAGGGTGGCATGCGCTTCCTGCTGCGCGACATTATCTCCAACAAGACGCTGTTCCAGCGCTCGGACAAGCCCTATGTCGTGATGATGGGCACCAACATCATCTTTAACATGGACCTCAACACCATCATCGACGCGCACGAGAACTCCGGCGCCCAGATGACCGTGGTGTACTGCAAGGCCACGCGCAACGTCGATGACGAGACCAAGCTGCAAATCAACGAGAACGGCCGCCTGACGGGCGTGAGCGCCGGCGTCGTGTACGGCGACAACGCCTCTATGGACTGCTGCATCGTCAACCGCGAAACGCTGCTCGAGATCATCGACCACTACCAGGCCGCCGACTATCTGGACCTGCTCGAGGCACTCCAGGGCGACTTTGGCAACATCGACGTGTGCAGCTACGAGTACAAGGGCGAAGTCGTGGGCGTGTTTAGCGAGAAGTCGCTCTATCGCCGTAGCATGGACCTGCTCGACCAGACCGTGGCCGACCAGCTCTTTGACCCCGAGCGCCCGATCCTGACCAAGGCTCACGACGTGCCGCCTTCGCGCTATGCGACCGGCAGCCACGCGTGCAACTCGATCATCTCGGCCGGCTGCATCATCAAGGGCACCGTGCGCAACTCGATCCTGTCGCGCGGCGTTGTGGTCGAGGAAGGCGCTTCGGTGACCAACTCGATCATCAACCAGAGCTGCATCATCAAGAGCGGCGCCCGCGTTGAGAATGCCATCCTGGACAAGAACAACGTGGTTCCCACCAACACCGAGCTTCGCGGCACGCCCGAGAACATCCTGGTGCTGGGCAAGGCCCCGTTAACTCCCGATACCACCATCGTGCATTAACGTAGGCACCGCAACATCGCTCGTAACATGTAGAATAGCCGTCCGGTTTGCGCCAGGCGGCTATTCTCGAATTGCAACAGGGAGACAATATGGCAGATTCCAGCAAAAAGATGCAGATCGTGTTTGCCTCGGCCGAGTGCGCACCGTTTGTAAAGACCGGTGGCCTGGGCGACGTGGCAGGCTCGCTGCCTGCGGCGCTTGTGCGCGCCGGCGCCGAGGTCATCGTGATGGTGCCCAAGTACGCCACCATCAAGGACGAGTACAAGGCGCAAATGGAGCACTTCTCCGACTTTTACGTGAGCCTGGGCTGGCGCAACGAGTACTGCGGGCTCGAGAAGCTCGAGCGCGACGGCGTCACCTATATGTTCATCGACAACGAGCGCTATTTTGCGCGCGACTATCCGTACGGCTTCTTTGACGACGGCGAGCGCTTTGCGTTCTTCTCCAAGGCCATCACCGAGAGCCTGCAGCACCTGCCGGCAGGTTTTGAGTGCGACATCCTGCACTGCAACGACTGGCAGACGGCACTGGCGCCCGTGTTCTTGCGCGAGTTCTACCAAGGCCTGCCGCTGTACGACCGCGTCAAGACAGTGTTCTCGATCCACAACGTGGCGTTCCAGGGTCAATTTAGCGACACCGTGATGGAGGACATCCTGGGCGTGGCGCACATTCCGGCGGCCGCCTCGCAGCTGCGTTGCGACGCCTGCAGCATCAACTATATGCTGGGCGCACTGCGCTATGCCGATGCCATCACCACGGTAAGCCCCACCTATGCCAACGAGATCCAGACGCCCGAGTTTGGCGAGGGCCTGGACGGTGTGTTGCGCGAGCGCTCCTATGCGCTGCAGGGCATTTTGAACGGCATTGACGTGACGGGCTTTGACCCGGCGACCGACAACCGCATTGCCGCCAACTACACCGTGGAGGACCGTTCCGGCAAGGCCGTGTGCAAGGCCAAGCTGCAGGAAGAGCTGGGGCTCGAGGTTCGCGACGACCGTCCGCTCATGGTGATGGTCACGCGCCTGACGCGCCAGAAGGGCATGGACCTGGTCATGTACGCGCTTGACCGCATCCTGTCCGGCGGCGTGCAGGTAGCGGTGCTGGGCACCGGCGACCGCGACTACGAGGACGGACTGCGCTACTTCCAGGACAAGTACCCCGGCACCATGGCCGCACGCATCGAGTTCGATCCTGCGCTGTCACAGCGTATGTATGCCGCCGCCGACATGTTCCTGATGCCTTCGAAGTTTGAGCCCTGCGGCCTGTCGCAGATCATCGCCATGCGCTACGGTACCCTGCCGATTGTTCGCGAGACCGGTGGTCTGAAGGACACGGTGATCCCGTATAACGAGTTTACCGGCGAGGGCACGGGCTTCTCGTTTAGTAACTTTAACGGCGACGAGATGGGCGACGCCGTGTTCCGCGCGGCGCGACTGTTCTGGGACAACCGCGATGCCTGGAACCAGCTGGTCACACAGGCCATGAGCCAGGACTTTAGCTGGACGCGCTCGGCCGACAAGTATCTGGACCTGTACTTCTTTATGCATCCGGAGATCGAGAGGCCGGCGGCGGTTGTCGACGAGCCTGTGGTTGTGGCTGAGAAGGCTGAGGCCGTTGTGGAGCCTAAGGCCGAAGAGAAGCCGGTTGAGGCTGAATCTGAGATGAAGGCTGAAGCAGCTCCCGAGGCTGAGACTAAGCCGGCTGCAAAGCCTGCCGCCAAGAAGACTACGACGCGCAAGACGACGGCCAAGAAGGCTACGACAACCAAGGCCGCTGCCACCAAGACCGCCGCAGCAAAGACGACTGCTGCCAAGGCAACGACGACGCGCAAGCGCACGACCGCCGCTGCCAAGAAGGCCGCCGAGGCCGAGGCAGCCTCCGAGGTAAAGGCCGAGACCGCCAAGGCCAAGCCGGCGGCTAAGGCTCCGGCAAAGACTGCATCCAAGAAGACGACCGCGACCAAGAGCACGACCACTGCCGCCAAGAAGGCTACGGCAACCAAGTCGACGACCGCCAAGGCCACTGCAACGAAGGCTGCCCCCAAGGCAGCCGCAAAGCCGGCCGCCAAGGTCGAGGAGGCGTCTGCCGAGTCCAAGACGAAGGCAACCGTCGAGGCCAAGCCCGCCGCAAAGACCACCACGCGAAAGCGCACGACGACGGCCAAGAAGACCACGACCAAGACAGCCGCCCCCAAGGCAGAGGCTAAAGCCGAGGACAAGCCTGCAGTAAAGGCCGAGCCGGCACCGAAGGCCGCTGAGGTCAAGACCGCTCCGAAGGCTACGGCAAAGACCGAGCCCGCCAAGGAGGCCCCGGTCTCCCCTGCCGCTCCGGCCGAGGAAAAGGCCCCGACCAAGAAGACCTCCGTCCGCAAGGCTACGGCCACCCGCAAGCGCCGCTAGCCCGCAGACGATCTAAAACCTAATCAAAACCCTAAACAAGGGGCGCTCCAACCGGGCGCCCCTTCTCTGTAGATAGTTGGTAAAACGATTTTCTAGGACAACCGTTCGCCGATGGTAAACGGATGTTGTTTATACACCCTGTGTACAACAGATATACTTATATTTTGTGCGTAAAGCCCATGGCCCGCAGGCCGTGATTCTATTGAACTGGACCGTACTATGAGATTGATACACAACAGCCGCCTACCGCAGTTTCGCACTCCGTTTGGCGCTGTGACCACAGGAACTACCGTTGCACTCTCGGTTATTTTGGAGGATGCCGATCCCAACCAGGCAACACTCACCCTACGTACCTGGGTTGATGAAGTCGGCGAGACCCTGATTCCGATGGAGCACGAAGGCGATGGCATTTTTACCGGCGAGCTCAAATGCACTGAACCGTGTCTTGTGTGGTACAGCTTTATATGCAATATCGAGGGCCAGCCCGAGGTTCGCCTGGGCGCGCCGCAAGGCCGCACCGGCGGCGAGGGCGTGACCTACGACTACGCCGAGGTGCCGTCCTTCCAGATTACTGTCTACAAGCACCGCGAGAACCGCCCCACCTGGTACGAGCGCGGCATGGTGTACCAGATCTTCCCCGACCGCTACGCCCGTGACGAGCATTGGCGCGAGCGCACAATGGCCCAACTCGAAAAACCGCGCAAGGGCATTCAGCGCCGGATGGTCGAGGACTGGAACGAGCCGCCCGTGTACGAGCGCGTCGAGGACGGCTCCATCAAGACATGGGACTTTTACGGCGGCTCGCTCAAGGGCATCCAGGAAGACCTGCCCCGCATCGCCGAGCTGGGCTTTACGGCCATCTACCTCAACCCCATCTTTGAAGCCGCGAGCAACCACCGCTACGACACGGCTGACTACACCAAGATCGACCCGATCCTGGGCACCGAGCAGGACTTTACCGAGCTGTGCCAGGCAGCCGAGAAGCTGGGCATCTCCATCATCCTGGACGGCGTCTTCAACCACACGGGCGACGACTCGATCTATTTCAACCGCTACGGCAACTACCCCGGTTTGGGTGCCTGGCAGAGCGAGGATTCGCCGTGGCGCGATGCGTTTACCTTCCACGAAGACGGCTCGTATGACTGCTGGTGGGGCGTGGGCAACATGCCAGCCATCAACGAGAAGTCCGAGCTGGTGCGCGAGAGGCTCCTGGGCAAGGACGGCGTGATCCGTAAATGGCTACGTGCCGGCGCTCATGGCTGGCGCCTAGACGTCGCTGACGAGCTTTCCGACGACTTCCTGGCCGAGATCAAGAAGGCAGTACTTGCCGAAAAGCCTGACGCACTGTTGCTCGGCGAAGTCTGGGAAGACGCCTCCAACAAGATCAGCTACGGCCATCTGCGTCGCTACCTACAGGGCTCCGAGCTCGACTCGGCTATGGATTACCCCTTCCGCGACATGGTCATCGGCTTTTTGATGGGCTACAAAAACGCTTACCAAGCTGCTGAAGATATCGAGACCCTCCGAGAGAACTATCCGCGTGAGGCCCTGTCTTGCGCGCTTAATCTGCTTTCGAGCCACGACCGTCCGCGCATTATCTCGGTGCTCGGCGGCGGCCCCGACGAGTCGCAGCTGCCCGAGTGCGAGCGCAGCAAATGGCGCCTGGACGAGAACTCGATGGGCCTGGCCAAGAGCCGTTTTTGGCTTGCAACGCTCATGCAGATGACCTTCCCCGGCGTACCTTCGATCTACTACGGCGACGAGTACGGCCTGGAGGGCCTGACCGATCCGGGCAACCGCCGCACCCTGCCGACCAAGGACCAGCTGCACGACTTCGACACGCTGGCTATTGTCAAGAACGCCTCCGCCGTACGCCGCGCACTGCCATTTATGATCGACGGCGAGATCAAGGCCTTCGCGCTCAACGACGAGGTGCTGGCATACAACCGCACGGGCAAGGATGGAGAGTCCGCGACGGTTATCATCAACCGCAGCCTGCGCAATTCGCACCGCGTGACGATTCCGGCGCTCGGCGAATGCGCGAGTGACGTGATCAGCGGCCACGAGTGCGAGATCCACAACGGTACGGTCACGCTCGATCTGTATCCGCTGGGCTCGTCGATCATCTATCACCATGCCGAGCAGCGCCTGCAGGAGCCGCTCGATCACGGCGCGGGCGTCGTGTGCCATATCACCTCGGTGCCCACCGACGACGGCAAGCCCGGCACGATCGGCGCACCCACGCGTCGCTTTATCGACCATCTGGCCGCTATGGGCATGCGCTACTGGCAGGTTCTGCCTGTCAACCCGACGGACTTCTTCCGCTCCCCTTACGCTGGGCCTTCGGCCTTTGCAGGCAATATTGACCTGCTGCCCGAAAGCCAAGAGGAGCTGGCGGCCGACTTTGAGACTTGGGAGGCCCGTGGCGGCGAGGATGCAGACCCGCTCTACACGGCGTTTAAGCATCGCAACGCCGACTGGCTCGAGAAGTACTGCGTCTACATGGCCGTTAAGAAGTACTTTGAGGGCGAGTCGCGCCACGATTGGCCGGCGGATGTCGCGCGCTACAACGAGCATCTGATTGACGACAAGCGTTTCCACGACGAGGCAGAGCTGCAGGCGTACATGCAGTACCGCTTTGACCTGGCCTGGTGCGAGCTCATGAACTACGCGCACAAGAAAGGCATCGAGGTCATCGGCGATATTCCCATGTACGTTTCGGACGATTCGGCCGATGCGTGGAGCGAGCCCGAGAACTTCTGGCTGTCCGATACCGGCAAAGCGATTGAGATCTCTGGCGCGCCGCCCGACAATTTTGCGCCCGAGGGCCAGGTGTGGGGCAACCCCACCTTCCGTTGGGATCACATGAAGGAGAACGGCTACAGCTGGTGGATGGACCGTCTGCGTCGCGCGTTCTCGCTCTACGACCGCGTGCGCCTGGACCACTTCCTGGGATTCCACAGCTACTTTAGCATTCCCGCAGGTAAGACCTGCGCTGACGGCCGCTGGCTGGCGGGTCCGGGCAAGGATCTGTTCCAGACTGCCTATGACGAGCTGGGGCCGCTCAACTTTATCGCCGAGGACTTGGGCTACCTGACGCCCGGCGTTCGCGCCATGGCTTCGACCTGCGGCTTCCCCGGTATGGACGTGCTGGAGTTTAGCGATTACGACGTCCGTAACGGCGTGTATCCCACGCCGGGCAAGATTCTGTACACCTCGACGCACGACACGTCGACGCTCGCCGGTTGGTGCACGCGCTCCTTTGCGGGCGGCGACGAGCCGAGCGGTGTTGAGGTAGCGGCCAAGCTGATGGGAGACGCGCTCGCAAGCAATGCTCCGCTTGTGATGATGCCACTGCAGGATGTACTGGGGCTTGGCGACGATGCGCGTATGAACGTGCCGGGTGTCGCCACGGGCAACTGGACCTGGCAGGCAGACGAGGCCGACATTGAGGCCGCCGAGGACAAAACTGCACAGCTCCTGCGCAACACCCATAGATTCTGGGGCGAAGCGTGATAAAACCCCCGATATAGGGTACAGTTACAGCTGTTTGAATTTATGCGGGCAGAGCGATCTGCCCGCTTTGTGCTGAAAAGGAAGTATTATGGCGCGCTACGATTACAAGTGCTCGAGCTGCGGCAACGTGTTTGAGGTTGAGCATCCCATGTCCGAGACCCCCGAGGTCGTGTGCCCGAGTTGCGGCGCTCCGGCGGCCAAGACGTTCTCGGCCAGCGGCATCAAGTTTGAGGGCAACGGCTTCTACAACACCGACCAGCGAAGCGGTGGTTCCAGCACCAACGCCACCAGTGGCTGCTGCGCCAACTGTCCGCATAACCACTAGAAACCAATCAGCCCTGCGACCGAAACCGATTGCAGGGCTACTTATTTAGCTATCCAGGTTTCCTTCTGAGTTGCGGTGAAATAAGGACTATTTGGCGGGTAGATGCCGCCATTCAATCCCTATTTCACCGCAACTTAGTAGTTACTTGTGGACCAGGCGGGCGCAGAAGTGACCGTCGTAGGAGTCGGCGTTTACGGGGACACTTTGGAAGAGGCCTCGAGGGTTTTGGCGGAGAGTGACGAGGCTCTTGGCGTGGTCGTACTCGGGGAGCTGCAGAATCTGGGCTTCGGAGAGCGGTGCCACGATAAAGCCGGCGCCCTCGGAAGAGGCCAGGAAGGCATCCACGACCTGCGTGTTCTCTTCATCAAAAACCGAGCAGGTGGCATAGATAAGCTCACCGCCGGCAGCAACGCGCGCGGCTGCTTCCTTGAGCATCGTCAGCTGTAGCTTGGGCAGCTCAGTCGTAACGTCGTTTTCGGTCAGACGCCACGGTATCTCGGGATGACGGCGCATGGTGCCGGTGCCAGAGCACGGCGCATCGATAAACACCGTGTCGAACAGGGCGGGCTCGCCAAGAATCGCGTCAAAGGACGTGAGCACCTCATTGAGCTCGCAGGCATCGCCCGAGACCGTACGTACACCCGTAATACCCGCCTTATGCAGGCGCGCGAGATTCTGATCGCACTTGCGATCGTGCAGATCGAGCGCGGTATGCTGATGCTCGTACCCAGCGCGCTTGGCCTGGCACATCATCACATAGGTCTTGGTGCCGCGACCGGCGCCAATCTCCAGGCAGCGACCGGGACGTGTCGCGGCAGTAGCGATAAGCTGGGCGTTAAGGTCGGAGGCAACCGCGGCAGCACGCTCAAACACGCCCGATGCAACCGTGACCTGTGCATCGACCGGAGCATGGCAGCCCGGGAAGACAGGCGCAACGAGCTGCGAGATATACGGGTCGGCCTTGGTCGCAAACGCATTCTCGTGCAGTGCAAGCGGCGCGGGGGCCAGATTACCGGCAAAGTTGAGCGCGCCCTCGGGCGTATCGAACGAGGCCATAATACGAGCGCACAGCCAACGAGGAAGACCCATCAAACGCGAAAGGCGAACCAAACGGCGCTCGGACTCATCCACGTCAGATGCCGTGGCAAAATCCTCCACGTTGTCCGCAACCTTGTGCAGCACCGCGTTAGCCAGGCCCGCGGCAGACTTAGCACCGCTGCGCACCAGCTCAACACCCTGGCTCACGGCAACGCGGCCCGGCGTATGCAGATAGAGCATCTCGAAGGCCGAGATGCGAAGCGCCATGCGAACGCGCGGCGCGACCTTTTTGGGCTTATCCAAAAACTGATCGAGCAACTCATCCAAAATACCCTGCGTGGCGGCAACACCGAGCGCCAAACGAGCGGCAAAAGCGGAATCGCGCTGGTCAATGGCCTTGGCGGAAGCGCGGGACGAGAGCACGTCGCGCGCATACATACCGCGGCGATCGGCCTCCATCAACACATCGAGCGCAAGCTTGCGCGCGGGAGACAACTTGCTCATGACAGTACACCCCACGCAAGGTCGACACCCTGCAGGCCGGCAGCCCAGGCAGAAGCAGTCATGGCACGCTTGCCATCGGGCTTAACCTCAAGCAGTTCAACCGCGCCATCGGAAAGGCCCAGGTAAACACGCTTGCTCTTGACGGCAACAGCACCCTCGCCAAGCGAGACATCAGCCGGCGCAGCATCGAGCGCGCGAACCGTCTTGCCGGCAATCACACAACGGGCAGGCGCGGTATCGGATGAAGCGAGCACATGACGAACGCAATCGAGCGCCGCCATCTGCGGATCCAGACGCATCTCCTGCTTGGAAATCTTGGCAGCATGAGTGACGAGCGACTCATCCTGCTCAGTCCAAACAGCCGAGCCATCGGCAAGCGAGGGAAGCGTATCGGCAAGCAGTTTGCCGCCCAGCTCGCCAAGCTCCATCGTGAGCGCCTCGGCATGCTTACCGGAAACCGACGTCGAGGCCTGCGCGCAATAAGCGCCCGTATCCACGCCATGCCCAATGCGCATAATGGAAACACCGGCAACCTCGTCACCAGCAAGAATGGCACGCTGAATGGGAGCAGCACCACGCCAACGAGGCAGCAGCGAAGCATGAACATTCACAATACCAAGCGGCGCCACATGCAGCACCTCATCAGGCAAAATGCAGCCATAGGCAGCCACACAGAAAATATCAGCCTGCGCAGCCTGAAGCGTCTCAACTACCTCCGGCGTCATACGATTGGCCTCAATAACCGGCAACCCCAGCTCAAGCGCCTTGGCCTTAACAGGAGACGGCTCAAGCTTCTTACCACGCCCACGAACAGCATCAGGACGAGTAATAACAAGTGCAATCTCGTTCCCAGCCTCAACAAGCGAAGTCAGCGAAGGCACTGCGAAATCGGGCGTGCCCATAAACACAATACGCATAAAGAACGTCTCCCCTCAACCAAAGCCGAGACGGCTACAAATAACAGCGGAAAGCCAAGTACCCAGCCCATCCGCAATAACAATTCAACAAGAACAAATATACCCAAAACCAAAGAAAGAGCCGCAATAAAAGCAGCTCCCTCTCAACAAAGACTATCAGCGAAGACGCCCATCCCTGGCCCGACGGCACCCGGGCGAAACGAGCCAGAACAACGCAGTCCCCGGTGCTGAGCGCCCACATATCGTCCCGCGCGCAGTTTCGCAGCGAAGCGAGAATGTTTGAGCACGGGATGATATGTGGGCGCTCAGCACCGGGGACGGTGGGACCTACTCCGTCTCGCCCGGTCGAGCGCCGCGGGCCAGGGCGTCCTGGTACTCCTTGACGGCCTTGATCCTCTGCATCGGCTTCAGTCGCTCGAACATGGTGTTGCCGTGCAAGTGATCGATCTCGTGCTGCAGGCACACGCAGAACAGATCGCCCGTGGCCTCATAGCGGATCAGGTTGGCGTCCAGGTCGTACGCCTCGACGACAACATGGTCGGGACGCTCGATCTCGCAGCTAATGCCGGGAATGGACAGGCAGCCCTCGCTAAACGGCACCAGATGGTCGCTCTGCTCAACAATGACAGGGTTGATGAGCACGTACGGGTCGTAGTCGTTCTTGTCGCTGTAGTCGCAGTCGATGGTGACGAGCTGAATGAGCTCGCCGATCTGCGGGGCAGCCAGGCCGCAGCCGCCGTTCTCGAACATCATCTTCTTCATCTTCTCGGCAAGCGCCTCGATCGCCGGGGTGATCTCCTCAATGACGGCGCACTCCTGGCGCAGACGAGGGTCGGGCGACAGTACGATTCCGTTGGCTTCCATGGCCATCCTTTCGGGTTGTTACATCAAATCATAGGCGTCGACGTCAACGCTCACGCTCACGCCGCGCACAGAGCCCACCTCTTTGAGGCAGGCGTCGATATCATCAGAGACATGGTACCCCACGGGCGACTTCGCAAGCAGATGGAAGCGGTAACGGTCCTTGGCTCTCTCGATTACACACGAAGCCGGGCCCAGCACCTGCGGCACGGCACTCCCCGCCCGCAAAAAGTCGGGCGCGGCGGCATGCCAGCGGCGCTTGAGGAGCTTTGCGATGCGCCCGATGTAGTCTTGCGCTTCGTCTCGGTTCGACGACCACACCAAGATGTTGACCAGGCGAACAAACGGCGGGTACAGCGCGTCGCGGCGCTGGTCCAGATCGTAGTCGGTAAAGATCGAACGGTCGTGCTCAGCGACAGCGCGAATGACCGGATCCTCGGGCAGATAGGTCTGAATGATGACCTCGCCGGGGCGATCGCCGCGACCGGCACGGCCCGCCACCTGTTCCAGCAAATCGTAGGCGCGCTCCCCTGCGCGAAAATCGGGCAGCTTTAATGCAAAGTCGGCATTGACCACGCCCACGAGCGTGACCTCGGGAAAGTCAAGGCCCTTGGCAATCATCTGGGTGCCCAGCAGCACCGCGCAATCGGCGGCATCGAACTGCTCGAGCAGCTTTTTGTGCGCGTCCTTGCCGCGCGTGGAATCGGCATCCATGCGAATAATGGCGACGTCCTCGGGAAGCATCTGGTGCAGTGCGTCCTCAATCTGCTGCGTGCCCAAACCCATTTTTGCAAGGTAGCGACTGCCACATTTTGGACAGCGGCTCGTGGGCGCAGGATATGGCTGCACGCGCCAGGATGACCCGCAGGTATGGCACTGCAGCGTGTGCGTGCGCTCGTGGTACGTGAGCGCGGTGGAGCAGTGGTTACAGGTGGGGACGCAGCCGCACTCGCGGCACATCAAAAACGGTGCAAAGCCACGGCGGTTGTGCAGTAACACGGCCTTCTCGCGGCGCTCGACCACACGCTCCAAGCCCTCAATCAAGGGTTTTGAGAACATGGATCGGCTGCCGTGAGAAAACTCACGGCGCAGGTCGGCAATCCGAACCGTAGGCAGCACGGCGTGTCCCGGGCGCTCGGGCATCTCGACGCGCGTCCAGGAGGCGCCGTTATACGTGCCACAGCGGCAGCGGTCGAGGGCCTCGGCTGAAGGCGTGGCCGAGCCCAACACAAGCGGGCAGCGATAGCGGCGAGCCATCTCGGCCGCCACCTCGCGCGCATGGTAGCGCGGGCTGGAGCCCTGCTTATAGCTGGTCTCGTGCTCTTCGTCGATGATGATGAGGCCCAAATCGCTGAGCGGGCAAAAGAGCGCCGAGCGGGCGCCAACGACCACGCGGGCGGCTCCACTGGCGACCATATCCCACTGGTCCAGGCGCTCGCCGGCCGAAAGGCGCGAATGAAACACGGCGACCGTCTCGCCAAAGCGCGAGCGGAAGCGGCCGACGGTCTGGGCCGTCAGCGAGATCTCGGGCACGAGCACGCAGGCCGAACGACCGGCGGCCAGCACGCGCTCAATCGCCGAAAGGTAAACCTCGGTTTTGCCGGAGCCGGTGACGCCGTCGACCAGCACCACGTCGCCATGAGCGTCCAGACGGGCGCGCTCAATTTGCGCAAGCGCCTGCTGCTGGCCGTTCGTGAGCGCGACCGGCGCCTTGCCGCTTGCCGAGGACAGCGTGGTCTGCTCGCTGCAGCCACGCCAGGCTCGGCGCTCTTCAACCACCACGACGCCGCGTTTTTCGAGTGCCTTGATGGTCGCCGACATACTGTTATAGAGCAGGTTGAGGTCGCGCGTCGTAACCGGGCCGCACTGGAGCGCCTCGATGAGCTGCCGCTGGCGAACGGCGGTCTTGGACGGCGTATAGTCGAAGCCCTCGGGCGTGAGCATGACCCAGCGGTTTTGGATAGGCTTGACGGCGGGGCGCTCAACGGCCCATACGCCGTCACCGCCCTTGACCACGCGCGGGCTGCCGCCCGGAGGCAAGAACAGGCGCAGGCACTCGGAAAGCGTTGCGACGTAATCGCGGCTCATCCAGCGTGCGATACGGGCAGCCTCGGCGGTAAAAAGCGGCTTGCTGAGGATAGCCTCGATGACTTTAATGCGCGCGGGATCGAGAGCGTCGTTACCTTGCAGGTCGGCCAGCTCGGGCGCAATGTCGACGATGTAGCCCGCGGCCGCACGGTTACCAAAGTGGACCAGGACCGTGGATCCGATCTGCGCCTCGTTGGCAAGGGACCGGGGGATGCCGTAGGCGAATGGCTCGGACAGCGCACGGGTCGGGATGTCGAGGACCACGCTCGCATAGGCGGCGATGGGCTCAGGTGCGGGCTCGGGCTGCGCCGGGGCGGCGGCAGGAGCCGCGGACTTCGGAGCTTCCTCCGGTTCCGGCGAACCAAACAGCGAAAGTTGCTCGACCATGGCCCCAGCACCTCCTATCCCATACGTCTACAGAAACAAGAGCCCCGCTCGGGTGAACGGGGCTCGGATACATACGTTTGCGCAGCGATTACAGCGCCATCGTGCGGGCGCGGTCGATGCGCGCCAAGCAATCGTCGCGGCCGACGAGTGCCATGGTCTCGCCCAACGGAGGGCTCACCATGTTGCCGCAAACGGCGACGCGCACGGCCTGGAACACCACGCGCTTCTTAAGGTCCATCTGCCCGGGCAACGGCTCAAGCGCAGCGTCGATGTTGGCAGCCGTCCACTCGTCCACGCCCTCGAGCGCGCCCTTGGCGGCATCCAGAATGGCACCCATGCCCTCCTTGGCCAGGCCCTTGTTGACGGACTTCTCGTCATACTCGAGCGTCTCGGCCGTAGCGAAGATGGGAGCGGCGACGGTCACGGCGTCGGCCGGCATCTTGGTGCGCGGCTTAACGATGGCGGCAAGCGCGTCGATCCAATCCTCGCCGTACTCGACATTACCCTCGATGAGACCCGCCTCGTGCAGCTCGGGAACCATGATCTCGTCGGCAAACTGAGCATCGGACATGCCATTGATGTACTCGGCGTTGACCCAGTCGAGCTTCTTGGGGTCGAAGGTCGCCGGGTTCTTGGAGATGCGGTCGAGCGAGAACTTGCTGGCCAGGACATCGCGCGGGATGATCGTGGTTTCGCCGTCGAGCGACCAGCCGAGCAGCGCCAGGTAGTTGACAAAGGCGTCGGACAGGTAGCCGGCGTCGCGGTACTCCTCCACCGAGGTGGCGCCGTGGCGCTTGGAGAGCTTTTTGCCGTCGGCGCCCAGGATCATGGAGATGTGAGCGAACGTGGGCACGGGAGCGCCGAGGGCCTCGTAGACCATGACCTGACGCGGGGTGTTGGACAGGTGGTCGTCGCCGCGGATGACGTGGGTGATCTTCATCATGGCGTCGTCGACGACGGTCGCGAAGTTATACGTGGGCGTACCGTCGGAGCGGAAGATGACAAAGTCGTCGAGCTCCTTGGCGTCGAAGGTCACCTCTCCGTGGACGGCGTCGTGGATGACGACGTCGCCGCGGTCCTCGGGCACCTTGATGCGCAGGACGTAGGACTCCCCGGCCTCGATGCGGCGGCGGGCCTCCTCGGGATCAAGATCGCGGCAACGGCGCTGATAGCCCTGGAAGGGGTCCTTGCGCTCCTGCGCGGCCTTGCGGTCGGCGTCGAGCTGCTCCTTGGTGCAGAAGCAGGGATAGGCCTTGCCCTCGTCCCAAAGCTTCTGAGCGGCCTGCTTGTACAGGTCCAGGCGCTCGGTCTGGGCGTAGGGGCCAAAATCGCCGCCCACCTCGGGACCCTCGTCCCAGTCCAGGCCCAGCCAACGCATGGCGCGCAGGATGATCTGCGTGTTCTCGTCGGTGGAGCGGGTGGGGTCGGTGTCGTCGATGCGCAGGATGAACGTGCCGCCGTTTGCGCGGGCGAAAGCCCAGTTATAGATAGCGGTGCGGGCGCCGCCGATGTGCAGCTTGCCCGTCGGTGAGGGTGCAAAGCGGACGCGAACGTCTGATGCCATGGAAATCTCCTCGATTGCAGGATGGATGTCTAACCGCACCAGTATAAAGCATCAAAGCAACCTCCGCACAAAGGGCACCGACCTACTCATTGGGGACAGACTTAAATGACCAGTCTTTGGGCAACCTGTCGGCACTTAGGTAAGGCTGGTCATTTAAGTCTGTCCCCAATGAGTAGGTGCGGAAAGGGTGTGAATGTTTGATTTACGCGCTATGATGTGCCCTTGCATAGAGAGCCCGGCGGAATGGTAACGGTCGCCGGGACACGTTTTTGAAAGGACAATCATGTCAGAAGAACTTCGTTCCATCCCGCCCCAACACGGGTCCTTTGTTTTTACGTCGGAGTCGGTGACCGAAGGTCATCCCGATAAGATCGCTGACCAGATCAGCGACGCCGTCCTCGACGCAATCCTCGCCAAAGAAATAGAGCTCCAGGAGCAGGGTTACATCGCCCCCAACGGCGTGCCTGCCAACGTGGAGAACGTCCGCTGCGCCTGCGAGACCCTCGTGACCACCGGCACCGTCATCGTCGCCGGCGAGATTCGCACCCAGGCCTACGTCGACGTACAGGAAATCGCCCGCGGTGTTATCCGCCGCATTGGCTACAACCGTGCCAAGTTCGGTTTTGACTGCGACACCTGCGGCGTTATGAGCCTCATCCACGAACAGTCACCCGATATCGCCCAGGGCGTTGACGAGTCCTTCGAGACCCAGACCGGCGCTACCACCGACCCGATCGACCTGATCGGTGCCGGCGACCAGGGCATGATGTTCGGTTATGCCTCCAACGAGACCAAGACCCTCATGCCCATGCCACACTACCTGGCAAGCCGCCTAGCCGAGCGCCTGGCCGCCGTGCGTCACGACGGTACCCTCGCCTATCTGCGTCCCGACGGCAAGACCCAGGTCACCGTGCGCTACGAAGACGGCAAGCCCGTCGAGGTCACGACCATCGTCATCTCCACGCAGCACGCCGCCGAGATCGAGGACATGGGCAAGATCAAGGCCGACCTCATCGAGCACGTCATCACCCCGGTCATGGCCGCCGAGAACATGCCGTGGGACAACGCGGACATCTACGTGAACCCCACCGGTCGCTTTGTCGTGGGCGGCCCCATGGGCGACACGGGCCTCACCGGCCGCAAGATCATCGTCGACACCTACGGCGGCTACGGCCGTCACGGCGGCGGTGCCTTTAGCGGAAAGGACTGCACCAAGGTTGACCGCTCCGCCGCGTATGCCGCGCGCTGGGTCGCCAAGAATGTGGTCGCCGCCGGTCTGGCCGACCGCTGCGAAGTCGAGCTTGCCTACGCCATCGGCGTTTCCAAGCCCCTTTCAATCATGGTCGACACCTTCGGAACCGCCAAGGTTGCCGAGGACACGATCGTTGAGGCCGTAGAGAAGACCTTCGACCTGCGCCCGGGTGCAATCATCCGCGACCTAGACCTGCGTCGCCCCATCTACGAAAAGACGGCAGCCTACGGTCACTTCGGCCGCGAAGACCCCGACTTCACCTGGGAGAAAACCGACCGAGTCGAAGAACTCAAAGCAGCCTGCGGCCTGTAAGCTAACTCGAAAAGCTACAGCCAAATAACAACGCACCAAAAGAAGTACCGGCCCCAACCGGTACTTCTTTTTTATATAAAACGGTGGTGAAGACGTCTCGATAAGCAAGGTAAGACAAGTTCCCGGCTAATGAATTTTGCCATCTAGCGACTCCAACCATGTATCCTTAGTCCCGAGGGGCGGGGCATAAGGTCGATCGTGAGTTCCGCACGAGCCGGAGGCCACTTAATGTGGCCTCCGTGCGAGCAGGACTGTCCGAGCAGGCGACCTTATGCCCCGCCCCTCGGGACGACGGGATAGAACAGGAGCGCATATGGCAGGCAAGCCACAAACACTAGCTACGACCTCGGCATTCGAGATCTTGGGCCCCGTCATGGTCGGCCCCAGCTCATCGCACACCGCCGGCGCCCTGCGGTGCGCCCAAGTTGCCGCCAGCCTGCTGGAAGGCCGCATCACCAAAGTCACCTTTGGCCTGTGGAACTCCTTCGCCCACACCTACCGCGGCCACGGCACCGACCGTGCGCTCGTCGCGGGCATCCTGGGCCTCGACACCGATGACGAGAACATCAAGCAAGCCTTCGACCTCGCACGCGAGCAGGGCCTCGAATATCACTTTGACATCAAGGGCGACGACGCCTCCATCCACCCCAATACCGTCGACATCGACATGGTCGACGACACGGGCGCCACGGCACAGGTTCGCGGCGAGAGCCTGGGCGGTGGCAAGATGCGCATCAGCCGCATTAACGGCGTCGGCGTCGACATCTCGGGTATGTATTCCACGCTCTTCGTGGCGCACAAGGACGTTCCCGGCGTGCTCGCCGCGCTCACGAACCTGCTCGCCTACGCCCATGTAAACATCGCGTTTTGCCGTACCTACCGCACCGAGGTGGGCGGCCAGGCCTACTCCGTCTTTGAGACCGACGGCGCGCCCGACGACACCGTCGTCCCCATGCTACGCAAGCTCGACAATGTCGATTACGCAACGTTTATCGAGCTCCCCGGTTCTGCCTCGTCGCTCTCTCCCGGCGTCTCGGCCAAAGAGATCTTCGACGACGGTGAGCAGCTGCTCGATGCGTGCGAGGAACTGGGGCTCAGCATCGGCGCCGTTATGGCCGTGCGCGAGGCGCGCCTGACCGGCGAGGCGCACGCCGTCGCCGCCATGCGCCGCGTGCTCGACGTCATGCGCGAGGAGACCACGGCCCCCATCGCCAATCCGCAGCGTTCGCTCGGCGGGCTTATCGGCGGCGAGGCCAAGCTCATCGAAGCCACCGGCCGCAACGATTTGAGTGCAAACCTGATGGGCCCCGTTCAGACCGAAGCTGTGGCCCGCGCGATGGCCGTGCTCGAACGCTCCGCCACCATGGGCGTAATCGTCGCAGCTCCGACGGCAGGATCCGCGGGTGTTGTGCCCGGCTGCGTGCTGGCGCTCGCCGATCACCTTCAGCTCGACGACGAGCAAGTCATGGACGCGCTCTACTGCGCAGCCGCCATCGGCCTCAACCTCACCACAAGCGCCTGCGTTGCCGGCGCCGAGGGCGGCTGCCAAGCCGAGGTCGGAAGCGCCGCCGCCATGGCAGCCGCCGCGCTGGTGCAGATGCTCGGCGGCACGCCCGAGCAGGCGCTTGACGCCAGTTCCATCGCGCTGAGTAACCTACTGGGCCTCGTTTGTGACCCCGTCGGTGGCCTCGTGGAGGTGCCCTGCCAAAACCGCAACGCCATCGGCGTGGCAGCGGCCTTTAGCTCGGCACAACTCGCCCTCGCAGGCATTAAGAGCCTGGTGCCGTTTGACCAGATGGCACATGTCATGCTCTCGGTGGGTCACGCGTTGCCGGCCACGCTGCGCGAGACGGCAAAGGGCGGCATCGCGCAGGCTCCGGCCGCACTTTCGGCCTGTGCAAAATGCGGTGTGTGCGGATAGCGGCAAAGAACGACTCAAAGGTGGGACAAATGTCCCACCTCTTTTGAATGCCACCGTTTCCGTACCACAAACAGCAGGGCAATCGCTATAATGCAAGCCCAGTAAAAACACGATGAACCGCAAGGCGAAAATCGAAGGATATGCATACGATGTCGCAAAACGATCGAACTCAACTGATTCCCGATCCGCAGCAGCCGAGCAGGCACACCGGCAGCGTTCAGTCGCCGCGTCCTATCGCGCCGAGCCACGGTCAGCAGCGTAGTGCAGCAAACGCTTCCCAACACCCGAACCAACAGCGACAGCAGCGTCAACAACGTCAGCAGCGCCGGGCAAACGGCAATGCGCCCAAGCAGCCCCCCACGCACGCTCGAGGCGATCGCGGCCCCGCGCGCAAACCCGCCGAGAACAATAAGTCGGGCAAAAAGACGACGCTCTTTGTCGTCCTGGGTCTTATCGTCATTGTCTATATCGTAGGCGTCGTAGCGTTTTCGCAGGTAGCCTACCCCAACACCACCATCGCCGGCGTCGACGTCTCGTTCTCCAACGCTTCGTCTGCCGCCACCAAGGTCAATTCGGCATGGAAGCACTATAAGCTCGCCGTGACAGGCGATGACTTTAGCTGGACCTATCAGCCCGAGTCCGATGAGCCCATCGTCGACGGCGAAGCTGCCGCAAAAGAAATCATCAGCCACAACGAAGCCTTTGTATGGCCGGTCCGCCTTGTGGAATCCTTAAGCGGCAAGACCAAAGCAACCGCCACCTCCAACGAAGTCGATCTTGATCAAGACGTCGACCTGTCCATGCTCTCCGACACCTTTAACCAAAAGCAGTTTGAGAAGGATCTGGGCGCCGCCATCGACGAGTTTAACGAGGGCCGTTCGGGCACGTTCGAGGCCAATAGCTCCTATGACGAACGGGCCGGCAAGTTTACCGTCGAGAAGGCGCGCTCCAACGAAAAACTCAACCGCGAGCATGTCATTAAATATGCCGAGCTCGAGCTTGCCTCGCTGGCCGAAACCGTAGATCTTTCCAAGCTCGGCAACGATGCCTATGAGCCGCTCAATGGAGCGCTGACCGATGATCAGATTCAGGCTGCATGTGATGCCGCCAACAACTTCCTGGGCGTCAACGTGACCCTTAAGCTCAACGGCGAGGATGCCGGAAAGGTTGATGGCAGCTCCGTGTTGCAGTGGATCAGCTTTGCCGATCCGGCCAACCCCACGCTCGATACGTCGCAGATCAGTAGCTGGGCAGCCGAGCTCGCCAACGGCTTTAATACCGTGGGCTCCACTCGCTGGTGGACGCGCGCCGATGGCAAGCAGTGCGCCGTCGAAGGCGGTGACTTTGGTTGGTCCATCGACAGCAGCTCGCTCGCCAAGCAGGTCGAAGACGCTATTAACAACAAGCAGACCGGCGAGATCGAGATCAAGTACTCCCAGAAGGCCGACACCTTTACCGCAAAGGGAGAGCCCGACTGGAAGGCATACATCGACGTCGACCTGTCCGAGCAGCACGCGCGCTACTATGACGAGAACGGTAATATCGTTTGGGAGGCCAACTTTATTTCCGGCAAACCGGGCGAAGACGCCACCCTCGAGGGTGTGTGGCAAATCAACAGCAACGACGGCGGCAGCACCCTGATCGGAGCCAAGGACCCCGAGACCGGTAAACCCAAATATGAGAGCCCGGTGAGCTACTGGATGCCGTTTGAGGGCAACATGATCGGCTTCCACGACGCCACCTGGCAAAACGACAAGAGCTTCGATAACGCCGAGTCGTACAAGTGGTGCGGCAGCCACGGTTGCATCAACCTGCGCCTGGCCGACGCCAAGGCACTGCACGATTGCATCAAAGTCGGCCTGTGCGTGGTTGTCCACTCGTAGGAAAACACGCCTTCACACAACGGGAAACTGACGCTCCAATCTAACAGTTCCGAAAGAATCCGCCATATGCGCCCGCCTCACGCGACGGGCGCATATACTTATTGAGGAACTTTCTATAAAGGAGACGCCATGTCGAATGTCCCCACGACCACCCCGGGCCCGGATGATACCGAGCGCACGCCCGAAGGTGCCACCGAAACGATTCCTCTGATTACAAACGTACATGCCGATAAGCAGAACGGGCGCGCGAACGATGCGGCCGAGATTTCCGATGAAGAGGCATACGCCAAGCTCAAGGCAAAGCGTGCCGAACGCCGACGCAAAAAGCTGATTCGTCGCGGTATTGCCGCCGGCGTCGTGGGTGCCGTCGCGCTCATTGCCATTGTTGCAACCCTTGTTATCAATGTGCAGCCACAGGGCGCTAGCGGTCCTGTGACCGACATAGTGACCGAGGGCACGTTTACCACAACGGTCGAGGCGAAAGGCCAGCTCAAACCCATTTCGTCCTCAGTGGTCTCCCCTTCTGTCGACGGCACGGTCGATTCTATCAACGTGCAGGCAGGCCAATCCGTCAACGAGGGCGACGTGCTTATGACCATTAAAAATGACGAGCTCGATCGCAACGTTGCCGAGGCGCAGCGTGCAGTTGCAGCCGCTCAGGAAGACCTCGCCAACGCGCAGAAAGCCGCAGCTGCCGCGCAGGCCACCCCAACGACGGACGTCGAGGGAGCTACCGCAGCGGCTGGCGTCTCCGCCGCATCAGCGGACACGAACGCCGTATCGGCCGCGCAGCGCAGCCTCGCATCAGCCCAGGCAAACCTCGACCAGGCGAACGCCAAGGCCTCCAGTCGCACGGTCACGGCCCCGAGCTCGGGTAGCATCGTGGAGCTCAATGCCAAAGTGGGCGCCACGGTTACAGGCGGCATGATCATGGGCGAAAGCGATACGAGCGGCGGCAAGCAGTGCATGCAGATCGCCGACCTGTCCAAGATGAAGGTGACCGTGCAGGTGGGCGAAAAGGACATCGCCAAGATCGCAGTTGGGCAGAGCGCCAACGTCACGTATCCCGCGTTTCCCGATATCGTGAGCCAGGGCACCGTCACGGCTATCGCGTCGGTGGCAAACTCCGACGCCGCCAACGGTGGCGGCGGCAGCGTAACCTTTAACGTCGACATTCTCATCGAGGCGCCCGACGCGCGCCTGAAGCCGGGCATGACGGCCGAGGTATCGGTGGTGACCGAGCAGCTCGACGACGTGGTGATGGTGCCGACGATGGCGCTCATGACCGAAGACGGCGAACACTATTACGTCAACGTGGCGACTGATGACGAGGGCAAGCAAACCCATCGCGTGAAGGTGACCGTCGTAACGCAAAACGACAACGAAGCCGCAGTCGGCAAGACACAGGTCAAGCGCGACGACCAGGGCAACGAGATCAACCCCAACGTGCCGGTTACCAAGCTGCGCGATGGCGACACCCTCGTCATGGATACCGGAGCGGACGCAACGGCTGACGGCGGCTACAGCGCGGATTCGGGCAGTATGTCTGCCGACGAGGGCATGTAATGCGTCCCGTTATCGACATCCGCAACGTGCACCGCATCTTTGAGAGCGAGGCAGGTTGCGCCCACATCCTGCACAACGTGAGCCTGGCGGTAGATCCCGGCGAGTTCGTCGCCATTACCGGCCCCTCGGGCTCGGGCAAATCAACGCTCATGAACATCCTAGGCTGCCTGGATAAGCCGACGGCGGGCGACTACTACCTGCAAGGGCTCAACGTGGCCGAGCTTGACGATGACGAGCTCACCGAAGTTCGTGCCCTGAGCATTGGCTTTGTCTTTCAGAGCTTCAACCTGCTGCCGCGCCTGTCGGTTATCGAAAACGTCATGCTGCCGCTGGCCTACACCAATGTGCCCCGTAGCCAGCGCGAAATGCGCGCCGTGCACGCGCTACAGGCCGTCACGCTGCCGGTCGACCACTGGGACCACCGCATATCAGAGCTCTCGGGCGGACAGATGCAGCGCGTCGCCATCGCGCGCGCTCTTGTCAATGACCCGCCCATCATCCTGGCCGATGAGCCGACGGGAAACCTGGACTCCGCCACTGGGGCGCTTGTAATGGAGACCTTCCATAAGCTCCAGAAGCGCGGCAAAACCATCGTTCTTATCACACACGACCCCGGCATCGCCGCCGAGGCCGACCGTGCCGTGACCATACGCGACGGTCGCATTCACGACGGCGCGTATATTCCACATGCACCGCGGACCCTGCGCAGCGCCGTAGATAGCCTGCCCATGATTTCCGCCTCCGCCAACCCGCCGAAAGGAGCGATGGCATGAGCGCCCGCGATCTCATCCAGGAAGCCCTTCACTCGCTCGAGGCAAACAAGGGGCGCAGTCTGCTCACCATCCTGGGCATCGTCATTGGCATTGCTTCGGTTATCGCCATGACTTCGCTCATCGGCGGCATCCAAAACAGCCTGGTCAACAGTCTGGGCCTCAATGCGGCACGCATAGTGCAAATCTATTCGTCGCAAGAACTCACCGAGTCGGACATCGAGAAGCTTCAAAAACTGGTGCCGCAGATAGAGCAGATCGGCATTGTCGACAGCGCGTATACCGAGTATAAGACCGGCGATAAAAGCTATACCGTCATGGCACAGGGTGTCGATAGCGACATGCTTGACGCCGTGGGGGCCAGCAAGCTCGTTGCGGGGCGTACCTATTCCCAGGCCGAGTCTCAATCAGGCTCGCGCGTGGCGCTCATCAGCCGCGGCGGCGCCGATCAGCTGTACGGCAACGAACAGGATGCGCTGGGGAAAACCATCAAGGTGTCCAACGGCGAGGTGCAGATTGTAGGCGTGATTGATGGCGGCAGCGACTCCATGGGCTCGCTCACGCTGTATATGCCACGCGAAACTATCTCCGGACTGTTTGGCGACGAGAATCCTTCATTCCCCAGCGTGACGGCACTTGCCGCCGAGGGCACGGACATGGATGAGCTCTGCAAAACCATCGAGTCCAAGGTGCGCGCGATGAAGGGCATCGAGGAGGAGGACGAGTACGACAGTGTATCGGCAACCTCCATGAAAAGCGCTATCGATGCACTCAACTCCTTTATGGGCGCATTCTCGCTCATCATGGGTGCTGTCGCCAGCATCTCGCTGCTTGTCGGCGGTATCGGCATTATGAATATGATGCTCACCAACGTATCTGAACGCATCCGCGAGATCGGCATCCGCCGTGCTCTGGGCGCCAGTCGTCGCGATATCACCGCGCAGTTTTTGGCCGAGTCCTCGGCGCTGTGCGTCACCGGCGGACTATTGGGTCTCCTGATTGGCTATCTGCTGGCATGGGGACTCACGTTCTTTGCCGCAAGCTCGGGTATCATGAGCGAGTTTGGAGCTACCGGGACGATCACGCCAAGCTTCTCCATTACGACAGTGTTGATCGCGTTTGCCGTATCGGTCGGCATCGGCGTAATCTTTGGCTTCTACCCCGCTCGCCGTGCAGCAAAGCTCGACCCGGTGGAATGCCTACGCTACCAGTAAGCCACCACCAACAAGTTGCGGTGAATTAGAGCGCCTAGCGCGCGAGCTCCCGTAAGAGCGCGTCTTCCACTTCCCGAAGCGAAAGGGCGCCGCCTCCCTCGGCGGGACGGGCGACCACGATGCAGCGCGCTCCCACGTCGCGCGCGGAGGCGATCTTCTCGGCCGTGCCGCCTACGGTTCCCGAGTCCTTGGTCACAAGCCACTGGGCGCCCACCTGCCGAAGCATCGCCTCGTTGAGCTCACGGGTGAAGGGCCCCTGCATGCCGATAACGTGCGACGGCGAAAACCCCGCGTCGATGCACTTCGTTATAGCACCGGGCAGCGGGAGCACACGCACGAAGAAGCGCTCCGCGAAATCGGCGACGCGCGTATAGGGAGCAAGCTCCTTGCTCCCCGTCGTGAGAAGCGCGCGACCCGGGTTCTCGGAGAGAAAGCGCGCCGCGCAGGCGATCGACGCGACCGACACAACGCCTTTGGGCAGCGCCTCGACCGGGCGCGCAAGGCGCAGGCATCGTGCACCCACGGCGAGCGAAGCGGCACGGATGTTGCCGCTTGCGAGCGTAGCGAAGGGATGCGTGGCGTCGACGACGATGCGCGCGCCGGAAAGCTCGCGCTCCATGTCGGCCTCGTCGAGCCTGCCCGCATGCACCTCGATGCCCGGAAGCTCGCCCAAAAGCTCGCCTCCGTACTCGGTTGCCGCGTAGGCACGGGCGGGGATGCCCGCCCCGCTCGCCCATTCGCACAGAAGGCGGCCCTCGGTGGTGCCGGCGAAGATGCGCAGCGCCGGCGCGGATGCGGGCGCCGTCACTTCGGGCCGCCTGGGCGCGTGATCTGGTAGAGCAGCGCGTTCATAATGGCGGCCGCCACGGTCGAGCCGCCCTTGCGACCCCTCGCGACGATGGCTGGCACGCGTCGTGCGAGTAGCTCCTCTTTCGCCTCGACAACGTTCACAAACCCGACCGGCACCCCAACGACGAGCGCGGGCGCGATCTTCCCCGCGTCCATGAGCTCGGCGAGGCGCAGAAGTGCTGTGGGAGCGTTGCCGACGGCCACGATGAGCGGACCCTCGATGCCGCAAGCTTTGTCCATGCTCGCAACGGCGCGAGTCGTGCCCGCGGCGCGCGCAGCCGCGGCGACATCAGGGTCGGCCATGTAGCACACGGCCTTGCAGCCGAGCTTCGCGAGCGCGGGCTTGCTTATGCCTGCGAGCGCCATGTTCGTGTCGGTGAGCACCGTGGCCCCTGCGCGCAGTGCGTCGAGCGCACAGTGCGCGGCGTCATGAGTGAAAACGAGGGAATCGGCGTACGAGAAGTCGGCAGTGGTGTGGATGACGCGCTTCACGACGGGTTCTTCGAGCGGCGGGAACGTGCGGCCGCCGAGCTCTTCGGTGATGATCTCGAAGCTGCGCCGCTCGATGTCGCCGGGCGCCATCTCCTTGGAATCCATCTAGTACTCCACTCCTTCCCTTGCACATATCCCCTGCTCGTAGGGGTGTTTCTCGCACCGCATCTCGGTTATGTAGTCGGCCTTCTCCACGATCTTGCGGGAAGGCGCGCGCCCGGTGAGCGCTACTTCGACGCCGCGCGCGGACATATCGAGCGCGCGGTCCACGAGCGCCTCGTCGACAAGCCCCTTCGAAAGCGCATCGAGCGCCTCGTCGAGCACGAGCAGCCCCTCCTGCGCGCCCTCGAGCTCGGCAAGCGCGGAAGCGAGGTTCCCATCGTGCAGCTCGCACGTAGCGGCAAGTTCTTCCGACGACATCGACCAGGTAAACTTGTCCGACACCTTCCCCGCGAACACGGGCACGCCGAAATGCTCGGCGAGCAGGCGCGCCTCCCCGCTTTCGCCGTCTTTCAGGAACTGCACGACGACGACGCGGCGGCCTGCGGCGAGCATGCGAAGGGCGAGGCCCATCGCCGCCGTGGTCTTGCCTTTGCCGTCGCCATGATACACGTGAATCATACGCCCTCCTCGATAATGCGGTAGACATACTCCATGTCGAGCGCTCCGCGCACGACGTCGGCCAGGCGGTCGAACTCGCGCGCACGGTGATCGGCCGCGGACGCCGCGCCCGCAGCACCCACGACGCTCTCGGGCAGGCCGCGCATGCGCGCGAGCGAGCGAGCGAGGGCGAGCGCCACCCCCGGTTCGTCGAACAGGCCGTGGAGATAGGTTCCGAACACGTTTCCGCAGGCCGCGCCTTCTGGTTTGCCGCCAATGGTGCCCGCAGGGGCGCAGGAGACGGTCGTTTCGCCGTCGTGAATCTCGTACCCACGCGCCGTCATGCCGTTCCACACCGAGAACGCGCCTTGGGCGCCCGTGATGCGCAGCTCCGACTGGGCGAGGCGCTTTTCCTCCTTGAACACCGTACTTGCAGGGATGAGCCCGAGCCCGCGCGCGGTGCCAGCGCCTTCCCTGCCGTGCGGGTCCGAAAGCTCGTCTCCCAAAAGCTGGTAGCCTCCGCATATGCCGAGCACCGGCGTGCCCGCGCCCGAAAGCGCGCGTACACAGGCTCCGATGCCGCTAGCCGCAAGCCAGCGCGCGTCGTCGACCGTGGACTTCGAGCCGGGAAGCACCACCAGGTCGGGTCGGCCCAGATCGGTCGTCGAGGAAACGTAGCGCACGCCCATGCCGGGCACGCGCGAAAGCGGGTCGAAGTCGGTGAAGTTCGACAGATGCGGAAGGCGCACGACGGCGACGTCGATGACGCCGCGCGCCTCGCGGGCAGTTAGGCGCGGCGCGAGCGAGTCCTCGTCGTCCAGGTCGAGCGTAAGATACGGCACGACCCCCACGACGGGAACCCCGCACATTTTCTCGAGCGGAGCCAAACCCGGACGCAGGATTTCCACATCGCCGCGGAACTTGTTCACCATAAGCCCCCGCAAAAGCGCGCGGTCCTCGGGCGCAAGGAGCGCGACCGTGCCGTAGAGCTGGGCAAACACCCCGCCTGGGTCGATGTCGCCCGCGAGCAGCACGGGGGAGGACACGGCGCGCGCGAGCCCCATGTTGACGATGTCGTTTTCGGCAAGGTTGATTTCGACGGGACTGCCGGCGCCCTCGATGACGATGACGTCGTTTTCCTCCGCGAGCGAATCGAACGCCTCCAAAATCTGCGGCATGAGCGCCTTCTTTCGCGCGAAGTAGTCCCTCGCAGCGAAGGCTCCCTGCGCCTTGCCGGCCACGATGAGCTGGCTTCGGTGATCGCTTTCGGGCTTGAGCAGGATGGGGTTCATGCGCACGTCGGGCGCGATGCCGCACGCCTCGGCCTGCATGATCTGAGCGCGCCCCATCTCGAGCCCGTCGGCCGTGACACCGCTGTTGAGCGCCATGTTCTGGCTCTTGAAGGGAGCCACGCGCAGGCCGTCCTGCGAAAGCACACGGCACAGCCCCGCCGCAAGCAGGCTCTTCCCCGCGTTCGACATGGTGCCCTGGATCATGATGGGCTTCGCCCTACCCACGGGTATCGACCTCCTTCGCCGAGCCTCGGCCATCCGCGCCCGCCATAGCGCCGCTGCAAGAAGCGCCGCCCCGTTCGTCGGGTTCGCCTTCGCCCGATGCGCCTTCCGCCCGAAGCGCGCGGCTGAACGCCATCGCAAGCCGGGCATTCTCCTTGTGCGTGCGCACGGCGACGCGGCACCAGAAACGGGACAGTATCGAAAACGAGTCGCACGTGCGGACCAAAACCCCCTGTTTATACAGGCGCTCGGGGATGTCTTTCGCCGGCATGCGGACTAAAAGGAAGTTCGCATCCGACGGCACGACGGAAAGCCCGAGCGAGGAGAGCTCGTGGGAAAGCCACGCTCGCTCGCCCGCCAGTACATCGCGCGTGCGCGAGACGTATTCGACGTCTTCCAGGGCGGCGATGCCTGCGGCCTCGGCGACCGAGGAGACGGGCCACGCCTGTCCCGCCCGGCGAATCCCCTCGATGAGTTGGGCGTTTCCGCTGATCAGATACCCCAACCGCAACCCTGCCATTCCGTAGAGCTTGGTGAACGCGGAGAGCACGGCCACATGGTGCGAACACGCGGCGCGTGCGGCCACGCTCCTTTCGCGGGCGTCGGGCGCAAATCCGAGGAAGCACTCGTCCACGACGAGCAGCGCGCCCACCTGCTCGCAGCGGCAAGCCGCGGCATCGATCACGCTGGGGTCGACGAGGCGCCCCGTCGGGTTGTTCGGATTGCAGAGGTACGCCACGTCTCCCGGCCCCTCGATCGCGCGGGCGAAGGAGGCGGGCACGTCGAAGTCGTCCGCTTCGGAGAGCGGGAACTCCTGCACGCATGCACCGTAGTACGATGCCGCCTCCGCATATTCAGAGAACGTCGGCGCGCACACGACGATGCGTTTCGGGCGCACCGCCGCAGCGAGCCGCCAGATGATGTCGGACGCGCCCGCGCCGCAGACGATAGTATCTTCGGGAATGCCCTGGGCGCGCGCTAGGGCGCGAACGAGGGCGAGGCTTTCCCTATCGGGGTAGGCGTCGATTCGAGAAAGCGACTTGCAAGCTGCGGCGACGGCGCGCGGCGAGGGGCCTGCCGGATTCACGTTCACCGAGAAGTCGATGAGATCGGAGGCGCCCCCTTCGCAACCGATGCCGAGCGATTGCGCGCTGCCCCCATGCGTACGGGCGCGCAGGATTCCCCCGGCAGCCCGGAGCGCGGCGTGGTCTTCCCTCATGCCATCGCCCCCAAGGCGAGCACGACCGCCGCGCGCGCGGCGCCGAAGACGACGAGCGCGCATACGGACGCGGCGAGCATGAGCCTTGTCGCCCGGGCGATGTCGCCCCACTCGATTTCACGGGACGCGTCGCCTATCGTCGGTTTCTCAACGAGCTTGCCGAAATACACCGCGGGTCCTGCCAGGCGCAGCCCGAGCGCGCCCGCACACGCTGACTCGGTCTGCGCCGAGTTGGGGCTCGCATGGCGACGCCTGTCGCGGCGCCAGATGCGCGCCGCCCCGCGCGCGTCGAGCCCGACGATCGGGCACACGGCGATCATGAACAGGGCCGATAAGCGCGAGGGAATCCAGTTCACCGCATCGTCGAGGCGCGCCGAGGCGCGACCGAAGTCGATGTAGCGCTCGTTTTTGTAGCCCACCATACTGTCGAGCGTGTTCACCGCCTTGTACGCCATGCCCAAGGGCGCACCCCCGATCATAAGGTAGAAAAGTGGCGCGATGACGCCGTCGCTCGCGTTCTCCGCCACCGTTTCCACGGCGGCGCGCGCGACGCCCTGCTCGTCGAGAACAGACGTGTCGCGTCCCACGATGAGCCCGACGGCTTCGCGCGCCGCGACAAGGCCGCCCTTCGAGAACGCGTGGGCCACGGCCAGGCTCTGGCGGCGCAGCTCGCATGTCGCGAGAACCTGATAGCTCGCCCATGCCTCGGCCACGAAGCGCAAGCCGGAGTGAACCATGCCGCAAAGATGTAGGATACCCCAGGTCAAAAGCCCACACGCAAGCGGAAGCGCCACGGCGAGCACAAGTCCTGCGGCGCGCGTGCCCGCGGACGTTTGCGGGAATGCGCCTCGAAGGCGGCCTTCGGCCCACGTGATCGCGCGCCCCATGGCGACGACGGGATGGGGAAGCCAGCGCGGGTCGCCGAAGGCAAGGTCGGCCGCGAACCCGGCGGCGACGGCAAGAATCGTCATCACCGGGCATCGCCCCCCGAAGCGGGGCGAACGTCGCGAAGGCAGCGCCCATCCCAGGTGGCGGCCCATGCGCCGCCCGGCTCGGTATGCACGTCGAAATATCCCATTTTCGGGACAGCTAGCTCGGAGAGCAGCGCTTTCACGGTACCCGCGTGAACGACGAAGACGGCGCGCCCACTCCCCTGGGCGCGCTCCGATTCGCACGCCTCCCGAAACGCCGCGACGACGCGGCGGGTGAAATCGCTCTTGCCCTCGCCATGCGGGCAGCGCGTCTCGCACCAGGAGTCTACCCAGGCGCGGTAGCGCACATCCTCTTTAAGCTCGGCGGCGCTTCGCCCCTCGAAGTCGCCGAAATCCATCTCGCGCAGACCGGGGCACGCCATAAGCTCCGCGTTCGGGAAGAGGATGCGCGCCGTCTGGTCGGTGCGGGCCATGCCGCTCGTGATAACACGGAACATGTCACGATCGCACGCGAGGTCGCGCAAAGCGCGCTCGCCCGCGCTCGACAGGGGCTCGTCGGTGCCCGCCCCGCTGTAGCGATGGTCTTCCGTGCCCGCCGTGGCACCATGGCGCACGAAGACGACTTCCAAAGGCGCGCCCGCGCCCTGCGTCCCTCGAGGCGCATCGGCAAGGTTTCCTTTGATGACCTGGGGAATCCCGCACGTCATGCGTACGACGACGTCGGCGCGCGCAGCGAGCGCGCATCCTAGGAGCCCCGCGCGCTCGCGCCATTGGGCGTCTTCCGCACGCATGGGGACGACCCCCGAGCCGACCAAGGGCAGAATCACTGCGTCGAAGCCGATCAGCCGCTCGAGCGCCTGGTCAGCGTCGAGCGCGCGTATGAGTTCCTCAGCACGGTACGCGACACGGCCGGCAAAAGCCGCGGGCACGCCGCCCTCCGCAAGCTGCGCCGCGTCGACGAAATCGTCCACCGCGAACCCGAGCTTTTCGCGCACGAAGGTCCTCTTCCCCGAATGCGCGCCACCTACCACGAGAATCATAGGAGCATGCCCCCCGCCACCAGCATGGCAAGCATCGCGAGCTCGGCCCATTGCAGAAACCATCCGGCCAAATCACCCGTCACCCCGCCGAAGCGGGACAGGGCAACATGGCGGTACCACGCGAGCGCCAAAAGCCCCGCCACCGCCATAAGGGCGCCGACGGCCCGAGCGCACGCGACCATCCCTGCAGCCGAAGCCGCAGCGAAAGCGCAAAGCGGCACGACGATCGCCGCGCGCTTCTTCGCAGGCGAGAGCCCCGCGGCCATGCCGTCCGCCCGCGCGGCAGGCCAGCATTCTACGGCGAGCCCCGAAAGCGCGCGGGAGAACACGAGCGAGCACAGAAGCGCGAGGAACGCCCCCGCCGTAAGCGGCAGCGCGGTGAACAGGGAAAACTGCAGAATAAGGTACACAACAACACCGATGACCCCGAAGGCGCCCGCCCGCGGGTCGTGCATGATCTCGAGCTTTCGCTCGCGCGGGGCCCAACTTGCAAGCGCATCGGAGGTGTCGCAGAGCCCGTCTAGGTGGATGCCCCCCGTCACCGCCACAGGCAACACCACGAACACGGCCGCGACGATGGTCGCGGGCACGCCGAGCAGGTTCGCCACGTGCCCCCACGCCGTCATGAGGAAGCCTTCCGCAACGCCCACCAGGGGAAACGCGGCAAGCGCATGGGTTGATCCGAAATCGGTCCAAGCCGATTTCGGGACGGGGATGCGCGAGAACGTTCCGAACGCCGCGCCGATTGCCTCTGCTATCTTCACCTTGTAGGTCCTTCGCCTTTCATCCACACGGGAATCCCGCATACCACTTCGACTGCGCGGTCGGCCAGCGCCGCCACGCCCGCGTTCACGCGCGCGAGCGCGCGCCTCCATGCCTCGGTCCCCTCATCGTAGCGCATCCCCTCGGCGAACACGTCGACGGAGACCACCACCGTATACGCAGCGGCCTGAGCGAGCCGTTCGATGTCTCCGAGCACCTCGTGCGCCGCGGCGTCGGGGTCACGTGGGGACAAGCCGCCTTCCGCGAAGAGCTCGTTCGCAACCAGGTTGCCCACGTCCTCCAAAAGAAGCGTGCAGCCGCGCGGAAGCCCGGACACTGCGGCGCCCACGTCACGCGTGCGTTCGAGGGTGGAAAACCCCTTGCCCTCGCGCAGCGCCCGATGGCGCGCGATGCGGCGGGCGCCCTCTTCCCCGAAGGGCTCCATCGTTGCCAGGTACACGCGGGGGCCGTCGTGCCCGAGGCACAGGGACTCGGCGTAGGCGCTCTTGCCGCTCGCGGCGGCGCCGATAACGAACGTCACCGTCATTTCCCAGCCTCGAAATGCTCGTAAGCAGTCATGCCAGTCGCCGTGAACGTCTTCCCATCCCGGTACACACGCAGCGCCGAATCAAGAAGGGGCAGATACGCCATGGCGCCCGCGCCCTCGCCCAAGTGCATGCCTGCGTCGAGGGGTGCCTTTATGCCGAGCTCGCGAAGGAGCTCCTGGCTTGCGGGTTCGCTTGATGCGTGGGTGCCCACGAGGTAGCCCAAGGCGTTGGGGCACAGGCGCGCCGCGCACAGGGCAGCCGTGCAGGATATGACCCCGTCGAGGAGCGCCGGCGCCTTCGAGGCCGCGGCCCCCAGGTAGAAGCCGCACATCGCCGCGATGTCGAAGCCGCCCACCTTCGAGAGCACGTCGATCGGGTCGGCGGGATCGGGCGAGTTCGCGTCGATAGCGCGCTCGACCACGTCGCGCTTGCGCGCGAGCGAGGCGTCCGAGAGCCCCGCGCCGCGCCCGACGAGGCTCCGCGCGTCCGCCCGGATGAGCACTGCGGCCACCGCCGCCGAGGTGGTCGTGTTGCCGATGCCCATCTCGCCCGCAGCGAGAAGGCGCACGCCGGCGCGGGCAAGCCCGCACGCGACGGCGATTCCGACCTCGATCGCGCGCACGGCCCCATCGCGAGACATGGCGGAGCCGTGCGCGATGTTGCCGCTCCCCCGCCGCACGTTCGCGCGCACCATGCGCGCGTCTTCTATGCCCCGGGCCATACCCACGTCGACAGGCACGACCTCGGCACCCGCGAACGCCGCCATGCGGCAGGCGCTCGTGGCCCCCTCGCACATGTTGCGCGCGACGGCTCGCGTCACGTCTTGCCCGCTTTGCGACACGCCTTCGGCAACGACCCCGTTGTCGGAGAAGAATACCGCGAGCGCACGGGGAAACTCGGCCACCTCGGCGCTCCCCTGAGCCGCGGCGATACACGCGACGGCGTCTTCAAAGTCGCCCAATCCCCCCAAGGGGTGCGCGATGGAGTCCCACGCGGCGTACGCGGCGGCGCGGGCACACTCGTCTGCGGGCGCGATCCGGGAGAGCGCGGCTTCGAGCACGGCGCCCGGCGCCGACGAGAACGCGCGCTCGACTTCCTCGCGGATGAAGGCAAGCGCGGTTTCGGTTGCTTCAGCCATGCCGTCTCCTCTCTGCGAACGACGCTGCGGCAGACGCGAACGCGCGCGCAACGTCGGGGTTCGCAGGATAGTACACATGCGGGAAGCCCGCAACCAGGGACGGGGTAGTCGTCATGCACGGCCAGCCTTTGTCGCGCCGGGGCTTTTGCGCCCAAAAGTCGCCGCCCGGGCAGGTGGACTGCCAGTAGTGGAACTCGTGCGCGCGGATGCGTGTGCCGCGCGGCCCGTAGAGCCCGTCGCGTTGGGAAGTGAGCTCCACGTACCCGAAATGGGACAGCCTTCCCCCGTTCTCGCTTGCGCCCTCAAGGGCGCCCACAACAGGCCAGCGCCGCCCCTCGCTATCGGAGATTTCGCGCTGCAGGTACAGAAACCCACCGCATTCGGCAACCGTCGGCATGCCGGATTCCACCGCACGCCGCACCGCCTCGCGCATCGGCGCGTTCTCGGAGAGCTGCCGCACATGGAGCTCCGGGTAGCCGCCTCCCAGATAGAGAGCGCTTGTCCCCCGCGGCAACTCGCTATCACACAGGGGGCTGAAAAAGGCCAGCTCGCAACCCAGGTCCTCGAGCGCGCGCAGGTTCTCCTCGTAGTAGAACGAGAACGCCTCGTCACGCGCAACGGCGACGATGGGCCGCGCTCCCGCGATCGGCTCCAACCGGTAAGGTTCCTCGCAGATATCGGGTGCCGTCGCCGCTATTTCGAGCAAGCGGTCGACGTCGACGCTCTTTTCCACCAGCTCGGCCATCTTGTCAATGCGCGCGGAGAGCTGCTCGACCTCGTCGGCGGTCACAAGCCCCAGATGCCGGCTTTCGAGCGAGAACGCCTCGTCGGCGGGAATATTACCCAAAACCGCGACGCCCGTGTGCTTCTCGATCGCAGGCGCCGCGTAGGCGCAGGCAGCGGCGCTCGTCTTGTTCAGCACGACGCCGCGCACGTTCGCACAAGGCAGGAACTCGGCGATGCCGCGAATTACGGCGGCGAGCGATAAAGACGCCCCGCGCCCGTTCACCACTAAAACGACCGGCGTTTCCGTGTCGCGCGCAACCTGGTAGCTGCTCGCGTCGGCCACGCCGGGCGCCATGCCGTCGTAGAAGCCCATGACCCCCTCGAGCACCGCGGCATCCGCGCCCGCGGCGCCGCGTGCGAGCAGGGCGCGCAGCGTCGGGGCGTCGGTGAAGAAGCCGTCTAAGTTGCCCGAGCGCGCGCCCACGACGCGACGATGAAAGAGCGGATCAATGTAGTCGGGGCCGCATTTGAAGGCCGCGCATGCAAGGCCGCGGCGCGCGAGCGCGCGCAGGAGCGCGCACGTAACGACCGTCTTGCCGCTCCCGCTCGAGGGCGCAGCGACCATGAAGCGCGGGATGGTCGTGCTCACCGGGCGCCGCCTTCCCCACCTGCACCACGCGCGCTGACGAGGAACACGGGGTTTTGCGCCTTCATAAGATGGTGCGAGCCTACAGCCTCGGCGCGGGCGGCCGACACCTGGCAAGCCTCGAACCCCTTAAAGCGCGAACTCGAGAGGAGCGCGCACGCCTCGGTGAGCGTCTCAACGGTGACGCATGGCACGCACAGGCGAACCTGCGAGTTCTTCTCGAGCGCCACCTCCACGATGGAGGGAAGCTCGCCCGCGCTCCCGCCGACGAACACGGCGTCGGGGACGGGCAGTATCGCGAGCGCTTCGGGGGCGACACCGGGGACCGCATGCACGTTGCCGCACCCGAATGCATCCGCGTTCTCTCGGATGAGCCGCACGCCGGCCGCGTTGCGCTCGACCGCCCATACCGACCCCGCTCGCGCGACGAGCGCCGCCTCGATCGACACGCTCCCCGTGCCGGCGCCGACGTCCCACACGGTGTCGGTCGCGGTAAGGCGCAGCTTCGCGAGCGCGACGGCGCGCACCTCCTGCTTGGTCATGGGAACGTCGCCGCGGATGAAGAGCTCGTCGGGAATGCCCGAGGAAGCGTACGGCCAGCGGGAGCTCGCGGCGCGGGATGCGCCCGCAGAGTCCGCCGCGGAAGAAGCCGCCGCGGGCGCAGACACGCCGGCCGGCACCTCGGAGGCTGCGCTAGAGCCCGCAGGCGACCCGGCGCCGCCTGCGAAATCGATAAGCATCACGTTCAAGTCGTCGAACGTCTGACCTGTGATTTCACTTGCGGTCGCGCAGGTGATGCGCTCGTCGGGGTACGACAGGCGCTCGGCCACCGTCACGCACGCGTCCCCGAAGCCCGCCTGCACAAGCTCGCCCGAAAGCCGCGAGGGGTCTTCCCCGCCCGACGTGACGAGGAAGAGCTCACCTGCGCGCTCGGCCTCGGCCACGATGTCGCACGCCACGCCGTGAGCGCTCGCGAAGCGCCAATCCTGCCATGGACGCGCGAGGCGCGCGGCGAGATACGACGCTGAGCTTATGCCGGGAATGACGCGCACGTCCACCTGCGCGTCGCCGGAGAGCGCCTCCACCAGGCGGCGCGCGCCGCTGAACAGCCCCACATCGCCCGTCATCACGACCACGGCGCGCTGCCACGACGCCGCATCGGTGAGCGCGGCGACGATGTCCGCCGTCTTCACGAGCTCGCATCTCACCACGTCGGGCGGCACGTCGATGCCGGCAAGCGCGCGATGAGCGCCGATGACCACGTCGGCGATGTCGATCGCGTCGAGCGCCGCGCGCGAGAGCAAGTCGGGGTTTCCGGGCCCCGCCCCGATGATCGTTACCTTTCGCATGGAATCTCCCGATACCCGCGCGGCGTGACCATACGGCCGCCTACGAGCTTCGTGTCCGCGTTGCCGACGAACACGGTGGTGAACATGTCGGCGTCGATCTCCCCCAGCTCGGAGAGCCTGCACATGCCCGACTGCTGCCCCTCGCGCCCGATGTTGCGTACCCAGCCGCAGAGCGTGTCGGGGGCCTTCCATTCGAGCATAATCTTCGCCGCGCGTGAGAGCCTGTCGGCGCGCTTTCTGCTGCGCGGGTTGTACAAACAGATGCAGAAGTCGGCGCTCGCCACGGCGGCGAGCCTGCGCTCGATGACCTCCCATGGCGTGAGCAGGTCGGAGAGCGACACGACCGCGAAGTCGTGGGCAAGCGGGGCGCCGAGCACCGCCGACCCGCTCTGAGCCGCGGTGGCCCCGGCGATAACTTCCACGTCTACATCGGGGTAGTCCTCCGCAAGCTCCAGCACGGGGCTCGCCATGCCGTACACGCCCGCGTCGCCGCTGCACACGAGCGCCACGGCTTCTCCACTCTGCGCGCGCGAAAGCGCAAGGCGGCACCGTTCGACCTCGTGCATCATCGGCGTCGCGAGATGCGCCGCGTCGGGCACGGCGGCGAGCGCGAGCTCCACGTATTTCGTGTAACCCACAACGACGTCGGACGCCTCGAGCGCACGCCGAGCCGCAATCGTCATGCCGTCGGGGCCGCCCGGGCCGATTCCCACCACGAAGAGCTTTCCCATCACCGCTCCTTAAACGAAAGTTTAATAGTTACCTTGGAAAACGCGACGGTCACGCCGCCGTGAGCGAGCTTCGGGAAGATAAGTTTGCCCCCCTCCGCGAGCGCTGCCCGCTCGCACACGTTGTCGACCCCCACCGTCGCGCGCACGAAATCAGATGGCGAAACGCTGCCTTCGACCTGCGACAACTCCTCTGCGGAATACGTCGCAAGCGGGATATTGCGCGCGCGGCAGAAGGCGAGCAGACCCTCCTCGTGCGCCTTCACGTCGATCGTCGCCGCCTCGCGCACGGCCAAAGGCGAGATGCCCGCCTGCCCGCACGCGAGAAGAAACGCCTCCTCGATCGCTTCGGCGCACGCACCGCGACGGCATCCTATGCCCGCAACGATGCAGGGCACGACAAGGCGAAGCGGCTCGGGCGCAGGCGCCTGCGCCCGCACGCCCGCCGGCTTCCCCGTCTCACCGGCGGGCACGACCTCGCCCGTTGTCTCCGCCGCACAAACGGACGCACCTGCATTCGCGCCAGCGAACGGCGACACGACGATATCGGCCCGAGCGCGGTCGGACGCAATGTCAACCCCCTCAGGCGGCTGTCCCGAAATCGGCATGTCGGAATAGAGCGCCACGCGCCCGCCCGAAAGCAGCCGCGCCGACACTCGCTTGATGGCCTCGGGATTCGAAACGGCGAGCCCCGCACAGCGCGCCCACGTATCCACCGCCCACACGCCGCGGACGTCGGTCGCCGTGGTAATGACGGGGATGGCCCCTGCCGCGCGTGCCACAGTTTGCGCAAGCTCGTTCGCACCGCCCAAATGCCCCGACAAAAGCGGGACGGCAAAGCGCCCCGCCTCGTCGATCGCCACAACCGCGGGATCGTTTGCCTTCGAGGCGACATGCGGCGCGATCGCCCGCACGGCGATGCCCGCCGCGCCCACGAACAGAAGCGCGTCCGACGCTTCCCACGCGAGCGCCGTCCATGCGCGCAGGTCGGCCTTCCCCTCGCCGAACCCGCGCGAAACGGAAACGTCCCAGCCAGGGTCGTCTTCACCTGTCTGCGCGCAATCGGAAAGCGCGTGTGCGGTGCGCACCGCCAACGCATACCCCCTCTCAGTGAACGCTATGCAGGAAACCCTCATCTAGCGCACCACCATCGTCGAGAAGTAGCTGCCCCGATCGGGCACATCGTCAAGCGAGCGGTACACGCGCTCGCCCGGAAGCCCACAGTCCTCTACAAGCTCGGCACCGTCGAAGGCGCCCTCCTCGCGAAGGATGCATTTCGTGTCCGCAAGCGAGCGGCGCGCCTTCATGACCACCTTCGTCCCCGGCCAGCCGATTGCACGGCGCACGTCGTCGTAGCCGCCGGGCACGATGTGCAGAGGCGACGACATCTCGGGCGTGAGGTCGCGCTCGAGCGCCGCGGCGACCGCGCAGAAGCTCGGCACGCCGGGAATGGCGCGCGCCTCGAACCCGCGGGCGCGCACGTCGGGCGCTATGCGCTGGAAGGTAGCGTAGATGCTCGGGTCCCCCAGGTTCAGCAGCGCGACGTCGCGGACCGCATCCAGGTGCGCGACAAGCTCGCGAACAAGCGAGGCATGCTCGGCCGCGCGGCGCTCGGCGTCGCGCGTCATCGAGAATCGCACGGGGATCACCGTCTTGCCTGTAAGGTCGACGGCGCCGCGCACGATGTCGAGCGCGACCATGACCCCGTCCGCCGTCTGCGGTGCGGCGATGACCGGACACGATTCGATTGTGCGGACGGCCTTGATCGTGAGTAGCTCGGGGTCGCCAGGCCCCGTGCCCACCCCATACAGCACGCCTTTACTCATACGTCGCCCCCAATTCCCCGATAACTGCATCGGCGCCCGACGTGCGGAAAAGCTCACGACGCTCCGCGTCGAACACGACCGCGGCGATGTCGCATGCGCCCGCCGCGCGGCGGCGCAACCTGTCCTCGATTGCCGCAGCGAGCGAGGCGCGCGCAGCGTCCCCCACGCCGGCGGCCTCGATTACCTCGAGCGCCACCGTGGTCGTGACGGACGTCATGATCTCGCGCACGGTCTTCGCGCCCGCGCCGGCCATGGCCGCGTGGGCGGCCAGAATCTCCGCGCGGCAGTCGGCGGTACGCGAATGGGTGTCCATGATGCCGCCCGCGACCTTCACCAACTTGCCGATGTGTCCCACAAGAAGGACATTGGTGAATCCCTCGCGAACGCAGCAATCAATCGCATCGCCCACAAAGTTGGAGATGAAGACCACCGGCGCACCGTTTAGGTGGAAATGCCCCGAGATGAACTGCCCGCCGTAGTTGCCGGGCGTGAGCACGACTCCGCGCCGCCCCATAGCCGCATGCTGCCGGATCTCGAGCTCGATGCTGTCGCGCAAGGCAGCGAGACTGCGAGGCTCGACGATGCCCGTCGTGCCCAGGATGGAGATGCCGCC
Organism: uncultured Collinsella sp.; assembly: GCA_902470765.1. GTDB lineage: Bacteria > Actinomycetota > Coriobacteriia > Coriobacteriales > Coriobacteriaceae > Collinsella. Next base: position 51,338 of record CABRHW010000011.1, read on the forward strand.
CTCTATCCCCAGGTGCGGGTTGAAGGTCTTTTCGGCAAGGGAAACGCCCTCGGGTACCGAAATCGTCACAGCAATATTTCCAGAAAAGCCGTGCGCGGCGCACACCTCGCGCACCGCCGAAGTGATCATCGCGCGCGGCGTCGCGTTGATGGCGGCCGCCCCCACCGGCTGCTCGAGCCCGGGCAACGTCACGCGCCCCACGCCCACGCCGCCATCGACGGAAACTTCCGATTCGTGCGCGGGCACGTCCTTGCTGTCCGCAGCACCCGTGCCCGACCCCGAATGTTCCACGCGCGCGTACACGAGCACGCCGTCGGTCACATCGGCATCGTCGCCTGCGTCCTTACGCACGGCGCACTGGGCGCACCCCTCGCCGATGCATGCGTCGACCACGTTCGCCTCGACGGGCAGCCCGCCGGGGGTGACGATCGACACGAGGCCGACGGGCTTTCGTGACAAGAGCATCTCGCAGGCTGCCTTCGCCGCGAGCGCGGCGCAGCTCCCCGTGGTGTAGCCGCAGCGCAGGCGGGTCGTCCCGGTATATATGTAGTGCTCGAAGGCCACGCTAGCTGCTCGCCTTCCGATACCCCGTGGCAAACGAAGGGTCGTAAAGCTTGCTGCGCTCGTACGACTCCGCTTGCGCGCCGTCGTGCGCAAGCCCGCCGCGAGCTCCGAGCACGCGGCCCACCACCACGAGCGCCGTGCGGTCGATGCCCTCTCGCGCGCCCGCATCGGCGAGCGTGCCCACCGTGCATCGCACCACGCGCTCTTCAGGCCAGGTCGCCTTGTACACGAGCGCCGCCGGCTCGTCGGAGCTGCGGCCCGCGGCCAAAAGCTCGGCGGAAAGCTCGGCAAGCATACCCGAGCTCAGGAAGATGACCATAGTCGAGCCGCTTTCCGCCATGGTGCGCATGCCCTCGCCCGCGGGCATGGGGGTGCGCCCGGAAAGCCGCGTGATCACGACCGACTGGCTGATTCCCGGCAGCGTGTATTCCTGGCGAAGCGCCGCCGCGGCACCGCAAAAGCTCGACACGCCGGGCACCACCTCGTAGTCCACGCCGCGCGCGTCGAGCGCATCCATCTGCTCCTGGATGGCGCCGTACAGGCACGGGTCGCCCGTGTGCAGGCGCACCACTTCCTCGCCCCGCGCATCTGCCGCGCACATCACGTCGAGCACTTCCTCCAAGGTCATGTGCGCGCTGTCGTAGACGATGCAGGATTCCTTGCACTCGGCGAGCAGCTCGGGGTTCACAAGGCTTCCCGCCCAAACGACCACGTCTGCCGCGCGCAGAAGGCGCGCCCCGCGCAGCGTGATAAGGTCGGCGGCGCCCGAGCCTGCGCCAACGATATGAATCATCCGAGCCTTCCCTTCCCGTTTCTCATCGCAACCGTTTACGCCGCCATTTGCGCAGCGGGCAAAACGCGGCGCCTGCGGCGGCAATCGGCGCAAATACGCAGGCAGGAGGCGCAATGCCGCCCGCCCTGGCTTTGACACGTTCACAAGTGCCCACTATCATAGTAAAAGTTTCGGCAACGAGCATATGACAATCGGATAAAAGGAAATGACCGGCGCGGCGCCCGCACAGCCCGCGCTGGCTTGCGGAGGGAACCAGGTGGGAATCCTGGGCAAGGGACATTACTGTATAGGACGCGCGGGCGAACCGCCTCGCGCCCCAAGCCAGACTGCTTCGCCTTTTCCTCACGGCATCGCCGTGGCGTTAGCTCCTTGTGAACCCCGAGGGGCGCGCTTTTCTTTCGCTTGTGCCGACAAGCAACTGTCGCCGGGGGACCGGCAAACCGAGGAAAGGAAAAACCATGTCCGACCAGATGTCACGCCGCGGCTTCATGGGCGCCGCAGCAACCGGAGCCTTCGCGCTCGCCGGAGTCGCGCTCGCGGGCTGCTCCAACACCTCCGCGAGTTCCGAGAAATCGAGCGAAAAGGAGAAGGCCGTGAAGCCGGTCATCCTCGTCACGAGCTTCGGCACGAGCTACAACGACTCGCGCCACATCACCATCGGCGCCATCGAAGACGCTATCCGTGAGAAGTACTGGCAGGACTACGACATCCGCCGCGCCTTCACCGCGCAGATCATCATCGACAAGCTGAAGAAGCGCGACGGCATCACGATCGACAACATGACCGAGGCGCTCGACCGCTGCGTGGAAGACGGCGTGAAGGAAATCGTCGTGCAGCCGACGCATCTCATGGGTGGCCTGGAATACACCGACGTGAAAGACGAGCTCGACAAGTACGCTGACAAGTTCGACAAAATCTCGCTCGGCGACCCGCTGCTCACCTCCGACGACGACTACAAGAAGGTGGCCGCAGCCATTAAGGAGAACATGGCGTCCTTCGACGACGGCAAGACGGCGCTGTGCCTCATGGGCCACGGCACCGAAGCCGATTCCAACGCCGACTATGCCAAGATGCAGGAAGTGTTTAAGAACGAGGGCTTGACGCAGTTCTTCGTCGGCACCGTCGAGGCTGAACCGACCTGCGAGGATGTTATCGCCGCCGCGAGCGCCGCAGGCTACAAGAAGGCCGTGCTCGCGCCGTTCATGGTGGTCGCGGGCGACCACGCGAACAACGACATGGCAGACGAGACCGACCCCGACAGCTGGGCTGCGAAGTTCGTGGCCGCCGGCTTCGAAGTGACGTGCCTGCTCCAGGGTCTGGGACAGAACGTCGCGGTCGACGACATCTACGTCTCGCACGTGGACGACGCCATCGCCAAGCTGTAAACTCGCCGCGCACGGGGGCGCCGGTCGCGTCCCCGTGCAACGGGCATGCGCCTTCCCCGACTGAAGGCGCATGCCCGTTGCATTCGCATCCCGCCCGCCCACCGCACGGCGCGGGCGGTCGAAGCGATTGAAAGGAACCCCCTCCATGTTGAAGAAAACCCTCGCCTTCGCCCTGTCAGCGGCGCTTTTCGCGTTCTCGCTCGCCGGCTGCGGCGGAAATTCAATCGACAGCGCAAAGGCAAGCGATGCCGATTCCCAGGAAAAGACCGAACAGGCGGCCGATGCGCCCGAGGGCGCAAGCGCTGCCCCCATCACCGCCGACAAGGTGGCCGACGGCACCTATCCGATCACCGTAGATTCCAGCTCGAACATGTTCAGGATTGTGGACGCCCAGCTCATCGTGGAAAACGGCTCCATGCACTGCGTGATGACGCTTTCCGGCACGGGCTACGGCAAGCTCTTCATGGGCACGGGCGACGAGGCTGCCGCCGCGAGCGAGGCCGACTTCATCCCCTATGTGGAAAACGCGGAAGGCAAGTACACCTACGACGTGCCCGTTGAAGCGCTCGACGAGGACACCGCCTGCGCCGCGTGGAGTATTAGAAAAGAGCAGTGGTACGACCGCACGCTCGTGTTCGAATCCGCCGGCGTCGATCTGCGCGCCGACGCACTGAAGTAACGCCATGCGGTCGATTCTTCCCAAGGGGGAAAACAGGAAGCGCCACAGCATCGCGGTGCGCGCGATCGCCTGTGTTCTCGTCGCCCTGTTCGCGCTTCCCTTCGCGGGGTGCAGTGCGAGCCCGAACGCGACCGGTGGCACGGCGGGCTCTCAGGAATACACTGTGAGCGTCTCGCTCTCCGGCGGGTCAGGGCGCGCAAGCATCGCCTCACCCACCACAATTGTGAAGGATGGCGACACCTACACCGCGACCATCACCTGGTCGAGTTCGAACTACGACAAAATGACCGTCAACGGCGTGGACTACGCGCCCGTAAACGACGGCGGCAACTCCACGTTCGAGATACCCGTCACGCTCGACGAGGACATCGCCGTGTCGGCCGAGACCGTCGCCATGTCAACGCCGCACACCATCGACTACACGCTCCACTTCGATTCATCCACCATGAAGGAGAAATCGGGCGACGAAGCAAGCGGCGGCTCCCCTGCGGGAACGGCTTCAAACGCCGCGGCCGACTTCCACAACGCCGATTTGGGCTGCGGCTGGAAGCCGACGGGGACGCTTCAACTTGAATACGCCGAGCACTTCACTGTCGACGAGTACGAAGGCGGCCTGCGGCTTATCTGCATTTCGAACGGGGAGCGCTTCCTCGTGGTGCCGCAAAATGCAAAGGTACCTGATGGGTTGAGCTCCGACATCGCGGTCATAAGGCGCCCCGCCGACAAGGTGTACCTCGTGTCGTCGGCGACGATGTGCCTGGTCGACGCGCTCGATGCGAACGACAATATCATTATGTCGGGCACGAAGGCCGACGATTGCTCGGTCGCGGGCTTCAAAAGCGCGCTCGAAAGTGGGGCGATCGCCTACGGCGGCAAGTACAGCGCGCCCGACTACGAGCGAATATCGGCCTCGGGCTGCACGCTCGCCATCGAGAACACTATGATCAACCACACGCCCGATGTGAAGGAAAAGCTGCAGAAGCTCGGACTCGTCGTGCTCACCGAACAGTTGTCGAGCGAGCCCGAAGCACTCGGGCGCGTCGAGTGGATTAAGCTTTTCGGCGTCCTGTTCGACAAGGAAGACGAGGCCGCGCACCTGTTCAACGAGCAGAAGGCCCGCGTCGAGCAAACGTCGAGGCTTGCGTCGTCAGGTAAAACCGTGGCGTATTTCTACATTAACTCGAACGGGGCCGCCGTCACGCGGCGGGCGGGCGACTACGTGGCGCAGATGATCGAGCTTGCAGGCGGCAACTACGCGCTCGATGACGCGCAGACGGCGTCGACGTCAGGTTCGTCAGTAACGCTCGAAATGGAGCGCTTCTACGCGACGGCGAAGGATGCCGACATCATCGTCTACAACGGCACCATCGACGAATCGGTTGCCACCTTAAACGACTTCGTAAGCAAAAACGCGCTATTGTCGCAGTTCAAAGCCGTGAAGAACGGCAACGTCTGGGTCACAAGCGCCGACATGTACCAGCAGATGACTTCTACCGCCGACATTATCGACGAGCTGCACGGGGCGTTCACCGGCGATGACGCGAGCGACTTCCATTATCTGAGGAAGCTCGGCTAGCACCATGAGAAGCCGACTTTCCATGGCATACGACGAATCGGGGCGCGTCGCACGGTGTCGCGTCGTGACGGCGCTGCTCGCTGTTGTCCTCATCGTGCTCGTCGGGGCCAACCTGTGCATCGGGAGCGTGCTCGTGCCCGCAGACCACATCCCCGGCATCCTTTCGGGCGGCGCGGCCAATTCCATGGAAAGCCAAGTCATCTGGGAGATTCGCCTGCCGCGCGTGCTTTCAGCCGTGCTTCTCGGCGGGGCACTTTCGCTCTCCGGGTTCCTGCTGCAGACGTTTTTCAACAACCCCATCGCCGACCCGTTCATCTTGGGCGTCTCCTCGGGCGCAAAGTTCGTCGTCGCGCTTACGATGATCGTACTTCTGGGCGCGAACCAGGCCATGTCCTCGCCGGCCATGGTGGCCGCAGCATTTCTGGGCTCGCTTATCACCATCGGCTTCGTGCTCCTCATAGCACGGCGCATAAGCTCTATGGCCATGCTCATCGTGGCGGGCGTCATGGTGGGATACATCTGCTCGGCGGCGACGAACTTCCTCATCGCCTTCGCCGACGACCAGTCCATCGTGAACCTGCACAACTGGTCCTTGGGTAGCTTCTCGGGTTCGAGCTGGGACGACGTCGCGGTCATCGCGGTCGTGGTGATCACCGTGAGCGCATGCGTATTCGCGATATCGAAGCCCCTTTCCGCCTTCCAGCTGGGAGAAGCCTACGCGAAAAGCGTCGGCGTGAACGTCTCATGCTTCCGCGTGGTGCTCGTCCTTCTAGCGAGCATGCTCTCCGCCTGCGTGACCGCGTTCGCTGGTCCGGTGTCGTTCGTAGGCATCGCGGTTCCGCATCTCGTTAAGTCGGCGCTAAAGTCGTCGAAGCCCATCCGCGTGATTCCTGCGTGCTTCTTGGGAGGCGCCATCTTCTGCGCGGGCTGCGATTTAATCGCGCGCACGCTGTTCTCCCCCGTCGAGCTTTCCATCAGCGCCGTCACCGCCATCTTCGGCGCGCCGGTGGTTATCGCGCTCATGTTGAAGAAGCGGGTGAGGTAGATGGGGAAATTTGTGCCGCGGCCCAAAACGCTCCGAGCGGAGTCGAACCTCGAAACCCCGGTCGAAACGCAGGCTGACGGAGCGCCGCTTTTCCGCATAAGTGACCTGTCGGCGGGCTACGACAAGAAGGTCGTAGTCGAAGGCGTCGATCTGGAGGTTCGCACGGGCGACGTCGTGGCGCTCATCGGGCCGAACGGCTCGGGCAAGTCGACCATCTTGAAAACCATCACACGCCATCTGGCACCGCTTGCCGGCGCGGTCGAGCTCGACGGGCGGGAGATTTCCCGATGGAAGACGGCGGAGTTCGCAAGGAACCTTGCCGTTATGCTGACAGATCGCCCCCGGACCGAACTCCTCACCTGCCGCGATATCGTAGAGGCGGGAAGGCATCCCTACACCGGGCGAATGGGAACACTCTCGCCTGACGACCATAGTCGGGTCGACGAGGCCATGAAAACCGCACATGTGGAAGAGCTCGCCGAACGCGACTTCATGCAGATAAGCGACGGGCAACGCCAGCGCGTCATGCTCGCACGCGCCATCGCGCAGGATCCGCGTGTGCTCGTGCTCGACGAGCCCACATCATATCTCGATATCCGCTACCAGATCGACCTGCTGCGAATACTTCGCCACCTTGCGAAATCGCAGAATGTGGCTGTCATCATGTCCATCCACGAACTCGAGCTCGCGCAGAAAAGCGCCGACAAGGTGATTTGCGTGAAGGACGGTCGGGTCTTCCGCGCCGGCGCACCCGAGGACATATTCACGCGCGAGACGATTGGCGAGCTCTACGGCCTTCAACATGGCACCTTCAACGAGCGCTTCGGCAGCGTGGAAATTGGGCGCCCACACGGCGATGCGCACACGTTCGTCATCGCCGGCGCAGGTACGGGGTCAGCTGTGTTTCGCCAGCTCATCCGGCAGGGCAAGGCGTTCTACGCTGGCATTCTGCACGAAGGGGACATCGACTGCGAGCTCGCGCGCGACCTGGCGACGGAATGCGTGGCCGAGCGCGCCTTCGAGCCGATCGGGGATAAAACCATAGCCCGCGCCAAAGAGCTCCTCGTCCACTGCGCGCGCCTTATCGTGTGCCCCGCCGCCTTCGGCACCATAAACGCCCGCAACGCAGAGCTCGTCGAGTTTGCACGCTCGCATGGTATCGAGGTCATGCGAGCGTGCGAAGGCGCATCGGAGGATTCCAAAATTGGAGTGGGAAGGATAAACTGGACTTTCTTTTAAGGATCCTCAGGCTACAGCTCCTACGCCGGCAAGGTCTCCAAGGCGCCGGAGAACCTCAGGAACAGGAATTTCCACGCCGACGAGCCCAACTAGGCCTAATCCAAGCGAGATTCCAGACTCGACAGACCATTGAGAGTCAGATCGTTGGCGACCTCAGAGACGCGCTCGATGGGAACCGAGCCGTCAGACAGCGCCCACGTGCGATAGATACCGATAATACCCGACAGCAAAAACGCCAGATAGTAGTCGAACATCTCGTCCTTGAGACCTTGGGGCAGCAGATCGCGTTCGGCAATCTCGTGCTCGAGCGGCGCACGAAGACGAGCCATAAAATCATCGAGCGGAATGTTCTCGATCAGCTGACGATTGAGCACCAAGTTGTTGCACAGTGCCTCGTTAACGGTTTTAAAGAAGGTCGCCGCCGCGCCAAGAGCGCGCTCATTGGTGTCGCCGTCCATGGAAGCAAGCGTTTTCTCGACCGAGTCGACAATCATCTCCACCACATCGGCGGCAATGGCATCAAGCAGGCCGTCAACCGTACCAAAGTGAACGTAAAAGGTCTTGCGGTCGACATTGGCCTCGCGCGCGATGGCACTCACCGTAATGTCTGCCAGCGGCTTTTCCATGAGCAGGTGCTCGAAAGCCGAAAGGATGGCATTACGGCTGCGAACGATGCGACGATCAAGACGCGGTTTGTTGGTTGCCATGGGCGTGTCCCTTCGATATGCGAGCGTTCATCAACAGATGAGAGATAATCTACGTAAGAGGATTATCCCCCATACAGCACAAATATGCCTCGCATCATGAAGAACGCACGACTGCCCTATTGCGACTTAGGGTGCTTCTTCTTATTGAGTGCCGACGGAGATACGCGAATACCATCGCTTGTCTGGCGCACATAGGCTTTATGAGCCGGCTTAGCGGTCCCAGAAGCCTTCTGAGCCTGCTTCTTGGGATCAACAGTAACAGCATTCGCGGGGTGCGGCTTAGTGGGCGTAGAGGGCGTCTGAGGCGTGCGGCCGAGCTTGCGCATCACGCGATCCCAGCGCGCATGGATGCTCTCGTTGTGGGCGCTCTTAAGGCCCAGCAGGGGCGCAGCCAAAATGGTCGGCGCAATAAACGTAATGAGGCGCCACAGCAGATAGCCAGCGGTCGAAGCCGACCCAAAGAAATGACCCAAGAACAATGCAAAGCCGCCCTCAGCGCCACCAGTTCCACCGGGCAGGGGGACCGCAGAGCTCAGCAGCTGGACAAAGGCGCTCGCGGCCATGACCGAGAAAAAGTCGACCTCGTGGTGGCTAAAGGCAAGCATCAGGAAATACGGCACGAGGTAGAAAAACGCGAGTTGCAGCATGGTGATGACCACCGTGAGCAGCATGGAAGAAAAATGTCCGGCCGAAAGCTTGAACTTCTCGGAGAAGGAGTAGATCTCGCCATCGACAAACGTGCGCCATCCCTCGATCTTAGTGGCCGAGACACCAATGCGCTCAAGCCAATTGATGATGCAATGGGCGACGCGCGTGACGGTCTTAGGCATGAGCGCGACGGCGAAGATGCCAAGCAAGATGCAGCAGTGTCCACCAAAGCTAAAGACGCACAGCAGCGTCATGTCGCCATAGCGCTCGGCAAAAAAGGGCATGCGAGCAAGCAGTAGGATAGCGCCCCAGGCAACGAGGCCAAACTGGTACACGATAAAACGCGTGAATTGCGTGGCGCCGGCCTCGCCCACGTTTTGGCCGGCCTTGGTCAGGCGATAGATCTGAGCCGGGGTGGAGCCCATCATCATGGGCGTCAGGTTGCCAAAGAAGATGCCACTCGCCTCGACCGAGATCAGGTCGCGGATGCCGACGGGCGAATTGGGATCGAGCCAGACGGCGATCGCATAGGCCACAATGCCAAAGAACAGGTACATGAACATGCAAAGACACGCGACAACGAGCCATGACGCCTGGACGCTCGACATAGCGGCCCAGAACTGCCCCATCTGCCCGGTTACCACCAGATAGACGATATAACCTACCAGCACGACGCCGATAAAGATGGCGCCGCGGCGTGCGCTCTTATTGTCATCTCCGCCCGAGGCCTCAACCTCGACCTGGGGCTTAGACGTATGCTGAGAGGACTCCGTCATGAGACTCCTTCTAACAGTCAAAATATCTTGGATATTGTACCCGTAAGGGCCATAGGCAGAACGCAAAGCTCTGGTTCAAACGGGAATTGCAGACGGTTGTTTGAAAGTAAAAAACCCGGCCTTCCATAGGAAGTCCGGGTATCAGATGCATGGTAGCCCGTACCAGATTCGAACTGGTGATCTCCGCCTTGAGAGGGCGGCGTCCTAAACCGCTAGACGAACGGGCCATAAGCCTCAGCAGAAAAGAAGTGGTAGCCCGTACCAGATTCGAACTGGTGATCTCCGCCTTGAGAGGGCAGCGTCCTAAACCGCTAGACGAACGGGCCACATGACATCTGCACTGCCGTGCTGCGAAGAAATATATTACGGGACAAAAAACGTCAGCGCAAGAAGAAATTCCAAATTGCCGAAAAATTGTCGGCAGGTTATGGAACACGCAGGTAAACTAGGTAGCTAATTCAAGTTGAGATGGACCAAAAGAGCTTCGCGATCGTTGGGAATGTTGTCTTCGATCACGGCGTCGAGGGCGGAGTTGAGAAGCTGCCCCAGTTCCGGCCCGGGCTTGACTCCGGCACGGATCAGGTCGCCGCCGTTGATGGCGAGCATCTTGAGCGTATAGGGCTCCCCCGCCCTCAGCAGCTCGTGCGCCATCGCGCGCATCTCCTCAATCGTCTCAACGTAATAGAAGCACGACGGGGCCTTGCCAAGTGTGTCGGCACGCTTAAGGTCCATGAGCTCGTCAATCAGGCGGGCCGTGTCGACGCCCTCACCCGAAAGCGCGCGCATCATATTGAGCAGACAGGAGCGCTCGGGGCGCAGCGGCTTGTCATGGTATTTGATGAGCAGGCACACGTCGCGCACCAAGTCGTGCGAGAGCGCCAGGCGATCCATAATGACGCGCGCCTTCTTGGCGCCGAGCTCGGGATGACCGTAGAAGTGTCCGCTACCGGCATGGTCGACCGTGAAGCACTCGGGCTTGGACACATCGTGCAAAAACGCCGCCCACATAAGGCTCGACGAGGGCGCGACGCCGTCACACAGCGCGAGCTCCCCCGCCACCGTCAGCACACGGGTGATATGCACGTAGACGTTAAACGCATGATAGACACTGCGCTGATCAAACCCGCGACCCGCTGCCAACTCGGGCACGGCGGCGCAGATGAGCTCGGGATAGCGGAGCATCGCGTCTCCCCCATGACCGGTCGAAAGAATGCCCTCGAGCTCAATACCCACACGCTCACGCGCCACGGCATCGAGCAGCGGCGCGCACTCGACAAGCGCACGCTTAGTCTCGGGCTCAATCATAAAGTCCAGACGGCAGGCAAAGCGCACCGCACGCAGCATGCGCAGGGCGTCCTCGTTAAAGCGACGCTTGGGATCGCCGACAGCGCGAATCAGCTTGCGGTCCAAGTCACCCTGGCCGTCGTAGCGGTCGACAAGCCCGCGCTCGGGATGCCAGGCCATGGCATTGACGGTAAAGTCGCGGCGCGCCAGATCGTCCTCGAGCGAGGCGGCACGCTCCACACTCTGGGGATGACGACCATCGGTGTAAAAGCCATCCAGACGGTACGTGGTGACCTCGATACGCTCGCCATCGGAAATAGCCGTGATTCCGCCAAATTTAATGCCCGACTCCACAACCGCGATGCCGGCGACCTCGAGCGCCGCTTTGGACTCCTGCCACAGGCCGCTACAGCACATATCAACATCGTGGCTGGGGTACCCCATCAGGGCGTCGCGCACCCAACCGCCCACGTACCAAGCCTCAAGACCAGCCGCCTCAAGCGCGCGCAGGACGCGCAGGGACGCATCGGACGGTTGAGTACCGTTGAGCGAAACATTGCACATGCCTATGGCCTCCTGCGACTATCAAATTGGCTATCGATTGCGTCTGCAAGAAGTCTAGCAAGAAACAGCCTCCACTGCACACGCAAGTCCGATAAACAAAAACGCATCCGTCCTAGTCTAAGACGGATGCGAAATAATCAAACTATTCAGACAAGGTGCCGGAACTAGCAGACCTGGCGAACCTCGATGTGCTTCTTATATTCGTCCACCTTGGCAAAATCACCCAGACCGGGGCACTCGACCACGTTGGCGCCAGTGGCCATCGAAAGGCGCAGGGCGTCCTCGACGCGCTCGGGGGCGTCGTGCCACACGGACAGGAAGGCAGCGAGCGAGGAATCGCCGGCGCACACAGTCGACAGCAGCTTGACGTCGAAGGTGCGGTTGGCAAACCAGATATGCTCGCCGTTGGAGAAGTACGCACCGGCGCCACCAAGGGTCAGCAGCACGTTCTTGGCGCCCTTGGCGTGCAGCTCGGCCATAGCGCCCTTGACGGACTCATCGTCGCCACCGCTCACCTTGATGCCAAAGATGTCAAGCAGCTCGTCGTCATTGGGCTTGATCAGCAGTGGCTCCAGAGCAATGAGGTCTGCCAGTTGATGGCTCGAGATGTCGAGGACGAACTCGGCCCCCTTGGCCTTGACACGGCGCAGGACCTCGGCCAAGAAGCCCTCGGAAGTGTTGGGAGGCAGCGAGCCGCTGATGACCAGGCAGGTCATGTCATCGAGCGAATCGATAAGCTCAAACATCTCCTGCTCGTTGGCCTCGTTGATGGCGGCACCGGCGTTGACCATGTTGTACTCGGTGTCGGGACCGGCGTTGAGGAACACATTGACGCGCGTAATACCGTCGGTCCACACGGGCTTGACGGGCACGCCCAGGGCCTCGGCGCCCTTAACGATAAACTCACCCGAGAAGCCGGCGAAGAAACCTAGGATCGTGGTGTCGACACCATAGTGGTCAAGCGTAAACGAGACGTTGAGGCCTTTGCCGTTGGGCGTGTAGACGGCATTGCGGGTACGCGTGACGGTATTGGCAGTAAGGCCGTCGCAGGCGATGTTGTAATCAATGGCGGGATTAGCAGTGAGCGTGTAAATCATGAATGTTCCTTTCACGAAGCAACGTGTTAATGAAAGTATATTCCACGCATCGGTAAAAGGCTAGGACAACTCGGTGAACGGTGTGGAAGCGATGAAGTACGGCAGGACACCTCTCCCCCATGGCGGAACAAAAAAGGCGCCCCGGCCGAAACCGGGGCGCCGCATGCGCACGAATATGTCGCGTTTCGATTACTGACGATCGAGCTTGCGGACAGCAACGCGCTTGCTGTACTCGTCGACGTGACCGAAGTCACCAATGCCGACGGACTCGGCAACGTTGGCGCCGGTGGCCATAGCGAGCTTCATGGCCTCCTCGACGTTGTCGCGATCCCTGTACCACTTGTGCAGGAACGCAGCGAGGGTGCAGTCGCCGGCGCAGACGGAAGAGACCAGCTTGATGTTGAACTCACGCTTGGCGTACCAGATGTCCTCGCCGTTGGAGAAGTAAGCGTCGCCGCGGCTACCACGGGTGAGCAGCACGTTCTGAACGCCAGCGTCGTGAGCCATCTTCATGGCAACGCGAACCTCGTCGTCGGTGTCGACCGGCACGCCGAAGATGGCCTTCATCTCGTGATGGTTCGGCTTGATGAGCAGCGGCTTCTTGTGAGCGAGCTCCTTGAGCTTGTCGGAGGACAGGTCCAGGACGACGTCAGCGCCACGAGCCTGAGCGTGCTCCATGACCTGAGCCAGGAAGTCGGGCGTAGCTTTGGGAGGCACGGAGCCGGAGACGATCAGGCACTCGAGATCGCCCGCGGTGTCCAGGATGTTGTAGAGCTCCTCCTGGTGCTGCGGCGTGATCGGGGCGCCGGGGTTCAGGATGCCGTACTCGTGCTGGCCATCGTTGACGTAGGTGTTAATGCGCGTGATACCGTCGGTCCAGACCGGGCGGCAGAGGCAACCCAGGTTCATGACCTCCTCGACGATGAACTTGCCCGTGAAGCCAGCGAAGAAGCCGAGCGCGACGGTGTCGACGCCCATCTTCTTAAAGGCGAAGGACACGTCGAGGCCCTTGCCGTTAGCCGTGTAGCTGGCCGAGCCGGTGCGGACGTTCTCGTCGGGCTCGAGCGGAGAGCTCGAAACCGTCATGTCGACAGCCGGGTTAGCGGTTAGCGTGTAGAACATTTACAGTACCCCCTGTATATGTGAGGGCCGCGTGGCCGGCCCATTCCAACCACGCGGTTACCTCTGATACCAAATTAGCGAGCTGCGGACTCGAGCAGAGCCTTGACCTCGGCGGCGGTGTTGCAGGCGAGCGCCTTCTCGGCGAGCTCGTCGCACTCGGCCTTGGTCCACTGGCTGATGGTCTTGCGGGCGCGCAGGATCGACGGAGCGCTCATCGAGAACTCCTCCAGGCCCCAGCTGATCAGCAGCGGCTCGAGCAGCGGATCGGCAGCGGCCTCGCCGCACATACCGACCATGATGCCGGCCTTCACGCCGCTCTCGATGATGTTCTTGAGCGAGCGGAGCACGGCGGGATAGTACACCTGGTACAGGTTGGAGATGGTGTCGTTGCCACGGTCGGCGCACATGGTGTAGCCGATCAGGTCGTTGGTGCCGATGGAGAAGAAGTCGGCAACCTCGGCAAGACGGTCTGCGAGCAGCGAAGCGGCGGGCGTCTCGACCATGATGCCGACCTCGATGTTCTCGTTGAACTTGCGACCCTCTTCGGTCAGCTCGGCCTTGCACTGCTCGACGAGCTCCTTGACAGCCAAGACCTCCTCGACGCAGGTGACGAGCGGGATCATGATCTTGACGTCACCGAAGGCGCTAGCGCGCAGCAGAGCGCGGAGCTGGACCTTGTACTGGTCGGGATTGGCCAGGCAGTAACGCACGGCGCGGAAGCCCATGAAGGGGTTGTCTTCCTTGACCATATGCAGATACGGAATCTCCTTGTCGCCACCCACATCGAGCGTGCGGATGATGACCGGAGCACCCTTGAGCGCGCTGGCGACCTTACGGTAGGCGTTGAACTGCTCCTCCTCGGAAGGAAGCTCAGCGGAGTCCATGAACAGGAACTCGGAGCGGAACAGGCCGATGGCCTCGGCGTCGTGATCGAGCGCGTTGGGCACGTCATCGGGGTTACCGATGTTGCAGGCGATGATCTTCTTGATGCCATCGGCAGTCACGGACGGCTTGCCACGGAAGGCCTCGAGGGCTGCCTTCTCGGCAGCGAAGGCCTCGGCCTTGGCGGTGTAGGCAGCGAGCGTCTCCTCGTCGGGATCGGCCTCAACGATACCCTTGCCACCATCGACGACAACGGTCATACCGTTGCGCAGCGCGGTGCAGCTGTTGGAAACCGAAAGGACAGCCGGAATCTCGAGGGCGCGCGCGATGATCGCGGAGTGCGACGTGCGGCCACCGGTCTCGGTGACGATACCGGCAACGTGGGCCTTATCGATCGTGGCGGTCATGGACGGCGTGAGGTCGTGCACGACAACGACGGTGTTCTCGGGCAGGACGGAGAGGTCGACGACCTCCTTGCCCAGCAGCTCGGCCAGAATACCGGTGCGGATGTCGGCGATGTCGGCCGCGCGCAGACGGAACATCTCGTCGTCCATGGACAGGAACATGTTCTCGAACATGGTCGAGGTGTCCATGAGCGCCTGCTCGGCGCAGGTACCGCCGTCAATGGCGGCGTTGATGGCGTCGGTCATGCCCGGGTCCTGAGCCAGAACAATGTGTCCGCTCATGATCTCGGCCTCGGCCTCGCCCACCGTCTCCTTCATGTGGTCGGCCTGAGCCTGGGTCTTCTCGCAGAAGACCGAAAGAGCGGACTGATAGCGCTCCTTCTCTGCTGCCGAATCAGCAACCTCGTGCGGCTCAAACGTCAAGTCGGGATCGACGGCGACCATGACGGTGCCGATACCGATGCCCTCGGAAGCGTTGACTCCCTGATACATTCCCATTCCTCTCTCCGTGTCATGTGATAAAGCGTTTTGCCATATCCATGACAAAAGAGCGCAGCTACCTTACAACAGGTCACTGCGCCCCCAAATATGAACTTAGTTGTTCAACATGCGACCCGTTTGAGTTCTACTCGCCAAGACCGCTCTTGATGAGCTCGATGGCAGCAGCCAGAGCCTCGGCCTCGTCAGCGCCGTCGCACTTTACCTCGACCTCGGTGCCGCAGGGGATACCAGCAGCCATGAGGGCCATCGGGGACTTGCCGTTGACCTCCTTCTCGGGGGTGACGACCGTCACGTCACAGGCGTACTTGCCCATGGTGGAGGCGAACAGACCAGCCGGACGCATGTGCAGACCCTGAGGATTAACGAGGGTAGCCTTCTCAGAAACCATAATTGACTCCTTTTTGTGTTTAACCCCTGTCATGCATGTGGCAGGAGTCAGATTCACGACGTTGTTTATATTAACTCACATCAAACGGTTTTTCATTATGTTTCGGACGAATTGTTGGACAGATGTCGTTCCTGCACGCTCGCCCGCCGGGCGGGGCGGTTAAGTTTGCTGCTCTACAGTCCTGCGCAAGACGGAAAGCACATTAAGTGCTTTCCTTTGCGTGCGGAACTCGCGACAAACTTAACCGCCCCGCCCGGCGGGCGAGCTGCGGAAAATCGGTCGGTCCAGAGCAATATCGTGCAAACGGAAATCTGGCTGATGATCTGTTCGCGACAAAGACTCGATAGGTAGCCCCCTCTATGACCTTTTATAAGTTGCGGTGAAATAGGGACTAAATTTGGGGTTGAATCGTTTAAACAGTCCCTATTTCACCGCAACTTATGGGAGGGATAGAAAAAGGCGAAGGCCCTGGAGAGGGACTCCGCCTTTTATACAGGGGGCGATGGTATTCGCGTACCGTGGGATTAGACCAGGCGGGCGTTGATCGTCTTGGCGATCTCGGCGGCGTCGGTGGAACCCTTGACGGTGGCACGGAAGTCCTCGTCCATGAGCGCCTCGGCAACCTTGGACAGGATCTTGAGGTGCGTGGTGCCGGCCTGGGCACCGGGGATGAGCAGGGCGATAGCCACGTTGACGGGAGCGCCGTCCATGGTGTCCCAACCGGTCACGCCGGACTCGTCCTTGACGACGATGACGGCAGCCTCGGTAATGGCGTCGGACTTGGCATGCGGGATGGCGAAGCCCTCCATCATGCCCGTGGTGCCCTCGGCCTCGCGGGCCAGGAAGGCGTTCATCACGGCGTCGGCGTCGCTGGCGATACCGGCCTTGACGGCCTGGTTGGAAACGAAGCTCAGAGCCTCGTCACGAGAAGCGAAGTCCTCGGCGACAAAGACATTCTCGACCTTCACGAAGTCGGCAGCCTCGGCCTTGGGGGCCTCGACGGCAGCGGCCTTGGGAGCCTCAACTGGCTTGGCTGCAGGAGCGGCCTTCTGATTCTTCTCGAAGTCGTACTTCTTGAAGGCCACGAACAGGATGCCACCGACCACAGCGCCGATGAGGATCGCGAGGACCCAAAGCGGACCGTTCTCGACAACGGGCAGGACCAGGAAGCCACCGTGAGGCGCCGGATCGTGAACGTTGAACATAATGGTCAGGATCGAAGCGATAGAGGAACCGAGCATCATGATGGGCATGACGGGCCAGATGTTCTTGGTCATGAACGGAATGGCGCCCTCGGTGATGTGGGTGCAACCAAGGATGAGGTTGACGACACCGGCGTCGTGATCCTCCTGGCTGAAGTACTTCTTGCCGACAACGACGGCAAAGGTGGTGATCAGCGGCGGAACGATGCAGGCGGCGGAGACGGCAGCCATGAAGTTGGTGCCGAAGTTGTAGGTATCGGTGCCAACACCGGCGGCCAAAGCCTCGGTGAGCATAGCAGTACCGGTGACGTAAGCAGCCTTGTTGACCGGGCCGCCCATGTCAAAGGCGCACATGCAGCCAATGGCAAGACCCAGTACAACGGCGCCAGAGGCGGACAGGCCCTTGAGGAAGTCCATCATGGCGGTGTTGATGGCAGCCATGGGGCCGGAAATGCCGAGCATGACCAGGCCGACAATAGCCGTCGAGAACAGCGGGTACAGGAAGATAGCCTTGAGGCCGTCCAGGTTCTTGGGCAGACCGGCAAAGACCTTCTCGAGCAGCAGGATAACATAGCCGGCGAGGAAGCCACCGACGATGCCGCCCAGGAAGCCGAAGCCCACGCCGGCGCCGCCGGCGTCGATCATGCCGGTCTCGGCGTTAACAGGCAGGCCCTGGATGGCGATCATACCGGCAACAAAACCGGGGACGAGCGCCGGGCGCTTGCCGATGGATTCGGCGATGTAGGCGGAAAGCACCGGAACCATGAGGTTCATTGCGATGCCGCCGATGATCTTGAGCATCGCAGCAAAGCTGTTGTAGTCAGACGCCGTCGAATCGAAGGACGTAATGCCCCACAGGAACGAGACAGCGGTCAGAACACCACCGGCAACGACGAAGACCAGCATGTGGCTGACGCCGTTCATGAGGTGCTTGTAGATGATGTGGCCGATGGACTCCTTCTCCTCGACATCGTCCTCGACATCGGCGGCAGCTGCAACCGTGTCGTCACCCTTGGCGGAGAGCGCGCGATCAATCAGCTTACCGGCGGCCTCAACGGACAGGGCCTTGGAAACACCAACGGAAACCATGGGCTTGCCGGCGAAACGCTCAGCCTGGACATCCTTGTCGGCTGCGACGACGACGGCCTTGGCACCAGCGATCTCACTCTTGGTGAGCTCGTTCTCGACACCGACCTGGCCATGAGTCTCGACCTTAATGGTCAGACCGCGCTCGGCAGCTGCCTTCTCCAGCGCCTCCTTCGCCATGAAGGTGTGCGCAATGCCGGTCGGGCAACCGGTCGCGGCGATGATGTCAAACTTAGCCATGTGTCCCTCCTTCTTGAGTACAGCGCCCGCGAGCGCTCCCCTACACGCGCTTTGATGCGCGTTTTTCCACAACTGAAAGATACCAACCTACCGTCCGCGTGAGAAGACACAAGGTGAAAATCTCCGGTGAAAGGTTCTTTCATAACCGTAAACGGTAAGTGAAAGTTTACCATCAACACTTGAAACGGCAAGGTGTATCTTGTAATTGAAAATGCCCGTATACTATGGCATTGCAAATCAAGCTAGATTTTCATGCCAACCAGGAGCCATCCATGACCGATAGTAGCAAGAGCGCACTTTCCCTCATTAGTACCCATCAGGGATACAGCGAGTCCGAGCAGCGCATTGTCGACTATATATTGGAGCACCAGTCCGAGGCTCCACGCCTCACGGCGGCTCAGCTCTCACGCGCCGCTGCCACGTCCGAGGCGACCGTTTCGCGCTTCTGCCGCAAGCTTGGGTTTGGCAGCTTCCGCAGCTTTCAGTTTTCGTTGGCGAGGGATTTGGAAAGCCAGCGCAACGAGGGCCTGACCGACGAGGTCTCGCTCGACAATATGGAGCAGAGCCTCAAGAACATCCTGGCTGCCAAGGTGAGCGAGCTTAATGCGACTATCGACGGGATCGACCACGATACGCTGGCGGCTGTTGTGCATGCCCTTAAGCATGCAGGGGTTATTGAGTTTGCGGCTGTGGGCAATACGAACGCGGTCGCGCTCGATGCGACGTTTAAGTTTTCGCAGCTGGGTCTGCGCTGCATGGCGAGTACCATTAGCGAGACATCAATCGGCTTTGCGCTCACGTTGCGCCCGGGTGACGTTATCGTGCTGATCTCGAACTCCGGCAAGTCGCGCCGTTTGAATCGCATGGCAAAAGCGGCTCGCGACTGCGGTGCCACCGTGGTCGTCATCAGCAGCGACAGCAAGTCTCCACTTGCGCGCCTAGCCGACTACACCTTTAATACCGTCAATCACGAGGCGCTACTCACAACGGGCGACTTCGCATTCTCCAAGATCAGCGCAACGATGATTATAGAGGTCATCTACAACTTCTTGCTGCCAGAGATCGAAGACGCCCGTGAGCACATCAGCTACTACGAGGAACTCATCCAGCCGGATAAGGTTGTGGAGTAGATAAATTGGGGAACCGACAAACGCCTCTCGCCACGAAACCCGCCCATCTACTACGTTTTAACCGCAAGCGCTAACCATACACTCAAAAAAAGAAAACCGCAGGCGTTCTACCTGCGGTTTTCTTTTTGCAATTCTTGGCGTGGTTGCCGATAACTTATTAAACGTAGTAATTGGGCCGGTTTTGTGGCGACCGGATCGGACATATATGTGGCGGCTCGGTCTAAGCACGCGCTTCTTGGAGCATCTGCTTGGCATGCGCTAGGCTTGCCTCCGATTGATCGCCGCTCAGCATGCGGGCGATCTCGGCGGTACGGGCATCGCCGGTCACCTCGTCCAGGTGCGTTTGAGGAACGTCGCCGGGCTCTTTACTGACCACATAATGCTTGTCGGCCATGACCGCAACCTGCGCCAGGTGTGTTACGACGATGACCTGATGCGTGGCGGCAAGATCGGCCAGCACACCAGCAAGAGCACGAGCCGTAGAGCCACCGACACCAGCATCGACCTCGTCAAACACCAGCGTATCAACACCGTCCGCGTTACCGAGGACGACCTTGCTTGCCAGCATGACGCGGCTGAGCTCGCCGCCCGACGCAATGCGGCGCAGGGGACGTGG
>CABRHW010000012.1 GCA_902470765.1 uncultured Collinsella sp.
GGACGACTTTGCCGATGCGTTTGCTCGTGGCTTTGATGGCCGCGATGTTGTGCTGGTGGGGGAGCCATCGGCTGCAGCGTTTTCTGCTGCGTCCGAGGGATTTGATGCTTCGTTTGATGCTGAGGGACCGCACCTGTGGTGGTTTGTGAACTCAATCGGTGGCTTTGGCCTGCGTGTGCCCGATCTGCGTGCGCTGGGTCGGGCGGCGCGTGAGGCCCATGCGCTGCTGGTTGTGGACAACACCGTGGCTGACGTCTTTGGCTGCGATCCGCTGCGGCTGGGTGCTGTGCTGTCCCTTGAGGCGCTCGACCGTGTGTGTGCCGGTGAGGCTCCACGCAAGCTCGTTGCCGCTTCGGTCGCGCGCTCGCAGCTCAAGCGCCATCGCGTGGACGCTGCGGCCGAGTGCGCGCATGCGCTGCTCGAGTGGTGCGGATTGGCCGCGCTCGACTTGTCCTCCGATGAGGCCGAGGTTCTAGAGCACGGGCTCGACACGCTCGACACCCGCATGCAGGCACATTTCGATCGCGCCCGTGCGCTGGCTGAATATTTGGCCGCGAACGAGATGGTGCGCAACGTGCGCTATCCCGGGCTGACCTCGCATCCCGACCATGTGGCTGCAACGGGAATTCTCGAGCACGGCTTTGGCCCGGCAGTAGAGTTCGATCTTATCGAACGTAGCGCGGGCGAGCTGTTCGATGCTTTGCCTGGGGAGTTTCGCACATCGCCCGCAGGCGGCGCAACAACGCGCCTTTCGGCTCCACGCAGCAAGCAGGGGGGCACCATCCGCCTCTTCGCCGGCACCGACAACCCCCTGGTTGTAGCGTCCGCCCTAGACAACGCCCTCCGCAAGTAGCTAAATCATCCTCGACTCCATAAGTTGCGGTGAAATAGGGATTGATTTACGACTTTAGCGGCATAAACAGCCCCTATTTCACCGCAACTTATGAGAAGGGGTTGTGTGGCTATAAGGCCCCGTCCCAAATGGGCTACTCTTTGATGCTGGCGATGAGATCGTTGGCTTTGGTGGCGATGACGTTGTTGATGTCGGTCTGCAGCTCCTCGTAGACCGCTATGGCTCGCTCGCCGGCGGGGGTGAGGGTGGATCCGCGGGCGCCGTCGCGCTCGATGAGCTTGCAACCCAGCTGACCTTCGGCCTCGTTCACAATGCGCCAGGCCTTGGAATACGCCATGCCCATGCTCTTGGCGGCGCGGTTGAGCGAGTGCTCGCGGGCAATACCCTGCAGCAGCAAGACGCAGCCGTGGCCGAAGACGCCCGGTAGATCTTTGTCGCACGCTTGAATGACCAACTTTGCCGTCGTCTTGTACTCCATGTGCTCCACGTCTCCCCGCTAAAGTGTTTGCTGGGCAAACGCAAAGCCTGCGTCAAACCCTCGTGTGCTCTTCTTAAATCATGCATTGTAGCAGTCAAAGTGCGTTAAGATACTTCCCCAGTATTGGGCGCCCAAGGTTGGGCTGGGTCCTACGAGGCCTGCAGCCGACCGGTCGCATGGAAAAAGGAGAAACATGGCTACGTTCTTTCCCGGTGAGTCCCACACGTTTTCGGAGTATCTGCTGGTCCCTGGCTACTCGTCCTCGCAGTGCATCCCCAACAACGTCTCTCTTAAGACGCCGCTGACCCGCTTCAAGCGCGGTGAGAAGCCGGCAATCACCCTGAACATCCCCATGGTTTCCGCCATCATGCAGTCCGTCTCGGGCGTCGACATGGGTGTCGCGCTCGCTACCGAGGGTGGCCTGTCCTTCATTTACGGTTCCCAGAGCGCCGAGTCCGAGGCCGCTATGGTCAAGGCCGTCAAGGATCACAAGGCTGGTTTCGTTCAGTCCGATTCCACGCTGACCCCCGACATGACCATGGAGCAGGTCATCGAGCTCAAGGAGAAGACCGGTCACTCCACCATGCCGGTTACCGACGACGGCACTCCCAAGGGTAAGCTTCTGGGCATCGTCACCAGCCGTGACTATCGCCCCAGTCGCGATGACCACCAGACGAAGGTCTCCGAGTTCATGACCCCGCGTGAGCAGCTCATCGTGGGCGACAAGAACATCAGCCTTAAGGTTGCCAACGACGTCATCTGGGACAATAAGCTCAACGCCCTGCCCATCGTCGACGACTACGATCACCTCATGGGCATCGTCTTCCGCAAGGACTATGACAGCCACAAGACCAACCCCAACGAGCTGCTCGACGGCGACAAGCGCTACATGGTCGGTGCCGGTATCAACACCCGCGACTATGCCGAGCGCGTGCCGCTGCTCATCGAGGCCGGTGCCGATGTCCTGTGCATCGACTCTTCCGAGGGCTTCAGCGAGTGGCAGAAGCGCACCATCGAGTGGATCCGCGCCAACTACGGCGAGGACGTCAAGGTCGGTGCCGGCAACGTCGTCGACGCCGAGGGCTTCCGCTTCCTGGCCGACTGCGGTGCCGACTTCATCAAGGTTGGTATCGGCGGCGGCTCCATCTGCATCACCCGTGAGACCAAGGGCATCGGCCGTGGCCAGGCCACCGCGCTGATCGACGTCTGCCGCGCTCGCGACGAGTACTACGAGGAGACCGGCGTCTACGTGCCCGTGTGCTCCGATGGCGGCATCGTCTACGATTACCACATGACGCTCGCCCTTGCCATGGGTGCAGACTTTATGATGCTGGGTCGTTACTTCGCCCGCTTTGACGAGAGCCCGACCGAGCGCGTCAACGTGAACGGTCAGTACATGAAGG
The DNA here is from genome assembly GCA_902470765.1 of uncultured Collinsella sp. Lineage (GTDB taxonomy): Bacteria > Actinomycetota > Coriobacteriia > Coriobacteriales > Coriobacteriaceae > Collinsella. The sequence goes on from CABRHW010000012.1 coordinate 2,735, forward strand.
AGTACTGGGGCGAGGGTTCTGCGCGTGCTCGCAACTGGCAGCGCTACGACCTGGGCGGCGCCGCGAAGCTTAGCTTCGTCGAGGGCGTCGACTCCTACGTTCCCTACGCCGGTTCCCTCAAGGACGGCGTGGGCGGCACGCTCTACAAGGTCAAGTCCACGATGTGCAACTGCGGCGCCCTCTCAATCCCCGAGCTCCAGGAAAAGGCGCGCCTAACGCTGGTCAGCTCCACCTCCATCGTCGAAGGCGGCGCCCACGACGTAGTCGTCAAGGATTCCCAGCAGAGCGTTTCCTATCGATAAGCGGCTTTCCCAGGCACCGCACCTTGCCGTTCAAACCGTCGCTCGCGTACCAAAGTACGCGTCGCTCCTCTTTCACGGCAATCTGCGGCACTTGGAAAACCCGACCATGCTTGGGCTGGTAACAATTAGCGGTTGATTCACAACCACGTTATTAAGATAAAGCGAGATGCCTGCAAGTTGCAGGCATCTCGCTTGTTGTATTTGCTATCATCATGCGAGTTAACGATGTGGCGGGGCGTTCTTACCTTTGCTCGCTGCAAGTTCCGCACGAGCCGAAGAGCACTTAATTTGCTCTTCGTGCGAGCAGGACTGTCCGCAGCAGCGAGTAAAGGTAAGAACGCCCCGCCCCAACCCAGCTAACAAAGGAGCTGATATGTGCGATTGCACAGATCATAAGGACGAGATCCCTGCCTACGACGCGCAGGCCATTGAGTCCAAGTGGATGAAGGCCTGGGAGGACTCCAACCTCTTTGCCGTCGACACCGACGACAGCAAGCCCAAGAAGTATGTGCTCGAGATGTTCCCGTATCCGTCGGGCGACCTGCACATGGGCCACGCGCGCAACTACACCATCGGCGATGCCATGGCCCGTCAGGCTCGTATGCGCGGCTTTGACGTGCTGCACCCCATCGGCTTTGACGCCTTTGGCCTGCCCGCCGAGAACGCCGCCATCAAGCACAACACGCAGGCTGCCGCCTGGACGTATAAGAACATGGACCAGGCGCTCGCCACGATGAAGCGCATGGGCTTCTCCTACGATCTGGATCGCATGGTCAAGACCTGCAGCCCCGACTACTACCGCTGGGGCCAGTGGATCTTTGAGAAGATGTGGGAAAAGGGCCTGGTCTACCGTAAGAAGAACCCGGTTAACTGGTGCCCCACCTGCAAGACCGTTCTGGCCAACGAGCAGGTTACCGAGGGCAAGTGCTGGCGCTGCGGCACCGAGCCCGAGAAACGCGACCTGGAGCAGTGGTACTACAAGATTACCGAGTACTCTCAGGAGCTGCTCGACGACCTGGAGAAGCTCCCCGGCTGGCCCGAGCGCGTCAAGCAGATGCAGGCCAACTGGATCGGTCGCTCCGAGGGCGCCGAGGTCGACTTTACCCTGTGCGACAAGGACGGCGAGCCCATCGAGGGCGACGAGGGTAAGATCACCGTCTTCACCACGCGTGCCGATACCCTTTTTGGCGTCTCCTTCTTTGTCCTGGCTCCCGAGTACGCCGGCTTGCACGAGCTCGTCGAGGGCACGGAGTACGAGGAGGCCGTGACAAAGATCGTCGAGGACTCCAAGCATATCTCTGCCGTCGAGCGTGCCCAGGGCACCCTCGAGAAGCATGGTGCCTTCACGGGCCGCTATGTGGTAAACCCCGTCAACGGCGAGAAGGTCCCTGTGTGGGTTGCCGACTACGTCGTGGCCGACTACGGCACCGGCGCCGTCATGGCCGTTCCCTGTGGCGACCAGCGCGACTTTGAGTTTGCCCGTAAGTACGACCTGCCGATCGTGCCGATCATCCTGGACGATGACGATCGCGCTGCCGTCGAGGCCAGCGGCGAGACCATCGATACCTTCCATGCCGAGACCGTCGACTGGGATTGCGCCCATGCTGCCGAGGGCACGCTCGTCCAGTCCGGCAAGTACACCGGCATGCGCGGCGGTAAGCACTCCGAGGGCGAGGCTGCGATCGTGGCCGACCTCGAGGCCATGGGCTGCGGCCGTCGCAAGGTCGAGTTCCGCCTGCGCGACTGGCTCATTTCCCGTCAGCGCTATTGGGGCAACCCCATCCCGGCCATCCACTGCGAGCACTGCGGCATCGTGCCCGTGCCCGAGGATCAGCTGCCGGTGACGCTGCCCGAGAACCTGGACTTGGGCGCCGGCGAAACCCTCGCCGAGTGCAAGGAGTTCTACGAGACCACCTGCCCGGTCTGCGGCCGCCCGGCCAAGCGCGAGACCGATACCATGGACACCTTTACCTGCTCCAGCTGGTATTACCTGCGCTATACCGACCCGCACAACACCGAGCTGCCCTTCTCCCGCGAGGCCGCCGACCGTTGGATGCCCGTCGATAACTACATCGGCGGCATCGAGCACGCCATTCTGCACCTGCTCTACAGCCGCTTCTTTACCAAGGCACTTCGCGACCTGGGCCTGCTGAGCGTGGACGAGCCCTTCACTAACCTACTGTGCCAGGGCATGGTCAAGGACGAGAACGGCGACACCATGTCCAAGTCCAAGGGCAATGTCGTGCCCCCGAGCTCGGTCATCGAACCTTACGGCGCCGACACCATGCGTTTGGCGATCCTGTTTATCGCCCCGCCCGAGAAGGACTTCGACTGGGATCCCAAGGCCGTCGAGGGCGCCAACCGCTTCATCAAGCGCGCCTGGCGTATCGTTTGGCAGCTCGTCCAGTCTGTCGACGCCAACGTGGCCTTCGACAAGTCCGCGCTCGACGAGTTTGCGATGAAGCTCTATCGCGAGCGTCACCGCACCATCGCCAAGTGCACCGAGGACTTCGATCGCGGCCAGTTCAACACCGCGATCTCGGCCGTCATGGAGCTCGTCAACGCGGCGAGCGCCTATCTCAACGCCACCGAGGGTACCGCCCGCGACAAGGCGCTGTGCTACGGCGTGGCTAAGGATATCGTGAGCGTCCTGGCGCCCATCTGCCCGTTTTGGGCCGACGAGCTGTGGCACGAGGCCCTCGGCTGCGAGGGTAACGCCTACACCGCTGCCTGGCCCGAGTTCGACCTGGCCGAGTCCGTTGAGGACACGGTGCAGATCGTCGTCCAGGTGCTCGGTAAGGTCCGCGGCCGCGTCGACGTGGCCCGCGATGCCTCCAATGAGGATATGCAGGCTGCCGCCGAGGCCGCCGTCGCCAAGTGGCTCGAGGGCAAGACGGTCGTCAAGGCCATCTGCGTGCCCGGCAAGCTGGTCAACCTGGTGGTCAAGTAAGCATTGCGTGCTTAACTGACGCATAAAAGACGAGGGGCGATCCGGTTGGGTCGTCCCTCGTTTTGTGTTGTATGCCCTGCTTAGTCATTGCGTCGCACCGTCTTCTATGGGATGTGTACCAGGTCCCTAAAGTAAACGTTGCCCGTTGCCTCTTCGAACATCCAAATTTTGAGGTAGATGTCGTTGAGGTCGTTGTTCACATCAAAGTCCGGGTCGTCGAAGGTGCCCACAAAGGTGAGCATGGCGCGCGTTTCCTCTCCAGCGGCGACCGGTTGGCGCATGCGTACGTCGCGGACCACGCCGTTGACGTAGGCATAGGAGTCCACATCGCCAAACATCATGTCGACACCGGTGTTGTTGGTCACCGTAAAGACGAGCGCGGCGTCGCCGTAGCCATCCGTGTCCTTGCCCACGCAGGTAACATGGACGTTCTCGTCTGCCTCAAGGTCGATGGGGAGCTGTTCTTGGGAATCGGGACTCAGGCCCTGGGGATCGACGATGTCCTCGTCTATTTTGTCGAAGCTCTCCGATGGCGTCGTTTTCTCGATGGCTTTTGTGCTGCCAGGGTTCGGTTCGCATGTGTCGGTTTTGCCATTCGCGTTGCCGCAGCCCAAGAGGGCCAACGAGCACGTTGCGATGGCGAGCGCAGTCATGCAGAGGGTGCCTAGGCGTTTCATGGGTGCCTCCTTGCCGTAGAGGATTTGGAAAGGTTCGTCGTTGCGCGACTTGCTGGCTGGCTTGTTGCAGAATGTCCCCTAGCGTAAGTCTGATCGATAGGGGCTCGGGGAGGAATGCCCTTGGGGTCCGAACGGGCCTGTGGAATGGGACGCATGGCCCGTTTTGGGGCTGTTGAGGGTGCGCCGCATGGGGTTCCTCGACCAATTGTCCTATTCTTATGGAGAAGCTGTGCACACGCTGACCTGCAGATTCGTACTGTGCTTGCACGTTTCCGCAGCTATTGGTATAGTTTGCTTGCAAATGAAGTTGTAATTGAAAGAAGTGGGGTTTCGGCCCCGCTTCTTTTTTGTATGGATGGAGGTGCCGCAATGGTCAAGACCAAGACCGAGCAGGCGATCATCGACGCGCTCGAGGCCGTCGCTCCCCAGCACGATGTCGACATCGTCGACGTCGAGCTCGTTGGTGCCACCAAGGCCCCCTGCGTGCGTGTGCGTATCGAGGGTGCCGAGGGTCAGAGCCTGTCGCTCAACGACGTCACGGCCAACACCAAGTGGGTCGGCGACGTGATCGAGGAGCTCGATCCCATTTCTTCGAGCTACACGCTTGAGGTGTCGAGCCCGGGCATGGCGCGCCCGTTGCGCCGCCCGCGCGACTTTGCCCGCTTTGTGGGCGAGGACTGCGAGCTCACCTCCACCGCCACCGAGGGCTGTCGCAAGTTCACCGGCAAGATTGCCGCTGCGACCGAGACCGACGTGACCCTCGAGCTCGAGGACGGCGAGTCCGTCACCCTCGATTTCTCTGATGTTAAAAAGTGCAAGTTGAAGCCCACCTACGACTTCAAGCCCGCGAAGGAAGGAAAGTAAGATGGCAGCATCCGACATGATGTCCGCCCTGATGGAGCTTTGCCAGGAGAAGCACATCGACCAGCTCTACCTGATCGACCGCCTGGAGCAGTCGCTTGCCAAGAGCTATGCCGAGATCCTGCATCTTGAGTGGGGCGCCAAGGTGACCATCGACCGCACCACCGGCAAGATCTACGTCTACCGCCTGGAGCCGATCGACGATTCTATGGACGAGGAGGGCAACTTCACCGAGTTCGAGGAGATCGACGTCACTCCCAAGAACACGAGCCGCATCGCTGCCCAGCACGCCAAGGCCGAGATCAACGCCATCGTGCGCAACTCCGCCCGCGAGCAGATTTACGAGGAGTTCTCCGGCCGCATCGGTGACCTCATCAGCGGTACCGTGCTGCAGTCCACGCCCGACTTCACAATCGTCAAGATCCGCGAGGGCGTCGAGGCCGAGCTTCCGCACTTCGACCAGCGCCGTTACGAGAACGAGCGCAACGAGCGTCCGATGGGCGAGCGCTACCTGCACAACCAGCACATCAAGGCCGTGATCATCGACGTTCGCGACCCCAACTCCAACCTGCAGCCGGTTCGTGGCGAGCACAGCCGTCCGCCGATTGTCATCTCCCGTACCCACCCCGAGCTCATGCGTCGTCTGTTTGAGCAGGAGGTGCCCGAGATCTATGAGGGCACCGTCCAGATCAAGTCGATCGCTCGCGAGCCGGGCCAGCGCTCCAAGGTCGCCGTCCATTCGCTCGACGATCGTCTGGATCCCGTGGGCGCCTGCGTCGGCCCCAAGGGCAGCCGTGTCCGCGCCGTCGTTGGTGAGCTCCGTGGTGAGCGTGTCGACGTCATCCTGTGGGATGCCGATCCGGCCGTCTACGTTGCCAACGCCCTGTCGCCCGCCAAAGTCACCCGCGTCCTCATCGACGAGGAGAAGGCCTACGCCGGCGTCATCGTGCCGGACGACCAGCTGTCCCTCGCCATTGGCAAGGAGGGCCAGAACGCCCGCCTCGCCGCTCGCCTGACTGGTTGGCACATCGACATTAAGTCCGAGACCCTTGCCGCCGACATCCTCAAGAACGTCCCCGTTCACGAGGAGCCCGCCGCCGACCTGATCGGTGACGAGGAGGACGACGACGTCCGTCGCTGCGAGTACGTGTCCGAGGACGGCATTCAGTGCCGCAACCAGGCCCGTCCCGGCTCCCGTTTCTGCGGTGTCCACGACACCGACGCCTTCGATGATGCGGAGGACCTGATCTAGCGCGCGGTCGCGCCGGACGGGTTCCGGCGCATCTCCCACGCTCGTTCAGTCTCTAGGCACCAAGGTGCCAGAAAGGGTAGGTGAAGTCATATGGCAAAAGTCCGTGTGTCCACCCTGGCCAAAGAGTTCGGCATGACCTCCAAGGAACTGATGGGTCATCTCGCCGATATGAAGATTCCCGCTAAGTCCGCTTCCTCCGCCCTGGAGGACGCTTACGTCGCCATGGTCCGCAAGCAGCTCGCCCCGGTGATCGAGGCCCGCGCCCAGGAAGTCGAGGCCGCCAAGCAGGCCGAGGAGCAGGCCGCTGCCGCCGAGGAGGCCGCGCGTGCCGCCGAGGCCGAGCGCGAGCGCATCGCTGCCGAGAAGGCACGCGAGGAGGAGCGCCGCCAGTTCGCCGCGGCCCAGGCTGCCGAGGAGGCCGCCCGCGCCGAGGCCGAGGCCAAGAAGAAGGCCGAGCAGGAGCGCCTTGCCCGCGAGAAGGAGGAGGCTGCCCGCGAGGCCCAGCGCCGCGCCGTTCCCGCTTCCGACTCCGGTTCGCGTTTCCGTTCGCTGCTCGACCAGATCGCCGCACAGGAGACCGTGCTCAAGGAGAAGAAGGACGCCGAGGACAAGGCCAAGGCCGAGCGCGCCGCCGAGCGCGGTAACCGTCGTGGCGGCAACAACGACCGCCGCGGTGGCCGTCGTAACGATCGCAACGCCTCCGACAACAACTCCGAGCGCAACGCCTCCGAGAGCCGTCCGCACAGTCATCGCACCAACGCCAGCAACAACGTCGCTGCCGGCATGGACTTCCCCAACCCCGATAAGCAGGGCAAGGGCAAGAAGCGCAAGGGCGGTCACAACAACGAAGAGGACCACTACAGCCGCATGGCTCGCGAGGCCGAGGAGTACAGCCGCGAGAAGGTGCTCGAGGAGGCTCGTGCTGCCGTCGAGGAGGCCTCTCGCGAGTCCACCGGTCGCCGCAAGAAGCGCAAGGAGAAGCGCGAGCGCGAGGCTGCCAAGGCTCAGGAGGAGCGCAAGATAGAGGAGGCGCTGGCCCAGGGCGTGAACCCCGAGGACCTCGACGCCATCAAGGTCTCCCAGGGCGTTACCGTCCAGGAGCTTGCCGAGGCGCTCGACGTTCCGGCCAACGACATCATCAAGCGCCTGTTCCTGCTGGGTACGCCGCTCACCATGACGCAGTCCATGTCCGACGACCTCGTTGAGCTCGTTGCCGACGACCTGGGCCGTCAGATCAAGATTATCACCCCCGAGGAGGAGAACACCTTCTCGTTCTACGACGATCCCGCCGACCTTAAGCCGCGTGCCCCGGTCGTCACCGTCATGGGCCACGTCGACCACGGCAAGACGTCGCTGCTTGACGCCATCCGTCACACCGGCGTTGCTGCCGGCGAGGCGGGCGGCATTACGCAGGCCATCGGCGCTTCGCAGGTCATGATCAACGACCGCAAGATCACCTTTATCGATACCCCGGGTCACGCCACCTTTACGGCTATGCGTGCCCGTGGCGCCAAGGTGACCGACATCGTCATCCTGATCGTCGCCGCTGACGACGGCGTCATGCCCCAGACGGTCGAGTCGATCAACCACGCCAAGGCCGCCGGCGTACCCATCGTCGTTGCCGTCAACAAGATTGATAAGCCGGGCGCCAACCCCGACCGTGTGCGTCAGGAGCTCACCGAGTACGGAGTCATCCCCGAGGAGTGGGGCGGACAGAACATGTTCGTCAACATCTCGGCCAAGCAGAAGATCGGTATCGACGAACTTCTGGAGACCGTGCTGCTCCAGGCCGACGTGCTCGAGCTCAAGGCCAACCCGGACACCTTTGCCTCCGGCAACGTCCTCGAGGCCAAGCTCGACAAGGGCCGTGGCTCGGTCGCTACCGTGCTCGTGACCCGCGGTACCTTGCACGTGGGCGATACGCTGGTCGCCGGCCTTACCTATGGCCGCGTCCGTGCCATGCTCGACCCCAAGGGCCGCGCCGTCACCGAGGCCGGTCCCTCCGACGCTGTCGAGATTTTGGGCCTGCAGTCCGTGCCCAACGCCGGCGACGAGTTCCGCGTGTTCGAGGACGAGCGCGAGGCACGCGCCCTGGCCGACGAGCGTTCGCTGAAGGCCCGTATCGAGGAGCAGAGCCGCGTCAAGCACGTCACGCTCGAGAACCTCTTCGAGACCATCGCCGACGCCGAGGTCAAGGAGCTCAACCTGATCATCAAGGCCGACGTCCAGGGTTCCATCGAAGCTCTTCAGGACTCGCTCGACAAGATGGATCAGTCCGAGGTTCGTATCAACACGATCCACTCCGCCGTTGGCGCCATCAACGAGACCGACGTCGTCCTGGCCGACGCCTCCAACGCCATCATCATCGGCTTTGGCGTCCGTCCCGACGGTAAGGCTCGCTCCGCCGCCGAGCGCGAGGGCGTCGAGATCCGTTGCTACGACGTCATCTACAAGTGCCTCGAGGAGCTCGACGCCGCCCGTATCGGCATGCTCAAGCCCACCGAGGTCGAGGTCGCCACGGGTACCGCGACCGTCCTGGACACCTTCAAGGTGCCCAAAGTCGGTATCGCCGCCGGTGTCCGCGTCGAGGAGGGCGAGATCGCCGCGACCGATTCCGTGCGTCTGGTGCGCGACGGCATCGTGGTCTTCAACGGCAAGATCGCCTCGATGCGCCACTACAAGGACGAGGCCAAGAGCCTCAAGAGCGGTTCCGAGGGCGGTATTGGCCTGGAGAACTTCCAGGACATCAAGCCCGGTGACCAGATCGAGGGTTACCGTATCGACCAGGTTGCCCGTACCGAGTAGGGGGTAGCGCTATGAAGCAAACGCAGGCAACCCGCCGACTGGGCGAGCAGCTTCGCGAGAAGCTCGGTTATATCCTGCTCTTTGAGGTTTCCGATCCGCGTCTCGACCTGGTTACTTTGACCGCGGTCGAAGTCGCGGTGGACCGTTCGTTCGCGCGCGTGTACGTGTCGTGCGATGCGAGCCGCTACGACGAGGTCATGGAGGCGCTCGCTAGCGCTAAGGGCCGTATTCGCAGCCTGTTGGCTCGCTCGCTCGATTGGCGTGTTACGCCCGAGCTCGATTTTCGCATCGATCGCTCGACCGATGAGGCCGAGCGCATCACGCGTGCGCTGGAAAACGTTCCCGCCACGCTTGCGATCGAAAAGGACAAGGACGGCTATCCGATAGCGGATGCCGCCCAGGAGGCAGCTTTAGATGACTAATTCCGCCGACCTCGCCTCGTGCGAGTCTGCAGATATTCAGCGACGCATCCTCGAGCTCATCGAGGGTGCGTCCTCCATTGCGATTTCGGGACATACGTCTCCCGATGGCGACGCCTTGGGCTCCGTATTGGGTCTGGGCCTTTCGCTCATGAAGTTTTTCCCCAACAAGGACATTGCGCTGCTGCTGGCAGACGATGACCCGGTTCCGCGTATCTACCGCTTTATGGAAGGCTCCGATCGCCTGGTGCCGGCATCTGCGTACGCCGGCAATCCTGACCTGTTCATCTCGGTGGACGTACCGGTCGTCGAGCGCCTCAATAATTCTGCCGAGGTGCTTCGTCGCTCCAAGCATGTGGTGTGCTTCGATCATCATCCGGCGCGCGAGGAGTTTGCCGAGCTCAGTCTGAGGCGCGTCGATGCCGCGGCCTGCGCCATGATCATCGACCGTTTCTTGGACAATTGCGGCATTGTCGCACGTGATGGCGTCGCGACCTGCTTGCTGTGCGGCTTGGTGACCGATACCGGCCGTTTTCAGTACCAAAACGCCGATGCCGCCGCGTTCCATGCGGCCTCGCGCCTGGTGGCGCACGGTGCCGATCCGGCGCGCGTTGCGCTCGAGGTCTATCAGAGCATGCGCGTTGAGTTTTTGCACCTCAAGTCCATTGTCATGGGTCGCATTAAGACGGTCGCGCATGGGCGCGTGGCGTATAGCTATGCCTACCAGAGCGACCTTGAGGCCTGCGGTGTCACCTCGGACGAGTGCGACGGCCTGGTCGATGTGGTGCGTTCGGTGATGGGCGTCGAGGTTTGCATGTTCTTAAAGGGCATTGAGGGCGATACCAAGGTGCGTGGCAACCTGCGCTCCAAGGGCGACCTCGATGTGTCCGAGATTGCTGCCAACTTTGGCGGTGGCGGGCATCATGCTGCCGCCGGTTTCTCCAACAACGGAACGATTCGCGAGACGCTCGCCGTGGCACTTCCCATGCTGGCCGAGCTGGTGGGGGAGGATCCCGCTTCGGTGACCGTCGAGCTCTAACTAATTGGATGGTACATGGCTCGTCGAACGCCTTCTCAATTGAATATGCTACTCGCCGTCGATAAGCCGGTGGGCTGCACGTCCCATGACGTGGTCTCGCAATGCCGACGCGCCCTCCATGAGCGGCGCGTCGGCCATGCCGGTACGCTCGACCCCATGGCATCGGGTGTCATGGTTGTGGGCGTGGGTCAGGCCACCCGTCTGCTGGGTATGCTAACCCTCGATACCAAAAGCTATGTCGCCGACATTTCGTTTGGTGCCGAGACCAATACCGATGATGCGGAGGGCGAGGCGGTCCGCACAGTGGCTGTTGCCAACGAGCTCCGCGATCCTGCCTATGCCCGTGAGCACTTGGCCGCCATGCTGGGTCCGCAGATGCAGGTGCCGCCGGCGTTTTCGGCTATCTCGGTCAATGGCGTTCGCGCCTACAAGTCTGCTCGCGAGGGCAATGCGGTGGACCTACCTCCGCGCCCCGTCGAGGTTTATGCCGCCGACCTGATCGCCGTGGGCGGCGAGGGTGATACGTGTGCGTGGACCGTGGCGTTCTCGGTGAGCAAGGGCACCTACATTCGTGCGCTCGCTCGCGACCTGGGCCGCGCCTGCGAGAGCGCCGCGCACATTTCCGCGCTGCGCCGCACGGCCTCCGGTGTCGTTTCCATTGGCGCCTGTCATGCGGTCGAGGAGCTTTCTCCCGAGTCCGCCGCTGGCTTTGCCCTGGATCCCATTGCGGCCCTGGGCGCCACGCGTGTTGACTTGCCGGGCAATCTTGCCGACGACCTGCTCTGCGGCCGACGCATTCCCGTTGAGCGTGCGCTTGCCGATTTCGATTCCTCGAAGGCGCCGTTTGCGCTGGTGCTCGATGGGGGACTCAAGGCGCTCGCCCGCATTGAGAGTGGCCGCTTTGTCATGGAGCACGTGTTTCCGCAGGCCATCGGCGGTGTTCGATGATGTTTTCCGCTCGCGAGCTCGCGCGTATCTTTTTCGCCGGCGAGTCGGACGAGGCTCGCATCGTTACTGCCGATACGTTTGATGAGTGCGAGCGCTTGGGTGCCGCATCGATCGCCATTGGCGTGTTCGACGGAGTTCACCGTGGACACCAGGAACTCATTAAAGCGCTTGTCCGTGATGCCCGTGCCCATGGCTGTAAGGCGGTCGTGGTTACCTTCGATCCCGACCCGGACGTCGTGGTGAGCCCTTCGCCCGCTCAAAAATTGATGACGACGGCCGACCGTCTGCATGCCCTGGCTCAAACCGGGGTCGATGCGGTGGTGGCCGTTCCCTTTACGCCTGAGGTTGCGGCGCTTGACCATGTTGATTTTCTCTCCTTGGTGTCGCGTCTGGTCGACATTCGCTCGATTCGCGTTGGCAGCGACTTTAGGCTGGGCCGTGGCGGTGCATCTGGTGTTGACGAGATGCGCGCCTGGGGTGCCGAGCACGGCGTTGGCGTGTATGGTCACGACTTGCTTTGCGAGGGCGGTGAGGCCATTTGCGCCACCCGCATTCGTCATGAGCTGGGACAGGGCCATGTGGAGCTTGCTGCTGAGTTACTCGGCCGTCCGTATATGGTGCGTGGCGGTGTTGTTCGCGGCCGTCACGAGGGCTCTGGCATGGGCTTTCCCACGGCAAACCTGCAGGTTCCCGACGGTATTCAGGTGCCAGCCGATGGCGTGTATGAGGGTCTGGTGCTGGTCGATGACACCGCGTGGCCCGCTGCCGTGAACGTCGGCCTGCCGCCAACGTATGCCGACGATGCGGCATCTGCGCATCTCGAGGCTAACTTAATTGGATATACGGGAGACCTGTACGGCGCTTCTGTTTCGCTGGCGTTTACGCGCTGGCTGCGTCCCTCGCGCGTGTTCGATTCGCTGGATGAGTTGATTGCGACCGTCGAGGGTAATATCGAGGACATTCGTCACAACTTGGGTGAGCAGGGGGTGAGCATTCGTGATTAGCGATGAGGAAAAAGATCAGGTACGCGCTGCGTCCGACCTGGTTGCTATCGTGCAGGAAACGGTCGAGCTCAAGCCCCGCGGCCATGAGTTTTGGGGATGCTGCCCCTTCCATGGCGAGAAGACGCCGTCCTTCCACATTATCCCCGCCACGCAGGTGTGGCATTGCTTTGGTTGCGGCGAGGGCGGCGACGTCTTCACGTATATCATGAAGCGCGAGAACCTGAGCTTTCCCGAGTCAATCCGTTACTTGGCCGATCGCGCGGGTATTGAGCTGCATGACACCGGAGATCGCCGCGAGCGCGGCACCAAGCGTGCCCGCATCTACGATCTGTGCGCCGAGACCGCCCAGTTCTACCACACCATGCTCATGCGCGGTAAGGACGGCCGTCCGCGCGAGTACTTTGCCAGCCGCGGCATGGGCGGCGACGTCTGCCGCCGCTACTGCCTGGGCTTTGCACCGGGCCGTAACGCGCTGGTGTCGCACCTGTCCCAGGCGGGTTTTACCCCGCAGGAGATGATCGACGCCAACGTTGCCGTGAGTCGCGGGCGCGGGCAGCTTGCCGACCGCTTTTACGACCGCGTGATGTTCCCCATCTTTGACGAGCAGGGTCACAACATTGCCTTTGGCGGTCGCATTATGGGCGACGGCCAGCCTAAGTATCTCAACACCGCCGAGACGAGCGTGTTTCATAAAAAGCGAAACCTCTACGGCTTTAATTGGGCCAAGGAGTTTATCGTCGCGCAGGATACCGCCATCGTGGTAGAGGGCTATACCGATTGCATCGCCTGCTGGGAGGCGGGGATTAAAAACGTTGTCGCCACGCTGGGCACCGCCCTCACGGAGCATCACGTCAAGACGCTCACTCGCTTTGCCAAGCGCATCGTGTATATGTTCGACGGCGATGCAGCGGGCCAGAAGGCCGCCCGTCGCGCGATTCAGTTTATCGAGCAGGATTCCATGGACCTGCGCTGCGTGGTGCTCCCCGACGGCAACGACCCCATGGAGTTCATCACCGCACATGGTGGCGAGGCACTGCAGACGCGCATCGACGCTGCCGAGCCGCTTATGGACTTTGTCTACCGTTCGCTGCAGGAGTCGAGTGACATCACCACGCCGGGCGGTCGCGCTAAGGCGCTGGAAGATGCGCTGACGCTTATCTATCCGCTGCGCGATAGCTATATGATCGACACGTACTTTATCCAGATTGCCGATCTGCTGGGTTTGGATCTGGAGACGGTGCGCGCGAGCTCGGGTCGTGTGTTTCGCGATGTCGCCAAGCGCGAGGATGCGGAACGACGTCGTGAGCAGAACTATGAGCGCCAGCGGGCACAGACTGAGCGGTCCGGTAGCGCGGGCGGTCGGGCGTCGGGTTCTCGCGATGCCGGTCGCGGTGCTTGGGCATCGGGCGCGACGCCGCCGGTGTCCGCACCGGTCGAAGAAGAGCCGTACGACTACGTCCCGCTCGATGCCTACGGCGCCGCGCCCGTGGAGGTCGTCGACGACCTGCCGCCGATCGATGTGCCTGATGGTATGGGCGCTGTGCCTGTGGCTGACGGTTCGGGCGCACCGGCTGCGGCGGCGCCGATGGTTCTTACCGATCTAGAGCGCAAGTCCTTGGCAGGGGAGCGCGAGCTGTTGACGATGCTCACGAGCTACCCCGACCTGTTCCGCACGTATGCCGACCGCATCTGCTCCATCGAGTGGGTTGACCCGCGTCACGAGTCCATTGCATGGGCCGTTCTGGCAACGCCGCCGGGAACCGATCCTGCAGCCTGCATGGATGCGGCGCGCTCAGTGTGTCCCGATGCGGCAACGCTTGTGAGTGCCGGGCGCATCTCCGCGACGAGCAAACACCCCACCGAGACGAACATCGTGTTTATGCTTGATACGCTTGAGCTCTACACCATCAAGCGTCGCATGCGTGCCGCACAGGCCAAGCTGCGCCAGGACCGTTCACTCGATGATGAGGCCCGTCGCGCGCTGACCGTGCAGGCCGCGCAGGATTCGCAACGTCAACGCGAACTGCAAAAGTCGATCGGCGGCGTGGCGGACCCGTTCCGTTTGATCGGCCTGGAGGCCGCGGGCACCGAACAAGCCTAGATGTTGTGGTCAACCAGCGTATTCTCGCCTATATCCAGTCTTCTTTTTGGGTATAGACGTCAATGTGTGTGCTAAAGTATTGAGTCCTGTGGACTATGAAGGGAGAATCTGTGCCAAAAAAGACTGAGAGCACGGGTACTGGGCTGGAATCCTACGTTGCAAAGCTCATGGGCAACGGCTCAAACAGGACTTCGGTAACCGAGGACGAGATTCAGGTCGCCCTGAAGGATATCGATGTTTCTGACGAGCAGCTCACCGCGGTGTATTCCGCGCTGCGCAACAGCGGCATCCAGATTATCTCCGCGAGCGGTAACGACGACGCCCCCATGGACGTCGACGATGACGATAACGATACCGATACCGACGATTTCGATGACGACGACGAGCACGATTCCGGCTCGCTCGACGATCACGAGCTCAAGATGGCCCGCCAGGCCGACGCCGAGATGGGTTCTTCCAAGAGCAAGAAGAAGCGCACCGTGCGCACGTCCCGTTCGCGTTCGCGCGTGCGCGGCATCGATGCCTCCACGGTGATGCTGACCGGCGACCCGGTCCGTATGTACCTCAAGGAGATCGGCAAGGTCGACCTGCTGACCGCCTCCGAAGAGGTCGATCTGGCCATGAAGATTGAGGCCGGTCTTGAGGCCACCGAGAAGCTCGAGGCTGCCGATGCTGGTGAGCTCGAACTCACGCGTGCCGAGATGCGTCGTCTTACGCGCATTGAGAACGTGGGCCTCGAAGCCAAGCAGGCGCTCATCAGCGCAAACCTGCGTCTGGTCGTCTCCATCGCCAAGCGCTATGTCGGCCGCGGCATGCTGTTCCTGGACCTGATTCAGGAGGGCAACCTCGGTCTGATCCGCGCCGTCGAGAAGTTCGACTACCAGAAGGGCTTTAAGTTCTCCACGTACGCCACGTGGTGGATCCGTCAGGCCATCACGCGCGCTATCGCCGACCAGGCCCGTACCATCCGTATTCCCGTGCACATGGTCGAGACCATCAACAAGCTCGTCCGCGTGCAGCGTCAGCTTCTCCAGGACCTGGGTCGCGACCCGACCCCCGAGGAGATCGGTGCCGAGATGGACATGAGTGCCGACCGCGTCCGCGAGATCCAGAAGATCTCGCAGGAGCCCGTGTCGCTCGAGACCCCCATCGGCGAGGAAGAGGATTCCCAACTGGGCGACTTTATCGAGGACTCCCAGGCCATCGTTCCGCCCGATGCCGCCAGCTTCTCCATGCTGCAGGAGCAGCTCACCCAGGTGCTCGATTCGCTTGCCGATCGTGAGCGCAAGGTTATCGAGCTGCGCTTTGGCCTTGTCGACGGACATCCCCGTACGCTCGAGGAAGTCGGCCGCGAGTTTGGCGTCACGCGCGAGCGCATCCGCCAGATCGAGTCCAAGACCCTGGCGAAGCTCCGCCACCCGAGCCGCAGCAGCAAGCTGAAGGATTACATCGAGAGCTAGTCAAGCAAGAAGCGCCCTCAAGCACATCCGCTTGAGGGCGCTTTCATGTAGTCGTTGGGGACGTTCTTGAATGACTAGTCGTTTAAGAACGTCCCCAATGACTGGGTCGTCCCCAATGACTAGGTCGGAAAATTTCTTAAAAAAGTTCTTGCCCTAAGCTGATTCGTCCGTATAATAAACTTCGTTGCTTGAGAGCACGCACCTATTCCTCGGTAGCTCAATGGTAGAGCACGCGGCTGTTAACCGCGCTGTTGTAGGTTCGAGTCCTACCCGGGGAGCCAGAATTTTCCAGCCCTTTCTGTTGGGCTTTAAATTCCTCGGTAGCTCAATGGTAGAGCACGCGGCTGTTAACCGCGCTGTTGTAGGTTCGAGTCCTACCCGGGGAGCCAGGTTGTAAAACCCGTCGCAATGCGGCGGGTTTTTTCATGCCGCGACCACTTGACTCGAACGTTGCCATATCAACATTTCGTGTCGAGGATGTAATCCCGCGACCCACCACCTCAACATGGCGCGGTCGTTGTAGAATATTGCAATGATTGCTCCCACGACATGGTGCCGCGAGCACCAGATAAGGAGATTCTTGTGTCTGAGACCATTAACGGCAGCCTGAGCGTCTCGAACGACGTTATTGCCGATATTGCCGGTTATGCCGCGATGACGTGCTATGGCGTCGTCGGTATGGCTGAGCAGCTCCAAGGCGCCGAGAGCGTGCGCCTGCTTGCCGGTCAGCGCCTCCGCAAGGGCGTGCTTGTCTCCGCCGACGAGAACGGCCTTACGGTCGATCTTCACGTCGTGCTCGAGAACGGCGTCAACATGAAGTCCGTCTGCCACAATCTTTCGAGCTCCGTTGCCTTCACCCTGCAGGAGATCGCCCAGATCGATCCCGCCAGCCTTAAGATCGGCATCCATATCGACGCGCTCAAGAGCCGTCTGAACTAGCATCCGAAAACGGAGATTCAAATACCCATGATTGCAAAGACCATTCGCACCTGTTTTCCGATCGCTGCGGCTGCCGTTTCCGACAAGGCCGAGGAGATCAACAAGCTCAACGTCTTCCCCGTACCCGATGGCGATACCGGCACCAACATGTCGCTCACGCTCGCCTCGGTGACCAAGGAGCTCTCTGCCCTTCCCGCCGATGCCGATATGGAGGCCATCGCCGGTGCCATCACCCACGGCTCTCTCATGGGCGCTCGCGGTAACTCCGGCGTTATTACCTCGCAGATTCTTCGCGGCGTGGCCGAGGGTCTTGTCTCTGCCGACGAGCCTATTACGTCCGCCAACATTGCCTTCGCCTTCCGTCGCGCCGTCAAGGTTGCCTTCCAGGCTGTCCGCAAGCCCATCGAGGGCACGATCCTCACGGTCCTGCGCGATGTCTCGACCAAGGCCGATGAGTGCGAGAAGAAGAAGTTCTCGGCCGAGGATGCGCTCGATGCTATCGTCGTCGAGGCGTACCAGTCCGTTGCTCGCACGCCCGACCTGCTGCCCGTTCTGAAGGAGAACGGCGTGGTCGACTCCGGCGCCTTTGGCTTTGCCATCTTCCTGGAGAACTTTGTTGCCGCCGCGCTTGGCCGCAGCACCGTTGTCGAGGATTTCTCCGCCACGTTTGATTCCGCTGGCTCTGCCCGCGATGCGGCCCTTGGTCGCGTTGAGATCGAGGCTAACGACGACTGGGAGGGCTCGGAGTTCCGCTACTGCAACGAGTTCCTCTTTAAGGCCGACGCCCCGTTTGACGAGGACGAGTGCCTTAAGTTCCTAGGCTCCATGGGCGACTGTGAGCTGCTCGTGGGCGCCTATCCCGACTACAAGATCCATGTGCACTCCAACACCCCCAACCTGGTGCTCGAGCACATGCTGCAGCTCGGTCAGATCTATGAGGTCTTTATCCACAACATGGAGATGGAGGCCCACGACCGTACCGCCAAGATCCACGAGGATCAGGAAAAGGCCGCCGAGCCCGCCAAGGCGCTGGGCTTTGTCGCCGTTGCCGCCGGTTCCGGCGAGGCCGACATCCTCAAGTCCCTTGGCGTCGACGTGGTCGTCTCCGGTGGCCAGACCATGAACCCCTCGACCGCCGACCTGCTGGGCGCGGTGGACCAGGTCAACGCGACCTCAGTCATCATCCTGCCCAATAACGGTAACATCCGCATGGCTGCCGAGGCCGCAGCTTCTGCCTGCACCGACAAGAAGGTCGCCGTCGTTCCCACCAAGACCGTTCCGCAGGCCTTCTCCGCGCTGTTTGCGGTCCTGCCCGATTCCGAGCTCGAGGATGCCGTCGCCGCTATGGTCGACGCCATCAGCGAGGTCCGCGATGGCGAGGTCACCCGTGCCGTGCGCGATTCCAGCGCCTCCGACGGCTCGCCTATTCACTCCGGTGACGTCATGGGTATCATTGCCGGCTCCATCGACGTGGTCGGCTCCGACGTGAAGCAGGTCACGCTCGACTGCATCAACCGCATGCAGGAGGAAGAAGAGGGTGACGCGCTGACGATTCTGGCCGGCGAGGAGCTGTCCGATGAGGCCTTCCAGGAGATCGTCGACGCCATCGAGGAGGCTCAGCCCGATCTGGAGATTGACGCCCATCGTGGCGAGCAGCCGCTCTATCCCGTGATCTTCTCGATCGAGTAGGCAACTGCCCATGTCCGAGCTGTGCTCCGTGCCGCGCGTCTCGGAGCGCTTTGCCCAGAGCAATGCGCTCGACGAGGATATCGCGCGACTCAAATATGTTTCGGGTAAACGTGAGGAGGCCCTTCGCCGTCTGGGAATTCGGACGGTGGGGGACCTCCTTCTCCATATCCCTCATCGATACCTCGACTTTACCCGTTCTTGGTCTATCGAGATGGCGCCCATCGGTACCGTGTGCACGATTGTTGCCACGGTCGATCGTATCGTCCAAAAACAGCCCCGCCCGCGTATGCAGGTGACCGAGGTCTCGCTGGTGGATGAGACGGGTGTGCTGCAGGTCGCCTTTTTCCGCCAGCCCTGGATTGCCCAGCAGCTTAAGCAGGGCGACCGCCTGGCCGTGATGGGCAAGGTCGAGTTTGCCTACGGTTTTAAGCAGATGGCCTCGCCGCACTTTGAAAAGCTCGAGGAAGGGCGTGCCGCGGGCACTATCCTGCCGGTCCATTACGTGAGTGATGGCGTGAGCCAGGCGTGGATGCGCCGCATCGTAAGCGGCGCGCTCGAGGTCGTCGGCAATCCCTTTGATCCCATTCCGGCACCGCTGCGCGTTAAGCGTCGCCTGATGAGCAATGCCCGCGCGCTGCGCTCAATCCATTTTCCGTCGAGTATGGCCGAGCGCGATATCGCGCGCGCACGGCTTGCCTACGAGGAGTGCCTCTACCTGCAGCTAGCGCTGCGCCTGCGCAACGACGGCGGCCTGGTCGATGTGGTGCCCTATGCCCACACCGCGGGCGAGCACCTGGCCGTGCTCAAGCAAGCCCTGCCGTTTTCGCTGAGCGACGAGCAGGAGGCCGCGTTCCAAGATATCCTGCACGATATGTGCGATGGCGGGCGCGTGATGAACCGTCTGCTGCTGGGCGATGTCGGTACCGGTAAGACCGCCGTTGCCGCCTGCGCGCTGGCTGTGGCTGCCGATAGCGGCACGCAGGCCTGCGTTATGGCGCCCACGGGCGTGCTGGCGCGCCAATATGCCGATAAGACCGGCCCTCTGCTCTCGCAGACCGGCATGTCCTGGGCGCTTCTGACGGGTGCCACTCCGGCGGCCGAGCGCGAGCGGATCCATGAGCAGCTGCAGTCCGGCGAGCTCGATGTCCTCTTTGGCACCCATGCTGTTCTTTCCGAAGACGTGAACTTTAAGCACTTGTCGCTTGTTGTCATCGACGAACAGCACCGCTTTGGCGTAGGCCAACGCAACGCACTACGCGCGAAGGGCCCCGGTGCCGATCTGCTCGTTATGACGGCAACGCCCATCCCGCGTACGCTGGCGCTTTCGGTCTACGGCGATCTGGACACGAGTATCATCCGCCATCGGCCAGTCCCTGGCGCTGGCGTGACGACACGCGTGCTCACCGAGTCGAGTCGAGACCTCGCCTATGGCGCCATTCGCGAGGCTCACGAGAAGGGGCAGCAGGCCTACGTGATTTGCCCGCTCGTGGAGCCGAGTGACTCGGCCGATGAGCTGGAGGACGTGCCCGGTATCGCCCGCGACGACGAGGGCCGCGTGACGGTCCCCGTGCCGCTGCACGATACGGCGACCGAGCTCGATCGCCTGCGTCTGGCGCTGCCGGGTCTCACTATCGAGCGCCTTCACGGCCGCATGCCGGCGGGGGAGAAGGATCGGGTCATCGATGCCTTCAAGCGTGGCGAGATTGACGTGCTCGTCTCGACTACGGTGGTCGAGGTGGGCGTCGACGTGCCCAATGCCACCGTCATGGTTATCGAGAATGGCGAGCGCTTTGGTTTGGCTGCCTTGCACCAGCTGCGCGGCCGCGTGGGCCGCGGCAGCGTGTCGGGCACCTGCCTGGTTATGACGCACTCCAAGGGCAACGGCGGCGCATCGGCGGCACAAGACCGTCTCCAGTCGCTCGAAAAGACCTCGGACGGCTTTACGCTCGCCCAGATGGACCTGCGTCTGCGCCACGAGGGTGAAATCCTGGGTTACCGCCAGCATGGCGGCGTGACCTTGCGCTTTGTTGACCTCGATGCCGACGAGGAATTGATCGAATGGGCCCATTTGGACGCGGTCGAGCTCTTGCGGTATGCTTGCAACCTTGATTCCGTGGCGACGCGTCCTCTGCGCGATGCGGTCGCCATGCGGTATCGACACATCTTTAAGGAGGTCAGCGGAGGATGAGAATCATCGGCGGCGAATGGCGCGGTCGTAAGATCGAGGAGCCCCGTGGTCGCGATGTCACCCGCCCCACGACCGATCGCGTGCGCGAGGCGTGCGCATCTATGGTCATGTCGGCATTCGACTTCGATCTGGACGAGGTCCGCGTGCTGGATGCCTTTGGCGGCTCCGGCGCCTTGGGCATCGAGATGCTCTCGCGTGGTGCCCGCTCGCTCACCACGTTCGAGATCGATCGCAACGCTGCTCGTCTGATTACCAAGAATATCGAGTCGCTCTGCCGCGACCGTGCACGCTGGCGCGTGGTGACGGGCGACGTGCTGGCAAGCGCTTCGCGCGGCCGCGTGCCGGGCGGTCCCTTTGACCTGGTTCTGCTCGACCCGCCCTATGCTTTTGGTGCTGAGCCGGTCGAGGAGCTGCTACAGAACCTAGCTCAGCAAGGCTTGCTGGCGCAGGGTGCCTACGCGCTCTTTGAGCACGCCGCGGCCGATACGGGCGCTCACCCGGCCGGCTTTGAGACCATGCGGGAGAAGCGCTATGGCATAACCTCGGTCGACCTGCTTCGTTGGGTTGGCAACGGCGAGGATGATGGCAACGATAGCGACGCACCCACGGAGGATGCCCATGAGTGACACCATTAACCGCGTAATCGTCCCGGGCACCTTCGATCCCATCACGTTTGGCCATATCGACGTCATTCGTCGCGCCCGCCGCATTTTTCCCAGCGTGATCGTGGCCGTTGCCGAGTCGCAGGGCAAAAACGGCGTCGGCACCACGTTTAGGCTCGACGAGCGCGTGGCGCTGGCCCGTGAGGCGCTCGGTGATATTGACGGCGTCGAGGTGCTGCCCTTCACCGGCCTCTTGGTCGATTTTGCCCGCGAACAGGGAGCAGGAGCCGTGGTCAAGGGCCTGCGTGCCATGACCGACTTTGAGTATGAGCTGCAGCAGGCCGACCTCAACTACCGCCTGGATAACGAGCTGGAGTCCATCTTTGTCATGAGTGCGCCGCAGTACGGCTATATTTCGAGCTCGGTGGTTCGCCAGATTGCCTCGCTCGGTAGCGACGTCTCTAATTTTGTTCCGTCCAATGTGGTCAAGGCGCTCAAACATCGCTTTTCGTGACGTTTTTTAATGCCTGGTGGCATGTGGTAAACTAACACGATGATATGTTACCTATGAAAGGAGACCGGATGCCGGGCGAGAATTTTCCTGGCGACAGGATCGTGAGTCTTGTCGACGAGCTCGAGGGGCTCATCGAAGAGGCTAAGACGCCGTTCGGCAAGAACGCCCAGATGAAGGTTATCGACGCCGACGTCTTCTTTAACATCCTCGACGAGATTCGCATGAGCTATCCCGAGGAATGGCAGAAGTCCCGCCGTATCCTCAAGGAGCGCGAGGAGCTTATGGCTTCCGCCGCCGCTCAGGCCGATTCCATCATCGCCGATGCTCAGCAGCAGGCCCTCACCATTGCCGGTGAGCAGGAGATCGTCCGCTTAGCGCAGCAGCAGGCCGACGATATCCGCGACCGCGCCCAGCAGTATGAGCGTGAGACGCGCTATGCTGCCGAGGATTACGCCGAGCAGGTCTTTACGCACCTCGAGGAGAACCTCAAGAGCCTGACCGGCACCGTCACCCGTTGTCGCCAGCAGCTTAACGAGGGTGCCGCCCAGCAGAATGGTCAGTGGTAATGGCTGAGTTCCCGAGCGTTACCGTCGATCTTTCCGAGCAGCTCGAGTTTCCTGGAGATTCGTATCCGCTGACCGGTAAGGTCGATGTCGCCACCTACACGGTGGGCGAGAAGGAGTACCAGTTTCAGGACGGCATCGACTACGACGTTGTCTTTACCAATGCCGGTACCGGTGTCTTGCTCACCGGTATGGTCCGCGCGCACGCCACTGGCGAGTGCGACCGTTGCCTGGAGCCCGCTTCGTTTGATATTGCCGGTGAGATTGAGGAGTTCTACCTCTTTGATGAGCCCGAGGATCCCGAGGCCTACGAGGACGGCTACGAGCTCCTGGGTGAGGACCGTATCGTCGATCTGGGTGAGCCCATCAATGACGCGGTCGTTATGGACACGCCGTTTGTGGTGCTCTGCAAGCCCGATTGCCGTGGTCTGTGCCCCACATGCGGTTGCAATCTCAACGTCGAGCAATGCGATTGCGCCGCCCAGGCAGAGGCAGAATGGGCCGCTGCCACGGAAAATCCATTTGCAGCATTGAAGAATCTCAAGCTTGATGAGTAAAACTGTGGTAGTATCGCTACTTGCGCGTAATCGCCACACTGGATAGTTCATAAGGAAGGTCACTATGCCCGTACCTAAACAAAAGCAGGGTCGTATCCGCACTCACACCCGTCGTTCCGCCAACATGAAGATCTCGGCTGCGGCTCAGTCCACGTGCCCCCGTTGCGGCGCTGTCAAGCTTCCGCACCACGTGTGCCCCAGCTGCGGTTTCTACAAGGACCGCGAGGTTATCGTTACCGAGTAACGGTATACTCTGGATGCGATGCCGTTCCAAATGGAACCACAATGGCCGGCTCAATGAGTCGGCCATTTTTGTATAAGGAGCATGTATATGAGTAACGTTCGCGTTTGTGTAGACGTTGTGGGCGGAGACGAGAAACCTCAGGTTGTTCTCGATGGTATCGAGGCTGCGCTTGCCGCCGATCCCGATATCGAGGTCTTGGCGACTGGCCCGGCCGAAATCGTCAATCCCTTTGCAGCTTCCCATGCACGTGTTGAGGCCCTTGAGGCACCTGACGTTATCGCCATGGATGACGATCCCATTCGCGCCGTGATGACCAAGCGTAAGTCGTCGATCGTGCTTTCTTGCCGCGCCATTAAGAAGGGCAACGCGGATGCGTTCTTCTCCGCCGGCTCGACCGGTGCCATGACCGCCGCTGCCACCGCCTACGTGACGCCGTTTAGGTATCAGGCCGAAGGCAAGAAGCAGCCGGTGCGCCCCTGTCTGACCAATGCGCTGCCCAATCGCGCCGGCGGTCTGACGGTGCTGTGCGACATGGGTGCCAACCCCGATGTCGAGGTTGACGATATGGTGCGTTTTGCCCAGATGGGCAGCGCCTATGCCCGCGTCGTCCTGGGCATCGAGCATCCCCGCGTCGGTCTGCTTGCCAACGGCGCCGAGGACGAGAAGGGTTCTAACTTTACCAAGGCCTGTTTCCCTGCTATGAAGGCCGCCGTTCCCGGCTTTGTTGGTAACTGCGAGGGCACCGACCTCACCTCAGGCAACTTCGATGTCGTCGTTGCCGATGGTATGTCGGGCAATATTGCGCTCAAGGCCACCGAGGGCGCTGCCAAGTTTTTGCTGCAGGAGCTCAAGGGTGTCTTTATGTCTTCGCTCGGCACCAAGATTGCCGCGCTGCTCATCAAAAAGCAGATGCGCGAGATTAAAGCCAAACTTTCGGGCGACGCCAAGGGCGGCGCGATTCTTTTGGGCCTGCGCGGCGTGGTCCTGATCGGCCATGGTGCCACCTCGGTCGAGGCTGTCAAAAACGGTGCGCTCGCGGCGGCCGAAGCCGTGCGCGCCGGGCTGGTCGAGAATGTCGCCAACTCTATGGACGGTATCGTTTTATAAGAGCGAGTTAGAGCGCTGTTATGTGCTTCGCGGTGCACGTCGTGGGGTAGAATCAGAACCGTGTCTTGGTACCGCCCGGGCGGTACCATTCTTTTGGTATTCATGCACTATGAGAGGAAGCGCTATGGACCGCTCCGAAATCTTCGACAAGATCGCCGAGGTCGCTGCTGACGTTCTGGGCGTCGATGTTGCCGAAATTAGCGAGGAGACCACCTTTGACGACCTCGATGCCAACTCGCTCGAGCGCCTGCAGCTGGTTACGGCTATCGAGGACGAGTTCAACCTCGAGATCGATGACGAGACCCTACTCTCGCTCAACTCTGTCGCCGACGCCGTCGACGCGATCGAAAACGCCAGGGAGGCCTAGGTCTTGGCTTTATCCGAACGACTTACGCGTGCCCAGGAAATCCTGGGGCACGAGTTCAATAATAAGGTGCTGCTGCGCGCGGCCCTTACGCATCCCTCGGCAGTCGAGGGCCAGCCGGTTTCTGCCAGCTATGAGCGCCTTGAGTTCTTGGGCGATTCCATTTTGGGTGCTGTGGTCGCACGCTCCCTGTTTGAGTCCTATCCTGAGTTTGACGAGGGCAAGCTCACGCGCCTGAAGGTGTCGCTTGTCTCGGGCGCTACGCTGTCCGAGGTTTCTCACGAGCTGGGCATCGACGACATCATCATCTTTGGTGCCTCCGAGACCGGTACCGGTGCGCGCGGCCTGCATTCGGCGCTCGAGAACGTCTACGAGTCGCTCGTGGGCGCACTGTACCTGGATGCCGGCTGGGACGTTGCGGCGGAGTTTATCCATCGTACGCTTAAGCCGCATTTGGCTTCCGAGCGCGCCGAGCATCCCGCGAACCCCAAGTCGTTTTTGCAGGAGTGCGTGCAAGCCGACGGTCACGAACCCCCGGCGTACAAGCTCGTTGGCTCCGAGGGCCCGGCGCATGCGCCCACCTTTACCGCCGTGGTGTTGATCGATGGTATTCGTCAGGGTCGCGGCTCCGGCTCCTCAAAGAAGGAAGCCGAGGGAGCCGCCGCGCTCGAAGCGCTCGACCGCATGGGTTACACCACCAACGGCGTGATTCTGAACAAGAAGCACGTGTAAGCGAGGAACCGTGTATCTCAAGTCCCTCACGCTCAAAGGGTTCAAGTCGTTTGCCGACCGCGCCCATATGACGTTTGAGCCGGGCCTGACCGTCATCGTCGGTCCCAACGGCTCGGGAAAATCGAACATCTCTGACTCGATTCTGTGGGTCCTGGGCGAGCAGAGCGCCAAGCAGCTGCGCGGCCAGGCCATGGAGGATGTCATCTTCTCGGGCTCGTCAGCGCGCAAGCCGGTGGGTGTCGCCGAGGTCACGCTTGTGCTCGATAACTCGGACCATATGCTGCCCGTCGATTTTGACGAGGTCGCCATCACCCGTCGTATGTATCGCTCGGGCGAAAGCGAGTACCTCATCAACTCGAGCCCGTGCCGCCTGATGGACATTCAGGACATCTTGCACGATTCGGGCCTGGGCAAGGATACACATTCCATCATCAGCCAGGGCAAGCTCGATGCCATCTTGCAGAGCCGCCCTGAGGAGCGCCGTGCCCTCATCGAGGAGGCCGCCGGCATCTCCAAGCACAAGCGCCGCAAGGAGCGTGCGCTCAAAAAGATTAAGTCGATGGACGAGCACCTGACGCGTGCCCGCGACATCAATAAGGAAATCGCCCGTCAGCTGCGACCGTTGGAGCGTCAGGTCGATCGCGCGCGCAAGTACAAAGAGCTGTCCTCGCGTGCGAACGAGCTTACGCAGATGCTAGCCGTCGACGAGCTGCGTTCGCTGCAGTCGCAGTGGAACGACCTGGAGAGCCGTTCCAAGGAAGGCGCCGCCGAGCTGGAGCTTGCGCAGTACCGCTTGGGCGAAAAGGAGCGCGAGCTCGAGAAGCTTCAGGTCATGCTCGAGGAAAAGGGCCTGTTTGTGGGCGACCTGGGCGAGCAGCGCCGTCATATGCAAGATGTGGTCGGCCGCATTAACTCCGACATGCGCCTGCTCGAGGAAAAGGGCCACAACATGGTGTCGCGCCTGTCTGACATGCGCGGGCAGATTTCGAGCTCCGAGCATCAGCGACGTCGCGTGTTCGAGGAGCTCGAGGACGCGCGTGCGCAGCTTGAGGAAGTGACCGGTGCGCACATGCAGGCCCAGGAGGACGTCGACGCCGCTGGTCCTGCCGCCGCTGAGCTCCACGAGCGGCGCGTGGCGCTCGACAATCAGATTTCGCAGCTTACGCGTGAGCAACGCGATGTGCAGCGCGTGGCCGATAACGCCGCGCTCGAGCTTGCCAAGGTGAAGGACTCGCTGAGCAATGCCGAGGTCGAGGACAACATGTATGCCTCGCGCCTGGAGCAGATTGACGAGCAGCTCGAGGAGGTCATGGCCTCGCTCGAGAGCCGTCGCGACCGCGCCGAGGAGCTTGAGGGCGCTCTTGAGGAAGCGCGCCAGGCTCAGGTTGATGCGCGTGAGGCCACCGAGACGGCACGCGCGGCCCTGAAGGACCTGCGTGCCCGCGAGAGTGAGGCGCGCAACAAGCTATCCGAGGTGCGCTCGGAGCTTGCCAGCCAAAAGAAACTCGATGCCCGCATGGCCGACAGCTCGCCGCTCGTGAGCCGTCTGGTGGGTGCGCTGGGCGACGATGTCTTGGGTCGTCTGGGCGACGTGCTGGAGGCCCCGCGCGAGCTTGAGGGCCTGGTTGAGCAATTGCTCGCCGGCGATATCGATGCGCTGCTGTTTGATGACGCCGCCACGCTTGAGCGTGCCGGTCGTGCGGCTCTGGACCAAAAGAAGGCCTCGGGCGAAGCACTGCTGGTGGCGCGCGGCGTGAGCGGCTCTACCGCCGCTGAGGGCGCTGCCGGTACCCGCCTGGTTGATCGTCTGTCCGTGCGCGCAGGCTACGGACCCGTCGTCGAGGCGCTGCTCGGCGGCTATTACGTCGTTGACGATCTTGCTGCCGCGCTGTCGGCGCCGGTCGTTGAAGGCGTGACTTACGTGACCCCCGATGGCGCCCGCGTCGCCTGCGGCGGCCTGGTGCGCGTGGGGCTTGATGCCGGCGAGGCTTCGGGTGCCTTGGAGCGCAAGCGCCGCATCCGTGAGCTCGAGGGCCTGGAACCCGATCTGGCTGCCATCTTTGAGCATGCTTCGGACCAAGTCGTTGAGGCCAACGCTGCCGTCGAGGAGGCCCGTGCCGCCGAGGGCGATGCCGCCGGTGAGATCGCCCGTCTTGAGGGCGAGCGCCGCTCGCTGCTTTCCGAGATCGGCCGCTTGGAGCAAAGCGCCAACAATGCCGAGGTCGAGCGCGTGCGCACCTCCAAGCGCCGCGAGCAGGCCTCCGAAGCCGTTCGCGCTGCGCGCCCGCGCGTTGACGAGCTCACCCGTTCGCGTGACGAGGCCCGCGCGCAGGCAAGCGATCTGGGCTTGCAGATTTCTGAGGCCAACGACGAACTCGACCGCGTTCGCCGTGACGATTCCGAGGCTGCCGGCAAGCTCGCCGACGCCAAGGTTCGCCTAGCCCAGACGAGCGAACGCCTGCGTTCGCTGAAGGGCCGCGTGCCCGACCTGGAGCATCGTCTTGAGGGCATCGACCGTCGTATCCGCGGAACACGCCAGGCCTCGCGCTCGCTCGAGCTGCTGCGCCTGCGCGTCGATCCCATGCACGAACGCTATTCTGCCCTGTTGGAACGCGCGTCGGATTGGGCAGCGCGCCTGCGTGACCAGGCCTCTCTGGAGGAGGCGGACTCCGCTTCGCTCAAGAAGACCATCGAGGATGCCAAGGCAGAGGTTGCCCGCGCTAAGGAGCGAGTCGATACCGCCTCTGCCACGCAAAACGAGTTCAAGGTCGCGCGTGGCAAGCTCGAGGTGCAGGTCGAGGCTGCCATCAAGGCCATTACCGCCGATGGCACGACGGTGCTCGAGGAAGCGCTCATGCTTCCGGCGCCCACGGACCGCGATGCCGCCGAGCGCGAACTCAACCAGCTTGTGCGCCAGATCAACAACCTTGGTCCCGTTAACCAAGTTGCCATGGAGGAGTACGAGCAGCTCAAACGCCGCGCCGACTACATCGAGGAGCAGCTGGCCGATTTGGAGAGCGCGCGCAAGGCGCTCACCAAGATCACGGTGGCCATTGATCGCAAGATGCGCAAGGCGTTCCTGGTGACGTTTGAGAAGGTCGACGCGAACTTCCGCGAGATCTTCGCTATGCTCTTCCCGGGCGGCCAGGCTCATCTGGAGATGACCGATCCCGAGCATCCTGCCGAGACGGGTATCGAGGTCGTGGCGCAGCCGCGCGGCAAGCGCATCACCAAGATGATGCTCATGTCGGGCGGCGAGAAGAGCCTGACGGCGCTCGCCCTGCTCTTTGCTGTGTACCGCACGCGCACGGTGCCGTTCTATGTGCTGGACGAGGTCGAGGCGGCACTCGATGACGCCAACCTGTCCAAGCTCATCGGCGCGCTCGATGTGTTGCGTTCCGATACGCAGCTCTTGGTCATTTCGCATCAGCGCCGTACTATGGAGGACGCTGACGTCCTCTATGGCGTCTCGATGCAAGCCGACGGCGTCAGTCGCGTCGTCTCGCAAAAACTCGATCGCGAAACCGGAAAGGTCGTGAATGCATAATGGGATTCTTTGACGCTCTCTCGCGCGGACTTGAGCGCAGTCGCGAGGCCCTCAACGAGGTCTTTTACTTTGGCGGCGAGGTCGACGAGGATTTTTGGGAGGACTTAGAGGACACCCTCGTCATGGGTGACATGGGTGCCGAGATCGCCATTCAGGTCTCCGATGACCTGCGCGACGCCGCGGCCAAGAAGAACCTCAAGACCGCTCCGCAGCTTCGTCGTGCCCTGGCCGAGCAGCTCGAGCAGCACTTTGTGCCCATCGAGCGCGATCCGTTTTCCGATACGCCGAGCTGCGTGCTGTTTGTGGGCATTAACGGTGCCGGCAAGACCACTACGGTCGGCAAGATCGCGAGCGCCATGGCCGCCCGCGGCAAGAACGTGGTGATCGGTTCGGCCGACACCTTCCGCGCCGCCGCTATCGAGCAGCTCGATGTGTGGGGCCAGCGCGCTGGCGTACCGGTTATCAAGCGTGACCGCGGCTCCGATCCGGCGAGCGTGTGCTATGACGTGCTCGACGAGGCCGATAAGCGCGGCAGCGACCTGGTGCTTATCGATACCGCCGGCCGTCTGCACACGAGCCCTGAGCTCATGCGCGAGCTTGCCAAGGTGGTTAACGTGACGCGTAAGCGCGCCGCCAATATGGCCGCCGGTCCCATGCCGGTTTCGGTCGTGCTTGTGATCGACGCCGCGACGGGTCAAAACGGTCTGAACCAGGCGCTCGAGTTTAACGAGGCGCTGGGCCTGGACGGTATTATCATGACTAAGCTCGACGGCACGGCTAAGGGCGGTATCGCCATGGCCGTGGCCGAGAAACTCAAGCTCCCGATCCTGCGCGTGGGCGTGGGCGAGCAGGTCGATGACCTGCAGGAGTTCAATGCCAAAGATTTCTGCCGCGCCCTGGTGGGCGAGTCCAATTAAGGAGTGACTAGTGTTTGATTCCCTGAGCGATCGCCTCAACGACACATTTGACCGCCTGCGCGGCAAGGGCAAGCTGACCGAGGCCGATATTACTTCGGCCATGCGCGATATTCGCATGGCGCTGCTCGAGGCCGACGTTAACTTTAAGGTCGTCAAGGAGTTCGTCGCCAAGACCAAGGAGCGCTGCATGACCGCCGAGGTCATGGAGTCGCTGTCGCCGGCGCAAAACGTCGTCAAGATTGTGCTCGACGAGCTCACCGAGATGCTCGGCTCCACCGAGAGCAAGCTCGTCTTTAGTAACCGTATTCCCAACGTCATCATGCTCGTGGGCCTGCAGGGCTCCGGTAAGACCACGGCGGCCGTAAAGCTGGCCTACCTGCTCAAGAAGCAGGGCCGCTCGCCGTTGCTCGCCGCGTGCGACGTCTACCGTCCCGCTGCTGCCGACCAGCTGGCCACGCTCGGTGGCGAGATCGGCGTACCGGTCTTCCGCGGCGACGGTGCGCACCCGGTCGATATCGCCAAGGGCGCCATCCAGGAGGCCGTCGATCACCTGCGCGACGTGGTCATCGTCGATACCGCCGGACGTCTTCAGATCGACGAACAGATGATGCAGGAGGCCGTGGACATCAAGAAGGCCGTCAAGCCCGATCAGGTGCTGATGGTCGTCGATGCCATGACCGGCCAGGATATCGTCAACGTCGTCTCGACCTTCGCCGAGCGCACCGACTTTGACGGCGTGATCATCTCCAAGCTCGATGGCGACGCCCGTGGCGGCGGCGCGCTTTCCGTGCGCCAGGTGACCGGCAAGCCCATCAAGTTTGTGAGCATGGGCGAGAAGCCCGATTCGCTGGAGCCGTTCTACCCCGATCGTATGGCCAAGCGCATTCTGGGTATGGGCGACGTTGTCGGCATCATCGAGAAGGCCCAGGAGGCGGCCGACGCCGAGCAGCTCGAGGCTGCCGAGCGCATGCTGCGCGAGGGCTTCACCATGAACGACATGCTCGACCAGATGAAGGCCGTCAAGAAGATGGGCGGCATGAAGGGCATTCTGGGCATGCTCCCCGGTGGCCAGCGTGCGCTTAACCAGATGGGTGGCAACCTGGACGAAGGTATCTTCGATAAGAACGAGGCCATCATCATGTCGATGACCAAGGAGGAGCGCCTTCGCCCCTCCATCATCAACGGCCAGCGCCGTGCCCGCATTGCCAAGGGCGCCGGCGTGACCCCCACCGAGGTCAATAGCCTTATGAAGCAGTGGGGCGAGATGAATAAGATGATGGGCCGCATGCGCACGATGGCCAATCAGGCGCAGGCCGGCGGTAAGAAGGGCAAGAAGGGTAAGAAGGGCAAAAAGATGCGCATGCCCAATATTCCCGGTTTGGATGCCATGGGGCTGGGCGGCATGGGCGGCCTGGGAACGGGCGGCCCCAAGTCCGATATGGACCTGCTGCGTCAAATGGAAGCGCAGATGCGTAATAAG
The DNA here is from genome assembly GCA_902470765.1 of uncultured Collinsella sp. GTDB lineage: Bacteria > Actinomycetota > Coriobacteriia > Coriobacteriales > Coriobacteriaceae > Collinsella. Next base: position 33,996 of record CABRHW010000012.1, read on the forward strand.
AAATAGTGCTGTAATTCCAGCTTGATATGGCAAAGGCCACTCGGAAGCTACCGGGTGGCCTTTGTTGTTGGCTTTGATTGTTGGGTTGCGTTCTGTGTCGCGCCCCGAGTTCGCGGTGCCGTGCCGCTAGTGGCAGCCGCAGCCCTCGTGGCCCTCGTGCTCGTGATGGCCGTGACAACCACAGGACTCGCCATGCTCATGTGCGTGCTCGTGGTCATGGCCGTGGCAGCCGCACGTGGCCTCGCCGTTCTGTGCAAGCGTGCCGGCGATAAGGGCCTCGACGCAAGCGTCGCAGCTGCCCTGGGCGCCTGCGTATACCGTGATGCCGGCTTGAGCAAGCGCGTTGATAGCGCCACCGCCGATGCCGCCGCAGATGAGCGTGTCAACGCCACCGTTGGCAAGCAGGCCCGCCAAGGCGCCGTGGCCGGTGCCACCGGTGCCTACGACCTGCTCGTTGAGCACCTTGTCATCCTGGATGTCATAGATCTTGAACTGTTCGCTGCGGCCAAAGTGCATAAAGATGTTGCCGTTGTCGTACGTCGTTGCCACCCTCATGGTGTCAGCCTCCTTTGCTGGCCATGCGGCCGTTGTCGTGGTGATGGGGGAGTACGCGATGTTTCCGCCTTCGATGACGATCGCCCGTCCATTGACCAGCGCGTTTGCCACCTTGCGATGCGCGCGGCTGCAGATTGCCGCCACCGTGGCGCGGGCAATGCCCATGCACTGGGCGACTTCCTCCTGATTGAGGCCTTCCAGGTCGCATAGGCGCAAGACCTCGAGCTCGTCGACTGTCATATCGATAGCGTCTCCGCTGGCAAGGCCGTCGGGGGTAAAGCAACGATATTCGGGGATGATCCCAACACGGCGCAATTTTTCGCGTCTTCCTGCCATACACTCTCCAAATCTGACATATGTCAACAATAGAATAGCGAACGTGGGGATTTGCGCAAGGAATTTCTGTCATATGTCAGAAAATGAGGGCTTATGTTTGGGCTGTGGGGCTGTGCGCGCCTGGGCTACAATAAAAATCGCTTATAGGCGACTGACAGGAGGGTCAATGAGCAAGGCTGATCAACAGTTTGTATCCATGTGCCGCGACATTCTGGACCATGGCACCACCACCGAGGGCCAAAAGGTCCGTCCGGTGTGGGAGGACGGCACCCCTGCCTATACCATTAAAAACTTTGGCGTTACGGCGCGCTACGACCTGCGCGAGGAGTTCCCTGCGCTCACCCTGCGCCGCACGGCGCTTAAGTCTGCGATGGACGAGATTTTGTGGATCTATCAAAAGAAGTCCAATAACGTCCATGACCTCAACAGCCATATTTGGGATGAGTGGGCCGACGAGACCGGCTCCATCGGCAAGGCCTACGGGTACCAGATTGGCCAGAAGAGCCATTATGCCGAGGGCGATTTCGACCAGATGGACCGAGTGCTGTACGATCTTAAGCACACACCGTACAGTCGCCGCATCATGACCAACACGTATGTGTTTAGCGACCTGTCCGAGATGCACCTGTATCCGTGCGCGTACAGCGTGACCTATAACGTCACGCAGCGCCCGCAGGACGACAAGCCGACGCTCAACATGATTCTCAACCAGCGCAGCCAGGACATTTTGGCCGCGAACAACTGGAATGTGTGCCAGTACGCCATCTTGCTGATGATGGTTGCGCAGTCGATCGATATGATTCCCGGCGAGCTGCTGCATGTGATCGCCGACGCCCATATCTACGACCGTCATGTCGATATTGTCCGCGAACTTATCGAGCGTCCGCAGTTTGCGGCGCCTAAGGTAACGCTTAACCCCGACGTGCACGATTTCTATGCGTTTACGACCGACGACCTGATTGTGGAGGGCTACGAGCACGGTCCGCAGGTCAAGAACATTCCCATTGCGGTGTAGGTGGTGCTCATGACGTGTAAGCTATCTGCTATCGTTGCCGTGTGTGACGATTGGGGCATTGGGTGCGAGGGCGACATGGTGGTGTCCAATCGCGCCGACATGCGCCATTTTGTGGCCTGCACCAAGGGCTGCCCGGTCATCATGGGACGCAAGACGCTGCTGAGTTTTCCCGGTGGGCGTCCACTTAAGAACCGTCGCAATATCGTGCTTACCCGCGACGAGGATTTTGCTGTCGAGGGCGTCGACGTGGTGCATAGCATCGACGAGGCGCTCGCCGCGGTTGCCGATGAGCCCGTTGCCTGGGTGATCGGTGGCGGCGAGGTGTATCGGCGGTTTTTGCCGTATTGCGCCGAGGCCGAGGTCACGCACAACCATTGCACTCATGCCGTGGACACGTACTTTCCCGATTTGGACGCCGATCCCGCGTGGGAGATTGCGTGGCGTGGCGGTGTTGCCACGATTGCCTCGGGCGAGGGCGACGAGGGTGTCGATTATGAGTTCGTGACGTATCGTCGCGTTGAGGCGTAAATCGCCTGGCGTGAACGGTATTATCGGGTTGATTGAATGTATGGGGCGGCGCTTAGCGTCGCCTCGTTTGGTATAGATGTGCTGTAAAGAAGGGTGCGGGCAGGCTGCTATGACTGATGCCGTTGAGGTTCTGCGAATTGATTCGCTCGAGGACGAGCGGCTCGATGCCTACGTGCGACTGACCGAGCGTGAGCTTCGCTGCGTGCTGGAGCCGCAGAAGGGCATTTTTATCGCTGAGAGTGCCAAGGTCATCGAGCGTGCGGTTCGCGCCGGATATGAGCCGGTGAGCTTTCTTCTGGGCGAGCGCTGGCTCGACCAGATGATGCCGCTGTTTGACCAGCTTGTCGTGCGCGAGGGAGCGGGTCCGGTTCCCGTGTTCGTGGCCTCCATGGAGCTCATGGAGCAGTTGACGGGCTTTAACGTGACGCGCGGCGCGCTGGCGGCGTTCCGTCGCCCGCGTCAGATTCCGGTTGATGAGTTCTTGGGCGGCGTTGTCGAGGCGGCGGGGGGTCGTCCGGTGCGCGTGTGCGTGCTTGAGGGTATTGTCGATCACACCAATGTTGGCGCGATTTTCCGCTCGGCTGCCGCATTGAACGTTGACGGTATTTTGGTCAGCCCGACGTGCTGCGATCCACTGTATCGTCGCTCGGCCCGCGTGAGCATGGGCACCGTGTTTCAGGTGCCGTGGACGCGCATTGGCAGCGAGGCTCGTGTGTGGCCGCATGATGGTCTGAGCGCGTTGCACGATGCCGGTTTTTCGTGTGCCGCTATGGCGTTGACGGACGACTCTGTTTCGCTTGATGATCCTGTACTGCGGAAGATTGATCGCTTGGCGATTTTTATGGGCACCGAGGGTGCCGGCTTGGGCGCCAAGACCATTGCCGGCTGTGACCACGCGGTGCGCATTCCGATGGCGCACGGGGTCGATTCGCTCAACGTGGCCGCGGCGAGCGCCGTCGCCTTTTGGCAGCTGTGCCCGCACGTGAGCAATGAGTATCACTACCAGCCGGGTTTGTATCACTAGGCAGATATTTTGCACTGGGCTCTGATTCGGGGTGTTTCGGTCGACGCCGGTCGGTGCTAAGCTGGTATTTGCTTTGGTCTTAAATTGCCGTTTTGTTGTTTAACATACGTTGGCGGGGAGGGCGTGTGGCTAAGAAATCTACGGCTATCGATGTAACGCAGGGTGTCATTTGGCAACAGCTGCTGTCGCTGTGCGTTCCCATCTTTTTTAGTTCGTTTTTTCAGCAGGCCTACACGCTTATCGGTACGTATATCGTTGGCCAGTTTGGCGGCAAGCTCGCGCTGGGTGGCATTCAAGCCACGATGGTGCTCACCGAGCTCTGCATTGGCTTTTGCGTTGGCGTCGGCGCCGGCTGCGCGGTCATTACCGGTCAGTATTTTGGCCAGCACGATGATGAGCGACTGAGTCGTTCGGTCCATACAGCCATGACGCTCGCGCTGGTGGGCGGTATCGCTTTCTCGATTCTTGGCATAGTGTTCGTTGAGCCCATGCTGGTGCTTATGAACACGCCGCATGAACTATTGGCCGAGGGCGTGGCCTATGCTCGCTGTTATTTTGCCGCGATGGTTGCGGCACTGCTGCTTAATATGGGAACCGCACTGCTGCGTGCCGTGGGCGACACGCGCGGCCCCGCCGTGATCATTGCCTCTGGCTGCCTGGTTAACGTGGTGCTGGATATCATTTTTGTCGCTGTGTTGCATATGGAGGCGCTGGGCTGCGGCATCGCGGTGGCGCTGACCATTTGCTCCAATGCAACGATGATCGTGTTGCGCATGATGCGCGCTCCGGGTGCATGGCGTCTTTCGCTGTCTAAGCTCGGTATCGATCGCGGTATTTGCAAGAGTATGATCTCGTGTGGTCTGCCACTCGGTTTTCAATCGGCTGCCTATTCGATCTCGAACGTGCTGATCCAGGTATCGGTTAATTCGTTTGGCGCCGATGTCACGACTGCTTGGGGTCTATCTGGGCGCCTGGATGGCATTATCTGGATGGTGACCGAGGCGCTCGGCGTATCGATCACTACGTTCTCGGCGCAGAACTTTGGCGCGCGCAACTACGAGCGCATGCGCAAGGGCTACCATACGTCGCTCGTGCTGTCGTTTATGCTCATTGGTGGCCTGTCTGCCGTGCTGCTGGTGTTCTCGGGCCCGCTGTCGCGTTTGTTTGTCGACGATGCTTCGATTTCGGCGTACACCACGACTATCCTCCATTTCATTGCGCCGTTCTATGCGATTTTCTCGATTATCGAGAACGCCTCGGGTTCCATCCGCGGCGCCGGCGTGAGTTTGCAGCCTATGATGCTCACCATCTTTGGCACCGTTGTCTTGAGGGTGATCTGGGTGTTTGCGATCATGCCCTTCGATCCGTCGCTCGAGCATCTACTGCTGGTTTACCCCGTAACCTGGCTCATCACCGCAACCATGTTCACCATCTACCATCACAGCGGCAACTGGCTAGGTCGCGCCACCGCCTAATGATCCCTTGGGGCGGAGGAGAACGGATCATTGCTCTCCGTCGTGATGTTGATGATCCGTTTTCCTCTGCCCCCTTCGGATCAATTAGTATTCGATGCCTTGGCGGGCTAGGAGGCCTTCGTCGAAGTAGTGTTTGACGGGGCGCATTTCGGTGACCAGGTCGGCGAGGTCCGCGAGGGGCAGCAGCCCGCGGCCGGTGAGCACGAGCTCCGTGGTGGCGGGCTTTATCGCAATCAGCGCTTCCATATCCTCGCGTGTCACAAAACCTCGGCGCATGGCCTCGCCGAGTTCATCCAAAATCAGAACGTCGACATGTGATATCTGCTCGCGCGCCAGCTCCATGATCTGTGCGGCACAGGCTTCGGGCGTGTCGCGGTCGGCTTGTACGATGCGTAGCCCCAAACGAGGTACTGCATCATGTTCGGCGCAGCGCGGCTTCTTGGCAAACTGAAGCATGAGCACGTTAAGTCCATAGTCCGTGGCGCGCAGCGCGAGCCCCAGCGCAGCCGTCGTCTTACCCTTGCCATCGCCCGTATAGATCTGAACCTTGCCGACTTCCAGTGATGCCATCTCTGTCCTTTCGTGCCCGGCGTCGGTTTATCACCGCTCGGGTTGGGTATTCTAGAAACCATTATCAACCCCAGTAGATGGAGTTCAAGCAGATGGAGATGGATGACAACAAGCGTAGACGGAATATGATCCTCTACGTGCTCATCGCCTTCGTCGTCTACCTCGTGCTCTCGACCGTTCTGTTCCCCAACATCGGTCACACGCAGCAGATTACGAAGACCGATTACTCGACATTTGTCAAAGCGCTCGATAAGAAGAGCGTCGACAAGGTCGAGTACAACACGGACGATTACACGATTTATTACACTAAGAAGGGCGAGGACGAGAACATCGCCTACAAGACGACCGGTGTGCCGAATGATGCGGGCTTTACCGATCGCGTGCTTGAGTCTGGCGCTTCGCTGGAGTCGGTTGTTCCCGATAAAAACTCGGGTTTGATGACCTACTACCTGCTCACGCTCATTCTTCCTATGGCGATTTTCTTCCTCATCGGTTGGTGGCTCAACCGCCGCATGAAGAAGGCTATGGGCGATGACGGCCCGTCGATGAACTTTGGCGGCGGCGGTTTTGGCGGCGGCGGACTGGGTAAGTCCGGCGCGCGCGTGATCGCCTCCAAGGACGTGGGCGTTACCTTTAAGGATGTCGCCGGCCAGGAAGAGGCCAAGGAGTCTCTCAAGGAGGTCGTCGACTTTCTGGAGAAACCGCAGCGCTACGAGGAGATCGGCGCCAAGCTGCCGCGCGGTGCTCTCCTTGTTGGTCCTCCGGGTACCGGTAAGACCCTGCTTGCCAAGGCTGTTGCCGGCGAGGCTGGTGTTCCGTTCTTTAGCATTTCGGGCTCTGAGTTCGTCGAGATGTTCGTCGGCCGCGGCGCTGCTAAGGTTCGTGACCTGTTTAAGCAGGCCAAGGAAAAGGCCCCGTGTATCGTCTTTATCGATGAGATCGATACCATCGGTAAGAAGCGCGATGGCGGCGGCTTTAGCGGCAACGACGAGCGCGAGCAGACGCTCAATCAGCTGTTGACCGAGATGGACGGCTTCGACAACCACAAGGGTATTGTCGTCCTCGCTGCCACCAACCGCCCCGACAGTCTCGATCCGGCGCTGCTGCGCCCCGGTCGTTTTGACCGTCGCATTCCCGTCGAGTTGCCCGATCTGACCGGCCGTAAGAACATCCTCGAGCTCCACGCCAAGAGCGTGAAGACCCAGCCGCCGATTGATCTGACCGCGATTGCCCGCGCCACGCCCGGTGCCTCGGGCGCCGACCTGGCCAATATCATCAACGAGGGCGCCCTGCGCGCCGTTCGCGAGGGTCGCAAGCGTGCAACCCAGGACGATTTCGAGGAGTCGGTGGAGGTCGTCATTGCCGGCCAACAGCGTAAGTCCACGGTGCTTTCCGACCACGAGAAGCAGGTCGTTTCCTACCACGAGATCGGCCATGCCATCGTCGCTGCCCGCCAAAAGGGTTCCGCGCCGGTTACCAAGATCACCATCGTGCCGCGCACGAGCGGCGCTCTTGGCTATACCATGCAGGTCGAGGAGGACGAGCGCTTCCTGACGACGCGCCAGGAGGTCTTGGACAAGCTCGCCGTCTACTGCGGCGGCCGTGCGGCCGAGGAGCTCATCTTTGGCGAGATGACGACCGGTGCCGCCAACGATATCGAGCAGGCCACCAAGCTCGCCCGCAATATGGTGACTCGCTTTGGTATGTCTGACGAGTTTGGCATGATGGCGCTCGGTACCGTGCAGAACGCGTATCTCAACCAGGACACGTCGCTCACCTGCGCCCCCGGTACGGCCGAGCGTGTGGATGCGATTGTCGCTAAGCTGATCGAGGACGCGCACGATCGCGCTCTGCAGATCCTCAAGGAGAACAAGTTCAAGCTCCATGAGCTGGCTCGTTATCTGTACAAGAAGGAGACCATCACGGGCGAGGAGTTCATGAACCTCCTCACACGTGAGAATCCGCTGATGCCCAAGCAGCAGTAAAGCCGCGGCCGAGCCAGTAAACGCCGACGCCCCATTTGAGCAGCTTTCTCAAATGGGGCGTTTTGCTTGAGAGGGATGGAAATGAAGATCGTGGTGAGCGCCTGCTTGATGGGCGAGAGCTGCAAGTATAACGGGCTCGACAACTACCATCGCGAGTTGGTCGAGGCCTGCGAGCGTACAGGGACCGAGGTCCTCTTGGTTTGCGCTGAGGTCTTTGGGGGCCTGCCCACGCCGCGCAAGCCGTCCGAGATTGTGAACGGAGAGGTTCGTACCTGCGAGGGCATCTCGGTCGATCGCGAATTTCGCCTGGGTGCCCAACGAGCGCTCGATATGTGCGAGCAGGCGGGCGGGCCGGAAGAGATCGCCGCGTGCATCCTGCAGGACCGTAGTCCCTCGTGCGGCGCGGGTCGCATCTACGACGGAACATTCAGCGGCACCCTTACGGCGGGCAACGGCGTCTTCGTTGATTTACTGCTCCGCCACGGCTACCGCGTTATCCCGGCAAGCGAATTTGACTCGAGCATGTTACGTCAATAAAAAACCGCCACAAAGGTACTGTCCCCTTTGTGGCGGTTTTGGTCGGTTAGGCCAGGATAGAGTGGCCGTAGGCGTTGGCTGCCTTGATGGCGGCGGCGAATTTCTCGTCGGTGAAGGGCTCGGGGTTTCCCTGCTTCCACTCGTTGGTGGCGTGCGCGTACTCGCACAGGGCAGGGATGTCGGCCTCGGAAAGCCCGACCTGCTCAAGCGTCACGGGCAGGCCCATCTGCTTGTTAAAGGCGGCGTAGCACTCAAGGTTCTCGGTATCGCCAGTATAGGCAAACAGCACGAGCACGCCCAGGCTTACGACCTCGCCGTGCAGATAGGTTCCCTCGCGCGGAATGCTGCACGTCGCATTGTAGAACGCGTGTGCCACGCTCGAGTTGTAGTAGTAATCGTTTTGGTTGGTCAGGTTGGAGACGTAGCCCGTGTTGACCACGATGTCGAGCGCGATCTGCTTGACGGCCTCGGTCGACTGATCCTGGCGCACGTCCTCAAGACCCTGCACGCCATAGGTAAACAGCGGCTCGGAGCAGGTGTGGGCGAGCGCCAGGCCAAGACCGGCGGTGTGCTCCAAGTTGCCGGCGCTCGTGGCGTACTCGACTTCGGGCTGCTTGGACAGGGCATCGCCCACGCCGGCCCAGAAGTACTCCGCCGGAGCCTCGGCGATGATCTTGGGGTTGATGAAGATGTGCGCCGGTCGGTTGGGGTACGAATAGCCCTCGAGCGAGCCGTCGTCGTTGTACACGACGGCAATGGCGGTCGCGGCGGAGCAGTTGGAACAGATCGTCGGGACCGTAAAGACGATCTTCTTGAGCTCGATGGCCGCCGTCTTGACGGTGTCGAGCGCCTTGCCGCCGCCGCAGGCGATAAGAACATCAGCCTCCTGGCAGGAAGGGGAGTTCACGACCTTGGCGATATTGGCACGCGTACTGTTGGTGCCATAGACGCGCGTCTCTAGAATTTCGACATCGGTGCCTGCCAGCGCAGCTTCGATACCGGGCAGTGCGGCGGCCAGTGCACGTTTGCCGCCAATGATGGCGACCTTGGTCGCTCCGTACTCGGCCAGCGCTCCGGGCAGCTCGTCAAAGCAGTCTTCGCCGACGGTATAGTCGCTCATTCCAATCGTGCGCATAGCAACCTTCTTTCTTTTGATAAAGTGCTTTCAGGTATTTTGCTCCTAGAGAAGGTCCACAGCCGCGAGAAATTTCGAACGTATAAAACCAGTGTTGAGGGTTTTTCGCCGGCGCGGAACGTGCTAGCATACTCCGCATAAGCGTTGATGGGGACGAGTAGTCGGCCGTCCGCATGCTACAGAGAGCGGGGAGCGCTGAGAACCCGTGCATGCGACCGATGAAAATCACCCCGGAGCTGCGGTCCCAACGGACGTACCGCGCAGGTTCGTCTTAGTAGACATCGCCGAGATGGTCGTCGATACAGGCCAGCCGAGTAACGGATGCGAGCGCGCGGCGACGCGGGCGAGGGCATCTAAGCTGGGTGGTTAAGCGAAGAGCTTTTACGGGCAGTCTGCCCGTTTTGTGGCGCTTCGTCCCAGCTTGTAGGGACGGGCGCTTTTTTGGTGCCCAGAGGGCGTGCGCGCCCACGACATGAAAGGGGTACCGTGGCAAACGAGTACAAGCAGACGATGAATCTGCCCAAAACCGGATTTCCCATGCGTGCCGGTCTTTCCAAGTCCGAGCCCAAGCGACTCAAGGACTGGCAGGACAACAAGGTCTACGAGCAAGTTCTAAAGAAGAACGAGGGTCACAAGAAGTTCGTGCTGCACGACGGTCCTCCGTACGCCAACGGCCCGATCCATATCGGCCATGCCATGAACAAGATCTCCAAGGACATGATCAACCGTTACTGGATGATGCAGGGCTATGAGGTTCCCTATGTCCCCGGTTGGGACTGTCATGGCCAGCCGATCGAGCATAAGGTCGAGGAGAAGCTTGGCACCGAGAAGTTCAACCAGACCTCCACGGCTAAGATCCGCGAGCTTTGCAACAAGTTCGCTGTCGAGAACATCGAGCTCCAGAAGGCTGGCTTCCGTCGCCTTGGCGTGCTTGGCGACTGGGACAACCCGTATCTGACGCTCTATCACCAGCATGACGCCGCCGACATTGAGGTCTTCAAGGCCATGTTCGACAAGGGCATGATCTATCGCGGCCACAAGCCCGTCCACTGGTGCAAGCACTGCCACACCGCGCTGGCCGAGGCTGAGATCGAGTACTCCGACGAGACGAGCCCGTCCATCTTCGTGCGCTTTGAGATGACCTCCAAGCCCGCCGGTCTCGAGAACTTCGACGGCCCGGTCGACTTTATCATCTGGACGACCACGCCGTGGACCATCCCCTCCGACCAGGCAGTTTCCCTCAAGCCCGGCGCCGCCTACGTCGCCGTTGAGCACGACGGCCGCGCCGAGGTCATGCTCGAGGACCTGGCTCCCAAGTGCTGCGAGGAGTTTGGCTGGGAGTACACTCCGGTTATGGTCGACGGCAAGCCCTATGTGGTTCCCGCCGAGACCTTCCACCACATCCACTACAAGCAGCCGATCTTTGACGGTGTCGAGGGCGTGGCGCTGCTGGCCGATTACGTCGGTGTCGATGACGGTACCGGTATTGTCCACAACTCGCCCGGCCACGGCGTCGACGACTACTTTGCCTGCCTCAAGGAGGGCATCACCGACATCTGCATGCCGGTCGATGACGACGGCAAGTTCTACACCGGCGAGGAGTTTGGCACCGGTGGCCCCTTCAGCGGTATGGACACCGATGAGGCCAACCCGCACATCATCGAGTTCCTGCGCGAGCGCGGTACCCTAGTCCTCGAGAAGAAGATCACGCACAGCTATCCGCACTGCTGGCGTTGCAAGCACCCGGTGCTCTTCCGTGCTACCGACCAGTGGTTTGTCTCGATGGACAAGACCGGTTTGCGCGAGCAGGCTGGCAAAGAGGTCCGCGAGAACGTCAAGTGGTATCCGGCCCACGCGGCCAACCGCATCGGCGCCATGGTCGAGCAGCGTCCCGACTGGTGCATCAGCCGTCAGCGCAACTGGGGCGTGCCTATCCCCAGCTACACTTGCGCCGACTGCGGCGAGAAGGTCATGAACGACGCCACGCTCGACGCCGTCATCAAGCTCTTCCACGAGAAGGGCTCCGACGCCTGGTTCACCGACGCTCCCGAGAGCTACCTGGGCGAGGCCTGCGTCTGCCCCAAGTGCGGCGGTCATCACCTCAAGGCCGATAAGGACATCCTCGACGTGTGGTGGGATTCCGGCGTGTCTTGGAAGGCCGTCTGCGAGTATCGCCCTGAGCTTGAGTACCCGGCGGACGTGTATCTTGAGGGCTCCGACCAGCACCGCGGTTGGTTCCAGAGCTCGCTGCTCACCTCGGTGGGTGCCAACGGCCACGCTCCGTACAAGGCGGTCGTCTCGCAGGGCTTCACACTCGATGGTCAGGGCCGCAAGATGTCCAAGTCGCTCGGCAACGTGATCGACCCCAATAAGGTCTGCGACGAGATGGGCGCTGACATCATCCGTCTGTGGGTTGCCTCCGTCGACACCAGCTCTGACGTCTCCATCGACCACGAGATTCTCGCTCGTACGTCCGATGCCTATCGCCGTTTCCGCAACACGCTGCGCTTCTTGCTCTCCGAGCTCGAGGGTCAGTTTGAACCCGAGACCGACGGCGTCGCCTTTGCTGACTTGCTGCCGCTCGACAAGCTCATGGTTGCCCGTCTGACCCAGGTCCAGGCCGAGGTCGACGACGCTTACTCTTGCTACGAGTTCCCGCGCGCCTACCGTGCGCTTTATGACTTCGTGGTTACCGAGCTTTCCAACGTGTACCTCGACGCCCTGAAGGACCGTCTGTACTGCGATAAGCCCGGCTCGCTCGAGCGCCGCAGCGCCCAGACCGTGCTGGCCGAGCTCTTCTCGATGCTCATGCGCGACCTGCAGCCGATCCTGTCCTACACCGTCGACGAGGCCATGGCATATGCGCCCGCCGGCTGCGTCGATCACCAGAAGTACGCCGCGCTGCTAGATTGGTACAAGTCGCCCATCACGGTCGATGAGGCCAACGAGTTTGAGGGCGTGCTCGAGGCTTCTCTTGAGCTCCGTAGCGCCGTGACCAAGGCCCTTGAGGATGCCCGTTCTGCCGGCACCTTTACCAAGAGCCAGCAGGTTCGCGTCAAGGCGGTCGTTCCCGCCGAGATGTACGCGCTGCTGACCGGCGACAAGGCTGTCGACCTGGCCGAGTTCTACATCGTCTCCGATGTTGAGCTGACCCAGGGCGAGGAGCTCTCCGTTGCTATCGAGGCTGCCGAGGGCGAGTGCTGCGACCGTTGCTGGAATTATCGCACCACCGTCGGCGAGTACAACGGCCACGCTCACATCTGTAAGCGCTGCGCAGAGGCGCTGAACTAGTCGTTGGGGACGTTCTTAAATGACTAGTCAAACAAGAGCGTCCCCAATGACTACCTGTGTCACATTCAAGCGGCATTCTGTTTTTCGGAATGCCGCTTTCTTTTTATGCTGGTTATTTATCTGGCGTTAGCGAATATGTCGTGCGCCCTGCGTGTGGCAATATAAGATGGTTCTTTGCGTTAATCGTAATTCGATGATCTTGAGGGTAGGGGATTGATTTGGGTCGTGGTGCGGATATGACGCCGCCTTTGCGTTGGCGGTTGGGTGTTGCTGGTTGCGTGGCGTTGGCCGTGCTGCTCGTTGACCAGCTGACCAAGCTTGCGGTTCGTGCCGTTGGCGATGCCCTGCATGTGACCGTTATCCCCGGCGTGATTGATTTTCTGTTTGTCCGCAATATCGGAGCCGCCTTCAGCATGGGCGAGGGGCATGGCGTTGCGTTCGCTGTGCTGGCGCTTGCGGTCATTGTCGCCATTGTCGTGTACTTGCTCCGTGCGCCTCAGCTCGCTCGTCTTGAGGTCGTGGGCATGGCTATGGTTGCGGGCGGCGCCATCGGTAACGCGATCGACCGCCTCGCCTTTGGTTTCGTGACCGATTTTATAGCCACCACGTTCATCGACTTTCCCGTCTTTAACGTTGCCGATATCGGCATCACCGTAGGCGTCGTGCTTGCCCTCATCGGTTACATGTTTCTGAGTCCCGCCGCTCGCGAGGTCGATGCGACCGCCGAGCTCAACGCCCATGACGAGGCCCGCGTTAAGCGCAAAGCCCAGCAGCGTGGGGAGCGTGCCCGCAAGATTCGCGAAAGGAATGAGCGCTAATGGCCGACATCCATATCCTTGTTGCCGACGATGCCGCTGGTCAGCGTCTTGACGCCTATCTGGGCGCCAATGACGGCTGCCCTACGCGCTCTGCCTGTGCGCATCTGATTGAGGGCGGTGCCGTATGTGTCAATGGCGAGACCTGCCTGTCCAAAAAGTATGCCGTGCGCTCCGGTGACCGCATCTCGGTCGACCTGCCCGAGCCGCACGATCCCACCGATGTGATTCCCGAGGCCATCCCGCTCGACATTCGCTATGAGGACGACTATCTCATTGTGCTCTCCAAGCAGCGTGGCCTGGTGTGCCATCCTGCGCATGGTCATGAGAGCGGCACGCTCGCGAATGCCCTGGTCTATCATTGCGGTATCGACCATCTGGGTACCGTGCAGGGCGAGGATCGCCCCGGTATCGTGCATCGTTTAGATCGCGATACCTCGGGTCTCATGCTTGCGGCAAAGGACGACGACACGCAGCGCGCGCTTCAAAATCTCATTCGCACGCGCACGCTCGATCGTCGCTATATCACGCTCGTTCACGGTCACATCGCCATGGACGAGGGCACCATTAACACCGGCATTGCCCGCTCTACGCGTGACCGTGTCAAGATGGCGGTTTCGGACGATCCTTTCGCGCGCCAGGCCATTACGACCTTTAAGGTCCTTGAGCGCTTTGATTCCACGCGTTTTGATGACGGCTATACGCTCGTCGAGTGCCACCTGTTTACGGGCCGCACACATCAGATTCGCGTGCATATGCGCCATATCAACCATGCCTGCGTGGGCGATCCGCTCTACGGCAAGTGCGATGCACGCGCCGATCAGGGTCTGACCAGGCAATTCCTTCATTCCTGGCGCGTCGCATTCGACCATCCCGTGACGGGGGAGCGTATTGAGTGCCGCGATGAGCTGCCGTGGGATCTTGCCGCGGTTCTCGACGACCTGGCTCCTCGCTCACTCGGTCGTACTGCCGCTGGCGACGAAATCGTTCCGCAGCTCGGTCTTCTCGAAGTCTAGCCAGTATTAGGTGGTTTCTTGAACTCGATTAGCCTGCGGTAAGATATACGGTTGTTTACGTAACGCGTTCTCGGGAGCCTGCATGCTCGCCTTTTTACAAACCAACACACCCATTGTGATCTTCAACCAGATTGTCGTCACGCTGCTCACGGTCTGCTTTCTGTACCAGGTGGTCTTCTTTGTCATTGGCGCTCTTCGTGGCGAGGTCGCGCCTCCCAAGGCCAAAAAACTCCATCGCTATGCTTTTTTTATCGCGGCGCATAATGAGGAGGCCGTGATTGCCAACCTCGTTCGCTCCATCAAGGACCAGGATTATCCGTCCGAGCTTATCGAGGTCTTCGTGGTCGCCGATGCCTGTACCGATAACACGGCGCAGCTCGCGCGCGAGGCGGGCGCCATCGTTTATGAGCGCAACGACCTGGCCCGCAAGGGTAAGAGCTGGGTCATGGACTTTGGTTTTGACCGCATCCTTAACGAGTATCCCGACACGTTTGAGGGCTACTTTATCTTCGATGCCGATAACGTCATCTCCCGCGATTACGTGTCCAAGATGAACGATGCCTTTGACCAGGGATTCCACGTGGTCACGAGCTATCGTAACTCCAAGAACTTCGGCAGCTCGTGGATTTCGTCTGCCAACGCCACCTGGTATCTGCGTGAGGCGCGCTTTCTCAACAACGCGCGCAACATCTGCAAGACTTCTTGCGCCGTCTCGGGTTCGGGCTACCTCATCTCCGCTAGTGTCATCGAGGGCATGCACGGTTGGCAGTTCCACACGCTGACCGAGGACATCCAGTTCACCACGTTCTGCGCCATTCACGGCATTCGCATTGGCTATGCGCCGGCGGAGTTCTTTGACGAACAACCCGTGACGTTTAAGGCGTCCTGGAAACAGCGCATGCGTTGGACCAAGGGCTTCTACCAGGTGTTCTTTACTTACGGTAAGCACCTGATCAAGTCGACCTTCCGCTACCATCGCTTTGCCGCCTACGACATGTTCATGACGATCGCCCCGGGTATGCTGCTATCGCTGATCTCGATGCTCGCTAATGCGACGTTCTTGATTGTGGGTGGCCTTTCGCATGGTTTCTTGGCTACCGAAGTCGAGATGCAGGCGTGCGCCGCTTCGCTCATTATGACCTTCGCCATGATGTATCAGACCTTCTTTATCCTGGCGCTGCTCACGACTATCTTTGAGTACAAGCACATTCACTGCGCTCAAAAGTGGCGTCTGGTGACTAACCTGTTTACCTTCCCGATCTTTATGTTCAGCTATATCCCCATCACGGTGGCCGCGCTGTTCCTGAAGGTCGACTGGGTGCCGACGCAGCACGCCGTCAACGTTACCCTTGACGAGGTCATGCAAGGCGCCAAATAACCACCACCAAAACCACCGCAAAGGGGACAGGCACCTTTGTGGTGGTTTTTGCTTTTGCGATGCAGCTCGAGGAGGCGTCCGATGGTCTATATCCCGTTTTGGACTTGCATCTTTGCCGGCGTGGCAATTGATGCCCGAGAGCGACGGTTTCCCAATGGGCTTGCCGGCGCATGTGCCGTGGCGGCGTTAGCAGGCGTTTGGCTCGACAGGGGCGTTAACACTGCACTTGATCATGCCGGTCTTGCGGTCATCGTCTACCTTGCCCTTGTGCTTACTGAGTCACTCTGGCGTCGTGTTCGCCACGCCCCCGGCATTGGCATGGGGGACGTCAAGGCGCTCTTCGCGCTTTGCACGCTCGACCCTATGGGCGGCATCGTGGCATTTGCCGTCGCGCTCCTGGTCCTTGCCCTCTCCTGCCTCTTCACAAAATCGCGCTCCCTGCCATTGCTCCCGTTTTTAGTGCCGATTTTTGCCATAATCGAGGTCGTGGGCTGCACATTGTAACCGATTGCGCATCCTTCTTAAGGAGCATGCTATGGCAACTAATCAAGAAACGGCCGTCATTAAGGCGCGCATGGACCGTATCCCCTCGGCGCTGTCGCCCGAACTTGTCGAGCGCATTTCCGCCGATCGTGCTTCGGGTGCCGTCAACCCGTATCGTTGCAACGACGACCAGGTCATTCGTCGTATTGATCGCGCCGCCGACAAAGGCACGCTTATGCGTCCGGCGTTTATGCGCGATACCGAAAAGATACTTCATCTTCCGGCGTACACCCGTTATGCAGGCAAAACGCAGGTCTTTAGCTTCCGTAGCAATGACGATCTGTCACGCCGCGGTTTGCACGTGCAGCTTGTCTCGCGCATTGCGCGCGATATCGGTCGCGCCCTGGGGCTCAATTGCGATCTGATCGAGGCGATTGGCCTGGGCCACGACTTGGGACACACGCCTTTCGGCCATGCCGGCGAGCGCTTTCTCAACGATATCTATCATGAGCGTACGGGGCGTTATTTTTTCCATAACGTGCAGTCGGTCCGCGTGCTCGACACGCTGTACGGCCGCAACGTGTCTCTCCAGACGCTCGACGGCGTGCTATGCCATAACGGTGAGTACGAGCAGCGTGTGTTTGAGCTCTCGGACATGAGCTCCTTTGACCAGTTTGACCAGACGGTTGAGGATTGCATTGCCACGGGCTATAGCGCAATTGAGCATCTGCGTCCCATGACGCTCGAGGGCTGCGTCGTTCGCATCTCGGATATTCTTGCCTACGTCGGTCGTGACCGTCAGGATGCGATCGCGGCGGGTCTGCTGTCACCTGACGCTTTTGATGATGGCCGGGGCGGTGCCTACAACAGTTGGATCCTTACGCACGCTTCCATCGATATCGTGGAGCATAGCTATGGTAAGCCGCGCATCGAGATGAGCGAGGACCTGTTTGAGGAGATCCGCCGGGCCAAGCGCGAGAACTACGAGAAGATCTATAGCAAGGGCGGTATCGAAGGCGACTCCGAGGCGGAGCTGCGCGAAGCCTTCGAAAAGCTTTACGACCGTTGCCTGCAGGATATAAACGAAGGTGACGAGTCCTCGTATATCTTTAAACACCACATTTCTCGCATCGAGCAGCAGCTTTCCTACTACGATCGCGCCTATGCCTGGCAGAACGATAAGGACCAGGCGGTCGTGGATTACATTGCGAGCATGACGGACGGTTATTTCTGCGAGCTCACGAGCAAGCTGTTTCCGGGATTGAAGTTTCCGCACCGTACCTATATTAACGAACGGTAGTTCGTATAAATTCGGTATACTGTTAGCGGAAAACGTTTTTGATTGATGCACGGGATGGCTATGGACGACCTTTTTTCTGCTTCGACGCGCGAGCGTTCCTTTCAGAATGCGCCGCTTGCGGTGCGTATGCGCCCCAATTCGCTCGACGAGTATGTGGGCCAGCAAAAGGCCGTCGGTAAGGGCTCATGGTTGCGTGCCGCGATCGAGCACGACGTGCTTTCGAGCGTGATTCTGTACGGGCCTGCCGGTACGGGTAAGACGACGCTGGCCCATATTATCGCCAACCATACCAAGAGCGAGTTTGTCGAAGTCAGCGCCGTCACGGGTACCGTGAAGGACCTGCGTCGTGTGATCGACGAGGCAAAGACACGCCTGAATACGTATGACCGTCGCACCATCCTGTTTATCGACGAGATTCATCGCTTTTCGAAGTCACAGCAGGATGCCCTGCTGCATGCAGTTGAGAACCGTACCGTCATTATGATTGGCGCTACGACGGAGAACCCGTACTTCGAGGTCAACTCGGCACTGCTCTCACGTGGTCGCGTCGTGGAGCTTGAGCATCTGAAGGATGAGGATATCGCCACGCTTATTGAACGTGCGCTTGAGGCGCCGCAGGGCTTGAACGGTAAGTTCTCGGCCGATGAGGATACGGTCAAGACCATCTGCACGCTGGCAGCGGGTGACGCTCGCTCGGCGCTCACGACGCTCGAGCTTGCGAGCGAGATTGCCGTCACGCGTCCCGATACCGAGGGAACGCCAGCGCCCGCGGCGGGGGAGCGCTATCCCATCACCGTGGATGACGTAAAGATCGCCAACCCGCGTCGCGGCTTTACGTATGACAAAAACGGCGACATGCACTACGACATCATCAGTGCGTTCATCAAGTCCATGCGCGGTAGCGACCCCGATGCCACGATCTATTGGCTCGCGCGCATGATCGATGCTGGGGAGGATCCTAAGTTTATCGCTCGCCGCATTATGATTCACGCTTCTGAGGATGTTGGCAACGCCGACCCGCAGGCGCTTTTGGTGGCGCATGCCGCGTTTAAGTCTGCCGAGGTCATTGGCTATCCCGAGTGCCGCATTAACCTGGCTCAGGCTGCACTCTATGTGTGCTTGGCGCCAAAATCCAACGCGTGTGAGGCTTCGATCGATGCGGCGCTGGCCGATATACATTCTAGTGGGCTTCGCGAGGTGCCGGGTTATCTGCGCGATCGCCATCGCCCGGGCAGCGATGAATACGGTGTGTATAAATACCCGCACGATTATCCTGAAGGCTGGGTCGATCAGCGCTATTTGCCCGAGGGGCTGGAGCGCGGTGCGTTCTGGCAGCCTGCCGGGCGCGGCTGGGAAGAGTGGCGCGTAGAGCAAAGCGAACGTGACCGCAGCGGGAATGCACCGAAGTAGCTGCTGATAATTTTGTCCCACGTTGCTGCTCTTGGCATGTTCGGTCCCCTTTGGGGTACCATGAAAAGCGTCTGTATTTCGATTCTTCCGGGAGGCTTGTATGAGTCCCATTCAAATCGCCCTGCTGCTGCTCGCCGTTGCCGGCGTGTGGGCCATCGCTGAGCTCGCGCTTACCCTGCGCAAGACCCGCAATGTTGTTGACTCGCTCGATAAGACCGTGAACGACCTCAACAACACCATCGCCGAGGCTCAGCCTGTGGTGGCAAAGCTCGATGGCGCTGTCGATGAGCTTACGCCGGCGCTTGCCCAGATGGAGCCGCTGCTTAAGTCGAGCAAGACGGCAGTTGATGCCCTTACCTCCAATCTCGTAGAGGTCGAAGCCGTGGTTCGCGACATTTCCGAGGTTACGGGCAGCATGGCCGAGGCCAGCAATGCTGTGTCGAGCGTGACCGACTCTGCCGCCGGTGCTGTGCAGAAGCTCTTCAATAAGGTGAAGGCTCCTGCAGCTGAAGCCGAGCGCAAGCTTTCCGCTGCCGCCGAAGAAGCCGAGCAGCCGACCGAGCGCGTCTTGATTGGCGAGGACGAGGCCGCCGCGGGCGACGATGATGGCCAGAAGTCTGTAGCCAAGCCGGCTCAGTATTACACCTATACACCCTCCGAGACCTCTGAGGAGTCCTGCGATGAGTAGCGAAGCAACCTGCCCCATCACGCTGACCGTTGCCGGTGACCCACGTCTCGCTCGCCTTGTGCGCATGACGGCAGCCAACGTTGGTGCCCTGTGCTCTATGTCTGTCGATCGCATCGAGGACATCCGTATGGCTGCCGAGGAAGCCTTCATCTTTGGCTGCACGGCTGTTGATTCCGACGATATTTCGATCAAATTCGATGTCGACGAATCGCACGTGGGCATGACCTTTACCTTTGGCGATCAGGCGACTGTCGATGAGGATGACCAGGCTGCGGTGTATGCCGAGCTCATCCTCGCGAGCGTGTGCGACTCCTACGAAAAGACTGCGGCGCCCCTGACGCTTTCCCTCGACCTCAAGGCGGATATTTAAAATGACCGAACGTTCCCGGAGCGGCAAGACCGCTTGGGACAAGGAGAAAACCCGCGAGCTGTTTCGTCGTTACAAGGAGACCGGTGATCCGGATGCCCGCGAGCAGCTCGTCATGTCCCATATGAATCTGGTAAGGTTCCTTGCCAACAAATTTAAGAATCGCGGCGAGCCGCTCGACGACCTCATGCAGGTCGGCTATCTGGGCTTGCTCAAGGCTATCGACCGCTTTGACCCCGAGCGCGGGCTCGAGTTCACCACGTTTGCCACGCCTACCATCTTGGGCGAGATCAAGCGTCACTTCCGCGACAAGGGCTGGAGCGTGCGCGTACCGCGTCGTCTGCAGGAGCTCTCGGCTAAGGTCAACCAAGCTACTGACAAACTTACCAACGAGCTGCAGCGTTCGCCCAAGGTTGAGGAGATCGCTGAGTATCTAGATGTGACGGTCGATGAGGTCCTCGAGGCTATGGAATCGTCTTCGGCCTATACCTCGGTGCCCATCGAGGCTCCTGGTGCGTCCGATTCCGACGATGCCCCCTCGATTCTCGACCGTTACGCCGACGACGACAACGAGCTCGACTTTACCGATGACCGCCTAGTGATCGAGGAAGCCATCCGTGATTTCTCGCCGCGCGAGCGCGAGGTGATCGAGCTGCGCTTTGTGAAGGGCATGACCCAGATCGAGATCGCCAAGAAGCTGGGTATTTCTCAGGTGCAGGTTTCGCGTCTGCTGCGCCGCACGCTTAAGAAGATTCAGGACAAGATCGACCCCGACGGAGTGATGATTCGTTCATGAGTGAGCACCCCCAACAAACCGATCGCGTGCTGCGCGACACCCGCATTCTGACGCTGCGCATTTGGACTGTTGTCGGCTGCATTGTTATTGCAGCTGTCATCTTTAACCTTATGGGCATCCTGGCACCGGTTATCGAGTTTCTTGCCGTCGGCTCCATCATTGCTTTTGTGATGTCTCCGATCACCAACTGGCTCGAGCACCATGGCGTGAATCGCGGCATCGGTTCGCTTATCGCGCTTATTGTTGTTGTTGCCGTGCTCGTCGGTGTCGTTTGCATTTTGTCGCCGATTCTCTTTGGTCAGATCATGGAAGTCCTGAGCCGCCTGCCCGAGCAGCTTCGTGTTGCGGGTGGCGATCTCAATGAGATGATCTCGCATGCCAAGACGCTCAACAACACGCCGCTCAAGGAGTATTTGGACGACAATCTTTCTTCGCTCGTTACCTTGGCATCGAAGTATGTGTCTCAGATTGCCGCTGAGCTCGGTCGCGGTGTATTCCCGCTCATTACCAATACGGCCTCGCAGCTGTTCGTCATCTTTCTTGGCTTGGTGCTTGCCTATTGGTTGGCCTGCGACTATCCCCGTATGCACCACGAGGTCTGCACCATCATTGGTCAGGAAAAGGAGACCTCGTACCGCTTTATGGTTGCGATTCTTTCGCGCTCGGTCGGCGGTTATATGCGTGGCATGGTCGTGACGTCCATCTGCGGTGGCATCCTCGCCTTTATCGGCTTTACGCTCATTGGCCATCCCTACGCGGCACTCATGGCCATCTTTACGGGCATTATGCACTTGGTTCCTGTTGTTGGCCCCTGGGTGAGCGCGGCGATTGCCACGGTGCTCGGCTTTATGTTCAGCCCGATGCTGGCGTTGTGGACTTTGATCGTGACCATGGTGGCCCAAAACGTCACTGACAACGTCATTTCGCCCAAGGTCATGCAAAGCTCGGTCCAGGTGCATCCCATCATGAGCCTCACGGCGCTCGTTATTGGCTCGGCACTCATGGGCCCCATCGGCATGATTATTGCCATCCCGCTTTGTGCGGCCCTCAAAGGTATCTTCGTGTACTACTTCGAGAATGAAACCGGCCGCCAGCTTGTGGCCTATGACGGCGCCGTGTTTAAGGGCACACCGTACCGCGATGCCGATGGCAACCCGGTCGCCGCCTACGACGCGCTCGGCGACGACACCTTCATTTACGAGTCCGAGCTCATCGGCAACGAGACTGCGCCCGAGGCCCAAGCGATGCCTAAGCCCGAGTTCGATAATCCCTGGATCAAGCTCTCGGGTTTGCAACCCGATGCCACGGGCTTCTTCAAGAATCCCTTCGCCAAGGACGATGACTCCAACCCGGACGACGATACCAAAACCGGCATCGACGGCTCCATGGACGATTCGGATTCTAAATAGGCCCTATTAACGTTTCTTGAAGTTGTAAATGACAATAAACGCGAGCAAAGCGATTGATAAGGGGCCGGCTACATAGAAAAAGAGAACGTCAATTGCGCGTAGAGTGTAATAAGCCTTATCGCCGGACATTACTGCATATAATACGTAGCCAAATGCTGGTTGGTTTGCGTACCAGCAGGAGAAGGCCAAGAGCGCTAAAAGTGCTAGTACCAGAAGTGCATTCAGGACAAATCGTTTACTTTTCATCGATCGCTCCTTCCGGGTGACTCTTATATGTAATTCTACAGCAGTCCTTTTTCAAAGGATCGCACAGTACTGAATAACGTGCACTTTCGCTGGAGGGTCGCTGTTTGGCGGCCCTCTTTTTTGCACTTGCGCGGTGGGATGGTAATATCGTTACGTTTGAACTGTTTCGATGTGAAACCGAGGAGATTCCCTCTATGAGTGCTGACTACCCGTCAATGACTACGGCCGAGATTCGCTCCAAGTTCCTCAACTTCTTTGAGGAGCGCGGTCTTAAGCTCTATCCTTCTTCGTCTCTTGTTCCCGACGATCCTTCGCTGCTGCTTGCCAACGCCGGCATGAACCAGTTTAAGGAGTACTACCAGGGCAAGAAGACCATGAAGGAGATCGGCGCGATTTCCTGCCAGAAGTGCGTCCGCACCAACGACATCGATTGCATCGGCGAGGACGGCCGTCACCTGTCCTTCTTCGAGATGCTCGGCGACTTTTCTTTTGGCGGCGTCTCCAAGGAGCAGGCTTGCGCCTGGGCCTTTGAGCTCATCACCAAGGAGTTCAAGCTGCCGCTCGACCGCCTGTACTTCACCGTCTTTACCGAGGACGACGAGACCCACGACGTGTGGCGTTCTCTGGGCGTTGCTGAGGACCACATCTCCCGCCTGGGCGAGGACGATAACTTCTGGGCCGCTGGCCCCACCGGTCCCTGCGGTCCGTGCTCAGAGATCTACTTTGACATGGGCGAGGAGGTCGGCTGCGGCAGCCCCGACTGCAAGCCTGGCTGCGACTGCGACCGCTTCCTGGAGTTCTGGAACCTCGTCTTTACCCAGTTCGACCGCCAGGAGGACGGCTCCATGCCGGAGCTGCCGCACCGTAACCTCGATACGGGCATGGGCCTTGAGCGCATGGCCGCAATCATGCAGCACAAGACCGCCAACTACGACGGCGATCTGATGCAGCATCTCATCAAGCTGGGCGAGGAGATCAGCGGTAAGACCTATGACGCCGATGATTACTCCGGTGCTAGCCGTTCTCTGCGCATCATCGCCGACCACTCCCGTGCCGTCGACTTCATGATCTCTGACGGCATCCTTCCCGGTAACGAGGGTCGCGAGTACGTCCTTCGCCGCCTGCTCCGTCGTGCCGTGTTCCACGGTCGCCTGCTGGGCATCGAGGGCGCCTTCCTGACCAAGTTCATCGACGAAGTCAACGCTCAGATGGGCGAGGCTTATCCCGAGCTGCTCAAGAACGTCGCCCTCGTCAAGGGTATCGTCGCCTCCGAGGAGGAGCGCTTCTCCACGACGCTCGACAACGGCCGTGTTTACCTGGACGAGGCCCTGGCAGCGCTTGCCGAGGGCGCTGTGCTTCCGGGCGACGTTGCCTTTAAGCTGCACGACACCTTTGGTTTCCCCATTGACCTGACTGTCGAGATCGCCGGCGCTGCTGGCCACGACGTCGACATGGACGGCTTCACCGCATGCATGGAGGACCAGAAGGCCCGCGCTCGTGCCAACGCCAAGGGCGATGCCTGGGGCAGCTTCAACGACGTGTGGGTCGAGCTTTCCGACAAGGTCGCCGCGACCGAGTTCGACGGCTATGACAACGATGCGATCGAGGGTGCCAAGGTTGTCGCCATCGTTCGCAACGGCGAGTCGGTCGAGTCCGCTGCCGCCGGCGAGGACGTCGAGGTCGTGCTCGACCGCACCCCGTTCTACGCCGAGATGGGCGGCCAGCAGGGTGACGCCGGCGAGCTTTCCGCCGAGGGCGTTGTTCTGACCGTTGCCGATACCAAGAACCACAACGGCCTGTATGCCCATGTCGCGTACGTTGCCGAGGGCACGCTGACCGTCGGTGCTACCGTGACCGCCGCGCTCGACGCCGAGCGCCGTGGTTTCCTGCGTCGCAACCACACCGCCACCCACCTGCTCGACGCTGCGCTTAAGCAGGTCCTGGGCGAGCATGTCTCCCAGGCCGGCTCGCTGGTGACGCCCGAGCACCTGCGCTTTGACTTTACGCACTTCGAGGCCCTGTCCTCCGAGCAGCTCAAGGCTGTCGAGGACCTGGTCAACCAGCAGATCTTCGCTTCCAAGCCCGTCGTGACCCGTGTCATGGGCATCGACGAGGCTAAGGCTGCCGGCGCTGTCGCTCTGTTTGGCGAGAAGTACGGCGATGTCGTCCGCGTCGTCTCCGTGGGCGCCGAGGACCAGCCGTTCTCCCGCGAGCTCTGCGGTGGCACGCACGCTGCCAACACCGCCGAGATCGGCCTGTTCAAGATCATTTCCGAGTCCTCCACAGGCTCCAATGTCCGCCGTATCGAGGCTGTGACCTCTAAGGGTGCCCTCGACTACATGGCCGACCGCCTGGCGCTCGTTGACGCCGCCGCCGCTGCGCTCAAGTGCCGCGTCGACGAGGTTCCCGCCCGCGTGGAGAACCTGCAGGCCGAGCTGCGCGAGACGTCCAACAAGCTCAAAAAGGCTCTGACCGGTGGCTCCTCCGACGCCATTTCCAGTGCCATCGAGGGTGCCGTTGAGCTCGGCGGCTACAAGCTCGTCGTCGCTGAGCTCCAGGGCCTTGAGGCTGCCGACCTGCGCAACGTATGGGATACCGTGCACCAGAAGGTCGCCGGCCCTGTCGCTTGTGTCGTCGCCAGCGTGACTGAGAAGGGCACTCCGGCCCTGCTCGCTGCCGGCTCCGATGACGCCGTGAAGGCCGGGTTCCACGCCGGTAACGTGATCAAGCAGATCGCGGGCCTGGTTGACGGTCGCGGTGGTGGCCGTCCCAACATGGCCCAGGCCGGTGGCAAGAACGCTGCCGGTATCGCCGATGCCCTCGCGGCCGCTAAGACCGCACTCGGCGCCTAAGAATCTAAGAAGTCACTGTGGTCGCGCTTGCGCTGGACATAGGGGAGACCAGGATCGGCATCGCCGTCTCGAGCCGTGATGGCAAGATGGCGATGCCCGTCAAGGTGCTCCCGGCTGCAGAGGTCACCGGTATGGCCAAGACGTTCCGCTACCTGGTCGAGGACTATGAGCCCGACATCCTGGTAAGCGGACGTCCCCTGACCATGGCCGGTGAGCCTGGTCCCCAGGCCGAGCGCGTTGCCGCCGTGGCGCAAAAGATTGCCGACGAGCTCGATCTTCCGCTTGAGTTTGAGGACGAGCGTCTGTCTTCGCAAGAGGCCAAGCGTATCCTGCGCGAGCAGGGCCTCAACGAAAAGCAGATGAGGGGCAAGATCGACATGATTGCCGCCAGCCTGTTTTTGCAGACGTGGCTCGATCGTAAAAACGAGGAGGTTTCGCATGCCTAGCGCTTCCGATCCGCGCCAGCAGAATCGTACACGGCAGTCGGCGTCGCGCCCTGCCCAGCCTTGCCAGCGTCCGGCACAGCCGACGCAGCGTGCAGCTCAGCCTGCCGCGCGCCCGGCGCAGTCCTTCTCTCATTCGGCCCAACCTGTTCAACGGACGGGTCAGCAGCCATCTGCTCGTTCGGTTCAGCATTCGGCTTCTCACGCGGCTCAGCAGCCCACTGCTCGTACGGCCCAGCCTGCAGGCGGTACCCGCTTTAAGCAGCAGGCACCTACTCAGCGAACTCAGGCCCCCCAATCGCATTCGCATCACGCTCGCGGTTCGCATGGCGTTGCTCCGGCAACCCGCTCGAGCTACAACACGCATGCTCGTCGCGGTGCTCAAAAGAAGAGTTCTCCGGTTCCCATGATCATCGGCGTTGTGGTGGCGGTGCTCGCGCTTGCTGCGATCGCCTTCTTTGTCGTGCCGGCCGTCAAGGGCTTCTTTGCCGGTGAGGATACGAAGGTCACGGCTGGTCAGCAGGTTACGGTGACCATTCCCGATGGTGCTTCGGGCGATACGATCGCCTCGATTCTCTCCGAGAACCATATCGTAGAAAATCCCAAGGATTACTATGCGGCGGTGAAAAAGCTCAACGCCGATATGTCGCTCAAGCCTGGTGATTATTCGTTCACCACACTCATGGATGCGACCAAGGTTGTTCAGCAGCTCATGGAAGGCCCCAACGCGGGCTCCAATGCGCTGACTATCCCTGAGGGCCTAACGGTCGATCAAGTCGCCGACCGTGTGGCCCAGGCCTACGACAGTATCTCTAAGGAAGACTTCCTCAACCAGGCCAAGGCCTCCAACTACGTTGACGACTATAGCTTCCTTAAGGGCGCCGCCAACGATTCGCTCGAGGGTTTCTTGTTCCCCAAGACCTATTCGCTGGGCGATTCGCCGACGGCCGATGACGTGATTCGCGCCATGCTCGATCAGTTTAAGACCGAGTACAAGTCGCTTGACTTTGCGAGCTGCGAAGCCAAGATCAAGGAACGCTACGGTGTGGAGATGTCCGACTACGACATCGTCAACTTGGCCTCTATCGTTGAGCGCGAGGGCCTCAACGCCGATCAACGTGCGCACGTGGCCTCGGTCTTCTACAACCGCCTTGCCGGCAAGCTCGACGGTCTGCGCTATCTCAACAGCGATGCGACCATGATGTATGTCACCGGTGGCGAGGTTACCGCCGACGACCTGCAGAGCGATAGTCCGTATAACACCTATAAGCACGAGGGCCTACCGCCCACGCCCATCTGCTCTCCGTCGCTCGAGGCACTCAAGGCCACGCTTGAGCCGACCGACTCCGATGACCTGTATTTCTACATTACGCAGGACGAGGAGTACTTCTCGCAAACCTACGAAGAGCATCAACAGTCTTGGAATTAGCATGAGGATTTTTAGCCCCAAACGATACGTTGCCTCGGTCGATCGCATCGACCTCGATACCCTGTGGGCCGACGGCAAACGCGCCATTCTGCTCGATCGCGATAACACCCTGGTGCCGCGCGACACCGAGCAGGTCCCCGCCGCGATTTCCGCTTGGCTCGACGCCGCCCGCGCCAAAGGCTTTAAGCTGTGCATGGTGTCCAATAACTGGCATCGCGACCAGGTCATGGCATCGGCACGCGAGCTGGGACTCGAGGCCATCAGCCACGCCATGAAGCCGGCACCGTTTGCCCTCAAGGCGGGTCTTAAGCGCCTCGGCGCCACGGCTGACGAGGCGATGCTGATCGGTGATCAGCTCTACACGGACGTGTGGAGTGGCAACTTCGCCGGCGTCGATACCATCTTGGTTAAGCCGCAGGCGACGCAAGACCTGTGGTATACGCAGATCTTCCGTATCTTTGAGCGCCGGGCCCTGCGCGACCTTCCCTGCGAGGAATAGGTCTCGTCATGTCCCAGCACACCAAACACGGCTGCGACCATATCTTCTTTATCGGCTTTTTGGGCGCGGGCAAATCGACGCTCGCGCGCAACGTCGGCACTATGTTCAAGCGGCGTTTTATCGATACCGACCGCCTGGTCGTGCGCCGTTGCGGCAAGTCGGTAACCGAGATTTTTGAGACCGAGGGCGAGGATCGTTTTCGCGAGCTCGAGACCTCGGCGCTCCGTTCGCTCCAAAGTGAGCGCAGCCTGTTGGTTTCGTGCGGGGGCGGTATCGTCGAGACACCGGTGAATATTGAGCTGATGCACGAAATGGGTACGTGCGTGTACCTCGAGGGCGACTTCGAGGATTCGATTCGCCAGATTCGTCGGTCCGACACGCGCCCCGATTTCCGCTCGCCTGAGCATGCCGCGCGCCTGTTTGAGCATCGCCGTCCGCTGTATCGCCAGGCTGCCGACCTTACCCTTGATATTCGCAACAAGTCCTTCGAGGACGTTTCCTACCTTTGTGCCGAGATGCTTTTGGAGCGTGGGCTGCTATGATTCGCCGTCAACTGATCAATTTCCAAAACCGCAGCGTCGATGTCCGTGTCGGATTGGGTGCGTTCGATGAGCTGTCGCGTATGTTTGCCTCGGCCGTGGGCAAGCCTAAGCGCGCGATGGTCGTTTGGAACACCGCCACATCCGAGCGTTTTGGTGAAGTCGTCGAGCATGCGCTGGTCGACGCCGGTTTTGCCGTGTCGCCGCTAGTCCTCGAGGTTTCGCCTGCTGGTGCCACGCTGGCCGATGCTGATGCTATCTTTGGCGCCCTGTCTGCCAACGGCGTTACCTGCGACGATCTGGTTGTCGCCGTTGGCGATGCCGCAACCTGCTCGGTTGTTAGCTGGTGCGCCAACCAGTGGTGTGGCCGAGCCGAGTGCGCGCTGCTGCCGACGACCTTCGACGCCATGCTCACGGTCGCGACGACCATGAAGCCGCTTGTCGCCTCGTCGGCCAATGCGCTTCCCGCTATCGCGTTCCGTCCCGAACCGGGTTTGGTCGTGTGTGACCTCGATCTTGTTCGCGAGGCGGACCCCGAGGACCTCAAGCTCGGCTATGCGGTACTTGTTGGCACCATGCTTTCGAGCAGCAAGTCCCGCTGGAATCAGTTTATTGAGACCGTCCCCGAGATTCTCGCGGGCGAGGAGGTCGCGCTCGTCAATGCCGTTCAATGGTCTCAGACTGCTCGCAAGGACGTACTGATGGCCACGAACCCGAGCGCCCGCCATGCGCTCGATTTTGGCAAGACGGGGGAGCGTACCTTGCGCGCTTGCTTGGGCGATGCCGCTTCGCAGGTCCCTGCCTACCAGCTGTTGTCCGAGGGCATGCGCTTTGAGGCGCGCCTTGCCCACGACGCCTGCGACTTCGATATCGATTACGTCTTTGAGGTCGATGACTGTCTGGAGGACTTTGGTATCGAGGAACTTGCCTTCGATCTGGAGCCTGCCGCATATATCGAGGAGTTCCGCAGACAGCAGTTCGCGCGCTCAAACCGCAGCATGCTGCCGCTGCCCGCGGCACTCGGCGCAATTCGCCTAACGAACGTTGAGGACGAGGTTCTTGAGCGCCATGCTCACGCCTACTTGGCTTCTCGTAAAGAACTTCTCTAAGATTTATTGACTTCCATCGTCTTTCGTATCATGTTGAGGGGCGGGTTTTCAATCGGTTGCGGATCGCATGCGATTCCGTCGTTCGGTTGAGACCCGTCCCGTCTATCTTGAGACAACAAGAAAGGAATCTGCATGTCTGAGTTTGCTGCCGGTCCTGCCGGTCGTATCGAGCGTGTCCGTGCCCTGATGGCCGAGCGTGGCTACGATGCCATCGTGGTGCGCGACGAGGCCAACCTTCGTTGGCTTACGGGCGTGAAGGGCGTCTTCGACTACACCTTCGAGTTCCCGCACGCTGCGTTTATTACGGTCGACCAGTGCCTGTTCCACACCGACTCGCGCTACCTCAACAGCTTTGAGGAGAACACGCCCGCCGGCAGCCCCTGGGTCTACGACATGGACGAGGGTACCATCCCCGGCTGGGTCGCCGGCAAGATTGCGGCTAACAAGTGCCGTGTCTGTGCTGTCGAGGACGATATGCAGATTAACTTCTACCAGGGTATTCAGCGCGGCCTGGAGGACCGTTCCGTCGCCTGCATGCTGCCGCTGATGCACGACGACATCCGCAAGATGCGCGCCATCAAGGATGCCGAGGAGATCGAGCTCATGCGCCATGCACAGTCGATCACTGACGCCGCCTTCCAGCACATGCTCGGCTTTATTAAGCCCGGTATGACCGAGAAGCAGGTTCGCAACGAGCTCGAGAACTTTATGTTCGCCAACGGCGCCGACAGCCTGGCCTTCGGCTCCATCGTGGCGAGCGGCCCCAACACCGCCAACCCGCATGCCGTGCCGAGTGACCGTGTCATCGAGAAGGGCGACTTCGTCCTCATGGATTACGGCGCGGGCTACTGCGATTACCGCTCCGATATGACGCGCACTGTCGTGATGGGCGAGCCCACCCAGGAGCAGCTCGACCTGTACGCACTCGTGCGCCGCACGCACGAGGAGTGCGTCGCCGCCATCCATCCGGGCGTTGAGGGTAACGACATCTTCAAGCTTTCCAAGAAGATCATCGGCGATGCCGGCTATGGTGATTACTACAACCATGGTCTGGGCCACGGCGTGGGCATCGACATCCACGAGCTGCCCAACTTCAACCGCAGCAAGAACACCATCGAGATCGGCTCGGTTGTCACCATGGAGCCCGGCGTCTACCTGCCCGGCGTGGGCGGCGTGCGCCTTGAGGACTACGGCGTGGTCACCGAGAACGGCTACGAGCCCTTCACCAAGACCCCGCACGACCTGCACGTTATCGACTGCTAGTCTACTTCGGTAGATAGTTTGGGGCGGGGCGTCCGGAGCAATTCGGGCGCCCCGCGTTCTCTTTTTATGCGCTCGCCGCAGGCGCGGTCTGCAAGTGTATAATTTCTATCGTATGTAATTTGGACGCTTGTGCGTTCTGCCCATAACAAGAAAGGTCGCTATGCCTACCATTTCCACCGCCGACTTCAAGAACGGCCTCGGTCTCCGCATCAAGGACAAGGTCTACACCATCGTCGAGTTCCAGCATGTCAAGCCGGGCAAGGGCGGCGCGTTTGTGCGCTACAAGACCCGCGACATCAAGAGCGGCCGCGTCGTCGAGAACACCTGCAACGCCGGCACCAAGTTCGAGAGCGTCATGCTCACCACCCGTGAGTTCCAGTACCTCTACAACGATGGCGCCGACTACATCTTCATGGACAACGAGACCTATGAGCAGGTTCCCGTTCCCGAGGACATGGTGGGCGAGAACTCCAAGTGGCTGCGCGAGAACGACATTTGCCAGCTGCTCTTCGCCGACGATGAGCTCATGGGCGTGACCCCGCCGATGTTTATCGAGACCACCATCGTCCAGACCGACCCGGGCTTTAAGGGCGACACCGTCCAGGGTTCCACCAAGCCGGCCACGATTGACACCGGCGCTGTCATCCAGGTCCCCATGTACCTCAACGAGGGCGAGGTCATCAAGGTTGACACCCGCGACGGCAAGTTCGTCTCCCGCGTCTAGCAACCAACTCTTCTAGGAGGACTCATGCCCCAGGAAATCAAGATTGACGGCATCGGCATTTCGCCCGATGTTTTGACCGCCATCGTCTCGCGCGCCGTGTCCGATGTCGAGGGCATCGCCTCCGTTGGCGTCAAGGACCTTGCCACCAACCTTGTCTCCATGATGCTCTCGTCCAAGGCCCCTGCTTCCGAGCCGGCGGCCGAGGCCGAGGTCGTCGGCGACAAGCTCGCACTCACCGTGCGTGTCGTGGTGTTCTTTGGCTATCCGTTCAAGAAACTCGCCGAGGCCGTTCGCGCCGCCGTGGTCGCTGCCATCGATGCTCAGGTGGGCGTCGAGGTCGAGCGCGTTGACGTTTGCATTGACGGCCTCGTTTTCCCCAAGGAGTAACCTTTGAGCCTTAAGGTTTATCGCGGGCGCACGCTTGCCCGCAGTCAGGCGCTGCAGCTGCTGTTCCAGGCCGAGGCCACGGACAGCCCGCTCGAGCGCGTCCTCGAGGGCGATTTCCTTATCTCGAAGGGTCCCCTCGACCCCTATGCGCTGGAGCTTTGCCGCGGTGCCTACGAGCATATCGATCGTATCGACTGCGCTCTGCGCGCCGTCGCCAAGAACTGGGATCTTATGCGCATGCCCGGCGCCGACCGCAACTTGCTGCGTATCGCCGTCTATGAGATGCGCTTCCTCACCGACGAGGAGGTCTCGGACGCCATCGTAATCAACGAGGCTGTCGAGCTTGCCAAGGCCTATGGCACCGACCAGTCCGCTTCGTTCGTCAACGGCGTGCTGGGCAAGATCGCTCGCAGCGAGGAGCTGCCAGGCGAGGACCTGTACCAAGAGCTGCTGGCCGAAGATCGCGCTCGCGAGGAGGCACAGGCTGCCGAGGCTGCCGCCAAGGTTGCGGTTGCCCAGGCTGAGGCTGGCGTGCTGGCCGAGGATGCGGACGCCGCCGAGGCTGTTGTCGACTCCGTCGAGGAGTAGCTATGCCAGAGGGTTCCGTCCGCAACTTCGACGAGATCTCGGACCGTCTGGACCAGATCATCGCTACCGTTCGTTCCAAGGATACCTCCTTGGAGCGTTCGCTCGATTTGTTTGACGAGGCGATTGAGCTGGGCTCCCGCGCGGTCGATATGGTCGACAAGTTTGAGCTGACGCCGCGTGAGGCCGACAAGCTCGAGCAGGAATATGATGAGGATGCGGCAAACGAATCCCAGGATAGCTAGGCCGCATCTCCGGATACGAATGGTTGATGGCATTCATGAAACGCGTGCGTCTTGATGACGAACTGATTTCACAGGGCATCTGCGCCGATCGCGCGGATGCCCTTCGCACTCTTATGGCCGGCTTGGTCTCGAGTGGCGGTGAGCGCTTGACTTCGCCGGGCCTTAAGGTGACCCCGGGCCTGCCGCTGCACGTGAAGGGGCGCATTCCCTATGTTGGCCGCGGCGGTCTTAAGCTCGAAGGCGCACTTGATGCGTTTGGCATCAATCCGACGGGCCTTGCCTGTCTGGATGTGGGCTGCTCTACCGGCGGCTTTACCGATTGCCTGCTCAAGCGCGGAGCTGCGACCGTTGTCTCGGTGGACGTGGGTCGCGCCCAGTTCGATTGGTCGCTGCGCCAAGACGATCGTGTGACGCTCCACGAGCGCACGAATGTGACGCAGTTGCCCGAGCTCGGCTACGGCGGTGCTATCGATCTGGCCGTGTGCGATGTATCGTTTACGAGTATCGCGAATATCATCGACGCCGTGCTGGCGTGCCTGAAGCCTTCGGGTTCGTTTTGCACGCTCGTAAAGCCGCAGTTTGAGGCTCCGGCGGCGCTGGTGGGTGAGGGCGGCATTGTGACCGATCCCGCCGTGCGCCACGATACACTCGTGGCGGCGGTTGAACTCTTTGCTGCCAAGGGCCTGTTCCCGGTCGATGTCTGCGTGTCGCCCATTCATGGTGCCAAGGGAAACGTTGAGTTTTTCCTGTACGGCACGAGGTTTGCCCCCGGCGAGCGCGCCGACGATGAGCTGCAATCCCAGGTATCGGTTTTGAGCGAGAAAGCTGCAACGCTATGAAGGTCTTTCTGGTTCCCAATTACTACAAGCAAGAGGCGGTCGAGAGCGGCCTGATGCTCGAGCTTTGGCTGACGCGCCAGGGCTATGAAGTCGCATGGGCTGCCGACCAGCGATCGAAGATTCAAAGCACGCCTGATATTGACGGCTCCGATCTGGTCATTACGCTCGGCGGGGACGGTACGTTGCTGCGCGCTGCCCGCATCCTCAACCATCGCGAGATTCCTATCCTCGGTCTTTCCTATGGTCACCTGGGCTTTTTAACTGCTGCGAGTCCCGAGGAGCGCGACATTCTGCAGGTCGTAAGCGACGCCCTGTCCGGCGAGCTGCATGTGAGCCGTCGCGCCACCATCGCTGCGGATATCGTGTCCGTGCGCGAAGACGGTACGAAGGATGTCGTGCGCACGTTCGCCCTCAACGACATGGCGCTCACGCGCGGCCCCCTGTCCGATATGGTCGAGTTTGACATCACGGTGTCCGGCCACCATATCGATCGCCTGCGTGGCGACGGCGTGGTCGTGTCCACGGCGACCGGCTCCACTGGCTATGCACTATCCGCAGGCGGCCCTATCGTGAGCCCCGACTATACGGGCATGGTCTGCGTACCCATTGCGCCGCACACCATTCAGGCTCGTGCCTTTTTGACTTCGCCGAGTGATGTCGTCGAGATCTTTATGTCTGATGACCGTCCGAGTGTTCCGGCGATTGCTATCGATGGACAGTTTATTACCTGCGACGGCACCGTTGAGAGCGTGGCTGTGCGCCGCGGGCCCGGAGATGTGCTGCTCCTCGATTACGGCCCCGAGAGCTTCTATAACTCGGTGAGCCGCGTTTTCTACGGAGTCCGTCATGATCGATGAGCTGCAGGTTTCTAACATTGCACTCATTCGCGAGGCGACGCTGGTTCCGAGCGCGGGCCTAACGGTTCTGACCGGAGAAACCGGCGCCGGCAAGACCGCGCTGCTCTCGGCCCTCAAGCTTATTTTGGGCGAGCGCGCGGATTCTTCGACGGTGCGCGAGGGCGAGGCGCTTGCTAGCGTTGAGGCGCGGCTGTTCGACGGTCCACACGACACGGAGGGTTTCACGGTCCAGCGTAGCCTTTCTGCCGAGGGCCGCAGTCGCGTGAAGATTGACGGCCGCATCGCCAGTGTGCGCGAGCTTTCGGAGCGCGTTGGCGTGATGATGGATCTGTGCGGCCAGCACGAGCACCAGCGCTTGCTCGATCCGGCGCATCACGTTGCGATGGTCGATGCCTGGGCGGGGCGCTCTGCGCTTGAGGCGCTGGATGTGTACCGCGCCTGCTTTAAAGCCTCGCGCGCGGCTGCCAAGGAGGTCCGTCGCGTCGAGGAGGCCTCGCGTGCGCAGGGGAGTCGCGTCGAGGAAGCGCGTTTTGCCCTCGAGCGCATCGGCGAGGTCGACCCCAAGCCAGGCGAGTATGAGGAACTCGAGGAACTGCTGCCGCGCTCCGAACATGCCGAGGTACTGGTTGCCACGGCTAACGATGCCCATGCATCGCTTGCCGCCGAAGGGGGAGCGCTCGATGCCGTGAACAGTGCCGTGGCGGAGCTTTCCCGAATGGCTACCGTCGATCGCAAACTGGGCGACATTGCCGATGCACTTTCGGATGCCTGCATCTCTCTTGAGGATTGCGCGAACGAGCTTCGTTCCTATCGCGATGGGGTCGCCTTCGATCCTCGCGAGCTCGCTCGCATGCGCGAGCGGTATTCCGACCTCAAGGGCCTGCTGCGTCAGTGGGGTCCGACCATGGACGATGTCTTTGCCATGCGCGACCGCTCACAAGAGCTGCTGTCGCTGGTCGATGATGGCGATGAACAGATCAAAAAGGCGCGTGAGGCACTCGGGAGCGCCGAGCGCGAGCTGTTCGCTGCTGCCAGGGCACTTAAGCGCGCTCGCAATACGGCGGCCCCGCGCTTCTGCCACGAGGTCGGCCGCCAGATGGCTCGCTTGGAGATGGGCGGCGCCGAGCTCGTCTGGGAGTCGCGCGATCTTCCCCGTGCTGAGTGGACGCCCGTTGGTCCTTCGAGCTACGAGCTGCTATACCGCAGCGGTGCCGGCTTGACGCCACGTCCCCTGCGCCGCATTGCGTCGGGCGGCGAGCTCAGCCGCGTCATGCTGG